>NZ_CP059139.1:2360000-3060000 GCF_014109765.1 Pseudomonas berkeleyensis
CTGGGTATAGACCCGAAACCGGGCGATCTATCCATGGGCAGGTTGAAGGTTAGGTAACACTGACTGGAGGACCGAACCGACTACCGTTGAAAAGTTAGCGGATGACCTGTGGATCGGAGTGAAAGGCTAATCAAGCTCGGAGATAGCTGGTTCTCCTCGAAAGCTATTTAGGTAGCGCCTCGTGTATCACTGCTGGGGGTAGAGCACTGTTTCGGCTAGGGGGTCATCCCGACTTACCAAACCGATGCAAACTCCGAATACCAGCAAGTGTCAGCACGGGAGACACACGGCGGGTGCTAACGTCCGTCGTGAAAAGGGAAACAACCCAGACCGTCAGCTAAGGTCCCAAAGTTATGGTTAAGTGGGAAACGATGTGGGAAGGCTTAGACAGCTAGGAGGTTGGCTTAGAAGCAGCCACCCTTTAAAGAAAGCGTAATAGCTCACTAGTCGAGTCGGCCTGCGCGGAAGATGTAACGGGGCTCAAACCATACACCGAAGCTACGGGTTCATCCTTTGGATGAGCGGTAGAGGAGCGTTCTGTAAGCCTGTGAAGGTGAGTTGAGAAGCTTGCTGGAGGTATCAGAAGTGCGAATGCTGACATGAGTAACGACAATGCGAGTGAAAAACTCGCACGCCGAAAGACCAAGGTTTCCTGCGCAACGTTAATCGACGCAGGGTTAGTCGGCCCCTAAGGCGAGGCAGAAATGCGTAGTCGATGGGAAACGGGTTAATATTCCCGTACTTCTAGTTACTGCGATGGAGGGACGGAGAAGGCTAGGCCAGCACGGCGTTGGTTGTCCGTGTTTAAGGTGGTAGGCTGATTTCTTAGGTAAATCCGGGAGATCAAGGCCGAGAGCTGATGACGAGCGTTCTTTTAGAATGCGAAGTGGTTGATGCCATGCTTCCAGGAAAAGCTTCTAAGCTTCAGGTAACTAGGAACCGTACCCCAAACCGACACAGGTGGTTAGGTAGAGAATACCAAGGCGCTTGAGAGAACTCGGGTGAAGGAACTAGGCAAAATGGCACCGTAACTTCGGGAGAAGGTGCGCCGGTGAGGGTGAAGTATTTACTACGTAAGCCCATGCCGGTCGAAGATACCAGGCCGCTGCGACTGTTTATTAAAAACACAGCACTCTGCAAACACGAAAGTGGACGTAGGGTGTGACGCCTGCCCGGTGCCGGAAGGTTAATTGATGGGGTTAGCGCAAGCGAAGCTCTTGATCGAAGCCCCGGTAAACGGCGGCCGTAACTATAACGGTCCTAAGGTAGCGAAATTCCTTGTCGGGTAAGTTCCGACCTGCACGAATGGCGTAACGATGGCGGCGCTGTCTCCACCCGAGACTCAGTGAAATTGAAATCGCTGTGAAGATGCAGTGTATCCGCGGCTAGACGGAAAGACCCCGTGAACCTTTACTATAGCTTTGCACTGGACTTTGAGCTTGCTTGTGTAGGATAGGTGGGAGGCTTTGAAGTGGGGACGCCAGTTCTCATGGAGCCATCCTTGAAATACCACCCTGGCAACCTTGAGGTTCTAACTCTGGTCCGTTATCCGGATCGAGGACAGTGTATGGTGGGTAGTTTGACTGGGGCGGTCTCCTCCCAAAGAGTAACGGAGGAGTACGAAGGTGCGCTCAGACCGGTCGGAAATCGGTCGTAGAGTATAAAGGCAAAAGCGCGCTTGACTGCGAGACAGACACGTCGAGCAGGTACGAAAGTAGGTCTTAGTGATCCGGTGGTTCTGTATGGAAGGGCCATCGCTCAACGGATAAAAGGTACTCCGGGGATAACAGGCTGATACCGCCCAAGAGTTCATATCGACGGCGGTGTTTGGCACCTCGATGTCGGCTCATCACATCCTGGGGCTGAAGCCGGTCCCAAGGGTATGGCTGTTCGCCATTTAAAGTGGTACGCGAGCTGGGTTTAGAACGTCGTGAGACAGTTCGGTCCCTATCTGCCGTGGACGTTTGAGATTTGAGAGGGGCTGACCTTAGTACGAGAGGACCGGGTTGGACGAACCTCTGGTGTTCCGGTTGTCACGCCAGTGGCATTGCCGGGTAGCTATGTTCGGAAAAGATAACCGCTGAAAGCATCTAAGCGGGAAACTTGCCTCAAGATGAGATCTCACTGGAGCCTTGAGCTCCCTAAAGGGCCGTCGAAGACTACGACGTTGATAGGTTGGGTGTGTAAGCGCTGTGAGGCGTTGAGCTAACCAATACTAATTGCCCGTGAGGCTTGACCATATAACACCCAAACAATCTGCCCTCAAAGCAGAGGGTGTCGATGGTGAAGTCGACAGAAAGCCGAAAGTTTGCAAGAACTACAAATTACGAATCACATACCCAATTCGCTGTAGCGGCTAACCCCGAGACAGCAACAAATTGCTTGACGACCATAGAGCGTTGGAACCACCTGATCCCATCCCGAACTCAGTAGTGAAACGACGCATCGCCGATGGTAGTGTGGTGCTTCACCATGTGAGAGTAGGTCATCGTCAAGCTCCTATACGAACGCCCTGATCAGGTAACTGGTCAGGGCGTTCACTTTTGCGTCAAGAAAACAATGATGTGGCGGTGAGAGTACCGGAATGCCGGCCACCGGAGCGCCGGCCGGATCATCATCAAGCTCCTATACGAAACCCCCGCTTCGAAAGAGGCGGGGGTTTCTTCTTTGTGGTGCGGAAAATAGCGCTTCGCGTAGGGTGCGCTGAGCGCACCACCAAGGACGCCGAACTACCGGTGCGCATGGCGCACCCTACGGGGATCGTGCAGAAACGAAAAGGCCACCGTCAGGTGGCCTTTGGGGCTTATGGGCTGGGGTCAGTCGCCGCGGTATTCGCAGCCGCTGGTGCAGGTTTCATGGATGCGCACACGAGACAGTTCAGGTAGCAGCGGTTTGACCTGCTGCCAGATCCACTTGGCGAGCACTTCGCTGGTGGGGTTTTCCAGGCCGGGGATGTCGTTCAGGTAGTTGTGGTCGAGCTGCTCGTAGATCGGCTTGAAAATCGCCTTGATCTCGGAGAAGTCGCGAATCCAGCCGGTATAGGGATCGACTTCACCTTCGATATAAATGGCGACACGGAAGGAGTGGCCATGCAGACGGCCACACTTGTGGCCTTCCGGTACGTGGGGCAGGCGATGGGCCGCCTCGAAGATGAACTCTTTGAACAATTCCACTGAACAGCGCTCGCGTAGTGATTCGGCCTGAAGGGCGTGAAGCGGCGCAGTTTATCAGGTCTGCTCACTGGCCTGTGCGTTCAGCAGTCGGCGTATCTGTTGCGTCAGATAGCGGTGAAAACCTCGATCCTGCCAGTAGGCCATATGGCTCAGCGGAGTATGGCGTTTGTACCAGGGGCCGAC
Organism: Pseudomonas berkeleyensis; assembly: GCF_014109765.1. Taxonomy (NCBI): domain Bacteria; kingdom Pseudomonadati; phylum Pseudomonadota; class Gammaproteobacteria; order Pseudomonadales; family Pseudomonadaceae; genus Pseudomonas; species Pseudomonas berkeleyensis. Next base: position 2,363,357 of record NZ_CP059139.1, read on the forward strand.
CGGCATGGCGCGGTCTTCGTGAACCACTGCTTCATAACCCTTGATGGGGCGCAGTGGGTAGCCCAGCGGGTCGGCAGGGGCGTAGAGGTTCAGCCAGCGCGCCTGTTCGCGCACTGGCTCGGTCAGGCAGTGCCCTGGAAAGCGGATGGGTTGCACCGGGTCGTAGGCAAATGTGAACAAGGGGATATTGCAGCCAAAGGTGACGATGCCCGCGAGCGTTTCCAATGCCAGGAAGGGGTCATGCGGGCAACTGGGTGTGGCATTGAGCTTCTGTTGATCCCAGGCGAAGTTGGAGAAGATATGGCCACCCAGCGAGTGAGTCAGCACCAGTAGTGGGGTTTGCGGCCCTACCTGGGCACGCAATGCGGTGAGCCCATTGCGCATGCACTGATGCACTTCCTGATAGGTCGTGTCGTAGGCTTCGCTGACCTTGCGGTAGCCGGCCGCATCTCCGAGAAACAGCGTGACGATGCGGCGTAGCCATCGCCAGGTAACGGGTTCGTGGGCAAGCTTGGCAAGATAGGCTTCTTCGCGTTTATCCAGCACGCTAGCCCAATACAGGCTCTGGAATGCGACCTGCTGCGCGTCCTCGCCGAGCTGCAGGCGCAGGCCCTGAATTAGGCGCTGCGCGAACTGGTGCTGGCCTTCGTGGTCGCGGCTATCGAGCTGGTTACCAATACCGTGGATGATTGCTACTGCAAGCTTCATCGATCCTCCCTGATCTACGCATATTACTGGGCGATACTGGCCGCAATCATCAAAGCGGTTGCAGGCGTTCGGCCAGACGGCCGCTTTCGACCAACTCGAGAAACTCATCGCCTAGCCGAACGCTTTCGGCCATGGCCTGACGCCAGTAACGCTCGCGTCCTTCGTCATTGCCCAGGTAGCGTTTGAAGTCGGTGCGATCCGGCAGTTTGCCGTGTGGCAGGCGCGCCAGGTAGTCACGCGAAGGCGCGAGCAACAGGGCATTCTGCAGGCGTGTGCGGTCACCACGGCGCCAGGGCATGCTCTTGTCGAACCAGCCGGGGATCACGCGATCGGTGAAGTGCGGATAGAGCACGATGTCCTCACCGTCATAGGGCAGGTCGAGGTGATAGTCGAGCAGGCCGCCATCACGATAAGCGCCAGGCTCCAGGCCGGGAATCTCGCGAATTGCCTCCATCACCATGGGAATCGAACCCGAAGCCAGTAGCGCGTGGCGCAGGTTCTCCGTTGTCAGGGCATGAAAGTGCGAGCGAAAGTCACTGAGCTGCGCCAGCGGTGGGACTTGCCGGGCATCGTGCAGGATCACTCGGTCGAAGTGGCGTCCCAGGCGTTGTCTGGCCAGCAGGTTATTGCCGATGACGGAGGACAGGCCCAGGCTCAGTTTGCCGCGATGATCGTGCTGCAGCAGGCCATGGCTCTTCACCACGACGATATGCAGGCGATAGTGTGGGTTGGTGATGATGGCGGCATCCTGATCGGCGAGCAGCTCATTGAGCATCTGCCGGCAACTGCCTGACACATCGGCCATGCTCACGCCTTTGGCGAAACGCTGAGAGGTGTAGAGCTCGCCAAGCCGACGGATGCCGGCGGCCGGATCTGGCAGGCAGGCACTGGCGAAACGCCAGGAGCCGATGGAGGCGCCGATCAGAGCGCGTTCGCGTGGGGCGCGCAGTAGCCAGTCGCCGAACAGTGCCAAGTCCAGCCCCTGGATACCAATGCCCTTTGGCCCGCCTGCAGCGCCAGGCAGGATGCCGACATCCGTAGGGCTCAAACCATTCTGACGAATTCGCGCCAATGCCCGAGGGCCAGCCTTGATGGTCAGGGCAGGGGACTTGATATGGATCGCGCTCATCAATGCCTCCGTTATGCAAGCTGGCGATTATAGAGGCGTGGACGAGCAGGCCAAGCAACTTCATGAGGTGAATGATGCGGTCGAATTCAGTTTGGATTAAGTGCCAGGCCCTAGAGTGACAGGCACGGATTCACTGCTGGAGAAGAAACCCATGAAACGATTGATCAGCCTCGCGACGCTTGCCACCCTCGTCAGTGCCGCTACCATTGCCCAGGCGCGTGACCTGGGGCCGGATGAAGCCCTGCGCCTGCGTGATGCTGGAACCATCAAATCCTTCGAGCAGCTCAACGAAGCAGCCCTGGCTCAACATCCAGGTGCCCGCATCGAAGAAACCGAGCTCGAAGACGAGTACGGCCGCTACATCTACCAGATCGAGCTGCGTGACGCTCAAGGCGTGCAGTGGGATCTGGAGCTGGATGCCAGCACCGGTGAAATTCTGAAGAACCACCAGGACGATTGATGAACTTGCGTAGTGCCGCTCTGCTGCTGTTGAGCCTGAGTTGCGGTTTTGCCGCCGCACCGGGCTTTGCCCGTGATCTCGATCAGGATGAGGCGCTGCGCCTGCGGCGCGAGGGTATCATCATGCCCTTCGAGCAACTGATGCAGCACGTTGGCAAGGCTTATCCCGGCTCCACCCTGTTGGAAGCCGAGCTGGAGGAAGAGGATGGTGTGCTGGTCTACGAAGTGGAAATCCTGACCACCTCGGGCGTGGTGCGTGAGCTCGAGCTGGATGCCCGCGACGGCAGGATTCTGAAGGATGAGGAAGACGACTGATGCGCCTGTTGCTGGTGGAAGACCATGTACCCCTGGCCGACGAGCTGACGGCCAGTCTGAACCGACAGGGTTATGCCGTGGATTGGTTGGCAGATGGTCGGGACGCTGCCTATCAGGGTGCCAGCGAGCCTTATGACCTGATCATTCTCGACCTCGGTCTGCCGGGCAAGCCTGGCCTGGAGGTGCTGAAGGAATGGCGCGCCGCTGGCCTGGCTACCCCGGTTCTGGTGCTGACCGCGCGCGGCTCCTGGGCCGAACGGATCGAAGGGCTCAAGGCTGGCGCCGATGATTACCTGACCAAACCCTTCCACCCTGAGGAACTGGCGCTGCGCATCCAGGCGCTGCTGCGCCGTGCGCATGGCTTGGCCAATCAGCCACAACTGGAGGCTGCTGGCCTGCAACTGGACGAGAGCCGCCAGTGCGTGACATCGGGTGGCGAAGCCATCGACCTGACTGCCGCCGAGTTTCGTCTGCTGCGTTATTTCATGCTGCACCCGGGGCAGATCCTGTCCAAGAGTCATCTGGCCGACCATCTGTATGACGGCGAGACCGAGCGTGACTCCAACGTCATCGAAGTGCATGTCAATCGACTGCGCGGCAAGCTTGGGCGCAACGTGATCGAGACCCGCCGCGGGCAGGGCTATCGCTTTACCGGAGAGCAGGGTTGAGGTCGATTCAGCGCCGGCTTGGCCTTGGCCTTGCCGGTACGCTGCTGCTGGTGGGGCTGATTCTGGCGCAAGCCAGTCTGTGGGTCTTTGACCGTGGTCTGCGTACCTATCTGGAAGGAGACCTGCGCGATGAAGCGCAGGGCCTGCTGGCGGCATTGGTGCGTGGCCCGGCTGGCCTGCAGTTGGACGAGCGACGCCTCGATCCGTCGTTCCAACGGCAATTCTCCGGCCACTATTTTCGTATCGATTTTTCCGACCGCAGTTGGCGGTCGCGTTCGTTGTGGGATCGTGAATTGCTCAAGCCCGATGGTCTGGGGATGCAAACGGAACTGGGGGATGGCCCGCAGGGGCAGCGCCTGTTGATCTATCGCGCCGATTACCGTCGCTACGGTGAGAACCTGTCGATCAGCGTGGCGATGGATTACCAGCCAATCCTGCAGAGTTTTCGCCGCATGCAGTGGCTGGGGCTGGGCTTGGGCGGCGCGGCGCTGCTGTTGATTCTGATCGCGCAGCGCTACACGGTGCGCCGCGCATTACGCCCGCTGGAACAGGTGCGCCAGCAGATCGTGCAGCTGCAGCAAGGCTGTCGTACCGATCTAGACGCCGAGGTGCCCGAAGAGCTGGAATCCCTGGTGGCGCAGATCAACCATTTGCTGGCTCACACCGAGGACACCTTGAAGCGTTCACGGAACGCCCTGGGCAACCTGGGGCATGCGCTGAAGACGCCGCTGGCCGTGTTGATCAGCCTCGCCGGACGCGAAGAGCTGGCTGCTCACCCGGCCTTGCGCGCCAGCATGCGCGAACAACTGGAGCAGATCGAACAACGCCTCAGTCGCGAACTGGGACGCGCGCGCCTTGCCGGTGAAGCATTACCCGGCGCGCGTTTTGACTGCGCCCAGGAGTTACCGGGGCTGTTCGCCACCTTGGCGATGATCCACGACCGTGGCCTGAGCCTGGATTGGCAGGCGCCCGCGGGGTTGGTGTTGCCGCGTGACCGTGAGGATCTGCTGGAGTTGCTCGGCAACCTGTTGGACAACGCCTGCAAATGGGCCGAGCAGAAGGTTCAGTTGACGGTCGAGGAGAGTGCCGAGGGTTATCGCCTGTCTGTCGATGACGACGGCCCTGGCATCGATGCCGAGCGCCGTGAGGCCGTGCTCGGACGTGGCACGCGTCTGGACGAGCAGGTGGCAGGACACGGCCTGGGCCTGGGTATCGTGCGCGACATCATCGAGGCCTGGAATGGCCGAATCGAGTTGCAGGACAGCCCGCTGGGCGGGCTGCGAGTGATGGTGAGTTTGCCGCGGCGCTGAGCCGAGTTCGGGCGCATGGCATCGCGCCGGGCAATCCAGCGCCGGAGGGTTACGCAGCGCACGTCTACGAGGCCGCTAACCCATCCTGTAGACGTGCGTGCTATGCCTTACATACCGTTGGCGAAGGTCGGGTTTTCGAAACCGATGGCGGCGCGTACCGGTTTAAGGGCGTGGGCGTAGCGCACCAGTACGTCGAGGGCGTAATCGCTGCGGTCGCGAATGCGCTCGTCGGCTTCGTCTACTGGCTGCGGTACGTTCAGCACTTTCTCTACCTGGCGCACGATCAGGTGCTCGGGCAGGTAGCACAGGCGGCAGTTCTTGTAGCTGGAGGCGCGAAGTTCGCTGATCGGGTAGGCGCCGCCGATACCGGAGGACACGCCCACCAACAAGCCCGGCTTGTGTGCCAGTTCGGCCTTGCTGGCGTAGATGAAGAAGTTCTTGATCGCCGGGCAGGCCATGCCGTTCCACTCCGGCGCGATGATGATCACAGCATCGGCTGCAGCCAACTGCTGGCGGTAGAGCTCCCAGGGGCCGTTGTCTTCGGCTGGCCACAGCGGCAAGGGCGCCAGGCCGAGATCGATGATGTCGCTGTGATCCTGCGTGGTGTGACCTTGTTCGATCAGGCGCTGGCGAAGAAAGCGCGCGACCTTTCCCGATTGACTGTTGTTGCGGCTGGAGCCGGCGACCAAGGCGATGTTGAGCATGCTGCTTCCCCTGAAAAATGAAGGCGCAGGCTAGGCGAACACCTACCTGCGCGGCAAGGGCGCAGCCGCCATAAAAACAGTTGTTTGGCGTCATGCGCGGAGCTGACTCATCTCGGTGATCCTTCGGTGCGCATGGCGCACCTCACCTCACACGCGGAACTGATCCATCAGGCTCTGCTGGTGGTTGGCCAGGCGGTTGAGGTTCTGGCTGACCTGTGCGGACTCCTGTGCCTGACTGCTGATGGATTCGGTAACGTCGCGAATGGCGGCGACGTTGCGGTTGATCTCCTCGGCGACCGAACTCTGCTCCTCGGCGGCGCTGGCGATCTGCAGGTTCATGTCGGTGATGGTGCTGACCGCCTGGCTGATGCGCTGCAAGGCGGCCACGGCCAGTTGCACCTGCTCGACGCTGCCCTGAGCCTGACGATGGCTGCTGTGCATGGTGCTGACCACTTCGCGAGTGCCGCTTTGCAAGCCCTCGATCACCTGGCGGATTTCCTCGACCGAATCCTGGGTGCGTTTGGCCAGGTTGCGCACTTCGTCGGCGACCACGGCAAAACCACGGCCCGCTTCACCGGCGCGGGCTGCCTCGATGGCGGCATTGAGTGCCAGCAGGTTGGTCTGCTCGGCGATGGAGCGGATCACTTCGAGCACCGAGCCGATCTGCTCGCTACTGCTGGCCAGGCCTTCGACCTCCTGCATGGCCACGTTCATTTCGTTGGCCAACAGTTCGATGGTGTTGGTGGTCGTATCGATTACCTGCAAGCCTTCACGGCTGGCCTGGTCGGCATTACGCGCCGCTTCGGCAGCCTGTGCGGCGTTGTGTGCGACGTCCTGCGCAGTGGCGCTCATTTCCTGGAAGGCGGTGGCGACCTGATCGACTTCGCGGTATTGCTGCTGCATGCCGGCGCTGGTCTGGCTGGCGATGGCGGCGGATTGGTCGGCGGTGCCACGGGCGTCGAGCACGCTGTTCTTCACGTCAGCGATGATCGGTTGCAGCTTGTCGAGGAAGCGGTTGAACCAGCCGGCCAGCTCGCCCAGCTCATCCTGCTTGGCATACTGCAGGCGGCGTGTCAGGTCGCCTTCGCCGCTGGCGATGTCCTTGAGCATGGCGGCCACGCCGAGAATGGGTCGGGTCACGCCGCGTGCGGTCAGCCACATCAGTACCAAGCCAACGATGACTGCGACCAAGCCCAGCAGTAGGGCGGTGAGGCTGTCGGTGGCGCGGCGTTCATCCAGTTGCACACCGAGCGCGTTGGCGCGCTCCAGCAGCACTGCTTGAGGTACTTCCAGCAGCACCGTCCAGGGTTTGGCTTCAGGAATGGGCTTGAAGGGGCTGAGCTCGCGCAGCATCTCGCCGTGATTGAGTTCCGCGTCGGCGCCACTCTGGATCAGGCCGCGCAATTCGCTGGCATTATCGGGAAAGGCGCGCTCGACCGGCAGGCTGAGCAGGCTGCCATCGCGGCTATGCCCAGCGAGCAAAGCATTGGGGCTGAAGATGCTGATATGACCCTGGCCGTCGTACAGCTCACGGTTGGCCTCCTGGCTGATCTGCTGCAGGCTGGCCAGGCTGATATCCACGCCCATGACGCCGATGATCTTGCCATCGAGTTCCAGAGGAAAGGCGATGCTGGTCATCAGCGTTTTCTGGCCGCCGACCTCGTCGTAATAAGGCTCCAGCACACAAGGTTGACGGGTTTCACGAGGGCAGGTGTACCAGGCGTTGTAAGCGACGCCATTGTCGCCAGGGGTGGTATCGCCGAGCAGTTGCTCAGTCATCACTTCGGCCTCCAATTGGCCGACCGTAGGTTGTGCCCAGTACAGCGCAAATCGTCCCGCCTCGTTGCTGCCCAGCTCCGGTTGTTCGGCGAATAGTTCGTCCTTGCCATCGAGGGCATTGGCTTCGAACACCAGGTACAGGCCGAGCAGGGAGGGGTTGGCCTCCAGGCTGCTGCGCACCTGACGATTGAGGTCTTCGCGCAGGTCGAAGGCATCGAGAAAGCGCTTTTCCGCCTGCTCGCGCAGAAACAGGATCTGTCGCGAGAACCCCTTGCCGTACTGATAGGCATCCATGAAGTAGCGCTGGATACGGATCGCCTGCAATTCGCCGCGTGCCTTCAGACGCAGCTTGGCGCTTTCTTCCAGCATGTTCGAGCTGGCGGCGCGAACCAGGCCGGCGCTGTGGCTGGACTGATACTGCGAGGCACCCACCAGCAGTGTGACGATGGCCAGCAGGCAGAGGCCGGCGAGCAGGGTGATTTTCAACTGGATCGAAAGGCGGCTGAACAGCATGGTGCGTTCCTTTCTATGGCGGGCTACAGCGGGTTATCGGTTGGCTGACAGCTTTCTTGATCAGCGCCTGATGGAGGTCAATATTATGCACGGTTTTGATTGAAATTCTGCACGATTGTGCTTTTGACATCCCAGGCTGCATCCGGCAGAGTACGTGGCTTTTTGTGGCCGCTACCCCGTAGCCGTAGCGCTCGGGCACTTGTAAGAGCGTGTTCAAAGTCTGCTGCGCGTCGGCCATGCAGCGCTGAATCAAGCTGGAACGCCAGCCCGGTCAGAATGCTCATTTACAGCTCGTAAACTCGAATGCGAGCCCAGTGCGTTCTTCGCTCGATTTCGCCTTGCCTGGCTCTAGCTCGCGAGACTTTGAACAGGCTCTAACGGCGCCGCAAACCTCTCCGGTAATTGTTTGCACCGGTTCGATAGCTCTGTAGGTGGAACGCTTTATGAACGCAGTAATAGCCGCGGTCGGCATCATGCTGGTGCTCAGTTTGTGTCGCATTCACGTGGTGGTAGCGCTGATCATCGGCGCCTTGGCCGGTGGCCTGATCGGTGGCCTGGGCATGGACGGCTCGCTGGCCGCCTTCAACAAGGGCTTGGGGGCCGGTGCCACGGTGGCGCTGTCCTACGCGTTGCTCGGCGCCTTTGCCGTTGCCATCGCAAAGTCCGGCCTGGCCCATGCCCTGGCTGACAAGGCCCTGGCTCTGGTTGGTCGTCAGCAGAGCGAGGCTGGTGCCAATGGCGTCAAGTGGCTGCTGATCTGCCTGCTGCTGGCGGTTTCGGTGGCGTCGCAGAACGTCCTGCCGATCCACATCGCCTTCATTCCGCTGCTGGTGCCGCCGCTGCTGTACGTGCTGACCAAGCTGCAGATCGACCGCCGCCTGATCGCCTGCGTCATCACCTTCGGTCTGATCACGCCGTACATGTTCCTGCCTGTCGGTTTCGGCAACATCTTCCTCAACAACATCCTGCTGGCCAACGTGGCCAAGGGCGGTGTGGACGTCAGCGGTGTCAACGTCACCGAAGCCATGCTGATCCCGGCCCTGGGCATGCTGTTCGGTCTGCTGGTCGCGGTGTTCTTCAGCTACCGCAAGAAGCGCGTCTATGACCTGGAGAAGATCGAACAGGCCGAGCGCGTGAGTGCTCAGTACAACCCCAAGACGTTGATCGTCGCCGGGGTGGCCGTGGCGGTAGCCTTCGTCGTGCAGTTGTGGCTGGACTCGATGATCGTTGGCGCGCTGCTGGGATTCGTGATCTTCACCGTGTCGGGTGTGGTGCGTTGGAAAGAAGCCGACGACCTGTTCACCGAAGGCATGAAGATGATGGCCATGATCGGCTTCATCATGATTTCCGCCCAGGGTTTCGCCGAGGTGATGACCGCCACGGGCGAAGTGAAGAGCCTGGTGGACGCCTCCGCCGGCTGGATCGGCGACAGCCGCGGCCTGGGTGTGCTGATGATGCTCTTGGTCGGGCTGTTGGTGACCATGGGCATCGGCTCGTCGTTCTCCACCGTACCGATCATCGCCGCGATCTTCGTGCCGCTGTGCGTGCAACTGGGCTTCAGCCCGCTGGCCACCGTGTGTATCGTCGGCACTGCCGGCGCCATCGGCGATGCCGGCTCGCCCGCTTCCGATTCCACCCTTGGCCCAACCTCGGGCCTGAACGTCGACGGCCAGCACAATCACATCTGGGACAGCGTGGTGCCTACCTTCCTGCACTACAACCTGCCGCTGCTGGCGTTCGGCTGGGCCGCCGCTATGATCCTGTAAAGGCGTGCCTGCGCCGGATTAAGTTTTCGGCGCTTGTGGTCGTTTAATTCCTTCACGGGGCTGCCGATATATCGGTAGCCCCGTTTTGTTGCGGCTCTGCTTACAAGGACAACAAGAAATGCGCCTGACATTGAAAGCCAAAGTAATACTGCTTGCGCTGGTTCCCGTGATCCTCTTCGCGCTGGTGCTAAGCGGCACGGCGGCGAGGGTGCTGCAGAGCCTGGCCGCGGACGAGGTGGCCGAGACGCGCGAGCGTCTGCTGCAGGAAAAACGCAGCGAACTGGAGCACTACATCCAGATCGCCATGGGTTCGGTAAAGGGCCTCTACGATGGTGCGGCGCAAGGCGACATGGCCAGCCGCGAACAGGCCATCGCCATTCTCTCGAAGATCAAATACGGCGCCGATGGCTACTTCTTCGGCCATGACTCCAACGTCGTGCGCCTGTTCCGGGGCGACAGCCCGGTGGATGTCGGCAAGAGCCTGGCCGACCGACGCGACTCCAATGGCGTCTACATCAACCGCGAGCTGGTCAACGTGGCGAAGAACAACACCTACTTCGTCAACTACTCGTCACCGCTGCCGGGCAACGAATCCGTGCAGGTGCCCAAGCTCGCCTACAGCTATTACCTGCCGAAGTGGGACATGGCCCTTGGCACCGCGCTGAACCTCGACGGTGTCGAGGCGCGGATCACCGAGGTGCAAGCGGAGATCGACCGGCGCATTGGCACCATCATCACCAGCATCGTGGTAGTCGCAGCGATTCTGCTGCTGGTGTTCGGCGTGATCGGTGTCTGGCTGGGCAACGCCTTCCTGCGTCCGCTACAACAGATCAAAGCCAACCTTGACGACATCGCCGCGGGCGAGGGTGACCTGACCCGGCGCCTGCCGATCACCAGCCAGGATGAGCTGGGTCAACTGGCCGGATCGTTCAACCGCTTCGTCGAGAAGGTGCATGGCCTGGTGCGGCAGATCGTCGATATGACCGGGCAGCTCACCGAGCTGGTCACCCAGGTGTCGGATCAGGCGCAACGTTCCGAGCAGGCCATGGCGCAACAGCGTCATGAAACCGATCAGGTGGCCACGGCGATCAACGAAATGTCGGCGGCAGCACATGAAGTGGCCAAAAGTGCGCAGAACGCCGCCGAAGCCGCGCAGCAGACCGACCGTGAAGGGCAGGCAGCCAAGAGCGTGGTCGATGGCAGCATCCAGCGCATTCACTCGCTGGTGGAGGACATCCGCAGCAGCGGCGTATCGCTCGACAGCCTGCAGCAGGACGTGCAGTCCATCGTCAGCGTGCTCGATGTGATCCGCTCCATTGCCGAGCAGACCAACCTGCTGGCACTCAACGCCGCCATCGAGGCGGCGCGCGCGGGCGAGGCCGGACGGGGTTTCGCCGTGGTCGCCGATGAAGTGCGTGCGCTGGCCAGCCGTACCCAGCAGAGCACCCAGGAAATCCAGGGCATGATCGACCGTCTGCAACAAGGCACGCAGCAGTCGGTCACTTCGATGCGGCGTTCCAGCGATGCCGGCGAGCTGACCAGCGAGCAGGCGAACAAGGCCGGTGAGTCGCTCGATGCCATCGCCCAACTGATCGCCACCATCAACGCGATGAACGCACAGATCGCCAGCGCCGCCGAGGAGCAGACGGCCGTGGCCGAGGAGATCAACCGCAGCGTGCACCAGATCGCCGTCGCCGTGGACAGCGTGGCCGACGAAACCGAGCGTGGTGCGCAGACTGCCCGCAGCCTGGCGGGCCTCGGTGATCGCCTCGGGGCGCTGGTGCGTCAGTTCCGCATCTGAGTCAGAGCGGGAAGCTCCAGCGGCTGAAGGCGTCGCTCAGGAGCTCGATCCAGGCGCGGACTGCCGGCGACATGCCGCGCCTGTGGGTATAGGCCAGCTGGATGTGGCCTTGCGGCACCGTCCACTCCGGCAGCAGGGCGATCAGCCGGCCATCGGCCAATTCCTCATGGCAATGCGTGGTGGGCAGCAGGGTGATGCCCACACCTGCGAGTGCCGCCGACTTGCGCATGGGGAAGTCGTCGACGGCCAGGCGCGCCTCCAGGGCGATTTCACGAAACTCCTGGGACGTGGCGTGACAAAAGCGCAGATGGATGCGCCGGTCAGCGCCGATGGCGCCCAGGGCCGGCAACTGTTGCAGATCCTCCGGTTGTTCGAGGCGTAGCCCGGCGACCAGATCCGGCCGTGCCACCACATGGGCGCGGGCCGGCAGCAGACGGCGAGTGATCAGCCCTGGTTCCTCATCATCGACGTTGCGCACGCGCAGGGCGACGTCGATGGCCTCGTTCAGCAGGTCGATGCGGCGAGTGGTCTGCACCACTTCCAGCTGCACCTTGGGGTAGCGGGCGAGGAACTCGTTGATCAGGCCGGGCAGCAAGGCCACGCCGGGCGGAGTGGAGAAACGTATCCGACCGCGCGGCTCGCTGGTCAGGTTGGCCACTGTCTCCTCGGCCTGTTCGGCCTCCAGCAACATCGCCTGGCAATGGCGCAGGTAACGCTCGCCGATATCGGTCAGCGCCAGTTTGCGTGTCGAACGTTGCAGCAGGCGCGCGCCGAGACGTTGTTCCAGCTCGGCGATACGCCGCGACAGGCGCGACTTGGGAATGCCCAGTGCGCGCCCGGCTGCGGCGAAACCACCGGCCTCCACCACCTTGGCGAAATAGAACAGATCGTTGAGATCATGCATATCAGTGTCCTATCAGTGGGACGAACTATCGCATTTTTGCCATCTTATCGACTATTGGCTCCATGGGTAGCATCTACCTCCTTCGCGTCGCCACGGCGCATGCCACTCTGGAGAGCCTAATGAAACTGCTGCACCTCGATTCCAGCATCCTGGGTGATGCGTCCGCTTCCCGTCAGCTCAGCCGTGATGTGGTCAAGGCCTGGAGCGCCGCCGAGTCCGATGTTCAAGTGACTTACCGCGACCTGGCCAGCGATGCGCTGAGCCATCTCTCCGCCGCCAGCCTGGTGGCTGCTGGTACCCCGGCCGAACTGCGTGACGCTGCGCAGAAGCACGAGGTCGAACTGGCCGAGCGCACCGTAGAAGAGTTCCTCGCAGCTGACGCCATCGTCATCGGCGCACCGATGTACAACTTCGCCATTCCCAGCCAACTGAAGGCCTGGATCGACCGCATCGCCGTCGCTGGCAAAACCTTCAAGTACACCGAGAATGGCCCGGTCGGACTGGCAGGCGGCAAGACTGTGGTCATCGTTTCCAGCGCTGGTGGCATTCACGCTGGCCAGCCCTCCGGCCAGGCGCATGAAGACTATCTGGTGCGCATTCTGAACTTCGTCGGCATCGACGATATCGAGATCGTTCGCGCAGAAGGTCTGGCCTATGGCGAAGAGCCGCGTGCAGAGGCCATGAAAGGCGCAGCGCAGCGTATCAGCGAGCTGTTCGCCAAAGCCTGAGCTGACGCCTGAAACGAAAAAGCCCGCGAAAGCGGGCTTTTTCATTGTGCGGCAGGTATCAGACGATGATGCCCTGGCTGCGCAGGTAGTCGTCGTAGGTGCCGCTGAAGTCGGTCACGCCGTTATCCGACAGTTCGATGATGCGTGTGGCCAGGGAGCCGACGAACTCGCGGTCATGGCTGACGAAGATCAGCGTGCCCGGATAGTTCTCCAGCGCCAGGTTGAGCGCCTCGATCGATTCCATGTCCAGGTGGTTGGTCGGTTCGTCCATCACCAGCACGTTGGGCTTCTGCAGGATCAGCTTGCCGAACAGCATGCGGCCTTGTTCACCACCGGAGATGACCTTGACTGACTTGAGGATCTCGTCGTTGGAGAACAGCATGCGCCCGAGGGTACCGCGAATCACCTGCTCGCCGGTCGTCCACTGGCCCATCCAGTCGAACAGGGTCACGTCATCTTCGAAGTCGTGGGCGTGATCCTGCGCGTAGTAGCCCACCTCGGCGCTCTCCGTCCATTTCACCGAACCGGCATCCGGGGCCATCTCGCCTACCAGGGTGCGCAGCAGGGTGGTCTTGCCGATACCGTTGGGGCCGATGATCGCTACGCGCTCGCCGGCTTCGACGGTGAAGCTGAAGTTCTTGAACAGCACCTTGTCGTCGAAGGCCTTGGACACCTTCTCGATGGTCACTGCCTGGCGGTGCAGTTTCTTGGTCTGCTCGAAGCGGATGAACGGGCTGACGCGGCTCGACGGCTTGACCTCGGCCAGCTGGATCTTGTCGATCTGCTTGGCGCGGCTGGTGGCCTGCTTGGCTTTCGAGGCGTTGGCCGAGAAGCGGCTGACGAAGGTCTGCAGCTCGGCGATCTGCGCCTTCTTCTTGGCGTTGTCGGCCAGCAGTTGCTCGCGCGACTGGGTCGCGGCAGTCATGTACTCGTCGTAGTTGCCCGGGAACAGGCGCAGTTCGCCGTAATCCAGGTCGGCCATATGGGTGCAGACCGCGTTGAGGAAGTGACGGTCGTGGGAAATGATGATCATGGTGCTGTTACGCGCCGTGAGGATGTTTTCCAGCCAGCGGATGGTGTTGATGTCCAGGTGGTTGGTCGGTTCGTCGAGCAGCAGCACGTCCGGATCGGAGAACAGCGCCTGGGCCAGCAGCACGCGCAGCTTCCAGCCGGGGGCGACTTCGCTCATCGGGCCGAAATGCTGTTCCAGCGGAATACCCAGGCCGAGCAACAGCTCGCCAGCGCGGGACTCGGCGGTGTAGCCGTCCATCTCGGCGAACTCGCCTTCGAGTTCGCCGACCTTCATGCCGTCTTCTTCGCTCATTTCCGGCAGCGAGTAGATGCGGTCGCGCTCGGCCTTGACCTTCCACAGCTCCTCGTGGCCCATGATCACGGTGTCGATCACGTTGAATTCTTCGTAGGCGAACTGATCCTGGCGCAGTTTGCCCAGGCGCACGTTCGGCTCGAGCATCACCTGGCCACCGGAGGGCTCGAGATCGCCACCAAGAATTTTCATGAAGGTCGACTTGCCGCAGCCGTTGGCGCCGATCAGACCGTAGCGGTTGCCGTTGTTGAACTTGACGGAAACGTTCTCGAACAGCGGCTTGGCGCCGAACTGCATGGTGATATTCGCGGTGGAGATCAAAGGACTTACCTATCAGTAACTGAGGTGCGCTGTTTAACGGTGGATACCGCTTCGAGCCTTTCGACCCGGCCCGAACCGAGGAAGACGAACCTGCGCATGTGAGTGAACGCTACGACCCTGCCGGCAGACGAGCCGCTAAGGCTGGTAAGGCAAGGTGGACGTGTCGGGCATCTGGCGCCGGGGCCTGGTGGTGCTCAGCGCGGCGTCGAAGCGCGCAATGGTATCACTTGGCATCCCGAACCACAGCCCATCCTGCCTCAGGTTGCTCGACCGGGTGTCATCGCGTCGTGACAACGTGGTGTGCGGTTCGGGGGCGAGTGTGAAGCTGTATCTGGCCTGCGCAGGCGGAACCCGTATTGGGCGGGCCCTGGAGACCTGTAAATTCCGCCTTTCTCAAGTTGCCTTACTCCAGGCTGAAAGCAGCCGACGTGCACGGCTATCCGCGCGGGGTAACGCGGGGTAAGGGGGCGCCGCGGGCACCGATACCTACCGACTCTCCATTCCGACGCTCTTTCGCTATCCTCCCCAGGAGGATAGGATGTGGCAGCGCTATCCCGCATGAGAGCCTCCTGATGAGCCAGCACGAACACGATCACCCGCACCAGAGCCATGGCGACATCGTCAAACGGTTGAAGCGTGCCGAAGGGCACCTGCGCAGCATCGTCACCATGATCGAAAACGGCCGTGCCTGCGTGGATATCGCCCAGCAGCTGCATGCGGTGGAGAAGGCGGTCTGCCAGGCCAAGCGAACCCTGATTCAGGATCACATCGATCACTGCCTCGAAGACACCGTTGGGGCACTCACCAGTGGCCAGCGCGCACCACTGGAAGAGTTCAAGCAGATCACCAAATACCTGTAGGAGCCGTCATGTCGAGCTTCGCCGAATTGCTGCAGCAGGGAGCAGCGCACGCCTGGCTTTATTTCCCCACGGCTATCCTGCTCGGTGCCCTGCATGGCCTGGAGCCAGGGCATTCGAAAACGATGATGGCCGCCTTCATCATCGCCATTCGCGGCAGCGTGAAGCAGGCCGTTGTGCTTGGCCTGGCTGCCACCGTCTCGCATACGGCCGTGGTCTGGCTGGTGGCACTGGGCGGTATGTACCTCGGCCAGAATCTCGACGCCGAGACCACCGAGCCATACTTCCAGCTCGCGTCGGCGGTGATCATCGTCGCCATCTCCCTGTGGATGTTCTGGCGCACCTGGCGTGGCGAACGGATGTGGCGTTTCGAACAGGACGACCATCACCATGCAGACGAAACGCACCAGCTCGACACCGGCCACGGGCGTGTCGAGCTGTCGATCTTCGAGGACGGCGTTCCGCCACGCTGGCGACTGCGTGCACTGACTGGCCATGCCTGGTCGGCTGACCAGGTCAGCGTGCTCACGACCCGCTGCGACGGTCAGACCCATCCGTTCCGCTTCGTCGACCGAGGCGGCTATCTGGAGTCGCTGGACGCGATTCCTGAGCCACACGCATTCACCGCACGCCTGAGCCTGGGGCACGCAGGCCATTCACATGACTATGACCTGAGCTTCCATGAGCATGACCACGCCCACGCGGATAGGGATGGTCTGGAGCTGCCGCAGGCGGACTACGAGGATGCCCATGCGCGTGCGCATGCCAACGATATCCGTAAGCGCTTCAGCAGTCGTAACGTCACGACCGGCCAGGTGATGCTGTTCGGCCTGACCGGCGGGCTCATTCCCTGTCCGGCCGCCATCACCGTGTTGTTGCTATGCCTGCAAGTCAAAGAAGTTGCCCTGGGCGCCGTGCTGGTGATGTGTTTCAGCATCGGGCTGGCGCTGACACTGGTCAGCGTTGGTGTCGCAGCCGCCATCGGCGCCAGGCAGGCGTCCAGTCGATGGCCCTGGTTGAACAGCGTGGCGCGGCGTGCGCCTTATCTCTCCAGTGCACTGATCATCGCCGTAGGGGTCTACGTCGGTTGGCATGGCTGGATTGGGCTGACAGGGTAGGGGAATGATGTCCACCCTCACGGCATCCGGCACGAACCCGGAAACCCAGGCGAGGCGTGACAGCAGCCTGGATCTGATCAAGTGGCTGGCCATGCTGAGCATGGTCATCGACCACTCGCGTTACCTCTGGCCGCAAGCGGAAGCCTGGCTGTTCTTTGTGGGGCGGCTGGCGTTTCCATTGTTCTGCCTGGGTGTCGCGGCCAACGTTTGCCGCTCACGGCCAGGCCAATTGTTTACCGATGCCAACGGTCGCTATCTGGCGTGGCTGGTGGCCTTCTGCGTTGTCTCCGAACTGCCTTACCGCCTGCTCTCCACCAGTAGCACGCTGAACATCATGCCCACCTTGCTGATCGGCCTGCTGATCGCCTGGGGTGTCCATCATCAGGGACGCCATGGTCTGCTGCTGGGGCTGTTGAGCCTGACCCTGGCCGCAGCGATGCACGAGCGCCTGATGTACGGCGTGTTCGGCGCCCTGGTGCCGGCTGCGCTGGTCATCGCGATCCAGCGGCCTGGGCCCGCGTGGTTGCTGCCGGCGCTGCTCTGTGTGCTCGCCAACAGCCGCAATCGTTGGGCGGAAGGCTGGTCAGGTGAGGTCGTCGGCATCAGCATCGCGGCGGAGTTCGCTGCGCCTCTTATCGGCTTGTGGCTGCTGCGCACGACCATCACCTGGCGCATCTGGCCGGTCACGCGCTGGGGCTATTTCTTCTATCCGCTTCATCTGCTGGTGTTCGCCGGTATTCGCGCGGTGCTATAGCTGACGGGCGTTTCGCGCGGCATTGCAGGGCGCCGGCCTGTTGCCGAGCCATTGGCGCTTGACCCTGTAGTAGCTACAGCCTTCATCCTCTTGTTCAATGAGCCGCGAGACGCCCTAGGTTCTCTTCGCAGGCGCAGTTCATCGGCTGTGCCGCAACCCGAGCCACTGCACCAGAAGCTCGCAACGAAGTCGCCAATACAAGGAAATGACGTCATGGACGTACTGGAAAATCGCATACCCCCGGTAGTGGTCGCAGCCCTGTTCGGCGTGCTGATGTGGTTGGCGGCCTACCACCTGCCAGGGGCGCTGGCGTTGCCCATCGAGTGGCGCGTCGGCCTCGCGCTCACGGTCTTGCTGGTGGGCGCCTTCATCTGCCTGGCAGGTGTTGCCTCCTTCCGCCAGGCCAGCACCACGGTCAACCCGCTGCAACCAGAAACGGCATCGGCACTGGTCAGTTCGGGCATCTATCGTTACACGCGCAACCCCATGTACCTGGGCTTCGCGACGGTCTTGCTGGCCTGGTCGATTCTGCTGGGCTCGCCGGTTTCAGTGTTGGGCGTGCTGGGCTTCGTACTGTTCATGAACCGCTTTCAGATCAGCCCGGAGGAACGCGCCCTGGCCAACCTCTTCGGCAACGACTTCGAACAGTACTGCCGCACGGTAAGGCGCTGGCTCTAAGCCAAGGCGTCCGGCAGCATGCCAACCCCTAACGTTCAGCACGACCGTAGGGTGCGCTGTGCGCACCGCTGAATGGCCTGCACACAACGCTACGTATTGTCGTATGGCGATCCGTGGCGCGAAGTAGTGCATCTTTTACTCTGTTGGTGGACTGTTCGCTGGCGCTCCTGAGTCCACCCTACTTGCTTAGTCAAGGGCGGGCTCCCGGGCAAAACTCTTCATGCCAGTACTTTAATGGTCTGCTGACTTATTTTCTGAAACCTATAAACAGCCTTCCATTCCCCGCTCCTTAGTTACGGATGGTGCGTCAGTTGAGGCTTCTTCAACTTATTCTGAAGGTGGGTGGCTTCAGTTGTTATCTAATAACTTTAATCTGTATTGCATGTGAGCTGAAAAATATAGTTTTCTTCGTGGAAGTGCCTGCCCGCTAATTTCTCAATTGCAACCATCTGCTCGGCACTAAGGTTATATCCCTCATCGCCGCGTTGAGGTGTTGACCAACCCATAATTGCTGCTAGCTGAGCATCGCAACCATCAGGAAGAGCAATCTCAAAGGCTAGAAGTTCAGTTTCTTTGTCAAAAGCTTCAATGATGTACTTCACGGTTCTACCTCGCGGCTTTTATGTTGACGGGATCGCCCTCTGATAGGGTCTTACCATTTCCAGGTGTTCCACGGAGGTGGATGGCTGGCGCCTGTGCGAGAGCAAACTGCAAACGCACAGGCGCCACGCCGATTGCCTACAGCTTGAACTCCGTGCGCTTTGCCCTGTGATCGCCACCCAAGGGGGAGCACAGACGCTGGTGGATACGGCTGAGAAAGCCCAGCTCGAAGGCATGGCGCTGAGCACCCGGCGGGTACAGCTGGCGCTCCAGCAGCAGATTGGCCCATAGCCAGCCGCTGTTGGCGTCATCCAGCCAGGCCTGCGCGGTTTGCACGCCGTGACCGAAGCTCGCCTGGCAATCTGCGCTCCAACCGAAGTCGGCAGCCGGTTGCCCGTCATGAGCAGGCAGGTGAGTGAGGTACCGTTGCAACTCAATCATGGGCAGCCCTCCCGGATGCCTGGGCGATTGCTCTGCGGTAGAGCACGATCAACTCGCTTAGCAGCGCACTGGTGCTATTGGCCAACTCCGGTTCCGGCATTCGCCGCAACAGCTTGGCCAGCAACGCTGCCCGATACTCGGCTGCTGCCTGCAACGGACACTCGTCCGCGACAAAGCTCTGCAAGGGATTGCGTGGTGAAGGAAAGGGGATAACGACGGATTCAGACTTGGTCATGCAGCACCTCCAAAACGGAAGTCGGCACAACAGCCAGCAGCCCAGGGCGGAGCCCTTGGGTAAAAGGGGGATAGTGCATTCTCCATATGCTCCTTGGTTTGTTTAAGGAGCCGCTTCCCGCCGTTCTGACGCGGTGATGGGAGGCGGACCGCACGGGGGTCAGAAACCGGCAACCAAGGCAACCGGCCAGGCCGAAGCCTGCCCCGTGCGGCCCACCATAGAAATGCGGTAACCAGGCACAAAAAAAGCGCCGGCTACTCAGCTATGGCGCTACCGCGCCTTGGTTTATTTCGGGTTCTGACGCCCGGCCACGGGATTGACCGTGACAGGGCGGACTCTAGCGTAGGAGAGGGCGCAGGGCAAGGTGTGGAGCGGCAGCTATCGGCCAAAAGCAGGCATTAGAGTAGAGAAAATAAATCTGTCCCTTTGTTGTGCGCCCCCCTTTTTACCGTTGAATCCAGCGCTATTAGCGGGCGTCCAAGAATGGTGGTGACTGCATGCTCATGCGATAGACGAGAAAGTGGCATTCTGCTAGCGTCGGCCCACCCCCAGCACGGACGTTTTAGATCCTGGGGAGTGAAAACATCGGCACCTCGGATACTGGGGGCCACTGCTCCAACATAGCAGGCGAGCATTGTGATATCGGACATCGATCTACAAGAAATTACCCCGAGGGAACGGACGTCTTCCGCATCCTCGACGCATGTAATAAGTGGTATTCCGGTACCTAAACCCCTTCGAGTTCGAAGCTTCAGCCCAGAAGAGTGGGAGGAATTCGTAGAGGAATGGGGAAGTAGCCTGAAGACTGAATACCCAAAAGTCCGACGCTTCGGAGGCTCGGGGGACTTGGGTGTAGACATCGCAGGCTTTTGCTCTCCTGAAGGATTCAAAGGCACCTGGGATAATTATCAGTGTAAGCGATATGGTCACCCGCTCCGACCTAGTGATATCTGGGTCGAGATTGGGAAGATAATTTACTATTCGTTTAAAGGACATTATGCCCCTCCACGCAAGCATTATTTTGCTGGCTCTCAAGACATCGGAACTACCTTAGAGCAGCTTCTGAGCAATCCTGAGGAGCTACAATTTAAGGCGGAGGAGAATTGGGGCCAATATTGTAAAAATGGGATCACATCGACGATGGAGATTCCGCTATCGGACGAGCTTCTCGATTATTTTCAGTCATTCGATTTCTCAATATTTTCGTCAAAATCCGTTGCCGAACTGATAGATGGTCATAGCCGTACTCAGTTCCATGCCGTGAGGTTTGGTGGTGGACTTCCATTCAGGCCCGACTCATTGAAACCTCCAGCAGTGCCAACCGGAAGTGAAAGCCGCTATATCCGGCAGATATTTGATGCTTATGGGAATCATCTTAAGAGAACCATAATTGACGAGACTGATCTTGAGTCTCACGGCGCACTAAAGAAAGACTATCTCCGGCAGAGAGAGCGTTTTTACCATGCTGAGTCTTTAAGGAACTTCGCTAGAGATACTGTACCTGAAGGTACCTTCGCAGCCCTGCAAGATGAAATATTCCATGGGGTTGTAGATGTTTGTGAGGATGACCATGCAGACGGATTTGCACGAATGAAGGCCACTATTACCCATTCTTCAACCATTGCTGCCTCAGCAAATCCATTAGCCTCAGCATTCAAAACCCAAGATCGTCAGGGCATATGCCATCAGTTGGCAAATGATGATCGGTTAATGTGGGTTACTGAGAATGACTGAATCAACAGATAATAACCCTTTCAATGGCCCTTTGGAGACAGGGGTACGTTCTCTAGCCATTCTAACTGCTGCCTTTCCAATGGCAATGGATCTACAGCGCTTGGTGGAGATGGACTATTTGGTAGTGCACTCTGAAGATGCCAGAGGGCCTAGTAGTCTACATGCACCATTACCTTTGCGAGCAGGTGAGCTTCTTGTGCGCAGAGGATTGATAGAGTCAGGGTTGAAGCTGATGGTTAGGCGGGGGCTGTTAAGTCGGATTGCGTCGCATGAAGGGTTCAGCTACATCGCTACCGATGCCGCTCAGCCATTTATATCCTCACTCACATCAAATTATTCTCTTATGTTGTTAGACAGAGCCAAGTGGGCGTATGAGACGTATGGAAGTACACCTACAGATGAAGTCCGAAAAATTACTCATCGAATCTTTAGATGGGCCAGTGAATTTCAGGCTCTTGAACAGAGAGGCTCGGAATAATGAGTGAATTTAGCTTCCAGTTGCGATGTGTTCAGTTCTCTGGGCCGGCTGATGAGCGACATGTAGATTTTTTTGATGGCGTGAACGTAATTTGTGGTGCGTCGGATACTGGTAAATCCTATCTGGCTGAGACAATCGATTATATGTTAGGTGGCTCTGAGCTTAGAAAAATTGATGAACTGGAGGGGTATGATCGAATAACTTTGTCGTTAGAGTCAGGCTCTGGTGAAGAGTGGAGTTTGGAGCGAGCGATAAATGGTGGAGGCTTTAAGCTGATCGAGGGCAGTCAAGATGGATCAACGGTACTAAAGGCTACTCACGCTCACGGCAGTATAGATAACCTTTCGGGATTCTTGCTCGATAAGCTTGGACTGCTCGGCAAGAAGGTTCTGAAAAGCAGCGCGAAATCCACTTTACAGAGCCTGGGGTTCCGAAACATAGCAAGACTTGTCATTGTCCAGGAGGAAGAGATTGCTACCAAGGGGTCACCGTTCTGGAGCGGTCAATTCACTACAAAAACCTCTGAATTAGCTACCGTTAAATTGCTTGTTACGGGCATGGATGACTCAGCAATCAATACCCCGGCAGCGAGAGCGATCGACAACTCAGGCAAGATTTCTTTGCTTGATGATTTGATTCTCGAGTTGAATGCTGATGTGGGTGACAGCAAGCGCGAAGAGCTCGAGGCTCAGCTTGAAAAAATCGGAGTTACACTAGAGCGACATCGAAAATCGATTGCCCTAAATGAGGAATTAATCTCCGAGCTTTTGGAGCAGCGTCAAAATAACGTATTTCAGCGGCAATTGGTTTCTGAGCGCATTGACGAAATAACTGACCTTTTCACAAGGTTTGACCTCCTTCGTGATCATTATGATGTCGATCTTGCGCGCTTAGAGGCGATTGAAGAAAGTGGCTCTATGCTCGTCTATGTAGATGCAGTGAACTGCCCTATGTGCGGTGCTGCACCGTGCAATCAGCATCTTGAAGATGACGATGACGCGGTTATTCGCTCGGCAGTTCTGGCAGCCTCCGCCGAGATTGCTAAAATTGTAAAGCTCAGGGTCGACCTAGTTCGAACCATTGATGAGCTACAGATTGAAAGAGAGGAGCTTTCAAGAGGCTACCTAGATCAGCAGAAAGAATACGATGAAATCGAGGCTTCTTTAAAGGAAGCGCTATCCCCACGCAAAGATGAAGAAAAAATCGACTTTGAAACCTTGGTTGAACTACGGCAAGATTTGTCAAGGAAAATAAATGGTTTTGAGCGTATCGATCAGTTAACTCAGCGTAAATTATTGCTTGAAAAAGAGAGCTCTTCGGCTGGTGGTAAGACAACGGCCGCAGTCAGCATTCCCGACACTATTGGCAACTCTTTATCAGATAAAATCTCGTCAATTCTGAATGATTGGAATTTTCCTGGCGAGTGTAAGGTTGTGTTTGACAAGGGTTCCAGCGATTTTATTATCGATGGTAAGCCTAGGGGCAGCCGGGGAAAAGGGTTGCGATCCATCACGCATGCGGCTGTTAGCCTAGGATTGCTTGAATATGCGCAAGAAAACTCTTTGCCCCACCCAGGTTTCCTAGTGCTCGACTCTCCGCTTCTTGCCTATTTCGCACCTGAAGGTGATGATGATTTACTTCTGAGAGGAAGTAATTTGAAAGAGAAATTCTATGAGTACTTGATCCGTCACCATAGTAGCGGCAGCCAGATCATAGTAATTGAGAATCAACACCCACCCTTGGAAGCTATGCGGAATGTGTATCTAACAGTTTTTACTAATAACCCACATGAGGGCCGGGCGGGACTTCTGTAGATCCGCCACAAACTAAGATAGTCTAATTCGTAGTTTCGCGACTTCCTCCGAATTTTCGGCCGACTTGGCTTATTTAGCATCAATCAGGCTTATGTTATTTGGCAAGATTGAGGCTGTTAAACCCCGGTCGTTCAGGAGAAACCATCCCATTGGTAATGCCAGCTTCTGGCCGATAGCAGCCACTCACGAAAGCCCTCCACCTGATCTGAAGACAGCGCCCTGTGCAGCCATTAAGCTTCGCCTCCCAATCGAGCGTTGACAGGACGGCGTATGTACATCGGTGAAGTGGCCAGGTTGTCGGGGTGTACGCCCAAAGCCATTCGTTTGTACGAACAGATGGGGCTGATCAGCCCGCAGCGTCTCGGCAGTTACCGACGCTACACGCCTTTTCACCTGACCTTGCTGCAGATGATTTGCACGGCTCAGGCGGTGGGGTTCAAGTTGGGGGAGATGAGCGAGCTGCTGGCCGCCAAGCGGCATGACGCGCCATTTCCCCTGGCGCTCGCCAATCAGGGGATCGAAGCCAAGCGCCAGGAGCTGCAAGCCCAGATACAGGCCTTGCAGCTTCAGGAACAGCGCCTGACCGAGTTGCAGGCGCAGATAAACCGGCAGTTCGCGCCTGTAGTCAGCGCGTCAGCAGGTACTCGAACGCCTGCCTGAGGGCCTCCTGTGGCGGGCGCGGTCGGTAGCCCAACTCGTCGACGGCCTTGTCGATGCAATAACGCTGGCGCACACCATGGAACATGCGCACCTGGCTGGGCAGCAATTCGGCTGGCTGGCCAGTGAGGCGTGCACGCCACATTTGCAGCATGGCGACTGACAGCAGCAAGACCTTGGGCGCACGCGCAGGCAGACGCTGCCCAGGGCGGAGCGTATCGAGGGCGGCGATCACCTCGCCCAACGACGAAGACTCGCGGTTGGCGAGTATGTAGCGCTGGCCAGGGCGACCTCGCTCGGCGGCTTGAATCAGGCCATCGGCGACATCCCGCACATCGACGAAATTGAAATGGAAATCCGGATCCAGCACCAGTTTGCGGACCAGCACGGCGGCGAGAAAACCCATGGTGTCGGTCAGGCGTTCGGCATGGGGGCCGATGATCGCTGAGGGCAATACCGTGACCATCGAGATGCCGTATGCCTGCGCCGCCTCCCAGGCGGCGCGCTCGGAGAGAATCTTGGAGAGGTAGTAGGGGTTGCGCTGCTCGTCATTCCAGACCGTTTCATCCAGATACTGGCCGTCGTGTCCCTCCGCCGCGACGGAGCTGACATAGACGACACGGCGCACGCCGGCCTCGGCGGCGGCGCGCAGGATATTGCGCGTGCCCTGTACGTTGGGCTCGATGATTTCAGCCTGCGGGCTCTTCGCCCAATGCTTGAACACGGCGGCGACCTGATACAGCACATCGACCCCTTGCAGCGATTGGCGCAGGGCGTCGATGTCCTGTAGCTCCGCGCGTACCACTTCGCAGCCAAGCCCTTGCAAGGCGTAGCTGTGTGCGGGGTCACGAACGCCGGCACGTACCGGCTGGCCACGGGCGAGCAACTGCCGAACCAGGGTGTTGCCAAGGTGCCCGTTGGCACCGGTGACCATCGATAATGCAGTCATCAGCTATCCAGCTCCGATCTTAAAGAGAGCCGGCAGCATGCAGGTTGCCCCTAGGGGCAGAGTCAAGCGCGAAGGTCGAGCGCTTGTGCCGATACCGTTTCGAGGTCGCGTTGCCACATGCCCCTACAGGCGCCAGCCCCTTCGAAGGCACCGGCGCTGAGGTAACGGATATCCATCGATGGTCGGGAGCTATGGCCTGAAACCAGGGGCACGTTGGCCCTTGTCAACCAACTGTTGTCGCCAGTAATCCTGAACCGGGACCGGCGCGGTGGGGATTTCACCGGTGCCACGCGGGAGGGCTTTGGCCGCGCGCAGGTAGGCGAGGTCGGCGCCGATATCGATGGTCTTCGCGTAGTTTTCACGGGTGAGGACGATCCCACGGGTGTGCCATTCAGCTTTCGCCAAGGCGATGTGAGCGTTCGCGACATCGATGGCTTGCTTGACCAAGGTGCTGGAACCATTGAGCGCCTGCTCCAGATAGTCGACTTGTTTGGCGTTCAGGTCATCGGTGTCGAGCAGGACGATCCGGCCTTCGGCATTGACGCTGAAGCCAAAGGACTTGTTGGCGAGGTCTGGGCGATGCAGGTCGATGCGTTCGATGAGGCTGTTGTAGGTCTGTTCCAGCGCCTGGGTGCTCTGGCTCACTTCGTGGGTCGCGCTATCGACGACCTGAAGATGCTCCCTGATTCCGCGGGCTACTCTGGCTTGGGGAGTTTCGTTGATCCATGCCATGAATTCCGCCTGCTCATCCTCGCTGAGTGCGTTTGGCGTCTCGATTATCTGGCTCTGCGAGATGACCAGCTTGTCGGTATCAGTCTGCTGGCTGCGGATGGCTTGCGTTTGTTGTTCGAGCCTCAGCGTGTCGAGCGCTTCTTCGCTGATGCGCACGTTGCTGGTTTTGACCGTTAACTCTTCGTTCGTGACTTCGTCTATTTCGGTGGTCGTTTCCACGGGGATTTCGGTCGCGCGCAGCACTTTGTTCGACGCAGGATCGTTCACGGTGAATGAGCTGAAACGGGGGGCGCTTATCATGTAGCGGATCGTCCTCTGATCGTTTGGCCGTCGTTGGGCGGTATCTGGTCATCGGCGCGGCGCGCATTCTTCAACCAGAGCCTTGTCCCATCTGTAACGGCACCGATCAGGCGAGCTTTAATCGCTCAGACCGAAATGCCCCCGCCAAGGCGTCCTACCTCGGCCTGTCCCCCAACACCGTCGCCCGATGCATCACCCGCCGTTGCGGTCGGTAGTCGTCGACGGCGTAGTGCTGGGTGATGCGGTTGTCCCAGAAGGCCACATCGTTCTCCTGCCAGCGCCAGCGGATGGTGAATTCCGGGCGGGTGGCGTGGGCGAAGAGAAAGCGCAGCAGGGCGTCGCTTTCGGCCGCTTCCAGTTCGTTGATGCGATTGGTGAAGCCGTCGTTGACGAACAGACCCTTGCGCCCGGTAACCGGGTGGGTGCGGATCACCGGGTGTACCACGGGCGGGTGGGTGCGTTGCACCTCGTGGTAGTGCGCCAGGGCTTCGGGCGTATTGCCGAAGCGCTCCAGCGGGAAGGAACGGGTGAAGTCATGGGTGGCGGTGAGGCCGTCGAGCAATTGCTTCAGCGGCTGCGACAGAGCGTCATAGGCGGCGCTGCTGCTGGCCCACAGGGTGTCGCCGCCGTAGGGCGGTAATTGCTTGGCGGCGAGTACCGCGCCGAGGGCCGGGGTTTGCAGAAAGCTGACGTCGGTGTGCCAGATGGCGTTGTCGCGCACGTCGGTCACGGCGGTGTCGAGCACGAGGATTTCAGGTTGCTCGGGCACGTTGGGGTAGAGCGGGTGGATGTGCAGGTCACCGAACTGGGCGGCGAGTGCAGCCTGCTGTTGTGGCTCGATGGGCTGCTCGCGGAAGAACAGCACCTGGTATTGCAGCAGGGCGTCTTCGACTTGCTGGCGCAGGCTGGCGGTGAGGGGCTGGCGCAGGTCGATACCGCTGACCTGGGCGCCGAGTGCCGGGCTGAGCGGGGTGATATGCAGGGTCATGTCGGGTTCTCTCTCAATGCGCCTGGCCGTGCCATGGCACCAGTTTGCGTTGCAGGGCGCGCAGGCCCAGTTCCAGGGCAAAGGCGATCAGGGCTATGACGAGGATGCCGAGGATCACCACGTCGGTGACCAGAAACTGCGCCGCCGACTGCACCATGAAGCCTAGGCCTTCGGTGGCGGCGATCAGCTCGGCGGCGACCAGGGTCGACCAGCCCACGCCAAGGCCGATGCGGATGCCGGTGAGGATGTCCGGCAGGGCGCTGGGCAGGATCACGTGGCGGATCAGCTGCGCCTGCGTGGCGCCGAGCGATTGCGCGGCGCGCAGTTTGGTCGGGTCGACGTTGCGCACGCCGGTGGCGGTGGCGATGGCCACCGGGGCGAAGATCGCCAGGTAGATCAGCAGTACCTTGGACAGCTCGCCTATACCGCACCAGATGACGATCAGCGGCAGGTAGGCCAGCGGTGGGATCGGCCGGTAGAACTCGATCAACGGGTCGAAGATGCCGCGGGCGATGCGGTGGCGGCCGATGGCGATGCCCAGCGGCACGGCGGTGAGTACCGCGGCCAGCAGGCCGAGGCCGATGCGCCCGAGGCTGGCGCCCAGGTGCTGCCACAGGCTGGCGTTCATGTAACCTTCGCCGAGCAGTTGCCAGCCGCGGGCGAGCACGGCTTGCGGGCTGGGCAGGAACAGGGGCTCGATCAGCCCGGCGGTGGTCACTGCCCACCACAGCCAGAGCAGGCTGGCGATGCTCAGGCTGCTGATGGTCAGCAGGCTCAGCTCACGACGCGGTTTCACCGCGCGCTGTTCTTCGGGCGTCTTGGCGTAGAGGTATTCGTAGCTGCTCATGTGCGGCTCCCTTGCCGTTGGGCAAAGACCTGGGCGAGTACGTGCTCGCGGGTTTCGATGAAGGCGGGGTCGGACTTGATCGCACGGGCGCTTTCGCCAGCGGCATAGCGGCGGCCGAAGTCCAGCCGCAGGTGCTCGACGATGCGCCCGGGGTTGGGGGCCAGCAGCACCAGGTCACTGGCGAGGAATACGGCTTCCTCGATGTCGTGGGTGATCAGAAATACCGGTTTGTGCGTACGCTGCCAGACCTGCAGCAGCAGCTCCTGCATCTGCTCGCGGGTGAAGGCGTCGAGGGCACCGAAGGGTTCGTCCATCAGCAGCACACGCGGGTCGGCGGTGAGTGCGCGGGCCAGGCCCACGCGTTGTTTCTGCCCGCCGGAGAGTTCCCAGATACGGCGTTGCTCGAAGCCGGCCAGGTCGACCAGTGCGAGCAGTTCGCGTGCCTTGGCCTCACGCTCGGCACGACCCACGCCGGCCAGCTGCAGGCCGAAGGCGACGTTCTCCAGCACGTTCTGCCAGGGCAGCAGGGCGTCGTCCTGAAACACCACGCCACGCTCTGCACCAGGCCCCGCGACGGGCTTGCCATCGAGGCTGATGCGCCCGGCGCTGGGAGAGACGAAGCCGGCGATCAGGTTGAGCAGGGTGGTCTTGCCGCTGCCGGAGGGACCGAGTGCGACCAGCAGTTGCTCGGGGCCGAGGTTGAAGGACAGGTCGCTCAACACCGCGTTGGCGGCGCCCGGGTACTGTGCGCTGATGTGCTCCAGTTCGAGTAGGGCCATGTTCAGGTTCTCTTCAAGGCAGGCGCGGGTTCAGGGTTTGATGTACTGGCTGCTGACGTAGGGCGAGTAGTCCGGCAGTACGCGGTCGGCCTTGCCCTGTTCCTTGAGGAAGGCGGCGGTGGCGGCGATGTCGCCAGCGGTGCGCTCGCCGAGCAGTGCCAGTTGTTGTTGACGATCCGGGAAGGCGGAGCCGGCCAGCAGCTCGGGTACGTCCGCGGGGTTGGAGCCGGTCAGCGCGGCGATCTTGCGCACCGGTTCGGAGTCGGCCGTCCACTGGTCTTTCTCCGCCGCATAGCGGGCGAAGCTGTCGAGGGTGACCTTGGCGAACTGTTCCAGCACTTCGGGGTGTTTCTCTGCGAAATCCTTGCGTGCGACCCAGACCTCGAAGGTCGGTGCGCCCCAGGTGCCGACTTCGGCGGCGTCGGTGAGCACCTTGCCGGTTTTCTTGATCTCGCCCAGTGCCGGCGACCAGACGAAGGCGCCGTCGATGTTGCCGCGTTGCCAGGCGGCGTTGATCTCGGCCGGGTTGAGGTTGACGATGCGCACCTTGGCCGGATCGACCTGCCAGTGCTTGAGAGCACCGAGCAGGCTGTAGTGCGAAGTGGACACGAACGGCGTGGCGAGGGTCTTGCCGGTGAGGTCGGCGGGTTTCTCGATACCGCTGCCATTGCGTACTACCAGCGCCTCGGCGGCATTGATTTGCGCGGCGACGACGAAGGTGACGATGGGCAGGTTGCGGCTGGCGGCGGCTGCCAGTGGGCTGGAGCCGAGGTTGCCGATCTGCACGTCGCCGGAGGCGATAGCGGTGACCACTTCGGCGCCGCTGTTGAAACGGCGCCAGTCGATCTTCTGGCCAATGGCTTGCTCATAGGCACCGTCGGCCTGAGCGACCTTGGTCGGATCGATGCCGGTCTGGTAGGCGATGGTCAGGTCGTCAGCTTGGCTGAACGAGGCGAACGCAGCAGCGGCCACGGCTGCGAACAGGCGATGGATACGGGGCATGGAATGGACTCCGGGCATCAAAGGAGACCGGGCGGCGTGGCCGCCCGGAAAAACGTGGCTCAGTTGGTGATGTACTGGTTGCTGACGTAGGGCGCGTAGTCCGGCAACACCTTGTCCACCTTGCCTTGCTCCTTGAGGAAGCCCGCGGTGGCGCTGACGGCCTGGGTGGTCGGCGCACCGAGGGCGGTGACCTGGTCGGCGGCCAGCGGGAAGACGTTGCCCTGCAACAGCAGCGGGATGTCTTCGGCCTTGGCGCCGGAAAGTTTCACCACCTTGGCGATGTTGTCCGGGTTGGCCAGCCAGGCTTGCGGATCCTTGCGGTAGTTGGCGTAGGCATCGAGGGTGACCTTGGCGAAGGCACGCACGATTTCCGGATGCTTCTCGGCGAAGTCCTTGCGCACGATCCAGGCATCGAAGGTCGGTGCGCCCAGCTCACTGAGCTCGCCAGAGGTGATCAGCACCTTACCGGTTTCCTTGGCCACACCCAGCGCCGGATCCCAGACGTAGGTGGCGTCGATGTCGCCACGCTGCCAGGCAGCGGTGATCGCCGGTGGCGCCAGGTTGAGGATCTGCACCTTGCTCGGGTCGATGTTCCAGTGCTTGAGCGCGGCCAGCAGGCTGTAGTGGCCGGTGGAAACGAACGGCACGGCGACCTTCTTGCCGATAAGGTCGGCCGGTTTGTCGATGCCGCTGCCGTTGCGTACGACCAGTGCTTCGGCGGCGCCGATCTGCGCGGCGATAAGGAAGGTCTGTACCGGCAGTTGTCGAGTGGCTGCCGCTGCCAGCGGGCTGGAACCGACGTAGCCGATCTGCACATCGCCCGAGGCAACGGCGGTGATCACTTCAGCGCCGCCGTCGAACTTGCGCCAATCGATCTTGGCCTGGGTGGCTTTTTCATAGGCACCATCGGCCTGAGCGACCTTGGCCGGGTCGACGGTGGTCTGGTAGGCAACGGTGAAGTCGGCGGCCTGGGCGACCAGGGTCGCGCTCGACAGGGTCAGTGCGGCCAGTACCCGGCGCACGAAGGGAAACGGGGTCATGGTGGTGCTCCTCGAAGGCGAGCTGGCCCTTCTGACGAGGATGCCGAGCCGCGGGACGTTGTAGGTGTTGTCAGGGTGTCCGGCGGTCCGGTGGAGCAAGACTATCTATGCCAAATGGAATAGATAAATACTTTTTTAGAATATTTTTATATTTTTCGGATCGGGCACGAATGCCCGTCAGCCGCCGGCTGCTCTGCCTTGCGGCGTAATGGGCAGCGCCTCATGGCGTTACCGTTCAAGCCACCTGAGCGGACTTCGAGTGATCCAGTGTCAACAGCAGGTCGATCATCGCCTTAGCCGCAGGGGACAGGCGAAAACCCGTACGGGTCACGATGCCGCAGCGGGCGCTGAGGCTATCGAGGTTGCTTGGCAGGTTGCGCAGGTGCAGTTGCACCAGAGCACCACGGGCCAACTCGTCCGCCACGGCTTCATGGGTCGCGATGCCGATGGCATCGCTGCGTTTGACCAACTGCACCAGCAGGGGAATCTGTTCGCATTCCAGATGAATGCTGATATCGATCTTGCCGCTGAGGTTGGCCAACACCTTGCGCGCTTCGCTCGGGATACGGCTGGCCGCCAGGGGGAAGTCGAAGAGGTCATTGGTCGACAGGCTTTCCTTGCCCAGCAAGGGGTGCTCGGGGCGGCAGAAGAACAGGCCTGCGCGCGGCCGTAGCGGTTGTGTCTGAACCCCAGGGTCGGCTTCGCAGTGGCGGATGTCGGCGATGAAGAATTCGATCTCGCCACGGTTCAGGTTGCGACTCAGTTGCTCCCAGTTGTCCACTTCGAAGCGCGTGCGAATGCGGGGGTAACGCTGCATGAACGCCAACAATGCATCGGGCAGCAGGCTGGTGGCCAGCGCCGGGCCACAACCGAAATGCAGGTCGCCGGCATCCAGCTTGCTCATCTGGGTGATTTCACTGGTCAGGTTGCTGGCACCGCGAATCAACGCCAGGGCATGTTGCAGTGCGATCTGTCCCTCTGGGGTGGGGCGTAGATCCTTGCTCGCACGGTCGATCAGCACGCAGCCAAGCTCCTGCTCCAGGCCCTGGATGCTGCGGCTGAATGCCGGTTGAGTGATACCCATCGCCTCGGCTGCGCGAACGAAGCTGCGGTGTTCGTTGAGTGCGACAAGGTAGCGGAGCTGACGCAAATCCATGTGGGTTCCGGCGTTGGCAGGTCGATAGAGGCGGGCGAGTCGCCACGATTGCGCCGGTTTTAATGGTCAGTTTTTATTCCGTCAATCTATTGATTTGGATATGCATATTCCTTTTAGGAATTTATTCGCATGCCTGCTTTGGCCGATCTGGCAGATAGAGCGCCGCTGGTTCTGCCATGACGCGCTTCTTTGCCGGTGGGCTGGATGGGCGCAATGCCTTTATCGCATTTTTTCCATGCATTTCAGTAATGGCTTTTAAAAAATCCTTTTTAATCAATTATTTATGTTTTTTTATTCCTTTTGGAAATTAATATCTTATTAAAAATTACTTTATGGGATAAGGAGCCGAATCAATCATCGCCGCAGCTCTACGGCGGGCCTGGCAATCGCAGGTGCCGACAGAGATCAGCAGTCCCTACAGCAACAGGAGTCTTGCCCATGGGCAATGTCCTCAAAGCCGACAACCTTTCCGAAGTGCTCTGGCGTGATACACGCAAGCCGGGCGAACTACGTGATCTAGGTGTCAGCGTACGCCAGGCTTTGGGCCTGCAGCGCCTTGCGCCACAAGCTGGCAAGCCGGTACTGGGCCGCCGCGAAGCGATTCTGCTCGGCGTGTTCGCCCTGACCCTGCATGTCGCAGCCATTTCCTGGCTGGCCAGCCGGCCCGAGCCGGTGCTGCCGGAAGTGCCGGTGCAGATTCCACCGATGACCATCGAATTCACCAGCGCGGCACCGCCCGTGGTCGAGCCACCGCCTCCGGAAGTGATTCCCGAGCCGGAACCCGTGGTCGAGCCACCACCGCCAGTGGTCGAGGAGCTGGCGGTGAAACCGCCGCCCAAACCCAAGCCCAAACCACAGCCGCCCAAGCAGGAAGCCAAGCCGGCGCCGAAGCCGGTCGAGGCGCCACCTCCGCCGCCAACCCCGGCGCCCGTGGCAGAAGCACCGCCCGCGCCACCGGTGGAGATTCCACCGTCGGCCAGCGCCGGCTACCTGAAGAACCCGGCGCCCGAGTACCCCTCGCTGGCGCAACGGCGAGGCTGGGAAGGCACCGTTCTGCTGCGCGTACACGTGCTGGCCAATGGCAAGCCGAGCGACATCCAGATTCAGCGCAGCAGCGGCCGCGACGTGCTCGACGAGTCCGCCATCCGCGCAGTCAAGCGCTGGAGCTTCGTGCCGGCCAAGCGTGGCGACGAAGCCATCGCCGGCTGGGTATCGGTACCGCTGGAATTCCGTTTGAACTGAGGCTGGCGCAGACGCCGGCCGACCTGACTTACCCGAGGAACGCATCATGAACCTGCTCGTAGATTCTCCCTTTCAATCGGTCGAACACGCGGTCATCTGGCTGCTGATCGGCTTCTCCGTGGTCACCTGGGGGCTGGCGCTGATCAAGGGCATCCAGTTCGCCCGCCAGCGCCATCAGGATCGCCAGTTCCAGAAAGGCTTCTGGAGCGCCACCAGCCTCGACAGCGCCGCCGAGCAGAGCGCCGGGCAGAACGGCGCGGTCGCTCGTGTGGCCCAGGCCGGCTTCGCTGCGATTCAGGTGCAAGGTGGCCAGCCGACCGACCTGGCGCAGTCGATCAATCACCAGGATCGCCTCGAGCGTTCCCTGCGCCAGCAGATCCAGCGCGAGCGTCGTTCGCTGGAAGCCGGCCTGGCGGTGGTCGCTTCCATCGGCTCCACCTCGCCCTTCATCGGCCTGTTCGGCACCGTGTGGGGCATCATGGAAGCCCTCAAGGGCATCAGCGCGGCGGGTAATGCCAGCCTGGAAACCGTGGCAGGCCCCATCGGTGCCGCACTGGTCGCCACCGGCGTGGGCATCGCCGTCGCCGTGCCGGCGGTGCTGGTCTACAACTACTTCCTGCGCCGCCTGAAGCTGACCGCCGCCGACCTCGACGACTTCGCCCACGACTTCTACAGCCTGGCGCAGAAGAGTGCATTTAAGGTCATCGTCAGCCCGCGTGCTGGCAAGGGTGCCCCTGTGACCGGCGACGCCGGCGTCGCGAAGGAGGCGGTCTGACATGGCCTTCTCGACCCAGGACAGCGACGAAGTCCTTTCCGAAATCAACGTCACGCCGCTGGTGGACGTCATGCTGGTGCTGCTGGTTGTGTTCATCGTCACGGCGCCGCTGCTGACCAACTCGATTCCGATCAACCTGCCGAAGACCGAGGCCGTGGCCCCGCTGGAGCAGAAAGACCCGCTGGTGGTGAGCATCGACGGTGAGGGCAAGCTGTTCATCAACAAGGACGAGATTCAGGCGGATCTGCTGGAGAGCAGCCTGATCCAGGCCAAGCAGGAGGCCGAAGTCGTGCATGAGGAACTGCGCGTGCAATTGCAGGCCGACGATGGCGTGAACTACGGCGAAGTGGCACGGGCCATGGCGGCCATCGAGCGCGCCGGTATCACCAAGCTGGCAGTCATCACTGCCCGCTAGGGTCTGTACGAAAAGTCGTCGAGCGAAGGTCAGGCAAGGCAAAAACAGGTGAGGAAGCGGAGTTTACAGGCTGTAAATGAGCATTCTGAGCCTGTTTTTAACGCAGCATCACCGAGCGCAGGCACTTTTCGTACCGAGCCTAAGTTTATGGGGCCGTACTTCCGGGCAGGGAGTACGGCCCCTTTTTTCATGTAAACACTGGCTACAGATAACCGTCTTGAAACGGACGGCTGATCGAAAGTCTGCCTTCAACTTCACGAGGCGCCTGCAATGGGTGCTCCGGTAATTCGCTTTATATTCTGCTAGGCCGACTCCGGCTAATTCGATATTGCCAATAAGACAGCGTGTCTCGGATAAGTATTCGAGGTGATGCAGTATTAGTGTCTTTACGCATAAGTATCCGCAGAAGTAGGGTGCGCCGTGCGCACCGGCTACCATGGGCTAAGGCGGTTTGCATGGCGAACCCTGCGCTCGTTACATATTCAATGGCTATGTCGTGCGCGACAGCGGCCGCGTAATTTTATCGACGTTATTTGCTTTTAATATATATCGATATCTGCCTGTGGTAGTTGGCTGCTTGATGGTGTTCGTATCCGGACATTGGTTCAGCAGATTGTTCGTCGGTTGCGGTATCAAAGTGTTCTTCGTTGGCGCTAACTTGTTATCCATTATTGATTTTTAGTTGTGGCACGGACGCTGCTGAGTGCTGCCTGGTATCTCCGATAGATACCTGCCTTGCACAACGATCAATTAAGGGGAATAACACGTGAAACGTCATATCGGGGGAGTGTCCGACATCTTGCCGCAGGGAGGAGGCAAAACTGCACTATGGGCGCTGGGGGCGGCGCTGGCTTGCCTGGGCGGCACGGCTCAGGCTGCAGAGGAGGGTAGCGATGCGCGTCTGGCCACGGTGGTGGTCGAGGGCGGCAAAGCCAGTGAGGTAGAGAAAGCCAGGGTCGAACTGGAGAAGGTCGCGGGTGCGGCACGTGTCGTCGATAACCAGGAGGTGGAGCGGGGCAGGGCGCAGAACGCCGAAGACGTACTGGCGCTGCAGCCCGGCGTTTTCGCCCAGGCCACCAGCGGTACCGGGGCGAACAAGATTTCCATCCGTGGTTCGGGCCTCAATACTTTCTACCAGGGCTACGTCATGGGCATCAAATTCCTCTATGACGGTTTGCCCATCACCGGGCCGGGCGGTACCCAGGAAGACCTGCTGAACATGGCGGCCGTCGACCGTACCGAGGTGCTCTATGGTGCCAACGCCTTCTCCCATACCGCGCTGTCACTGGGTGGCGCGATCAATTTCATCACTCACACCGGCCGCACATCGCCGGGCGCCTATGCGCGTCTGGACTTCGGACCATTCGGCTATCGCAAGCAGCAACTCAGCTATGGCGGAGTGTCCGGCGATACCGACTATTACATCTCCGTGCTGCACAACGAGCGTGACGGTTATCAGGACGACACACCGAACAAGGGCAGGGACTTCATCGCCAATTTTGGCCATACCTTCAATCCCAAGCTCGATACCCGCCTGACTATTCGCTATCGCGAGGAGAAGCTGCTCAATGGCAGTACGCTGACCAAGGCGCAGATCAAGGATGATCCGACCCACAACCGCCTGTTGTCGGATCGGCGCAAGGACGGCACGACCCTGATCGGCAGCAAGACGACCTACCGTTTCGATGATGACTCGCGTCTGGAAATCGGCCTGGGCGTCAACGACTATCCGTTGCTCAACGGTTGGCGCTACGCGGCAACGGCGCAGGACTGGCGCTCGACCGACGTCAATACCGTGTTGCGCTACCTGCGCACCGATGACCGTCTGTTCGGCCTGCCCAGCGATACCACGCTGACGTTCAGCGATACCCGCCTGGTGCGTGGTGACGTCAAGGGTTATCGCCGCAGCGACTGGCAAAAGGTGCGCTACACCGATTACAGCGGCTCGCGCGATACCGTATTCGCCCTCGGCAACGAGCTGCACCTGGACGACCAGTACACGCTGTCCACCGGCCTGTCACTGATCAACATCGACCGTACCGCGCGCATCAAATACTCGAACACGGCCAATACCAGCACCTTCCCGGACAACGTCAGCTACAACGAATGGCACGTGGCGCCACGCCTCGGCCTGAGCTACCAGCTCAACCCATCGGTGCAACTGTTCGGTAACGTCAGCCGTTCCATCGACCCGCCCGTTACCTGGCAGCACGGCAGTACCGCCAATGCCTATTTGCGCCCGCTTGATCCGCAGAAGGGCACCACGGTGGAGTTTGGCGTGCGCGGCTCGGCCGGGATCTTCGACGGCAGCCTGTCGGTCTATCGCTCCTGGATCAGCGATGAGCTGCTGACCGTGATCATCACGCCGGCGACTCAGACCACTGACGCGGTTACGGCCAATGCCAATGCCAGCGATACCATCCACCAGGGTATCGAGGCCGGTCTGGACACGCGTCTGTGGGAAAGCGCGCGGGGCGATCAGGTCATCCTGCGTCAGGCCTACACCTTCAACGATTTCTTCTACCGCGACGATGATGCGTTTGGCAGCAACGAGTTGCCCAGCCTGCCGCGCCATTACTACCAGGCCGAGCTGCAGTATCGCCACCCGGCCGGGTTCTACGCGGGCGTCAACCTGCGCACGGCATCGAGCTACTACGTCGACTACGCCAACACGCTCAAGGCGCCGTCCTACACCCTGTGGGGCGCCAAGGTCGGCTACGACGATCCGGGCGAGCGCTGGAGCGTCTACCTCGACGCCCGCAACCTGACCGACGAGCACTACGTCACCGCAGCGAACACCGCCTACGACCTCAGGGGCGTGGACTCGCCGAACTTCTATGTCGGTGACGGTTTCGGCGTGTACGCCGGGATTTCCTATCGCTTCCACTGACCCGTGACGACGCTCCATCCGGAGCGTCGTCGACCGTGGGCGGCTCTGATTGCCCACGGTTGATGGAGAGAACCCCATGCTGAAAATTGCTGTAGCGACACATCGGCTGCTCGCCCTGGCGGTGCTGACGATCCTGACCGGTTGTGGTGACGCGCCTGATGAGCAGACGAGCGATGCGGCGCCAGAGCAGGCGTTCATCTACCCGGCCAGCGACTATTTCGAACAGACGCCGGGCAAGCCCGGTGGCACGCTCAAGGTCTCGGTCGCGCTGGATACCGGATCGCTCGATCTGCACGCCATTTCCCATACCAATGCCCAGTGGCTGGGCAGGCTGATCTACGACAACCTGGTGTACCTGGATGATCAGGGGCGCATCACGCCCTGGCTGGCCAAGGCTTGGGAGGTGTCCGAGGACGGCAAGACCTACACCTTCCACCTGCGCGACGATGTGACCTTCAGCGATGGCGCGAAATTCAACGCCGAAGCGGTGCGCATCAACCTCGAACACATGCGCGACCCCGCGACCAAGTCGCCCCTCGCAGCGGCTTACATCGCACCGTACATCGACGGCGAAGTGGTGGATGAATACACCTTTCGCGCCAACCTGCGCGAGCCCTATACGCCGTTCCTCAACGTGCTGGCGCAGTCCTGGCTGTCCATGCAGTCGCCGAAAGCCATCGTGGAGAATCCCAAGGCACTGGCCGAGGCGCCGGTGGGTTCGGGGCCTTTCGTGGTCGAGCGCTATACCCGCCAACAGGGTATTCGCCTGGTGCGCCGTGAGGATTACGCCTGGGCGCCGGATTTTCTGCGGCATCAGGGGCCGGCCTATCTCGAACGCATCGAGCTGGATTTCGTTCCCGAGGCGCTGATCCGCTACAGCTCGCTGGCGGCCGGGCAGTACGACTTCACCACCGATGCGCCGACGCAGAATGCCGCGGCGATCCGTGCCGTTGATCGGCTGCGCTTCGACAGTCGCATCCGTCAGGGCAACCCCAATCGTGGCATCACCTTCAACACCGAAAAGTTTCCCTTCGACGATGTGCGCGTGCGCAAGGCCTTCGCCCTGGCGGTAGATCGCGAGGGTATCGTGCGTATCAGCGGTTTTGGCGAGTTCAAAGCCAAGAGCGATTACCTGGCCGCCAATACCCGATATTACGACCCGGCGTTCCAGGCAGCCCTGCAGTTCGACCCTGATACGGCCAATCGTTTGCTCGACGAGGCCGGCTGGGGTGAGCGCGATGTACAGGGCTATCGGGTACGTGATGGTGTGCGCCTGAGTGCCGAGGTGCTGGCAGCCGAGGGTTTGTATCCGCTGACCGATCTGGTGGCGATCCAGGCCGACGTGAAGAAAGTCGGTTTCGAGCTGCGCATCGACCAGTTGCCGCCGCTGCATATCCTCGACCGGCGCGCCGCCAACGACTACCAGGCAACCGGCGCCGGGGTGTGGCACACCAAC
Organism: Pseudomonas berkeleyensis; assembly: GCF_014109765.1. Lineage (NCBI taxonomy): Bacteria > Pseudomonadati > Pseudomonadota > Gammaproteobacteria > Pseudomonadales > Pseudomonadaceae > Pseudomonas > Pseudomonas berkeleyensis. The sequence continues at coordinate 2,401,723 of NZ_CP059139.1, forward strand.
ACGCCGGACGGCCTGTACATCCTCTATCACAGCAACGAGATCATTTCGTCGCGGCGTATCGGCCAGAACACGGCACGGTTGCGCGATGCCAGGCTCGACGAATTGCTCACCGAGGGTCGAAGTTCCCAGGATGAAGCGCGTAGTCGGCAGCTATACAGCGAGGCGCAGCAGCGCCTGACCGAGCTGGTGCCAGCCGTGCCGCTTTACGAGAACTACAGCCTGACCGCGCATGGCCCGCGGGTACGCGGTGTGGTCTACGACACCTCTCACAACACACCGGTGTTCACCAGCGTCTGGCTGGAGTGAGTGTTGCGCGCTGGGGGACAGTTTTCCCGGCGCGCATATTCCCCCCACGTGAGGGCTATGTAGGGCGTGAGCATCAACGGCTTTGGGTAGGGTACGCCGCGCGCACCAGGGCTTTCGCGGAGTCGGTGTTGCGGCGGCTGCTTCGGTGCGCACGGTGCACCCTACGGGAGCCCATCGGGCTGCGTGCAATGCGCATCTCTGGCGATGATTCTCAAACACTTCCTGCCTCTATCCGAAATTAACTTCCTGCCACTCGGTGGTTGATTGGCGGCCGTTATTCGCCTGTGCATGCAGTTGTTCTTGTTGAATTTAAATTGCAGTGCGAATGCAAAGTTTAAAGATGAACAAGCATATAACCGAAATCACTGTTCGTGGCGAAACAGTGGTTCAGCAGAATGCCATGAGGTGGTAGCTTTTGAATGTTCTTATATTTTTATAAGTATCTGTTTTTGAATGATTTTATGTTTTGGAACGACCCTTGCTAAATAGGTTTTGTAGAGCGCTAGAAAGATAACAAGAAGCTCGAAAATGAATCTGTCTGAGCATAGGAGTAGCAGCGTGCGCTGGTTATCTTTAGAGGGGAACGGTGGGGCTTTTGCAGGTGGCATCAAGCCACTGTGGAAGGCGGTAAGTATTGGCACATTGTTGATGTGCGGGGTCAACTTGGCTTTGGCGGCGGAGGTGGCGGCCAATACCGATACCCGGCTGGAAACCGTGGTGGTGAAAGGGGAGAAGAAAAGCGAAGCGCAGCAGGCCGAGGCCAGGCTGGAGGAAGTTGCCGGCAGCACCAGCGTGGTGGACAACGCCGAGGTGGAGAAGGGCCGTGCATCCACGCTGGAGGATGTGCTGGCATTCCAGCCGGGTGTGATCGCCCAATCGGCTGGCGGAAACGATGCGATCAAGATTTCCATCCGTGGCTCGGGCGCCAACGCCTCGCCCGGTTACTTCCGTGAAGGAGTCAAGTTCCTCTTCGATGGCCTGGCGCTGACCGGCCCAGGCGGCACCCCCTACGAGCTGCTGGAAACCTCCGGCGTGAACTACACCGAAGTGCTGCGCGGGGCCAATGCCTATGACTACACCGCGCTGTCGCTCGGCGGCGCGATCAACATGGTCACCCACACGGGCTATACCTCGCCAGGTAACTACGCCCGCTTCGAGGCGGGCAGCTTCGGCTGGCGCAAGCAGCAACTGAGTACCGGTGGCGTGGAGGGCAATGCCGATTACTACATCAGTCTGAGTAACTCCGAACGTGACGGTTACCAGGACTACACCTTCACCAAAGCCAAGGGCGTGGTATCCAACTTCGGCTACCGCTTCAGCCCCAAGCTCGATACACGTCTGATCGTGCGCTATCGCGAGCAGTACCACGAGAACTCCAGCACCCTGACACGCGGTCAGCTCAAGGATGACTCGACCCAGGCCAACCCGACCACCGTGGCGCAGCGCGGCGATTCGACCAAGAACGGTTCGATCTGGGTCGGCAGCAAGACCACCTACGCCTTCGATGACGACTCCAAGCTGGAGCTGGGGCTGGTCTACCACAACTACAGCCAGATCCTCGGCAAGAAGAGCCCGGCAACGCCCAACCACTGGCAATGGCGCGACCTGAACACCTCGCTGCGTTACCTGCGCAGCGACCAGTGGTTCGGTCACCAGAGCAATACCACCTTCGCCTTCAGCAATACCCTGCATGATCGCGCCGAGGTCAAGACCTACAGCGGCACCACGCGGGCACTGCTCAAGGACACCCGCTACAGCGGTTCCTTCGATACCGTATTCTCGGTCGGCAACGACCTGGAGCTGACCGAGCGACTGTGGCTGACCAGCGGCCTGTCACTGGTCAACATCGTGCGCGACGTGGATGTGGAGTTTTCCGACCGGGCCAACGTCAGCCCCTTCCCGCAGCACTACAAGTACGACAACTGGAGCCTCGCGCCACGCCTGGGCCTGCGTTATTACCTGACTCCGGATATCCAGCTGTTCACCAACGTCAGCCGTTCCATCGATCCGCCCAGTGCCTGGTCGATCTCGCCGTCCGGCCCGACCAACAACTACACCAAGACCCTGGTGGAGCAGAAGGCCAATACCTTCGAGGTGGGTATCCGTGGTTCACAGGGCATCTTCTCCGGCAGCCTGGCGCTGTACCGCTCCTGGGTTCACAACGAGTTGCTCAACGTCGAGGTGATTCCGGCGACCGGCCTGACTCCGGCAGTGACGTCCACCAACAACGCCAGCCCGACCATCCACCAGGGCATCGAAGCGGGTCTGGATACCGAGCTCTGGCAGGGCACACGTGGCGACAGCCTGGTGCTGCGTCAGGCCTACACCCTGAACGACTTCTACTACCGCAACGATGACACCTTCCGGGCCAACGAGCTGCCGGGCTTGCCCAAGCACATCTACCAGGCCGAGCTGAAGTATCAGCACCCAAGCGGTTTCTATGCCGGGGTGGATGTACGCACGGCATCGAGCACACCGGTGGACTACGCCAACAGCTTCTACGCCCCGTCCTACACCGTCTGGGGCGCGAAGTTCGGCTACGAGGAGCCGGGCCAGCGCTGGCAGGTGTTCCTCGACCTGCGCAACCTCACCGACGAGGACTACGCCACCGCGGTCCTTCCGACCTACAACGCCCGTGGCAACGATGCGGCAGCGCTGTACGTCGGCGATGGCTTCGGCGCCTTCACCGGCGTGGCCTTCCGCTTCTGATCATGCGGCGGCGGGGGGAACTCCGCCGCCGTTCACCGGTTTCATCAGGAAATTGCGTCATGCAACGAAACACACGCGAAGTTCCAGGCAAGCGGGCTGTCAGCGTCGGAGCCTGGCTCGCCATCGTGCTGGGCAGCTTCTGGCTGCTGGCCGGCTGCTCGCCCAGCGAGGAGCCATCGAGTGCCTCCGCTACGGCTGAGCCTGCCCCGGCGGCCCAGGTGGTCGATGGTGTGCTCAGCTATCCGGCCAGTGACTATCACGAGCAGGTACCTGGCAAACCGGGCGGCACCCTGCGTGCCTCGGTGGCGCTGGATACCGGCACCTTCGACGTGCACTCCATCGCCCATGGCAACGTGCAGTGGCTGGGGCGCATCCTCTACGACGCCCTGGTCTATCAGGACGAGCAGGGGGCCATTTCGCCCTGGCTGGCCAAGTCCTGGGATATTTCCGCGGACGGCACCGTTTACACCTTCCACCTGCGTGATGACGTCACCTTCAGCGACGGTACGAAATTCAATGCCGAAGCAGTGCGGGTCAACCTCGAGCACATGCGCGATCCGGCCACCAAGTCGCCGCTGGCCGCTGCCTACATCGCGCCTTACGTGCAGGGCAGGGCGGTCGACGAATACACCTTCGAAGCGACGTTGCGCGAGCCCTATTCGGCGTTTCTCGACGTGCTGGCGCAATCCTGGCTGAGCATGATTTCGCCGAAGCAGATTCTCGAAGACCCGAAGTCCATCGCCGAGAAACCCATCGGCAGCGGCCCCTTCGTGCTGCACAGCTATACCCGCGAGCAGGGCGCCAGCTTCGTGCGTCGCGAGGACTACAACTGGGCGCCAGCGGTCACCCGGCACCAGGGGCCGGCCTACCTCGAGCGCATCGAGTTGACCTTCGTGCCCGAATCGATGATTCGCTACAGCTCGCTGCTGGCCGGTCAGCACGATTTCACCCTGGATGCGCCAACGCAGAATGCTGCGGCGATCCGCGCCAATCCCGAACTGGTGCTGCACAGCCGCATCCGCAAGGGCAATCCATTTCGCAGTGTGACCTTTAACACCGAGCGCTTCCCGTTCGATGACGTGCGGGTACGCAAGGCGCTGACCCAGGCCATCGACCGCGAAGGCCTGGCCTGGGTGATCGGCTTCGGCGAGTACCAGATCAAGAGCGATTACCTGGCGATCAACACGCGCTTTTACGATCCCTCGTTCACCGAAGCCTTGAAGTACGACCCGCAGGCTGCTGCCCGCTTGCTCGACGAAGCCGGCTGGAGCCAGCGCGATGCCGATGGCATCCGTATCAAGGATGGCCAGCGCTTGAGCGTGAAGCTGCTGATGAGCGAGAACCCGGCGTTTCCCAGCAGCGTGGCGGTGGCGATCCAGTCCGACGCGCGCAAGGCTGGCGTGCAGATCGAACTGGAAGTGCTGCCGCTGGCGCAGACCACCGAGCGCCGTTACGCCGGTGATTATCAACTGCTGGGGGGCGGCTACTGGCACAGCAATACCCCGGATGGGCTGTTCATGCTCTACCACAGCGCATCGATTCCCACCGACAAGCTGCTCGGGCAGAACGTCGGCCGTCTGCGCGACGAAACCCTCGACCGCCTGCTCAGCGAAGCGCGGCGCAGCATCGACCCCGAGCGCCTGCAGCAGCTCTACTCGCAGGCGCAGCAGCGCCTCACCGAACTGGTGCCCGCCGCGCCATCCTATGAGAGCCACCACATCGTCGCGCATCAGGCCTATGTCAAAGGGCTGATCTTCGATACCTCGCACAACACGCCGTTCTTCACCAGCGTCTGGCTGGACAAGGAGCGGCCATGAGCATCCTGCAGCGTGTCATCTGGCGTCTGCTGGCCGGCGTGTTGGTGCTGTGGGGCGCGGCGACGCTGACGTTCATCGGCCTGAACCTGACCGGTGGCGATCCGGCGCTGGCGATTCTCGGTGGGCCGGAAGCCATGCCGACGCCGGAGGTGCTGGCGCAGGTGCGCCAGGAATATGGCCTCGATCAACCGTTGATCGTGCAATACGGCCAGTACCTGGGGCGCCTGGCTCAGGGTGATCTGGGCGAGTCCTACCGTCTGCGCATTCCGGTCACTCGCGCCATCGGCGAACACCTGGGCGCCACCCTGCAACTGGCCTTCCTCGCGGCCCTGGTGGCCGTGCTGCTGGCCATCGTCGTCGCCGTGCTGACCGCGCGCCGCAAACCCTGGGTCGCTTCGCTGTCGTCGGGTACCGAGCTGGTGCTGTCGTCGATGCCGTCGTTCGTGCTCGGCATCCTCCTGTTGCTGGTGTTCTCCTTCCAGCTGCGCCTGCTGCCGCCGACCGGCTCCAGCGGCTGGCGCACCCTGGTACTGCCGACCCTGACTCTGGCACTGCCGGTGGCCGCAGTGCTGATCCAGGTGCTGCGTCAGGAGCTGGAGGACATCCTCGAACAGCCTTTCATCATGATGGCCCGCGCGCGCGGCCTGTCCGAGGCCGGCGTACGCCTAGGGCACGCCCTGCGCCATGCGCTGATCCCGCTGGTGACTCTGTCCGGCTTCATCCTCGCCAGCCTGCTCGGCGGCGCGGTGATCACCGAGACCCTGTTCGCCCGTCAGGGCGTCGGCCGGCTGATGCTCGATGCCGCCAACGGCAAGGACGTGCCCATGGTGTTGGGCATCACCCTGCTGGCGGCACTGATTTATGTGGTGGTCAACCTCGTCGTCGACCTGTTGCTGCCACTGATAGACCCCAGGGTAAACGCGCGATGAGCATGAACAGCGTGACTGCCCTGAGCCGCTTGCGTGCCTTGTTTGACGAGTCGTCATCACTGCAACTTTCCGCTATTAGCAAGGATTCCGAGATGATCTTCAGCGAAGCCGATACGCCCCACGCGGCGCTCGACGAGCAGGCCGCATCGCCCAGCGATGCGCATCTGCTGAGTATTTTCCAACCTGTCTTCGAGCGCATCGCCGAAGGCGCCATCGCCCGCGAGCAGCAGCGTGAGCTGCCTTACGATGCCGTGGCCTGGCTGCGCGATGCCGGCTTCGGCCGCCTACGCGTGCCGCAGCGCCACGGCGGCTTCGGTGCCAGCCTGGAGCAGCTGTTCCGCCTGGTCAGCCGCCTGGCCGAGGCCGATTCCAACTTGCCGCAGATCTTTCGCGCACACTTCGGTTTCGTCGAAGGGCGCCTCAACGACGAGGACGAGCAGGGCAATGCGCGTTGGTTTCAGCGCGTGGTCGCGGGTGAGCTGTTCGGTGCGGCGATGGCCGAGCGCACCGAAACCACCGGCAACAGCGTCAATTTGACCGAAGACGGCGGGCGTTGGCTGCTCGACGGCGAGAAGTACTACTGCACCGGCACCCTGTATGCCGACTGGATCGCCGTCTCGGCCAACCAGGGCGACGAGCACGTGGCCATTGCCGTGCCGACTACGGCGCCCGGCGTCACCCGGCTGGATGATTGGGATGGCTTCGGCCAGCGTCTGACCGCCAGCGGCACTACCCGTTTCGAGCGGGTCGAGGTCAAGGACGAGCAGATCTTCCGCCGCTTCAAGCTGGGTGAGGGCAGAACCGACTCCTACATCAGCGCCTTCTACCAGCAGGTGCACCTCGCCACCCTGGCTGGCATCGCCCGCGCCGTGCAGCGCGACGCCATCGCCTTCGTCCAGGGGCGCACGCGCACCTTCGGCATTCCCGGGCAGTCCAGCCCGCGCCAGGATCCGCTGGTGCAGCGGGTGGTCGGCCGCCTGTCGAGCCTGGCCTTCGCCAGCGAGGCAGTGGTGGAGAAGGTCTCGCGCAGCCTGGACGAGCTGTGGCACGCCTACCTGTCTGGTCAGGCCACGGCCGAGCAGTACGCCGAGGCCGATATCCGCACGTACCAGGCGCAGCAGGTGGTGATCGGTCAGGTGTTGGAAGCCACCACGCTGTTGTTCGAAGTCGGTGGTGCTTCCGCTTCCAGCGCCGCGCGGCGCCTCGACCGGCACTGGCGCAATGCGCGCACGCTGGCCTCGCACAACCCGGCGATCCTGCGCGAGGCCTACCTGGGCGACTACTACCTCAACGGCATCGTGCCGAGCAAAGCCTGGGCCGAGCGCTTTGCCGAAGCCAAGGCGAAGGACAAGGAGCAGCCAGTACAACCGGCAGTCAACGAGGGGGATCTGGCATGAGCAGCAGCAAGCGGCAGATGAGCATCGGCATGAACATCCTCGGCTTCGGCGCCCACTCGGCTGCCTGGCGCGAGGCCGAGGCACCGGCTGGCGCCTTGACCGATCTCGACTATTTCAGCCATATCGCCCGGGTTTCCGAGCGCGGCACCCTGGATGCGATCTTCCTCGCCGATGGCCCAGCGCTGGCCGGTGACGTGTCACGCCAGCCCTCTGGCCGGTTGGAGCCGACCGTACTGCTCACTGCCATCGCCCTGGCTACCCAGCACATCGGCGTGATCGCCACCGCATCGAGCACCTTCAACGACCCCTACAACCTGGCCCGCCGTCTGGCCTCGGTGGATCATCTCAGTGGTGGCCGTGCGGCCTGGAACGTGGTCACCACCTACAACGACGCTGCTGCGCAGAACTTCGGCCAGGCCGGTTCTGCATTGCATGCCGAGCGCTACGGGCGAGCCGAGGAGTTCGTCGAAGTGGTACAGAAACTTTGGGACAGCTGGGAGGACGATGCCATCGTCGGCGATGCCGCCCGTGGCGTGTTCGCCGACCCGGCCAAGGTTCACACCATCGACCACGTCGGCCAGCACTTCTCGGTGCGCGGGCCGTTGAATGTCTCGCGTTCGCCGCAGGGCCGCCCGGTGATCGTCCAGGCCGGCTCGTCCGAAGGCGGCAAGACGCTCGGTTCGCGCTACGCCGACGCCATTTTCACCACCCAGACCACCCTGGCCGACGGTCTGGCGTTCTACCAGGAGATGAAGAACCGTGCCCGGGCCTGGGGGCGCAACCCCGAGCACCTGAAGATCATGCCGGGGCTGTCCACCGTGATCGGCAGCACCGAGGCCGAGGCCCAGGCGCGTTTCGACCGCCTCAACGCTTACCTGGGCGAGAGCACCCTGGCTCAGCAGATCGCCTTTCGCATCGGCATTCCACTGGACGAGCTCGACCTGGACGCCGAGCTGCCCTGGCAGCGCATCGGCCCGGTCAGCGAGTTCAAGGGCTCGCACGGTTTCCTCGAAGCGCAACTGAACCTGGCGCGACGCGAGAAGCTCAGCGTGCGTGAGCTGTCACGGCGCATTCTGGTCGGCCACCGGCTGATCGTCGGTACCCCCGAGCAGGTCGCCGACAGCCTCGAGCAGTGGTTCCTGGCCGGCGCCGCTGACGGCTTCAACATCATGCCGGACATGTTTCCCTCCGGCGTCGAGGTGTTCGTCGACGAAGTGGTGCCGCTGCTGCGCAAACGCGGCGTTTTCCGCCACGAGTACGCCGGCAGCACCTTGCGTGACCACCTGGGCTTGCCGCACCCGCGCAGCCAGTACGAGCGCACCAACCAGGCCGTCTCGGCCTGAATCCGTAGGGCGGGTGCAAACCGCCAACCAGCGGCGGCGGGTTGCACCCGCCCTACACAAACAACCGCCATTGCGTGAGACACATCCATGAAATACCGCCCACTCGGCAACAGTGGCATCCAGGTCAGCGTCATCGGTCTCGGCACCATGACCTGGGGTCACCAGAACAGTGAAGCCGACGCCCACCAGCAACTCGACTATGCGCTGTCCCAGGGCGTCAACCTGGTGGACACCGCCGAGATGTACCCCACGCCGACCCGTGCCGACACCTGGGGCAGCACCGAGCGTTTCATTGGCTCCTGGCTGGCCAGGAGCAAGCGCCGCCAGGACATCGTGCTGGCTAGCAAGGCGGTCGGCCCGGCACGTACGCCATCGCAGAACCACATTCGTGACGGCAAGTCGAACCACGATGCGAAGAACCTGCGCGCTGCACTGCAAGGCAGCCTCGACCGCCTGCAGACCGATTACCTCGACCTCTACCAGCTGCACTGGCCGGATCGCAGCACCAACTTCTTCGGCCTGCGTGACTATCCCTGGGTCGATGACGAAGAAAGCGTGGCCATCGAAGAAACCCTGGCGGCGCTCGCCGAGCTGGTGAAGGAGGGGTTGATCCGCCATATCGGCGTGTCCAACGAGACGCCCTGGGGTGTGGGGCAGTTTCTCAAGGCTGCCGAACGCCTGGGCTTGCCACGCATCGTCAGCATCCAGAATCCGTACAGTCTGCTCAACCGCCTGTACGAGGTCGGCCTGGCCGAGTACAGCCATCGCGAAGGCGTCGGGTTGCTGGCCTATTCGCCGATCGCTTTCGGCGTGCTCAGCGGCAAGTACCTCGACGGTGCGCAGCCAGTGGGGGCGCGATTGTCAGAAGGTTCTCCCTATGGACGTTTCGCCCGCTACGCCAGTGCAGAGGCGCAGCGTGCGGTGCGTGCATACGTCGAGCTGGCGCGCAGCCGCGATCTGTCGCCGGCACAGCTGGCGCTGGCCTTCGTCACCAGTCGGCCATTCGTTACCAGCGCACTGAGCGGCGCCACCAGCCTGGCGCAGTTGCAGGAGAACCTGGACAGCCTGGCTTTGCCGCTCGATGACGAATTGCTGACGGCGCTCAATGCCATCCATGCCCGCCTGCCCAACCCGGCGCCCTGAGACCGTGGAGAAGCCTGTCATGAGTCTTTCCTCTTCCGATGTGTTCGGCGCCGAGCGTCCGAGTGCGCGCCTGCGCTTGCCAGCCTGGTCGCTGCCGGCGCTGCGTCGCCCTGGATTGCTGCTGGCCGGGTTGTTCGTGACATTGCTGGTGCTGGCCAGCATCGAGCCGAGCTGGCTGGTGCACAGCGACCCGCTGGCTGCCAGCGCCCGCGATGCCTTCCGTGCACCGAGCGCGGCGCACTGGCTGGGTACCGACGAGAACGGCCGCGATGTGCTCGCGCGCCTGGTGCACGGCGCTCGTGCATCCCTGCTGATGGGCGTGGCGGCCACCGTCATCGCCCTGGTCGGCGGCGTGCTGCTGGGCCTGGCTGCCGGGCTTGGTCACCGCTGGCTGGACGCGGCGATCATGCGGTTCATCGACGTGCTACTGGCCTTTCCCGATCTGCTGCTGGCGCTGCTGATCATCACCTTCTGGGGGCAGGGCATGCTCAACGCGGTGATCGCCATCGGCATCGCCGGCATTCCGCGTTTCGCCCGCATGGTGCGTGCGCAGACCCTGGTGGTGCGCCGAGCGCCCTATGTCGAGGCGGCGCTGACGCTCGGTCTGCCGCGCCTGCTGGTGATCCTGCGGCATGTGCTGCCCAATGCGATCAAGCCGATCCTGATCCTCGCCACCATCAGCGTTGGCGGCAACATCGCCGCCGGTGCCTCGCTGAGCTTCCTCGGTTTCGGTGCGCCGCCCCCCGCGCCGGAGTGGGGGGCGATGCTCTCCGTGGGACGCAACTTCCTGGCCAACGCCTGGTGGCTGGTGGCCGCGCCCGGCATCGCCGTGACCCTGACCGTGGTGGCGATCACTGCGCTGGGCCGCGCGCTGTTGCGCCACAGCGAGGGCAAGGCACTATGACCACGCTGATTTCTCCCATCGCCCCGCTGATCGACGTCAGCGACCTGCGTGTTGGCTTTGCCGGCGCGGCGCCGGTGGTCAAGGGCGTGTCCTTCCAGCTCTACCGGGGCGAGTGCCTGGCGTTGGTCGGCGAGTCCGGCTCGGGCAAGAGCGTCACCTCACGCACTCTGGTCGGTCTGGCCGGGCAGGGCGCGCAGATCCAGGCGGCGCGCCTGCGTTTCGACGAGCAGGATCTGCTCACTTGCCGTGGACGTGATTGGCAGAGTATCCGCGGTGGGCGCATCGGCTTCGTCATGCAGGATGCCCTCGGTTCGCTCGACCCGCTGCGTCCGATTGGCCGCGAGATCGACGAGGCGCTGCGTTTGCATACCGAACTGACCCGCGAGCAGCGCGAGGAGCGGATCATCGAGCTGTTGCGTGCGGTTGGCGTGCCGCAGCCGGAGCTGCGTGCCCGCCAGTACCCGCACCAGCTATCCGGTGGCTTGCGTCAGCGCGCGCTGATCGCTTCGGCCATCGCCTGCGAGCCGGATCTGCTGATCGCCGACGAGCCGACCACCGCGCTCGATGCCACGGTGCAGGCGCAGGTGATGGATCTGCTGATCTCGCTGCGCAGTCAGGAACGGGCGATGCTGGTGGTCAGCCACGACATGGCCGTGGTGTCGCGCCTGGCCGACCGCGTGGCGGTGATGCGCCATGGAGAGATCATCGAGCAGGGGCCGGTCGAACAGGTGCTCTACGCGCCGCGCGAGGCTTATACCAAGAGTCTGCTGCGCGCAGCGGCGGCGGTGCATGTGCGGCGCGACCCGGCACTAACGAGCGACAATGCCGACGCCTTTGCCGAGCAACCGACGGTGGTCGAGGCACGCGAGTTGAGCAAGCGCTTCGTCGGCCCTGACGGAGAGTCTCGTACGGTGGTGACGCCGACCTCGTTCACCCTGCGCGCCGGCGAGACCCTGGGCATCGTCGGCGAATCCGGCTCGGGCAAGACCACCCTGACGCGCATGCTGCTGGCGCTGGAAAAACCTGATGGCGGCCAGGTCTTGCTGCGTGGCCGCCCCTGGCGCGAGCTGTCGTCCGCGCAGCAGCGCGAGGAGCGCAAGCGCATCCAGGTCGTGTTCCAGGATCCGCTGAGCTCGTTCGACCCGCGCTACACCGTGCAACGAGTGCTGGACGAAGCGTTGGCGGTGGCCGGCGTAGCCCGTGGCGAGGCACGTCGCCAGCGCGCCGAGGAATTGCTGCGGCTGGTGCAGCTCGATCCGGTGCTGCTGACGAGAAGGCCCATCGAGCTCTCCGGCGGCATGCGCCAACGTATAGCCATCGCCCGCGCCCTGGCTGCCGAGCCCGACGTACTGGTGTGCGACGAGCCGGTATCGGCGCTGGACGTGTCGGTGCAGGCGCAAATTCTCCAACTGCTCGCCGACCTCAAGCAGCGCCTGGGTCTGGCCTGCCTGTTCATCTCCCACGACCTGGGCGTGGTGCAGCAGGTCAGCGACCGCGTGCTGGTGATGAAGGACGGCGTGGTGGTGGAGAGCGGCCCGGTGCGCGAGGTGTTCGCCCGGCCCAGGCATGCCTACACGCGCACGCTGCTGGCGGCAATTCCCTTCCTGTACATCCATGAGGAGCGCGGCGTTCGTGTCGAAGCCATTGCTCATTGAGCCGCTCGGGATGTTTGCCATCGCTCAGGCACTGGCCGGAACCAGGGTATGAGCACGAGAAAGAAACTACGTCCGGGGACACAGCGTACCGTCGCGTCGCTGCAGTCCCCCCGCATCGGGATATTCGATATGAGCCTTCAGGCCAGCAGCATCACCGCCAACAAAACCCTCGACGTCGCCGACCTGCGACAGCGTGCCGAGAACCGTCTGAGCAAGATTGCCGAGGGCGTCGCCGAACGCGAACGCCAGCGCGTACTGCCGCAACAGCAGATCCGTGAGCTGGCCGCCGATGGCCTGCTGACCTGGCGCATTCCCCAGGCCTACGGTGGCAGTGGCGCCAGCGTGCGCGAGGTGGTGCAGTTCGTCGTCGACCTGGCCGCCGTGGATTCCAATATCGCCCAGGCACTGCGTCCGAGCTTTTCCTTCATCGAGGGGTTGCTGGTACGTGGCAGCGAGGCGGAGCGCGAGCGCTGGTTCCCGCGTTACCTGGCCGGTGAAGTGTTCGGCAACGCCGGCTGGGAGATCGGCGGCGCCAATGGCGCGATCAGCGCGCGCATCGTGCGCGAAGGCGAGCACTACCGCGCCAATGGCAGCAAGTACTACAGTACCGGCTCGCTGTACGCCGACTGGGTCAGTGCCGTGGCACTGGACGAGAACGAGCAGCCGGTGTCGTTCATCCTGCCGCGTGATCGCGAGGGGCTGGAGCTGGTCGACGATTTCGACGCCATGGGCCAGCGCCTCACCGCCAGCGGCACCACCCACCTGCATAACGTGCTCGTGCATCCGCACGAGATTCGCCAGCGCCTGGGCGAAGAGGGCCAGCGTTCTATCGTCACGCCGTTCCTGCAGCTGTTCCTGGCGGCGGTAGAGGCGGGTATCGCTCGCAATGCGCTGAACGATGCGGTGCATTTTGCCCGTGAGTACGCACGACCGATCAAGCACAGCACGGCCACGCGCTCGGTGGACGATCCCTACGTGGAGCTTTCGGTGGGAGAAATCTCTGCCCGTGCCTTCGCTGCCGAGGCGCTGGTGCTGCGCGCCGCGGAAAGTATCGACGCGGCCTGGGCCGAAGAGCTGAGTCAGGAGGCGATCACACGCGCGTCGATTGACGTGGCACAGGCGCAGTACCTGGCGGTGGAATCGGCGCTGAAGGCTGGCGAGCTGTTGTTCGACGTCGGCGGCGCTTCCACCACCGGGCGCGCGCACAACCTCGACCGGCACTGGCGCAACGCACGCACCGTGGCCAATCACAATCCACGCCACTGGAAGGCGGCGGTGGTTGGCGCCTGGCAGCTCAAGGGCACCCAGCCGCCGGCTTCCGGGTTGTTCTGAGGTGGGTTGCAGAGAACCTCTGGAGGTCAACCAGGCCGAACCCATTTCGACGCCATTCAGGCGCACCGTCCCGCTGATCATCGGCTGCGCGCTGTTCATGGAGCTGCTCGACGCCACTGCTGTGCTCACCGCCTTGCCGCAGATGGCGGTGGAGTTCGGCGAGCCGACGGTGCGCATGAACCTGGTGGTGTCGCTGTACCTGCTGGCGGTGGCGCTGTTCGTTCCGGTCAGCGGTTGGGCTGCGGATCGCTTCGGGCCACGACGGGTGTTCGTCGCCGCCATCGTGCTGTTCATGCTCAGCTCGCTGGCCTGCGCGACTTCCACCTCGTTGCTGCAGCTCTCGCTGTCACGCCTGCTGCAGGGGGCGTCCGGGGCGATGATGGTACCGGTGGGGCAGGTGATCCTGCTGCGCTGGTCGCGTCGAGAGCATCTGTTGCAGTCCATGGCGTTCCTGTCGATTCCCGCGTTGATCGGGCCGGTACTCGGCCCGCCGTTGGGTGGTCTGTTGGTCAGCGTGCTGTCGTGGCACTGGATCTTCCTGATCAACCTGCCCATTGGTGTGCTCGGTATCGCGATGATCCTGCGGCACCTTCCCGATTACCCTGCGCAAACCGAGGCGCAACTCGATGGCCGCGGTTTCCTGCTCAGCGGCATTGGTCTGGCCAGCCTGGTATTCGCCTTCGAGGCCATTGGTCACGGCCTGCTGCCGAGCCGCTGGATCATCGTGCTGCTGGTGCTGGGTATCGTTAGCGCGGCGCTTTACGTGCGTCATGCGAGGCGTGTGGCGCACCCGCTGATCGATCTGCGCCTGCTGCGCGTGCCGACCTTCGCCACGGCGATCTGGGCAGGCAACCTGTTTCGTCTGGGCAGTGCGTCGCAGCCGTTTCTGCTGGTGCTGCTGTTCCAGGTCGGCTTCGGCCTCAGCCCTCTGGTGGCTGGTCTGCTGACCTTGGCGGGTGGAGCGGGGGCGCTGACCATCAAGTTTCTCTCGGTGCGCATCGTCAAACGCTTCGGCTTCCGTCGCACGCTGATGGGCAACTCGCTACTGGCCGGTTTCTCCATCGCTCTGTGCGCGATCTTCGAGGCGCAGACACCGTACTGGCTGATCGTCCTGCTGCTTTACGTCGGCGGCATCATCCGTTCGCTGCAGTTCAGCACCCTGGGGGCGTTGACCTTCTCCGACGTACCGGCGGAGCTGACCAGCCGCGCCAGCAGCCTGTCGGCGATGTCCATGCAACTGAGCATGAGCCTGGCCGTGGGGCTGGCGGCGGTGCTGCTCAGCGCCATCATGAACCTGCGTGGGCACAGCGAGATCCAGTCTTCCGACCTGAGTCTGACCATGCTGCTGTGCGGTCTGCTGTGCGCGGCGTCCTGGTTGGTATTTCGCCGCCTGGGCCGCCAGGCCGGCAGCGCGGTGACAGGTGGATGAAACCCGGTAGGGTGCGCCGTGCGCACCAGCGTTTTGACGCGGTGCCGAAGACCGTGCGCACGGCGCACCCTACGGTCACCGGCGTATGGCATCCATACGGATGAGCAGCGCGAATGCTGCCTGTGCATGGCGCTGTCCTGTAGCGAACAGCGATTCAGCAAAGTGTTTCTGGCCACCGCTCGTCAATCTCCGTAGCTCCTCGCAACGGCCCGTTTTTCCTGCATTTGCAAGTTGGCATACAGCCTGCTTTGGCAGTAGGCCACTGTTGTTCGACCGTAAAAGACAAGGCCTGCCAACGAGGAGAACGGCGAACCTCTGTCGCTGACCCGTTTCACGCTGCCACTCACCTTTCGCGCGTAACTGCGCCCTCCATCTGCCGCAAGGACACCTGCGCCATGAGCGTTTTTCGCTTCAACCCCCGCCCTCCGAGCACCTTGCTCGACTGGAACATCCGCAGCCTGCCGGATACGCCGCTGCAGTTCGTGTTGTTTTTCGTCAGGCACTACCAGCCCTGGTACCTGGCCATCCTGCTGCTGCAGATTGCCGCGGTGATCTGTACGATCCTGGTGCCCTGGGGACTGGGGCAGATTACTCGGCTGGTCAGCGAGGGGTTGAGCGCTGAGCAGGCGCTGGTAGTGTTGCAATGGCCGGTGCTGGTGTTCGCTGGGGTAGTGCTGCTGGAGGTGCTGTTCACCCGCGGTGCCACCGGCGTGCATATCCGTGTGTTACCGCAGCAGCGGCGCACCGTGACCCATGCGGTGTTTGCCTACCTGCAACAACATTCCCATCGTTTCGTCAGCAGCGAGTTCGCCGGGGCGCTGGCGCATCGGGTGTCCGAGGTGGCGCTGGGGGTCAACCAGACCCTGAGCATCCTGCTGTTCGACCTGATCCCGCTGGTGGTGACGCTGAGTCTGGCCACCTTGCTGCTGTGGACGGCTTCTTCGCTGCTGGCCGCGTTCATGTTCGGCTGGTCGGTACTGTTCATCCTGGTCTGCTATCACCTGGCCAAGCGCAGCCACCCGCTGGCGCAGCAGTACTCGTCGGCGCGCAGCACCAGCACCGGCAAGGTGGTGGACGCGGTGACCAACCTGACCAACATTCGCCTGTTCGCCCGTCACTCCTACGAGCACGGCTATCTGGGCGATTTTCTTGAGCGCGAGGTGGGGGCGGCCTATCGCTCGTTCGGCTACATGGAGAAGATTCGCTGGTTCCAGTCGCTGTCTGGCATGTCGCTGAAGATCGGCGTGATGTTGTTGTCGCTGTATCTGTGGCGTAGCGGGCAGATCAGTATCGCCACCTTCGTCATGTCCACCAGCCTGTCGCTGCTGATCATCAATGATGTGGCCAGCCTGTCGCGGCGCTTTCTGGAGTTCTTCGAGGCCACTGGCAACATCGCCAACGGCGTGCGCACGCTGATCCGCCCGCATGAAGTGGTGGACAAGCCAAGCGCCGGCAAGCTGGAAGTGAGTCAGGGGCGGGTGGAGTTTCGCAACGTGACGTTCGGCTATGCGCCGGATAAGCCGATCTTCGAGCAACTCGACCTGGTCATCCCGGCCGGACAGCGGGTGGGGCTGGTTGGCTCGTCCGGTTCCGGCAAGTCGACGCTGCTCAACCTGTTGTTGCGTCTGTATGACGTGAACGGCGGCCAGGTGCTGATCGATGGCACCGATGTGCGTGAGGTCACTCAGCATTCGCTGCATCAGCAGATCGGCCTGATCCCGCAGGAGCCTGGGCTGTTCCACCGCAGCATTCGCGAAAACATCCACTACGGTCGGCTGGATGCCTCCCAGGAAGAACTGGCGGCGGCAATTCACCGCGCCGGTGCCAGCGCCTTCATCGAATCGATGGACAAGGGCTACGATTCGCTGGTCGGCGAGCGTGGGGTGAAGCTGTCTGGCGGCCAGCGGCAACGCATCGCCATTGCCCGCGTGCTGCTGAAGAACGCGCCGATCCTGGTGATGGACGAGGCCACCTCGAGCCTGGATTCGATTACTGAGCGTTTCATCCAGGACAAGCTGGACGAGATCATGGAGGGCAAGACGGTGATCGTCGTGGCTCACCGCTTGTCCACCGTTGCTCACCTCGACCGTATCCTGGTGTTCGACAAGGGCCGGGTCGTCGAGGATGGCAGCCATCAGGAATTGCTGAAGAAGCGCGGTTACTACCACCGCCTGTGGAGCCGTCAGTCAGACGGCATGTTCAACGAAGAGGCTGCCGAGGCGGTCTGAGTTTCTCCCACCTCTCTACAGGAGACAGCCATGAGTCACCGTTCCCTGGGCCGCAGCGGCCTGCAGGTTTCACCCCTGACCTTGGGTAGCATGATGTTCGGCGGGCAGACCGACGCCGAGGTGTCGCGGCGGATCATCGATACGGCCTTCGACCAGGGCATCAATTTCATCGACACCGCCGACGTCTACAACGCCGGGCGTTCCGAGGAGATCGTCGGCCAGGCCATTGCCGCCCACCGCGACGACTGGGTGCTGGCCTCCAAGGTCGGCATGGGCCAGGCCGATGGCCACGCCAACCGCAATGGTCTGAGCCGCAAGCACATCCTGCGCTCCATCGACGCCAGCCTGCGCCGCCTGGGCACCGATTACCTGGATATCTACTACCTGCACCGCGAGGATAACCAGACCCCGCTGGAGGAAAGCGTGTCGGCCATCGGCGATCTGCTGCGCCAGGGCAAGATCCGCTACTGGGGCGTGTCCAACTATCGGGGCTGGCGCATCGCCGAGATCGCCAATGTTGCCGAGCGATTGGGCGTGGCCAAACCCATCGTCAGCCAGCCGCTGTACAACCTGGTCAACCGCCAGGCCGAGGTCGAGCAGATCACTGCCGCCGCCTTCCACGGCCTCGGCGTGGTGCCCTACAGCCCGCTGGCGCGTGGTGTACTCAGCGGCAAGTACCAGCCCGGCGTGACCCCAGACGGCGACAGCCGGGCAGGGCGCAATGACAAGCGCATTCTCGAGACCGAGTGGCGTGACGAGTCGCTGCAGATCGCCCAGCAGGTCAAGCAGTACGCCGAGCAGCGTGGTGTCGGCGTGGTGGAGTTCGCTATTGCCTGGGTGCTGAACAACGCGGCTGTTCCCTCGGCCATTGTCGGGCCGCGTACCGAGGCGCACTGGGCCACCTACATCAAGGCGCTGGACGTTCGCATCACCGCCGAGGACGAAGCCTTCGTCGACTCGCTGGTGACGCCGGGGCATGCCTCCACGCCGGGCTACAACGACCCGACGCACTTTGTTTCAGGACGGCCGGTGCGATGATTCTGCGGCTACCACCACCGTAGCGTCTTTAGATGCTTTATGCAGACAGGATCATCTTGAGCCCAGCCACAATCAATATCACGTTCAGCACCAGTCGGATCTGGCTGGGCGTGAGCACCCGGCTACCCAGGCGGGCGCCGAGCAGGCCGCCGGCAACCGCCATTACTGCGAGTAAGGCAATGCCCTCGGGCAGGTAAAAGGAAGTCGCACTCCAGTGGCCAATCAGGGCAACGACGGAGTTGAGCAGGATAAACAGTGCGGAGACAGAGGCTGCGGTTCGCACCCCCGACCAGTTGAAGAACAGCAGTAGTGGCGTAATCAGTACGCCACCGCCTACGCCAGTCAGGCCAGACATCAGGCCGATCAGCGCGCCCCAGGCATAGGCAACGCTGCGCCGTGGTGCTTGCGGCTGGGTTTCAGCGCTGGGCTTGCGCAGAAAAGATAGGCCGCCTGCGATCAGCAGAAGGACGCCCAGCAGATATTCGAACCACTGCTGCGGCAAGGTCAGGTAGCCGCCAAGCAGCGCCAGGGGCAGGGCGCCAAGTGCGAAGGGCCAGAATAGCGGCCAGTCGAAGTGTTTGTCCTTGACGAAACGCCAGCTCACCACCAGGGAAACCAGGGTGTTGAGGATCAGTGCCGTGGGTTTGATGCTCTCGGGTGCATAGCCCAGCAGGGCCATGACCGCTATGTAGCCGGAGGCACCTGCCTGGCCCGCGCAGGCATAGAGCAGGGCGATGGCGAGAAACAGCAGGCAGGTCAGCAGTGTGGGAAGGTCGGTCATAGGCTCGGCAGTTTACCCAGGCGCTGGCGGTACTGCGGATAATTCCTCGCCCGCCAACGCCCGCTTTTTCAAGCGAACCCGAACAAGCGCTCGGCATTGCCGCTGAAGAACTTCTCCACCACCTCATCCTTGAGCCCCAGGCGCTGGGCATCCTCGATGCTCTGGCGGATCGGGCGGAAGGTGTAGGACGAGCCAAACAGCAACTGCTCGGCGAGAAAGCCGTTGGCCGCCTGCACGTAGCCTTCGCTGCCGGGCAGGAACAGGTACATGTCCGGCACCAGGTGGATGTTCTCGTAGCGGAATGCCACGCCAATGGCCTGCTGCACGTTGGGCCAGTAGCCGTGGTAGACCACGATCTGCAACGCCGGGAACGCTCGGGCGACGGCGGCCAGGCGCGCGGGATCGTTGTAGCTCGGATCCGGCGTGGTCGGGCCGCTCATCAGGAACAGGGGGATGCCGCGCTTCTGCAGGTGCTCGTAGATCGGCCAGTACAGCGGATCGTCCGGGTGCCGCGCCGGGTCGCCGAAGCCGGGCTCCAGGTCGATGCCGGCCAGGCCAAGCACGTCGATGGCGCGGTCGATTTCCGTCAACGCAGCGTCGATGCCCTGCAGCGCCGGCTCCACTGATCCGATACCGAGCAGTTCGTCGTGGCCATGGACGATGCCGTGGATCGTATCGTTGGGCAGGTGCTGGCTTGGTGTATGGCGGCCAACCACCACAGCCTTGTGCAGGCCTGCCTCGCGTACTTCGGCCAGGAAACCTTCGGGCGTCAGCGAACGCTCGAAGTGATCGTCCGAGCCACGGGTGCCGACGCGGCGGTTGAGCCATCGGGCGACGTCATGTTCGGGCGAGCCGGGTACGCCACCGAAGAAGGGGTGCAGGTAGGCTGGGCGACAGCGCAGGTCGATGACCTTCATGCGACTTTCTCCTTGCCGGCGCGCACGTCGAACGCACCACCGGTGAACGCGCCTTCGACGGTGACCTTGCCCTTGCCGGGCAGCAGCGGGAACACCAGTTCAGCGAAGCGGTAGGCTTCTTCCAGGTGCGGGTAGCCGGACAGCACGAAGCTGTCGACGCCCAGATCCGCATATTCCAGCAGGCGTGCTGCGACCGTTTCCGGGTCGCCCACCAGCGCGGTGCCAGCGCCGCCGCGCACCAGACCGACACCGGCCCAGAGGTTGGGTGCGACCTCCAGTTTGTTGCGGTCGCCACCGTGCAGGGCGGCCATGCGCCGTTGGCCCTCGGAGTCCATCTTGGCGTAGTTGGCCTGGGCCGCGGCGATGGTGGCTTCGTCCAGATGGCTGATCAGCTCGTCGGCGGCGGCCCAGGCCGCATCAACGGTTTCACGCACGATCACGTGCAGACGCACGCCGAAGCGCACGGTTCGGCCCTGTTTGGCCGCGCGGGCGCGCACGTCGGCGATCTTCTCGGCCACGGCGGCCGGTGGCTCGCCCCAGGTCAGGTAGGCATCGACGTGCTTGGCCGCCAGTTCGTGGGCGGCAGGCGAGGAGCCGCCGAAGTACAGCGGCGGGTAGGGCTTCTGCTGCGGCTCGAAGAAGTTCTGCGCGCCGCGTACCTTGAGGTGCTTGCCGTCGAAGTCGACCTTTTCGCCCTGTAGCAGGCGGCGCCAGATGCTGAGGAATTCATCGGAGGCTTCGTAGCGCTCGTCGTGGGCGAGGAATACGCCGTCGGCTTCCAGTTCGGTGGCATCGCCGCCGGGCACCACGTTGAGCAGCAGGCGACCGCCGCTGGCCTGATCCAGGCTCGCCGCCTGGCGGGCCGAAGCAGTGGGGTTGCCCAGCGAGGTGCGCAGCGCCACCAGCAGCTTGATGCGCTGGGTGACCGGCACCAGGCTGGCGGCGGTCACCCAGGGATCGAGGCAACTGGCGCCGGTGGGAATCAGCAAACCGTCGTAGCCGAGCTGGTCGGCGGCCACGGCGATCTGCCGCATGTAGACGTTGGTGGCCGGGCGACCACTGCCGGAGTGACCGAGGTAGCGGGTGTCGCCGGAGGTGGGCAGGAACCAGAAGATGTCGAGACTCATGATGTTTTCCTCGTTGCTGTGGTTGGGCAACGCAAGGTAGGTAGTGAGCCGATGGGCGCCGGCTTCTTATATCGATAGCTGTACCGCCCGATTGGGCCGTGTGGGGGGCTCCGGCCTGCGTCGGTTGACCACCAGTTCGCCGATGGCGATCAGCCGTGCGCGGGTGACGTTGCGGCTCAGGCCCAGCAGGCTGGCGGTGTGCACCTGGTTGCAGTGGCAGAAGCGGTAGGCGGCACGCAGCAGGCTGTCCTCGACCTTTTCGTGCAGGCCACCGGCCTGCTCTTCGAACAGGCGGTGAAAGGCGCGCAGCAACTGCTCGTCAGCGCTTTCGAGGGTGGCGGCCTGCGGCTGATCCTGGCGCTCGATGCGCATGTGCGACAGGCGCAGATCGTCGTCCTGCACCAGGCCGTTGCGGCACACCAGCAGGGTGTGGTGGATGACGTTCTCCAGCTCGCGGATGTTGCCCGGCCAGTCGTAGCTCACCAGTTTGCGCTCGGCCTCGGGGGACAGGCGCACTTCGCCGTAGCCCAGGCGGCTGCAGTAGGTTTTGATGAAGTGCCGGGTCAGCGGCAGGATGTCGCCCGGGCGCTCACGCAGCGGGTAGAGCTGCAGGCTGACGACGTTGAGGCGGTAGTAAAGATCCTCGCGGAAGTTGCCGGCGCCGATGGCCTTGTCCAACTGCACGTTGGTGGCGGCGACCACGCGCACGTTGATCGGGATGCTCTTGCGCGAGCCCAGGCGCACCACCTCGCGCTCCTGCAATACGCGCAGCAGCTTGACCTGGATGGCCATGGGCAGATCGCCGATCTCGTCGAGGAACAGCGTGCCGCCGTTGGCTTCCTCGAACCAGCCGGCCTTGGCCGCCAGGGCGCCGGTGAAGGCGCCTTTCTCATGACCGAACAGTTCCGCCTCCACCAGCGACTCGGAGAAGGCGCCGCAGTTGACCGCCATGAAGGGGCCGTCGCGACGGCCGCTGAGGTTATGGATATGGCGTGCGACCAGCTCCTTGCCCGTGCCGGTTTCGCCGATGATCAGGACGCTGGCCTCGCTGGGGGCGACCTGTTGCAAGTGGGCGAGAAGCGCCTGCGATCTAGGGTCTTCGAAGACCTGTGCGGTCGCCCGGATCGAGGTAGCCAGTGTCGGCGAGGGGGGGAGGGTCAGCAGTTGCATGGGCATCCCTATGAGTAGAAAGACGGGGTGGGACGCGTCTGGTTCAGTGCCCACTCACCCAGTTCGTGGAGCTTGTAGTCCACCGGGTCGTGCAGGCTCTGGGTACGCAGGTTGCGCCAGTAGCGGTCGAGGCGTAGCGAGGCGTGGGTGGCGCGGGCGCCGGTCACCTCGAACAGACGGTTGCAGATATCCAGCCCGGTGCGGGCAGCCGCCACCTTGGCCGTTGCAATGGACAGCGCCAGTTGCGCGCGCTCCTCGGCACCGAGGGCGTGTTCCTTGTGCCAGGCTTCGTCGAGTTGCGCGGCGGCGCGTTCCACCAGCAGGCGCACGCCTTCCAGGCCGACCCAGAACTCGCCGTAGTGGCGCAGTACGTAAGGGTCTTCGCTGACGTGCTGGGCCTTGGAGCGAAACCAGGGGCGGCCTTCCTTGAGGGTGTACTGACGGGCTTCCTCCAGGGCTCCTTCGGCGATGCCGAGGAAGATATGGGCGAAGTGCAACTGGGCGATCAGCGGGCGCAGGCAGGCGAAGGGCGTGCTCAGCGGACCGGGGTCGAGCAGCAGTTCGTTCTCTTCCACGCGCACGCGTTCGAAGGTGGCGCTGCCGCTGTCGGTCTGGCGCTGGCCCATGTTGTTCCAGTCGCCGTGCAGGGTGATGCCGGTGCGGCCGCTGGGAATGGCGGCGATCAGCAGCTTGCCGCCGGCGCTTTCGTCGACCGCCGAGGCGATCAGCATTTCCGAGTCGCTGGCGCCGGAGCAGAAGCTCTTCTTGCCGGAAAACTCACGCCAGCCATCGAAGGTCTTGACCACGGTGCGGGTATCCAGCGGATTGAGCGCATTGCCCCAGAACCAGTTCTTGCGCGCGGTCTGCTCGAACCAGGGCTGCCACTGATCGGGGCGCGAGAACAGGCGTACGGTGGCCAGCATCAGATGCTGGAAGCCGAAAACATGGGCGATGGAGCTGTCGACCTTGGCGAACTCGCGCACCACACCCAGGGTTTCGCTCCAGCTGGCGCCAAGGCCGCCGAACTGGGTCGGGATGCTCAGCGACAGCAGGCCGCTCTGACGGATCGCATTACGCTGCTGCTTGGGTGTGCCGCCGGCCTCGTCGCGTTCGACGGCGGTCTCGGCGAAATCCGCAGCCAGCCGGCGAGCGGTCTGCAAGGGGCTGAGCACGGTGGGTTGTTGATTGGTTCTCACGCGATGTCCCTCGCTGATTGGCCTTCCAGGCAAATGGGGTGCTGGATCATGCGGGCTCCTCAGGCGATCTTGCGCAGGGCATGCGTCTGGCCACGCAGCAGAGCGGCGGCGCGCTCGGCAGCCAGTTCGATACGCGCCTGCAGGGCATCGCTGGCGACGCGGTAGTTGGCGAAGTCGGACTCGCTGGCGTACACGCCGATGGGCAAGGTCAGCGACTGGAAGAAGCTGAAGAGCGGACGCAGCTGGTGATCGAGCACCAGGGCATGGCGTTCACTGCCACCGGTGGCGGCGAGCAGCACCGGGGTGTCGATCAGCGCATCCTGGCCGATGAGGTCGAACAGGTGCTTGAACAGCCCCGGGTAGGTGCCGCGATAGACCGGTGCGGCGACCACCAGCAGATCGGCTGACTCGATCTGGCGCAGTTCGTGTTCGACGGTTTCCGGCAGTTCCTTGCGCCACAGCGCACCACCGAGCGGGCGAGCGATGTTGCCCAGTTCGATCAGGTGAGTGTCGATGGCCAGATGCTTGCCGACTTCGCTGACGATGGCTTCGGTCAGTGCCAGTGTGCGCGAGGGGCGGGAGGTGCCACCGGAAACGGCGACGACTTTGAGGGGAGTGCTCATCCGAGATATTCCTGTAGGGCTGTTGCTCGAGGTGAGGCACCTGGAGCAATCGCCATACCAGCCGCGATCCCCCCGGAAATACTGGCCTGGCCGGCACCCAGGGGCCTCGGCGCTGTTGATATGCCAGGTGAATTGTTGAATCGCTGTTGCTGGGCGAACAGTTGGCCTGCTGTTGCTGTGGCAACAGTTTGTGGGGCGTGAATGGAAGCAGGCACTGGCTCAGGCATCAGCTTTTCCGAGTCTTCGAGCATTGGCGGTACGGTCTTGTTACAGCCTTGATCCCTCGTCTTATAAAGGCTAAGAGTTATCTCTAAAAATAATATAAATAAATATTTATATTATTTTTAGAGATAAGAAGCGTTGTTGCATGTCGGTAATTCGAACCTGCTCCTGGCGTCATAACCTTATGCAATAAAAGTATTTCCAATCTCATACTTATGCTCGATATCGTCTTGCTACAACTTGTTATGACAAGTAGAGATGACGAGACGGAACATGGCCCAACTGCTACCGCTTTCACCCGTACCGCTGTACAGCCAGCTCAAGGAATTGCTGCGCACGCGCATCCTCGATGGCACCTACCCGCCGCACAGCCGCATGCCCTCGGAAAGCGAGCTGGGCAAGGCGTTCGACGTCAGCCGCATCACCGTGCGCCAGGCCCTCGGCGACCTGCAGAAGGAAGGGCTGATCTTCAAGATCCACGGCAAGGGCACCTTCGTCGCCAAGCCCAAGGCGTTCCAGAACGTCAGCACCCTGCAGGGCCTGGCCGAGTCCATGTCGCAGATGGGCTACGAGGTGCTCAACCGCCTCACCAGCCTCAAGCACCTGCCGGCCAGCGCCCGTGTGGCCGAGCGCCTGCAACTGGAGGAGGGCGCGCCGGTGACCGAGATCAAGCGTGTGCGCCTGGTCAACCGTGAGCCGGTCTCGCTGGAAGTCACCTACGTGCCCCGTGCCATCGGCGAGAAGCTGGAGAAGGCCGACCTGGTGGCGCGCGACATCTTCCTGATCATCGAGAACGACTGCGGCATCGCCCTCGGTCATGCCGACCTGGCCATCGACGCGGTACTTGCCGAGGACGACCTGACCCACGCGCTGGACGTGGAGGAGGGCGCGCCGATCATGCGCATCGAACGCCTGACCCATGGCGCCGACGGCACACCGCTGGACTTCGAATACCTCTACTACCGTGGCGATGCCTTCCAGTACCGCCTGCGCATCGACCGCAACAAGGAGCGCCCGGCATGAACACCCTCGAACGCGAATACGACCTGGTGGTGATCGGCGGCGGCACCGCCGGGCCGATGGCGGCGATCAAGGCCAAAGAGGCCAATCGTGAACTGCGTGTGCTGCTGCTGGACAAGGCCAACGTCAAGCGCAGCGGCGCCATCAGCATGGGCATGGACGGCCTCAACAACGCGGTGATTCCCGGCCACGCCACGCCGGAGCAGTACACCAAGGAAATCACCATCGCCAACGACGGCATCGTTAATCAGGCGGCGGTCTACGCCTATGCCAGCAAGAGCTTCGAGACCATCGAGCAGCTCGACCGTTGGGGCGTGAAGTTCGAGAAGGACGAGACCGGCGACTACGCGGTGAAGAAGGTGCACCACATGGGCGCCTACGTGTTGCCGATGCCGGAAGGGCATGACATCAAGAAGGTGCTGTACCGCCAGCTCAAGCGGGCGCGGGTGGAGATTACCAACCGCGTCATCGCCACCCGCCTGCTCACCGATGCTGATGGTGCGGTCAACGGCGTGATGGGCTTCGACTGCCGCACGGCGGACTTCCATGTGATCCGCGCCAAGGCGGTGATCCTCGCCTGTGGCGCCGCCGGGCGTCTGGGCCTGCCGGCCTCGGGCTACCTGATGGGCACCTACGAGAACCCGACCAATGCCGGCGACGGCTATGCCATGGCCTATCACGCCGGGGCCGAGCTGGCGAACCTCGAATGCTTCCAGATCAACCCGTTGATCAAGGACTACAACGGCCCGGCCTGCGCCTACGTCACCGGCCCGCTGGGCGGCTACACCGCCAACAACAAGGGCGAGCGCTTCATCGAGTGTGATTACTGGAGCGGGCAGATGATGTGGGAGTTCCACCAGGAACTCGAAGGCGGCAATGGCCCGGTGTTCCTCAAGCTCGATCACCTGGCCGAGGAAACCATCCAGACCATCGAGGAAATCCTGCACAGCAACGAGCGCCCCAGCCGTGGCCAGTTCCACGCGGGTCGCGGTACCGACTACCGCACCGGCATGGTCGAGATGCATATCTCCGAGATTGGTTTCTGCTCCGGTCACAGCGCCTCGGGCGTATGGGTCAATGAGAAGGCCGAGACCTCGGTCAAGGGGCTGTACGCCGCTGGCGACATGGCCGCGGTGCCGCACAACTACATGCTCGGGGCTTTCACCTACGGCTGGTTCGCCGGTAGCAACGCCGCCGCCTACATCGCCGGGCGCGACTTCAGCCCGGTGGATGCCGCGCAGGTCGAGCGTGAGCAGGCGCGGGTGTATGCGCCGCTCAAGCGTGAGCACGGCCTGCCGCCGGCGCAGGTGGAATACAAGCTGCGGCGCATGGTCAACGACTACCTGCAGCCGCCCAAGGTGACCAAGAAGATGGAGATCGGCCTGACCCGCTTCGCCGAGATCGAGCGTGATCTGGATCAGCTCAAGGCCAACAATCCGCATGAGCTGATGCGTGCGCTGGAGGTCAGCGTGATTCGCGACTGCGCCGAGATGGCTGCACGTGCCTCGCTGTTCCGCACCGAGAGCCGCTGGGGGCTGTACCACCACCGCGTCGACCACCCGCAGCGC
This sequence comes from Pseudomonas berkeleyensis, assembly GCF_014109765.1. Taxonomy (NCBI): domain Bacteria; kingdom Pseudomonadati; phylum Pseudomonadota; class Gammaproteobacteria; order Pseudomonadales; family Pseudomonadaceae; genus Pseudomonas; species Pseudomonas berkeleyensis. Next base: position 2,428,577 of record NZ_CP059139.1, read on the forward strand.
AACGATGCCGAATGGTTCTGCCACGCCCATCTGAAGAAGAACGAACAGGGCGAGATGAGCAGCTTCAAGAAGCCGGTCGAGCCCTACCTGATCGACCTGGCTGCGGATGAACAGAGCGCCTACGACCGCCTGCGGGTAAAAACCGAGGCGGCGGCGTGACTTCGTAGGGTGGGCCGGGCGGTGATCCGCTTCAGCCCACCGAACAGCCTGGTGGGCTGAAGCCCACCCTACATGGATAACGTGACATGGCCTATCAACCCCAGGAAATCTTCTTTCGCAGCAGCGCACCGGTGACCATCGATGAAGACAAGTGCATCGCCGACAAGGGCTGCACCGTCTGCGTCGAGGTCTGCCCGATGGATCTGCTGGCGATCAACCCGGCCACGCAGAAGGCCTACATGGCCTTCGACGAATGCTGGTACTGCATGCCCTGCGAGAAGGACTGCCCGACCGGTGCGGTGAAGGTGGAGATTCCTTACCTGCTGCGTTGAGTCGGTGCGCACGGCGCACCTTACGAAATATCACGGTCCCTGCGCGTAGCCCGGATGCAATCCGGGGAATGCTCTGGCCACCTTGATCCACCGCTCCCAGATTTCATCCGGGCTACGACAAGCAAAACCCGCCATCCGGCCAACCACCGGACGCCTGATGCAACACCCCTCGTTTCCCACCGGCCCACCTGCTGGCGGAGACGATTCCAATACTCCGAGCCTATTCAACGTATCGCGAGCTAGAGCAAAACGGTGATGGGAAGGATCGAAGAAGCGGAGTTTACGTCCTGTAAATGAGCATTCTGAGGTCGTTACCAGCGCCGTTTGGCCGACGCGCAGCAGACGTTGAACAGGCTCTCAATGATTCGAGGGGAGAAAACCCATGCTCTTGCGTAGCACCCTGGCCGGCCTCGCGCTGGCAATCGCCGCCACCCAGGCGTCGGCCGAAACCATCCGGGTCGCCATCGGCACCCAGGACACCACCATCAACTGCGCCGCTGGCGGCCTGCTCATCCGCGAGTTGGGCCTGCTCGACAAGTACCTGCCGAAGGACGGCAAGTACAAGGACGCCAAATACGTCGTCGAATGGAAGAACTTCACCAGTGGCGCACCGCTGACCAACGAGATGGTTGCCGGCAAGCTGGATTTCGGCGCCATGGCTGAATTCCCCGCCGCCTTCAATGGCGTCGCGCATGAGGAAGCCGGTAAACGCAGCCTACTGATCAACGTGCTATCCGGCAGCATCAAGGGCAGCGGCAATGGCATCGTGGTGCCGGCTGCCTCGCCAGTGCAGTCGCTGGCCGACCTGAAAGGCAAGACCATTTCCGTGCCTTTCGCCTCCACGGCCCATGGCGTCCTGCTGCGTGCGATCCAGGCCCAGGGCTGGGATCCGGAAAAGGACGTGCGGATCATCGCCCAGGCGCCGGAAATCGCCGGTTCGGCGCTGCGCAGCAACCGTATCGATGCCCATGCCGACTTCGTGCCCTTCGCCGACCTGTTCCCCAACCGCGGCTTCGCCCGCAAGATCTTCGATGGTTCGCAGACCCAGGCGCCGACCTTCCACGGGGGTCTGGTCAACGCCGAGTACGCCGAGAAGTACCCGGAAGTGGTGGTCGCCTACCTGCGTGCCGGTATCGAAGCCAACCAGTTGCTGGCCAGCGATCCGGAGAAATACAGCCTGCTGATCGAGAAGGTCACCGGCATCGAAGCCGAGGTGAACTACCTGTTCCATGGCCCGCTGGGCCTGCAGACCCGTGACCTGACCTGGAAGCCGGAGTACCGCAAGGCCGTGGCGGGGGCGCTGGAAACCCTCAAGACACTCAAACGCACCAACCGCGATCTCGACCTGAATACCTTCATCGACGACCGCTACGTGCGTCAGGCCTTTGCCGCGTCCGGCGTGGACTACGACAAGGCATTGGCCGACTACGCGCCGGTCGCCCTGAAGGCCAACGATGCAGTCACCGGCAAGCCGATCACCGACTTCAAGCGTGTTGCGCAGATCTGGGTGCGTGGCGAAGACAAGGTACGCAGCTACGCCTCGCCGGAGGCCGCGCTCCAGGCCCTGGCTGCGCTGGAAGAAGAGGGCAAGGACATCCGCGCCATCTACGCTCACGCCGCCGACAGCGGGCTCAAGCTGCTGGCCAACCAGGCCTGGTTCGTGCGCAACGGCAAGGGTGAGCTGAGCGCCTTCCTGCTCAAGGAGCAGGCCCAGTCCTACGCCCAGGCCAACGGCGGCGAAGCGCTGGACTTTGTCGGCGTCAACCAGAAGCTGCTGGCCAGCCGCTAAGACCTGGCCCTCTGTCCACCGCCTTCCGATCCTGCGAAAGGGCGGTGGCAGAGGGCCTGACGTAGCCCGGATGAAATCCGGGACAACGCAGCACGGTTCTTCCCGGATTTCATCCGGGCTACGGAGATTGCCATGACCTCGCTCTATCGCTGGCCCCTGCGCCTGGCCTCGCTGGCCGCCTGCCTGCTGTTCTGGCAGGTGGCCGCCAACCAGCGCCTGGATCTGGGGCTGATCGCTTTCACCTACGTGCCGACCCCGGCCGCTGTACTGGATGCCGCCTGGCACCTGTTGCAATCGAGCAAGCTCGCCGACCACCTCGGCAGCAGCCTGGGACGGGTGTTCACCGGTTATCTGGCTGCCGCCGTTGCAGGCGTGCTGCTGGGCCTGGCCATCGGCCGCTCGAAGTGGGCCGAAGACAGCCTGTTGCCGCCACTGGAAGTGCTGCGGCCGATTCCCGCCGTGGCCTGGATTCCCCTGGCGATCCTGATGTTCCCGTCGTCCGAGGCGTCGATGATCTTCATCACCTTCACCGGCGCGCTGTTTCCCATCCTGCTTAACACCGTGCATGGCGTCGAAGGTGTCGACCCGCGCTTGGTGGCCTCGGCGCGCAGCCTCGGGGCAGGGCGGCTGGCCATCCTGCGCGAAGTGGTGCTGCCCGGCGCCGCGCCCAGCATCGTTACCGGCCTGGCCATCGGCATGGGCACCTCCTGGTTCTGCCTGGTCACCGCCGAGATGATCTCCGGCCAGTTCGGCATCGGCTACTACACCTGGGAGTCCTACACCCTGCAGAACTACCCGGACATCGTCGTCGGCATGCTGCTGATCGGCGTGCTCGGCATGGTCAGCAGCACGCTGGTGCGGCGCCTCGGCGCCTTCGCCACACCCTGGTACCAGAGCGGAGGCAAGCGCACATGAGTGTCTACCAACAGGCTCCAACGCCGGGGCGTATCGATGGCCGACAACTGTCCATTCGCCTTGGTCAGGGTCGCGAGGCCTTCGAGGCGGTGCAACGTCTGGACTTCGCCATCGAACCCGGCGAGTTCGTCTGCATTCTCGGGCCTTCCGGCTGCGGCAAGTCGACGTTGCTCGGCGCCCTGGCCGGGCACCTGCAGCTCAGCGGCGGCAGCCTGCTGGTCGATGGCAATGCCGTCGCAGGGCCATCGCCGCAGCGCGGCATGGTCTTCCAGCACCACACCCTGCTGCCCTGGCGCAGCGTGCTGGACAACGTCGCCTTCGGCCTGAAGATGCAGGGCATCGGCAAGGCACAACGGCGCGAGCAGGCGCTGGATATGCTGCGCCTGGTCGGCCTGCAGGACTTCGCCCAGCGTTGGCCCAATCAGCTGTCCGGCGGCATGCAGCAACGCGCCGAGATCGCCCGCGTGCTGATCAACCGGCCGCGCCTGCTGCTGATGGACGAACCCTTCGGCGCCCTGGATGCGCAGACTCGTGCACGCATGCAGGAACTGCTGCTGGATATCTGGACGCGCATCCGCACCACCGTGGTGTTCGTTACCCATGACATCGACGAGGCGCTGTTTCTCGCCGACCGCATCCTGGTGATGAGCCCGCGTCCGGGCCGCTTCATCGAAGACCTGCGCCTGGAATTCCCACGCCCGCGCAATGCCAGCCTGCTCACCAGCCCCGGCTTCACCCACCTCAAGCGCCACTGCCTGGAGCTGCTGCGCCATGAGGATGGCCGTGAACTGCCGCGCCTGACGCCGCTGGGCCTGCCGACCACCGACCATCCGCCATTGCGAATCGCCCTATGACCGACCTGAACCTTGCTGCCCTGAGCACCGACAACCCCGACATTCTCGACCTGCTGCCGCGTCTGGCCGCTGACGATGCCGGCATCCGCCGCATCGCGCTGATCGACCTGGCCGATCTGGAAGACCCGGACGCCTTGCCCTGGCTTGCCCGCGCCCTGCGCGAGGATGCCGACGCCGCGGTACGCGCCGAGGCTGCGCGCCTGCTCGAGGCCTGGGAGGAGCCCGAAGTGGTCGCCGCCCTGTGCGCCGCGCTGGCCGATGCCGATGAGCGCGTGCGCAGCGCCGCCGCGCAGAGTCTGAGCGAACTGAAAAGCGCCGAAGCAGGGCGGGTGATCCTGCCGTGGGCCACGCACGCCGATGCCTTCGTCCGCGCCAGCGCTCTGCGTGCGTTGCGCGAGCTGCGTCTGGCCGACGCCGCACCGCAGGCGCTCGAGGCGCTGGCCGACAGCGACGCGTTCGTAAGGCGCGAAGCAGTCGGTATTCTCGGCTGGCTCAAGCAGCATGAGGCGCTGCCGGCCCTGGCGCGCCTGGCCAGTGACGATGCCGATACCGAAGTGCGGCGCGCGGCTACTGGCGCTTTGGGCCTGGCCCGTGATGCCAGCGTCTTGCCCGCACTGCGCGCAGCCTTGCACGACCGTGAATGGCAGGTGCGCGAGGAGGCCGCCACCACCCTTGGCAAGGTCGGTCTCAGCGAAGCCGGTGCGGCGCTGATCGAAGCGCTGGGCGATGGCTACTGGCAGGTGCGCCTGCGCGCCGCCCGAGCGCTGGGCAAGTTGCGCCATGCCGCTGCCTTGCCGGCGCTGGTGGAACTGCTCGGTCACAGCATCAGCAATCTGCGTAAGGAGGCGGCCCTGGCCTTGGGCGAGCTGGCTGACAAAAGCGCGGTACCGGCTCTGCAGGCTGCGGAAAACGACGGCGATCCGGAAGTGCGCAAGGCCGTACGCATCGCCCTCGCACAGTTGCAGGGTACGGGCCGGTGATAGCGCCGACCGCGCTGCGCAGCACTGCCGGCCAGCTCGTTCTGGACTGGCCGGACGGCAGCCGCAGCGAGCTTGCCCATACGCGCCTGCGCGCGGCCTGCCCCTGCTCGCAGTGCCGCGCAGCGCGCCTGCACGGGCGTATCGACCTGGCCCCGAGCGATATCCGCGTGCAGGCCATCAATGCCCAGGGTTATGGCGTGCAACTGATCTTCAGCGACGGCCACGACCGCGGCATCTATCCCTGGGACTACCTGCGCGAGCTGTAGGAGAGGCTGGCCGGCATTGCGTTTCAACCGCGAGCCTTTTCGTGACTGACGCAACTTCCTGTGGCGAGCGGTGCGCATGGCGCACCCTACATGATGCGGCCGGCTTTGGTTTGTAGCTGAAGCTGCAGCTGGACTATGCCTCTATGCCTTCTCGTAGGGTGCGCTGTGTGTTCAGCCGGGGGACATAGGTAACGGGTGTCGGGAGACATAGGTAACGCATTTAGGCTTACGGTGTTCATCGAATTGGGAGATCGAATGATGCCGTGGCTGGAGCGAAGCACTATGTCGATAAGGCGAGAGTTTGTTCTGCTGGCGGGGCAGCCCCAAAGTAATGTGCGGGAGCTCTGTCGGCGGTATGGCATCAGTCCCAGAACTGGCTACAAGTGGCTGGCTCGGTACCGTGAGCAAGGCGATGCAGGCTTGCAGGATCGATCTCGGCGTCCTCTGAGCAGTCCAGGGCGTAGCGATCCGAAGCTGGAACAAACGGTGGTGCAATTGCACCACCGCTATCCCTATTGGGGCGCTCGCAAACTGCGAAGCTTGTTGATGACTGCAGCTATTGATCCGCCTCACCACAGCACCATCGACGCAATCCTCAAGCGCTACGATTGCCACGTCCTCTACCACAATGAACAGTCGCAAGCGCCGGCTAACCGCCGTTTCGAGCATCCCAACCCGAACGACCTCTGGCAGATCGACTTCAAGGGTAACGTCCCCCTCAATGATCGCCGTTCGCCTTGTTGTCATCCCTTGACCCTGCTGGACGATCACTCGCGCTTTTCGCTCTGCTTGCAAGCCTGCCAGGGAGAGCGACTGGAACTGGTCAAACCACATCTGATCGAGGTTTTCCGTCAGTACGGCTTGCCGCTGCGTATCACCGCCGACAATGGGCCGCCTTGGGGTTCGAATATTGCCGGTGGGCTATCGAAGCTGGAGGTTTGGCTGATGCGGCTGGGGATCGAAGTCAGCCATAGCCGACCTCATCATCCACAGACTCAGGGCAAGCTGGAGCGCTTCCACCAGACACTCAAACGCGAAGTGCTGCATCGCGCGTTCAGCGACTTGCAGCATTGTCAGCAAGTGATGAGCCGTTGGCGAGACGAGTACAACCATTACCGTCCGCATGAAGCACTTGATCAACGGCCGCCCATAGAGCGCTATCGGCCAAGTCCACGAAACTACCCGGAGCAACTGCCAGCCATCGAATATGAACCGGGAGATCACGTTGTAAACGTACGTCAGACCGGGCAGGTGTATTTCAAAGGGCTCAACGTCTTCGTAAGCGGAGGTCTGTATGGAGAGAAGGTCGCCATACGCTCAACCGCTGAAGAGGGTGTCTACGATGTGGTATTCATCCGCAAAACGCTGCGTCAAATAGACCTGAGGCAACGGGCAACATGATCATCAACCTGTTACCCATGTCTCCCGACAGGTGTTTACCATGTCCCCCGGCTGAACACTGTGCGCACCAAGCAAGCACCTCGGTATTCCCGCTACGCATGATGCACCCTGCGCTTGATTTAATATTCCTTTTTGTTTGGTAAATAAAATAATTAATTATTTTTTGGATATATGCGCCAGGCATAGAGTAGGCCTCACGCGGCGCCGCAGACCGACTGCCTGCCCCGACTAGCCAACTAGAGGATCTGTTAATGCCGTCCGCAGACATCGCTTCTCAGCCTGCCGTTTCCATCCAACGTCCCACCGACCTGCGCAGCGTGCTGGATGTTTCCAGCGACGAATTGCTCGAACGCGCCCGCGCCCGTGGTCAGGAGCAGGGCAGCGCCTATGCCGGCAGCCTCTACCCACCGGAGGCCTGGGCGCTGGTCGAAGCGGGCGAGGCCACCCTGGTCGACGTGCGCACCTTCGAGGAACTCAAATTCGTCGGCCATGTGCCGAACAGCCTGCATGTGGCCTGGCAGACCGGCCCGGCGCTGATCAAGAACCCGCGTTTTCTGCGTGAGCTGGAGACCAAGGTGCCCCGCGACAAGCCGGTGGTACTGCTGTGCCGTAGCGGCAAGCGCTCGGCGGCCGCTGCGATTGCGGCGACGGCGGCAGGTTTCTCCCAGGTGTTCAACGTACTCGAAGGTTTCGAAGGCGATCTGGATGCCCAGCGCCAACGGGGCGAGAGCGGCGGCTGGCGGCACTGGAACCTGCCCTGGGTACAGGATTGAGCCATTCGTAGCCAACGGGGGCGCGAGCCATGCTCGTTGCCTCAGGCACCGCAGCGTTTTTCTGAGTAATCGAAATGCCCCACCAGCACATTGCAGACCTGGAATATCTCAACCCGCACCTGGCAGACAGTCGAGCGCCGCGCGTCAACTGGCAGCTCGAGCAGATCGTCGAGCAATTGCGTGAGGCGCGCAGCGACTGGCGCAGCCGCACCAGCCGTAACCGTGAGCTGGGCAGTCGCGAGCTGCCCTCACGGCAGGCGCTGGAGGCGATCTTCGAAGGCCTCTGCGGGGCGCTGTTCCCCATGCGTCTGGGCCCCAGCGACCTGCGCCAGGAAAGCGAGGATTTCTACGTCGGCCACACCCTCGACAGTGCGCTCAACAGCCTGCTGTCGCAGGTGCGCCTGGAGTTGCGCTATGCCGCGCGTCAGCAGGGCGACGCGGAGAAGGACAGCGAGGCCGAGGCCATCGCCATCGTGCGCGACTTCGCTGCCGCGTTGCCGGGCCTGCGCCGCCTGCTCGACAGCGACGTGCTGGCCGCTTATGCCGGCGACCCGGCGGCGCGCAGCGTCGACGAAGTGCTGCTGTGTTACCCGGGCATCCTCGCTGTCATCCACCATCGCCTGGCCCACCATCTTTACCGCGCCGGCATGCCATTGCTGGCGCGTATCGGCGCAGAAATCGCTCACTCCGCCACCGGTATCGACATCCATCCTGGCGCGCAGATCGGCCACAGCTTCTTCATCGATCACGGCACTGGGGTGGTGATCGGCGAGACTGCGATCATCGGCAACCACGTGCGCATCTACCAGGCCGTGACCCTTGGCGCCAAGCGCTTCACGGCCGACGAGAGCGGGCAGTTGCTCAAGGGCGAGCCGCGTCACCCGATCGTCGAGGATGACGTGGTGATCTACGCCGGCGCCACCATCCTGGGACGCATCACCATCGGCAAGGGCTCCAGCATCGGTGGCAACGTCTGGCTGACGCGCAGCGTACCGCCCGGCAGCAACGTGACCCAGGCCAGCCTGCAGCACCAGGCCAGCAACACCGGTTAATCCGCGGCGTTCGCCGCAACCCCTGCACAGCATCCACACGACGGTCGTGCTCGCACGACCGTACGGGGTTCTGTGCGCCTTGAAAAACGCAACAGGAGTGTTCCATGGCTGACAATCAGGATGTACGCCTTGCCCTCGGCGACAGTGCCGCCCGGCAACTGGCGAACGCGACCAAGACCGTACCGCAACTTTCCACCATCACCCCGCGCTGGCTGGTACACCTGCTGCAGTGGACGCCGGTGGAGGCCGGCATCTTCCGCCTGAATAAGGTCAAGAACCCGCTCAACGTGCAGGTCGCCTGTTCCCAGCGCGACGAGGCGGTGTTGCCGCAGACTTTCGTCGACTACGAAGACGCGCCGCGCGAGTACTTCCTCAACGCGGTGACCACCATCCTCGACGTGCACACCCGCGTTTCCGACCTCTACAGCAGCCCGCACGACCAGATTCGTGAGCAGCTGCGCCTGACCATCGAGACCATCAAGGAGCGTCAGGAAAACGAGCTGATCAACAACCCCGAGTACGGTCTGCTGTCCAGCGTCGACCCGGCCCAGCGCATTTCCACCCTGGGCGGCCCACCCACCCCAGACGACCTCGACGAGCTGATCGCCAAGGTCTGGAAAGAGCCAGCGTTCTTCCTCGCCCACCCGCTGGCCATCGCCGCCTTCGGCCGCGAATGCACCCGTCGTGGTGTGCCGCCACCCACCGTCAGCCTGTTCGGCTCGCAGTTCCTTACCTGGCGCGGGCTGCCGTTGATTCCGTCGGACAAGGTGCCGTTCGATGACGACGGCAAGACCAAGATCCTGCTGCTGCGCGTCGGCGACAAGCGTCAGGGCGTGATCGGTCTGTACCAGCCGGGCGTGTCGGGCGAGCAGAGCCCGGGGCTGTCGGTACGCTTCATGGGGATCAACCGCAACGCCATCGCTTCCTACCTGATCTCGCTGTACTGCTCGCTGGCGGTGCTGACCGAAGATGCCCTGGCCGTACTCGATGACGTAGAGGTCGACAAATACCATGACTACCCAGTTGCTTACCGCTGAGCCCCAGGCTGACGGCCTGCCGGATCTCGCCAGCCTGGCGCGCCTGGCCAATGAGCTGTTCGCCGCCAAACCGGGCGAGGTGCCGCGTGCCGGCGGTGAGGCGCCCAGCCTGACCGCCCATGAAGCGCCGCAGACGGCGACTGCTCCGGCCGGCACCCTCGATGGTCTGGATCTGGGTTCGCCGCAGGCCTATACGGCGGCCATTCCACAGGTCTATCCGGGCGCCGCGATCGTGCAGCCGCCGGGTGCCGGTGGTGCGGCTGCACCCTCTGGCTATTACTTCAGTGACCTGCCGGCACCCGGTGTCAGCGATTCTGCAACGCGCGAGGATCGCGTCGCTGCGCGCAGCGATGGCCTGCCGGGTGGCGACGAGCTGGCCCAGGTGCTGCAATCGCTGCTGGGCGAGCCGCGCAGCACGACACCGTCACCCACGCAAACGCAGACCGGAGCGGGGCAGTTCTACTTCCTCGATCAGGGTTCGGCACCGCGCCTGGAGAAGGCACCGCAGGCATCCGGCCAGCCACAGGCTAGCGGCAGCTTCGATGTCAACGCCGTGCGTCGTGACTTTCCCATCCTCCAGGAGCGGGTCAATGGCAAGCCGTTGGTGTGGTTCGACAATGCCGCCACCACGCAGAAGCCACGCCAGGTGATCGAGCGCATCAGCTACTTCTACGAGCACGAGAACTCCAACATCCACCGCGCCGCGCACGAACTGGCGGCGCGTGCCACGGATGCCTACGAAGGTGCCAGGAGCACGGTGCGACGCTTTCTCGGTGCACGTTCGGAGGAGGAGATCATCTTCGTGCGTGGCGCCACCGAAGGCATCAACCTGATCGCCAACACCTTCGGTCGCAAGTTCATCGGTGCGGGGGACGAGATCATCGTTTCCCACCTGGAGCACCACGCCAACATCGTCCCCTGGCAACAGCTGGCGGCCGAAGTGGGCGCGAAGATCCGGGTGATTCCGGTGGACGACACGGGGCAGATCATTCTTGAGGAATACGCCAAGCTGCTCTGCCCGCGCACCAAGCTGGTCTCCATCACTCAGGTCTCCAACGCCCTGGGTACGGTGACGCCGGTAGCCGAGATCATTGGCCTGGCGCATGCGGTGGGTGCCAAGGTATTGGTGGATGGCGCACAGTCGGTCTCGCACCTGCGGGTCAACGTGCAGGCGCTGGATGCCGATTTTCTGGTGTTCTCCGGACACAAGATCTTCGGCCCCACCGGTATCGGTGTGGTTTACGGCAAGCGCGAGCTGCTCGAGCAACTGCCACCCTGGCAGGGCGGCGGCAACATGATCGCCGACGTCACCTTCGAGAAGACGGTGTATCAGGGGCCGCCTGCGCGTTTCGAGGCCGGCACCGGTAACATCGCCGATGCGGTGGGGCTGGGGGCGGCGTTGCAATACGTCGAGCGACTGGGGCTGGAGAACATCCAGCGCTACGAGCACGACCTGCTGGTCTACGCCACCCGTGGCCTGTCGGCCATTCCCGGGCTGCGCCTGATCGGTACCGCGGCGCACAAAGCCAGCGTGCTGTCCTTCGTGCTCGACGGCTACCGCACCGAGGAAGTCGGCGCCGTCCTCAACCGCGAGGGCATCGCCGTACGCTCCGGCCACCACTGCGCGCAGCCGATCCTGCGACGCTTTGGGGTCGAGGCTACGGTGCGACCGTCGTTGGCGTTCTACAACACCATTGGTGAAGTGGATCTGCTGGTCGATACCGTGCAGCGTCTGGCGCGCAGACGCTGAACCCTCAGCCATGAACGAGCCCCCGGTCGCGAGGCCGGGGGCTTTCGTTTGTGCATGGGCACCGTCAGAAGCCTGGCGGCTATCGGCTACAAGCTGCCACGCCATGGGCGTGCATTTCGACCTGTAGCGGACCACCGAGAGATGATCCGCGCTGTGAAGTGCAGAGCAGTACCCCGAGGACGCCCAGGAGTAGGGCGCTCAGGTTAATGCCGGTCAGTTAAGCGTCAGGATAAGGTTACGTAGGGTGCGCCGTGCGCACCAATGGTCGTGGCGCCAGCATTTCGGTACGCACGGCCTGGGCGACCCCGCGACACCCTACAAAGGCTATGCGTGCCAGACACTACGTTTTATCTGATCGGTATTAGGCGCTCAGATGGTTTTTCTTTCAGCCCTTCCTTGCAGCGAGTCTGTGCCCAGGCCTCACCGAAGGCACATGTCCGAATTTAGTTGTGCTAAGCAACTTATTGGTTGTAACGTGCATCCATTATTGCGGAGGCCTTGGCATGCACGCTGATAAGTACCTGGTTGAAGAAATTCGCGCGATCTCTCGAACAATGGTTCGCGAGCTTGGATTCATGGGGGGAGACTTTGCAGGAACCGACCTCTCGCCGTCAGCCGTGCATGCCCTGATCGAGATCGAGCAAGGAGAGATCACGGCGCGTGATCTCGGTGCTCGGCTTCGACTCGAAAAGTCGAGCGTGAGCCGTATGCTGAGCAAGCTGGTGGCGTCCGGTGAGCTGCAGGAGACGCCGGGGAAGGACGATGGCCGCGTCAAGATGCTCTCTCTGACCGCTGCGGGTAAGCAGCGTGTGGCGGCAATCCACGACTTCGCCCGCGCTCAGGTCATTGCCGCTCTGGAGCGTTTGAAACCTGGCCAGGGCCAGCTTGTACTCGAAGGCATGCGGCTTTATACCCAGGCGCTCGATATCACGTCGGGCCACCCTGATCGTTCACTCAATATCGAGATCGTGCAGGGATACCGACCAGGCATCATCGCCCGTATCACGGACATGCATGCGCTGTATTACTCACGCGAGTCAGGTTTCGGCCAGCGCTTCGAGTCCGTAGTGGCGAGCGGGCTCGCCGAGTTTTGCAATCGCCTGGAAAACCCAGGAAATGCCATCTGGACGGCGTGTCTCGATGGTCAGATCGTAGGTTCCGTGGCCATCGATGGCCAGGACATGGGCGAGAACGTAGCGCATTTGCGCTGGTTCATTCTCTCCGATGAGGCCCGTGGCGGTGGGGTGGGGAAAAAGCTGCTGGACGCGGCCCTGTCGTTCGTCGATGAACGGAATTTCACTGAAACGCACCTATGGACCTTCTCCGGACTGCACGCCGCACGCCATCTCTATGAAACACGCAACTTCGTACTGGCAGAGGAGCGGCCAGGCGCGCAATGGGGCAAGGAAGTCCTGGAGCAGCGTTTTGTCAGGCCTAGGCCATGACTGTAGGGCTCCATTGCTCAGGTTTTCCGCTACCTGAGCATTCCCCGCAAGCTGGTTGACGGTGTTCGTGACTGGCGGTTTTTTACTGAGTTACTGGCTGCGCGCCAGCTACGGCGGTTCGATGGTACTCAGCGACGGCTCCGAGAAACTAATCCTCGGCATCAACTTGGGACTTTTCGCCTACACCCTCGTCATCCTCATGGCTATTGTCGCGGTGGCCATGGATCGTCGGGGTCGGTTGGTAGGAGCGTCTTGTTAGAGGCGGCCGCTTTCGGAAAAAGCAGTGCCGCCTTCATACCCGGTTGTAGCTGTGAGCTGTTTGTGTGACTAGGCAGTGCCCTGCCAGAGGCCGCGTGTGACAACGGCCGACCATCTGCCAGTAGCTGCCCGCCACGACTGGCTGTATCGGCCAGAAGCGGACGTCCATCAGCACTCCATTTTGAGGTTCAACGGAAGCCCGAAACGAGGCGACTATGCTCAGAGACCTTGAGGTTGGCTGAATTGATCAACCCAGAGATTTGCAGCGAGATGTCAAGACCTTCCAACGCCAGATCAATACTGGGGCTAGCCACTTTTGACCAGTGCGCTCACAAGAAAGCCTTTGTTCAATCATGAGCGCCTACGCCGAGCTCATAGAAAAGCCATTTAACCATCTCGACGGTAGAGTGCTTTGTGCTGTAAGCGCTTGGAGCAGGGGACGATGCCCTAGGCTGTTCATGGTCGTCGTCCCCTCAGGCGCTCTAGCCGACCTCATCCAGCTCTTCAATCGCTGTCCACTCAAGGCAATTAACCGGTTTTGGCTTAGAGGCGTCTAGCAGATAATCCAATAGCGCCTTCACCTTCTCTGCAGACTCTGCATCGTTTTGGATACGGACAAAAGCTCGATATGGCTTCTCGTCCTTGGACTCTTTTCCGAACAACGCCGTCTCAAAGCAGGTACGACACGCAACAAGCCTGACGCGTCCTTCTGCGTTGTCGAGCTTTAGCACGGAGGCGATGGTTCCATTCATTCCCCAAGCTGGATTGCCTTTACCTGCTGCCGTGAGTGGAGAATCGGTATCGTGAAGGATCGTAAACTGCTTGGAGAACTGCAGGAGGACTTTCGCTAAGGACGGGATAATCCCCTTGCCACGAGCCCGGATGATCTGGACGTCCTTATACTCGTCAACGTATATGTCCCTGATGATGGAGAAGGCCGTGTACTCGGTATCGCCTTCAACAATGATCTGCCGCCCACCGAAGAAAAACTCGTTCACGTAGGGATCACATACGTTGAGCATCTTGAGGTTTTTCTTATCGTCATCGTCCAGCTTGGCGCGGGTAGGTCTGTACAGGGTAGTACTTTCCACCTCGTTACCTTCGCCACGGTACACGCGAATAATGGTGGTATTGTCCTTGGACAGATCGATGAAGATTGGTGAGTGCGAAGTAATCATCACCTGCCAGTTGCCTGTCTGAGGCAGATCGTAAAGCACTGCTCTGGCCTCCCGGATGGCCGAGGGATGAAGGCAAATCTCAGGTTCATCCAGCAGCAAGACGTGCGGCCTTGTCCCCTCGCGATCCTTCGCCTCCGACAGGTATTTCAAGGCTGCCCAGAGCAAGGTTCGACGGGCACCACTACCTTGGTTGGCAATGCCTGACAGGTAACCATCTTTTGGGCCCATCAACAGATCGGCAGTGGTTTTGAATGGGGTGTAGGCCTTTTCGATGTCCAACTCAGGTTTGGCATCAAACTTCACATGGTGGTTCGGGAACAGGCGGTCGAGATACTTGGTGATCTCAGACTCGATGGAGGCAACCTCTGCCTCAGTCGCTTCCACAGCTTTTGTCTGGAGCAATTTGATCTTCTCAATCACAAGTTCGTAGTCAGATAACGCCTGAGCGGGATCCGACTTGATCTGTTGAACACGCTCTTTAAGCAAGGAGCTGATTAGGTTGATGATCTCATTCGCTTGAGCGTCGGGTGAAGCAAACGCGTCGATGCGATGTGGGCGTGGGCGTTTGGCGTTGGCCACGTTTGGAGCTCCCCACGGCACTTGGGCATCCCAATCCCCCTTCTGCACATCGAAGCCCTGTCGCATCGGATCTTTGGTTGGACTATCCCAGATCCAGCGTTCGCGGATCAGGAATTCTCCGTTGGCCTGGACACCAAGCCAGCGTTCCCCTGGCGCATCACTGAACACGATGGTTTGAAGCTCAATGGTCGGAAGCGCTTCCCTCTCTACTATGCCATTTGGGAAGTCGTTGATGTTCAGCTTGCCGGCAGACGACCCGTGAGACATCACGATTTCGTAGGCTCGCAAGATGCTACTTTTTCCGGCGTTATTGGCGCCAACTAACACAACTATGTCATCCAGTTCGATCTCAACTGGAGTTGAGCCGATTGAACGAAAATTCTGAATGATGAGTTTATGTAGTCTTGGACGAGGGGTGCCCTCTTCAATCAGCGAAACAACTTCGGATACTGCTGACTTCTTAGCCATAGAAAAATCCCTGTCATTGTAATTCGAGCATCCAAGAATAGAGAGCTCCAGACGAAGGTGATATCTTTGTCGCGGCAGAAAGTCAATATGCCATCATTGCGATTGTTTTCAGCTGTGGAAATCGATAGCGAAATGCTAAAGAAAAGAGCGAATAATGGGGCGGATTCCGGCTGACCGCTCCTGGCCAGGAGCAGCCACAAAACTACAGGTAACGCCTTATCCGATAGTTTTGTGGCCTAGCGTTGAAAAAACTTACTCTTTCATCAGTAGTCGATTGCGGCACTGTGCCTATTTCTTAGCTATCGCGGCTTTCGCACAGTCTTCAGAGAACTTTTCCTTTTCTTGTTCATTATCAATGAACTCTGCAATCTTGATGCAGTTCGCGAGAAATTGGCCTATCGCGAGTCCTCTGCCTTCCTCTGCTATTCCTTCGGTTAAGTTTTGTGCTGCAACACCTGTTGAGAACATCTTGCCTAATTTGTTAGTTATTGAGTTAGAGTTACCTCCAGTCGAAGAGCCAAAACTTCCATATACAGACATTGCGTCGCGACGGGTCACATATAATGACTCGGCCAATTCATCTTTGGCGCCCTGAACAGCCCCTTTGGCTTGATCATATTTTTTCTGCGCTTCGCCTTGAGCTTCTTTCATTGTACTTATTACGTCTGCCGGAATTGGATTGCCAGCATCAGCAGATTGCTTAATCCTTTCAGCAGTAACCGGACTGAAACTCTTACTATTTTCGACAAAAATCCTTGCTTGATCCTTGTCAATGGCGAACTTAGTGTCGTATTCATTGATCGCATCATTTTCAGCCTTGATGGTTGCCAAGGCTGTGGCCGCTGCAGCCTCGTTTGAAAGCGCCTCCCGCAGCTTATCTACTCTTATCCTTTGTATTTCCGACTCATCTTTTTCTTCAGCCCTCCCATCTCCTTTCCCATAGGATGCGGTAATCGGAATTATATCTTTTCCGCCATCCTCACTCTTTTTCGAAACAGCTACGGGGACATATGCAGCGTCTACGTTCTTGAAGCCCAAATTCATAGTTACGCCAGTAGACTCTGTGGTGGGGGCCGAGATATCCACCCCAAAAACTTGCTTGGATGTATACATCAGTGGTGCTTGTTGCAAGGGCGCACAACCGGCAATAATGGTCAATGACACGAATATAGTATTTTTCATATCAGTTCCTGCTATGTGTCAGGCAGATTTTATCGGGGTTGATGTTAGATTTTTCTAGATAAGAAACCAGCTCATCAGACTGAGTGTGATTATTTGTAAAAATGACAACCGAACACGTACCAGATGGAATTTGCGCATATACTTGTTGGACATATCCAAGAGATGCCCCGCCAGGGCTGGTAATTAACCCAATGCCAGTGATATCAAAGTATACAGCTCCATTACTTGGTTCTAATAAATAAATTGGGAGCCCAGCGTAACGACTAACTTTTATGCCTTTATCATAGATATTGATAACTGTGCATCCGTCTAGGGCGCAAAGCATAGAGATAAGTAACATGCGCAAGGGTTTCACCTGAAATTCTTCCTTGAATAACTGGATCGCTCTGGATAGCTGGATATATTGAGTAATAGACTAGGTTTTGCGTATGTCAAGCTGATATCAGCACCTGGCAGGGCGTTAACAAGTAGGTATTCACCGTATGCTTGCGATAGATTGCGGTGCGCGGAAATTAGGACATAAGGATAAAGGGACGAATTTATTTATAAGCTAGACCGTTCGCTTCTGGCCGGTAGCTTCCTGTCGTTACCGGCTGCTATCGGACAACAGCAGCCGATGGTCAGGAGATTTCAGTTCGGCCGCGTTACGGTTTTGACAGTAAAAACAAGCGCTCAAAAGCTACCGCCGCGCCCTTTGCCTTGCGCTTATCATCGATGGGACTCGGAACAGGGCTGATCGAACAGGTTGCGATCCAATAGACAGTCGATGAAGGCCCCCAGGGCGGCTGGCCGGTGTTGCCTGTTCGGGTAATAGAGGAACAGCCCTGGACGCGAGATCGACCAGTCAGCAAGGACCTGGATCAGTCGTCCCTGGGCCAGAAGCTCACCCACGGCTTCTCTCTCGAAATGATAGGCAATGCCGAGCCCTTGTAGAGCGGCAGCGATGCCGATGTCGGGGTGATTGGTGACGACGGGGCCGTCGACTGCCACTTCCAGGGGCTGCCCTCGCTCCTGAAATTCCCAGCGATAAGGTCTGCCGTCCATCTGCAGTCGCCAGTTGATGCAGGCATGATCCTGCAACTCGGCAGGTGACTGGGGTGTGCCTCGATGTGCGAGGTAGTCCGGAGATGCCACGGCGACCATGTTCAGATCCGGGGTGAGGCGGACGGCCACCATGTCCTTCTCAAGCCGGCCACCCATACGGATGCCCGCATCAAAACGGCCAAGCACGATATCGGCCAGTGCATCGTCGACCACGATGTCGAGCAGCACATCAGGGTATGCCTGGTGGAAGCGTGCCAGCCGGGGGGCGATGAGGGTTCTGGCGGCGATCCCTGGCGTATTGATGCGCAACGTTCCGCTTATTTGTCCTGTCGCCTCACTGGCTTCAGCGACGGCAACAGCCATCTCTCGAAACAAGGGGGCAATGCGGTTGTAGAGCTGTTCGCCACTGGTCGAGGGCGCGACGCTGCGGGTGGTGCGATTGAGCAGGCGTGTGCCAAGGCGAGTTTCGAGTTGCCGAATGGTCTGGCTGAGCGCGGAGGGTGAGAGACCCAGATGCTCTGCCGCGCGGGCGAAGCTTTGGCGCTCGACGATGGCCACGAAGGCTTTTAGCTCAGCAAATTCGGATCCGCGCATTGTGCATTTTTCTCTACATAACTAATGCTGATTCTAGGCGATTCAGTTAATTCTGTCCGATACGCATCCTAGGGCTGTCACCGACCCTATGGAGCCGACAACATGCCTAGCTTGACCCTGCCCGAGCCCATCGCTGCGTACTTCGCCGCCGAACACAACCCTGAAGCCCTGGTGCATTGCTTCACGGCGCAAGCCGTGATGAAGGACGACGGTCACACCTACACGGGTATCAACGCCATCAAGGCCTTTATGGCCGAGGCGTCGGCCAAGTACAGCGCGACGAGCGTGCCCTTTGCCATTGAGCAAGAGGACGGATTGCAGCTCGTCCGCGCCAACGTCAGCGGCAACTTCCCAGGCAGCCCGATCGTTCTGTCGTACCGCTTTCGTCTTGAACGCGGCCTGATCGCATCACTGGAGATCACGGCATGAGCTTCGACCTGCAACTCAATGGCCTGCGCGCTGTGGTCACCGGCGGCACGATGGGGCTTGGTGCTGCTGTCGTGCAGACCCTCGTGGAGGCTGGCGCCCGGGTGGCGATATCGGCGCGCAACGTGTCAGTACCACCTGTGGAAGGCGTCACCTATATCGGTGCCGATCTGACGACGGCACAGGGTGTTGCTCACCTCGCGCAGGCTGTCCTCGAGAGCTGGGGCGGTGTCGATATCGTGATAAACGTGGTCGGTGGATCAAGCGCTCCAGGTGGTGGCTTTGCCGTCCTCAGTGATGAGCATTGGCTGGCAGAGCTGAACTTGAACCTGATGCCTGCCGTGCGCCTGGATCGCGCGCTGCTACCATCCATGCTGGCGCAGGGCTCGGGTGTCATCATCCATGTGAGTTCGATCCAGCGCATGATGCCCCTGCCCGAGTCCACTACCGCCTACGCCGCCGCCAAGGCAGCGCTCACCACCTACAGCAAGTCCCTTGCGAGAGAGGTAACGCCTAAAGGGGTTCGTGTGCTGAGCGTCGCGCCAGGATGGATAGAGACCGAGGCGTCCGTAAGGTTTGCAGAGCGGCTGGCTGAACAAGCGGGAACCGACTACGAAGGCGGCAAACGAATCGTCATGGAGGCGATAGGCGGAATCCCTCTGGGTAGGCCGGCCAAACCTCAGGAGGTGGCCGATCTGATCGTCTTCCTCGCGTCCCCACGGGCGGCCTCGATTGCGGGATCCGAGCACCGCATCGACGGCGGTACCATCTCGACGCTGTAACCGGCGATTGCAATCAACTGATCAATGGCGAGCCCTCAGGGGCCGTCGCTTCCCCGGCTTTCTGGGGATGTTCCCGATGCCATTGCATGCTTCTGGATATCGGATCGTCCCAACCTTAAGGCTATTGATGTGCGCCGTCGCTCACCCAAACTGCTTCCGATACGCGCCTGGCAACACCCCGACCACTTTGCTGAATGCCCGTGTAAAGGCGGCTACCGACTGGTAGCCACAGGCATCGGCTGCCTCGGCGACCGGTTGGCCTTGTTGCAGCAGGCGGCAGGCCTGGCGCATGCGCAGGCTCAGCAGTACGTGGCCGGGTGAGGTGCCGGCCAGCTCCTGGAAACGTTTGCAGAACGCCGAGCGCGACAGGCCGGTCAATTCGGCCATCTGTTCCAGTGGCCAGGGCTGCTCTGGCTGGGCGATCAGGCGTTCGAGCAGCGCGGCGAATTGCGGGTGGCGGGCCAGGCCCAGCAGGCCGCCGAGGTCGGCCACGGCCTGGCTCTGTTCGCGTAGCACGTAGAGAAACAACAGGTGGCTGAGACGCTCCAGCAGGGCGCCGGCCGGGCCTTCGCTACGTGAGCATTCCACCATGATCAGTTCGAACAGCCGCCGTGCGGCACTAGAGCCTGGATCACCGGCGCGCAGGATCAGGTGATCGGGCAGGGCGTCGATGATCAGGCTGCTCAACCCCGGACGGAAATGAAAGAAACCACAGACCAGGCTCACGCCATCGCGTGCATGCGTGTCGAGCGTTTGCATGGCAATGCGCGGGTTGCACTGCGCCTGTTCGGGCGAGGCCGCGTCTGACAGCCGATAGGGCAGGTCGCGCAGCAGGAACACGGCGTCGCCGCTGTGCAGGGCGATGCTTTGTTCGCGTTCATGCAGGTGCAGCCAGCACTCGCCCTGAACCAGCAAATGGAAACTGGCGCGCGCCAGGCCATGAGTGCTGGCTTGCCAACTGCCGCAGTAACGGCCGACATGGAACAGGCTGGCGTCCAGTTCCAGGCTGTCTAATAACCATTCAAAAGGGGCAGTGGAAGAATTCATCTAATGGAAAGACTCAGGAGCAAGTGAACGCGACTTTAGAATATGGCTCACGATTTTTATAACCAAGACAATAGTGCCACACCTCTTGGTTAGGAGATGAACCATGTCTCGCGTCACCCTACAGACTCTTGAATCGGCCCCGCAAGAAGCCCGTCCTTTCCTGCAGAACGCCCTCAACAACTCGGGTTTCATTCCCAATCTGCTGGCTGTGCTGGCCAATGCGCCGGCAGCGCTGGAAACCTACGTCACCGTCTCCGCACTCAATGGCAAGGCCAGCCTCGGCCTGGCCGAGCGCGAGGTGATCCAGCTGATCGCCGCCACCACCCACGGTTGCAGTTTCTGCGTTGCCGGCCACACAGCGGTGGCACAGAACAAGGCCAAGTTGCCGGCCGAGGTAATCGAAGCGCTGCGCGCCCGAGGGGAGTTGCCCAATGCCCGTTATGAAGCCTTGGCCGCGTTCACCCGTGCAGTGATTGCCACCCGTGGCAACGTCAGCGATGCCGAGTACCAGGCGTTCAAGGATGCCGGTTTCGAAGAGGGGCAGGCGCTCGAAGTGATTCTCGGCGTAAGCCTGGCAACCCTGTGCAACTTCGCCAACAGCTTTGCCCATACGCCGCTCAATCCTGAGCTTGCGCGTTATAGCTGGGAACAGGCTGAAGCCTGAGCCCCGTTTTTGTTGAAGGAGACCGACAGCATGCTCGATCACTCATTGCGGCAATGGCTGGACACTCAGGCCGATGCACTCGACCGTGGCCTGCTCGACGGAGAAACCTTGCTCAGCCAGCTGGCAGCGGCCGATGTGCTGCGCCATGGCGTTGCCCCGCAGCTTGGCGGCGTGGGCGGTGACGTGACCGATGGCGTTGAAGCCATCGCCCAGGTCGCCAGCCACTCGCTGACCGCCGCGTTCGTCTTCTGGGGCCAGCGCGCCTTTATCGAGTACCTGCTGCAGAGCGATAACGTCGGTCTGCGCGAACGCCTGCTGGGTGATCTGCTCAGTGGGCGCAAGGCGGGCGCCACCGGCCTGTCCAACGCCATGAAGTTTCTTTCCGGTATCGAGCAACTGGGCGTGGTGGCCCAGGCGCGGGGCGATGGCTGGCGACTGGACGGCCAACTGCCCTGGGTGACCAACCTGCGCAAGAGCGGTTTCACCGTGGCCGCTGCCATCGACCTGCCGGGCGCGCAGCCTTTCGTGGCGGCGCTGCCGAATGATCTGCCAGGGCTGGTGCGCAGTGACGATCTGCAACTGCTCGGCCTGCAGTCGAGCAACACCGCAGCGATCCGTATCGACGGTGCAGCACTCGGCCGTGAGTGGCTGATCGCCGCTGATGCGCGCAGTTACCTGCCGCGTGTGCGTCCGGCTTTCCTCGGCTTGCAGTGCGGACTGTCGATCGGTCTGGCCCGGCGCGCCCTGGCGGAAGCCAAGGCGCGTCTGGGCGACGGTCGCTCGGTGCTTGAAGGCGAATGGCAGACACTCAACGACGAACTCAAAGGGCTTGAGCGCGCACTGCGCGACGGTTTGAAACACGGCCATTTTGCAGCCGGCCCGGTGCCGCTGTTCAAGATCCGTATCGGCCTGGCCCAGGTGGCGGCCGAGGCAGTACAGCTGGAGTTGCAAGCCAGCGGCGGCAAGGCTTACTTGCAGGCGCATGGCAGCGGTTTTGCCCGACGCCTGCGCGAGTCGGCCTTCGTGCCGGTGGTCACGCCGAGCCTGGTGCAGCTGCGCAGTGAGCTGCGCAAGCACGGCGAGCTGGCGGCATGAACGTCCTGCAGGCGCGTGACATCAGCCTGGGCTACGCCCAGCGCAGCGTGCTGGAAGGCTTCCAGCTGGAGCTGCGTGCCGGTGAGCTGGTCAGCATTCTTGGCCCCAGCGGGGTGGGCAAGTCCAGTCTGCTGCGTGTGCTGGCCGGCTTGCAGACGGCGCAACAGGGCAGGGTGGAGCTATTTGGCGAGGTGCTGAACGGCCCACACCCGCGAGTGGCGGTGGCCTTTCAGGATCCGTCGTTGCTGCCTTGGCTGAGCCTGGAGCAGAACGTCGGCTTCGGCCTGGACTTCGCCCGTCAGCCGAGTCGCACGGGGGCGCAGCGTCAGGTGCTGATCGACCAGGCGATTGTCGCCGTGGATCTGAAGCACGCCCGCGAACGCTACCCCAGCGAACTCTCCGGCGGCATGGCCCAGCGCACCGCGCTGGCCCGCTGTCTGGCCCGCGAGCCGCATGTCCTACTGCTCGATGAACCCTTTGGCGCGCTGGACGAAGTGACCCGCGCCGACATGCAACAGTTATTGCTGAACCTGATCCGCGAGCGGCAGACCGCCGCCGTGCTGATCACCCATGACATCGATGAAGCGCTGTTGCTGTCCGACCGTATCCTGCTACTGGGTGGCACCCCAGCGCACACGCTCGACCAGTGGCACATCGACCTGCCGCAGCCTCGCGCTGATCTGGTCGATGAGCTGGGCGCCCTGCGCGTCGATATCCTCAAAACCCTACGGCGGGCGAGCCGCAACAACGGACATTCAATCGAACCGCTGGAGCCCTGCCATGTGCCTGGACGATCCCACTCATACTCGTCGTGATTTCATCAAACTCACCAGCCTGCTGACCGCAGCTGGCGCTTTCCCATTACTTACCAGCCTGCAGGCGCGCGCTGCCAGCGAGCCGGACGCGCCGGTGCGTATTGGCTACCTGCCGATCACCGATGCCACGCCACTGCTGGTGGCCCACAACAACGGCCTGTTCGAGGCCGAAGGCATCAAGTCCGAACGTCCGGTGCTGCTGCGCAGCTGGGCGCAGGTGATCGAGGCCTTTATCTCCGGCCAGGTCAACGTCATCCACCTGCTGTCGCCGATGACCGTGTGGGCGCGCTACGGCAGCAAGGTGCCAGCCAAGGTGGTGGCGTGGAACCACGTCGGTGGTTCGGGCCTGACCGTGGCGCCGGGCATCGAGGATGTGAAGCAGCTCGGCGGGCAGTCCATCGCCATTCCGTTCTGGTACTCGATCCACAACGTGGTGGTGCAGCAGTTGCTGCGCGACAGCGGCCTGACCCCGGTGAGCAAGGCGGCCAACGCCAGCATCGCCGCCAACGAGGTCAACCTGGTGGTGCTGCCACCCTCGGACATGCCGCCGGCCCTGGCCAGCAAACGCATCGCCGGCTACATCGTCGCCGAGCCGTTCAATGCCCTGGCCGAGAATCTCAAGGTCGGGCGCATCCAGCGTTTTACCGGCGACGTGTGGCGCAACCACGCCTGCTGCGTGGTGTTCATGCACGAGCACGACCTGAACAACCGCCCCGAGTGGTCGCAGAAGGTGGTCAACGCCATCGTCAAGGCGCAACTGTGGACGCGCGACAACCGCGCGGAAGCGGCTCAACTGCTGTCCAAGGACGGTGCCAATCGCTACACGCCCCATGCACCGGACGTGCTCGGCCGGGTGCTGGCGCCGGCTGCCAGCGAACGTGACGCCTACCTGGCCAGCGGCGCGATCCAGCATGGCGACTGGGCCGACAAGCGTATCGACTTCCAGCCGTATCCCTTTCCCAGCTACACCGAGGAACTGGTCAAGCGCCTGAAGAACACCCTGATCGAAGGCAACAGCCGCTTCCTCGCCGATCTCGACCCATCGGCCACGGCACGTGATCTGGTCGATGATCGCTTCGTGCGCACCGCCATCGAAGCGGTTGGCGGGCTCAAGGCCTTCGGTGCGCCGGACCGCTTCGAACGCGTCGAGGAGATCGCGGTGTGAGCACTTCGCTGAAGAGCTGGGGGCTCGGCCTGGCCGGGCTGCTTGGTCTGTTCCTCCTCTGGTGGCTGCTGTTGGCGGCGTTCAGCAGCGGCGAAGGCCTGGTGGCGTTGTTCACGCCCCAGGCCACGCTGGCCAGTCTGGTCGAGCTGCTGCAGCGGCCGGAGCTGTTCGAGCATGTGCTGGTCAGCCTCAAGCGCATCTTCATCGGCCTTGGCCTGGCGCTGCTGGTCGGCGTGCCGCTGGGGTTGCTGGTGGGCAGTTGGCGCAACCTGGAATGGGCGACCACACCGGCGTTCCAGTTCCTGCGGATGATCTCGCCGCTGTCGTGGATGCCGATTGCCGTGATGGTGATGGGCGTCGGCGACCAGCCGATCTACTTTCTGCTGGCCTTCGCCGCCGTGTGGCCGATCCTGCTCAACACCGCCGCTGGCGTGAGGCAGCTCGACGGCCGCTGGCTGCAACTGGCGCGCAGCCTCAGTGCGACGCGCTGGGAAACCCTGCGCCGGGTGATCGTGCCCGGCGTGCTCGGCCATGTGCTGACCGGCGTGCGCCTGGCCATCGGCATCCTGTGGATCGTGCTGGTGCCCTGCGAAATGCTCGGCGTCAGCGCCGGGCTGGGCTACTACATCCTCGATACCCGTGATCGCCTGGCCTATTCGGAACTGATGGCCATGGTGCTGCTGATCGGTGTGCTGGGCTTCTTGCTCGATGCTGCGGCGCGTGCGTTGTATGCGCGCTGGAGTCATGGCGCGAGTCGCTGATGGGTCATATGAATATGACTAATCAGTATTTAAATTAATTTTCTTATATCTATAAAGTTCAATTCCATGCGTACCTGCCGACCAATCGGCGCGCCGCACTGAACACATGGCCGAACCCTCGGCCGGTCAAAGTGATGCGCCGATTGGCGCCTTTGCATGGAGTTTTCTATGTCGGCAGTAGCCCATACCACCATCGCGGCGTCGGCACAGTCATTCGAGGTTCGCCCCTTCGATGCGCCCGTTGGCGCTGAGATCATCGGTCTGGATCTGACCCAGCCGCTTGGCGATGAAGACTTCGCCCGTGTCCATCGCGCCCACCTCGATCATGCCTTGCTGGTGTTCCGTGACCAGCGCATCACCCCCGAGCAGCAGATCGCCTTCAGCCGCCGTTTCGGCCCGCTGCAGATCCATGTACTCAAGCAGTTCCTGCTGGAAGGCCACCCGGAAATCTTCATCATCTCCAACATCGTCGAGAACGGTCAGCCGATCGGCCTGGGTGATGCCGGCAAGTTCTGGCACTCGGATCTGTCCTACAAGGAGTTGCCCAGCCTCGGCTCCATGCTGCTGGCCCAGGAGCTACCGGAGGAGGGCGGCGATACGCTGTTCGCCAGCCAGCAACTGGCCTATGAAACCCTGCCAGCCGAATTGCGCCAGGTGATCGAAGGCAAGCGCGCTGCGCATTCCTACACCGCCCGCTATGCCGATGAGGTATTCGCTGGCGTTCGTCGCCCGACCCTGACCGAGGCGCAACTGGCCGAGGTCAAGTCGGTCGTTCATCCGGTGGTACGCACTCACCCGGAAACTGGGCGCAAGGGCCTGTTCGTCAACGAGAACTTCACCACCCACATTCTCGATATTCCCGAGGATGAAAGCCGGCAGATTCTCGCCGAACTCTACGCCCACAGCGCCAAACCCGAGTTCATCTACCGCCACCAGTGGCAACCACACGACATGGTGTTCTGGGACAACCGTGCGCTGATCCACCTGGCCACCGGTTGCCCCAGCCACCTGCGCCGACGCATGCACCGTACGACCATCCAGGGCGACGTGCCGTTCTGAAAGACCGCAACACCGTTATTTCCCTTTTCCGCTTGCATCCGAATGGAGTCACATCATGTCTCTAGGCAAACGTTTTTCCTTCATTCCGCGTTTTGGCCGGTTGGCCAGCGGTATCGGGCTTTCTCTGAGCCTGCTGGCCGGCTCGCTGGCGGCGCCTCAGGCCGCCCATGCCGAGGGGCAGATTCGCATCGCCGAGCAGTTCGGCATCGTCTACCTGTTGCTCAACGTGGTACGTGATCAGCAGTTGATCGAGAAACACGGCAAGGCCGATGGCCTGGATATCAAGGTCGACTGGCAGCAGCTCTCTGGCGGCGCGGCGATCAACGATGCGCTGCTCTCCGGTGCCATCAACATCGCCGGTGCCGGCATTGGCCCGTTGCTCACCGTCTGGGATCGCACCCACGGCAAGCAGAACGTCAAGGGCGTGGCTTCGCTGGGCAACTTCCCGTACTACCTGCTGAGCAACAATCCCAAGGTCAAGACCATCGCCGACTTCACCGAGAAGGATCGCATCGCTGTACCGGCGGTGGGCGTTTCAGTGCAGTCACGTTTCCTCCAGTACGCCGCCGCCAAACAGTGGGGCGACAAGGAGTTCGACCGCCTCGACAAGTACACCGTGGCGCTGCCGCACCCGGATGCCACCGCCTCGCTGTTGTCCGGCGGTACCGAGTTGACCGGGCATTTCTCCAACCCGCCGTTCCAGAACCAGGCCCTGGAGAACCCCAACGTGCACGTGGTGCTCGATACCTACGAGCTGCTCGGCCCGAACTCGCCGACCGTGCTGTATGCCACCGAGAAATTCCGCAACGACAACCCCAAGACCTACAAGGCTTTCGTCGCCGCGCTGGCCGAGGCAGCCCAGTTCGCCCAGAACGACAAGGGCGCGGCAGCCGACACCTATATCCGCGTCACCGGCGCCAAGATCAGCCGCGAAGAGTTGTTGAAGATCATCGACAACGAGCAGTTCCAGTTCAGCGTCACCCCCACCAATACCTACCCTCTGGCGGAGTTCCTGCAACGCGTCGGTGCCATCAAGAACAAACCGGCCAGCTGGCAGGACTACTTCTTCGAAGACGCCGCCATCGGTCAGGGAAGCTGATAAACCATGAATGCCTCTCTGCAAGGCCACACGGCCAGCACATCAAGCGCAGGCACGCTCGACACCCTGTTACAGGTGGAGAACGTCAGCCTCGAATACCGCACCCCACAGCGCGTAGTGCGCGCCACCCACGAAGTCAGCTTCGAGGTGGATCGCGCCGATCGTTTCGTGCTGCTTGGCCCTTCGGGGTGCGGTAAGTCCACCTTGCTCAAGGCCGTGGCCGGCTTCATCGAGCCGGTCGGCGGCAGCATCCGCCTCGATGGCGCCGAAGTACGCGAACCTGGCCCGGATCGCATCGTGGTGTTTCAGGAGTTCGACCAGTTGCCGCCGTGGAAGACGGTGAAGCAGAACGTCATGTTCCCGCTGTTGGCCTCACGCACCCTGGGCCGCAAGGAAGCCGAAGAACGCGCCCTGTATTACCTGGAGAAGGTCGGCCTGGCCGCTTTCGCCGATGCCTACCCGCACACCCTGTCCGGCGGTATGAAGGCCCGTGTGGCGATTGCCCGCGCGCTGGCCATGCAGCCGAAGATCCTGTTGATGGACGAACCCTTCGCCGCCCTCGACGCACTGACCCGACGCAAGATGCAGGAGGAGCTGCTGGAGCTGTGGGAGGAGGTGCGTTTCACCCTGCTGTTCGTCACCCACTCCATCGAGGAGGCGCTGATCGTCGGCAATCGCATCCTGCTGCTGTCGCCGCATCCGGGGCGTGTCCGTGCGGAGATCAACAGCCACCAGTTCGACCTGCACAGCCTCGGTGGCGTGGCCTTCCAGCAGACCGCGCAGCGTATCCACCGCTTGTTGTTCGACGAGGACGGCGAGGGTGGCAAGGCCGCCGAGCTGGGCTTCCAAGACATCCGTATCGCCTACTGAGGAGAGTGATCCCATGAGTCTTTCCCCCGCACGGCGTGAGGAATACGAAATTACCCTGCAGCCGCTGCCTGATCTCAAGGTCGAGCGTGAGTTGCCCCTGGTGCAGCGCCTGTGGCAGCAGGGCTGGCTGCGCAAGTCGCTGATCCTGATTGTCCTGGCGCTGATCTGGGAGGCGGCTGCCCGCTACCAGGCCAACGACCTGCTGTTACCCAGCTTCCTGCAGACGGCCAAGGCCTTCGCCGAGGGCATCGGCACCGGCGAGCTGCTGGGGAAGGTGGCGATCTCGCTGTCGGTACTGATCAAGGGCTACCTGATCGGCATCTTCCTGGCCTTTCTGCTCACCAGCCTGGCGGTCTCGACCCAGCTCGGCCGTGACCTGCTGTCGACGCTGACCTCGATGTTCAACCCGCTGCCGGCCATCGCCCTGTTGCCCCTGTCGCTGCTGTGGTTCGGCCTGGGCGAGAACAGCCTGATCTTCGTGCTGGTGCACTCGGTGCTCTGGGCGCTGGCCCTGAATACCTATGCCGGATTTCTCGGCGTTTCCGAGACCCAGCGCATGGCCGGGCGCAACTATGGCCTCAAGGGATTGCGCTTCGTGTTGTTCATTCTGATTCCGGCGGCGCTGCCGTCGATCCTTTCCGGGCTGAAGATCGGCTGGGCTTTCGCCTGGCGCACGCTGATCGCCGCCGAGCTGGTGTTCGGTGCGTCCAGCGGCAAGGGCGGTCTGGGCTGGTACATCTTCCAGAACCGCAACGAGCTGTACACCGACAAGGTCTTCGCCGGGTTGGTGGCGGTGATCCTGATCGGTCTGCTGGTGGAAAACCTGATCTTCGCCAGCATCGAACGCGTGACCGTCAAACGCTGGGGGATGCAGCGTTGAAAGAGATTTATCACTCCGTAGGGTAGGCCGGGCGGCGATCCGTTTTAGCCCACCAATTGGACGCACCGTTGGTGGGCTGAAGCCCACCCTACAAGCCTGAAGCGGATCGCCGTCCGGCCCACCCTACATGCTGTCTTCACAACACAATTGAACTCACATAACGAGAACTACACGATGACCAATACCTTCAAATTCGGCCGACTGGCTGCAGCACTGGGCCTGCTTGGCGCCCTGGCAACTCCGCTGGCCGCCCAGGCCGAAGGCCAGATCAGCATCGCTCAGCAGTTCGGTATCGGTTACCTGGTGCTGCACGTGGTCAAGGATCAGCAACTGATCGAGAAACACGCCAAGGCCCAGGGCCTGGACAAGATCGAAGTCGAATGGCGCACCATCTCCGGCGCCACGGCGATGAACGAGGCGCTCTTGGCCGGTGCCATCGACGTGGTCTCGGCCGGTGTGCCGCCGATGCTCACCGTGTGGGATCGCACCCATGGCCGGCAGAACGTCAAGGCCGTGGCCGCGCTGGGCTCGCTGCCCAACTACCTGCTGAGCAATCGCGAGGAGGTGAAGAGCCTCGATGACCTCGGCGAGAAGGATCGCATCGCCGTGCCGGCTGCAGGCGTCGGCTTCCAGTCGCGCACCCTGCAGATCGAGACGGCCAAACGCTATGGCAACGACGACTTCCAGCGTTTCGACAAGATCTCCGTCAGCCTGCCGCACCCGGATGCCACCGCGGCGCTGATCAAGGGTGGTTCGGAAATCACCGCGCATTTCTCCAGCCCGCCGTTCCAGTACCAGGCGCTGGAGAACCCCAAGGTGCACAAGCTGATCAGCAGCTACGACATCCTCGGCGGTCAGGCCACGTTTAACGTGCTCTACGCCACCGAGAAATTCCACGACGAGAACCCCAAGACCTACAAGGCGTTCTACGACGCGCTGGTGGAAGCCGAGCAGATCATCAAGGCCGACAAGGCCGCGGCTGCCGAAATCTACATCCGCGTGGAGAACTCCAAGCTGCCGCTGGACTTCGTGAAGAAGATCGTCGAGGACCCGGAGAACGACTTCACCGTATCGCCGCAACGCACCTTCATCTATGCCGAGAAGTTGCATGAATTGGGTGTGCTGAAGAACAAGGCCGCGTCCTGGAAGGACTACTTCTTCGAAGAGGCTTACGCCAATCCGGGGAGCTAAGAACCCTAGGGTGCGCTGTGCGCACCCTACGCAGCCACGGCAACATCCGGCCACTCCTGCTATCCGTAGGTGTGGCTTTTACCCTAACCACGGCTTACCCAGCGGTGGCCGAACGGTGAATGCAATGCCATACAGCTATCTGTCTCACCTGTACTGCCCGAAAACACTCGAGCACTACGACGCCGACCGTATCCAGCAACTCAGTGCAGTCGGTGCGCCGCTGCTGGTCGCCTATGACCTGCAGGCGCTCAAGCAGCACTGGAAACCCGCCGACCTGATTGGCCGTGAGGCCAGCCTGTGGCGTTACCACGAGCTGCTGCCGGTGCTCGATCCGAGCAATGTGGTCAGCCTTGGTGAGGGGCTGACGCCGCTGTTCTGCACTCCACGCATCGGCCGTGACCTGGGCATCGATGACCTGTGGCTGAAGGACGAGGGCATCATCCCCACCGGCTCGTTCAAGGCGCGTGGCGCCGCTGTGGGCGTGTCCAAGGCCAAGGAGCTGGGCGTCAAGGCCCTGGCCATGCCCACCAACGGCAATGCCGGCGCGGCCTGGTCGCTGTACGCCGCGCGTGCCGGGATCGAAGCCACGGTGGTGATGCCGCAGGACGCGCCGCTGATCACCCGTAACGAAACGGCCATTTCCGGGGCCAACCTGTATCTGGTCGATGGCCTGATCAGCGATGCCGGCAAGCAGGTCGCCCAGGCGGTGGCCGAGGGC
Source organism: Pseudomonas berkeleyensis (assembly GCF_014109765.1). Taxonomy (NCBI): domain Bacteria; kingdom Pseudomonadati; phylum Pseudomonadota; class Gammaproteobacteria; order Pseudomonadales; family Pseudomonadaceae; genus Pseudomonas; species Pseudomonas berkeleyensis. The sequence continues at coordinate 2,459,205 of NZ_CP059139.1, forward strand.
GGCCTGTATGACGCCTCGACGCTCAAGGAGCCGTACCGCATCGAAGGCAAGAAGACCATGGGCCTGGAGATCGCCGAGCAGTTCGGCTGGCAGTTGCCCGATGTGATTCTCTATCCCACCGGCGGTGGCGTCGGTCTGATCGGCATCCACAAGGCGTTCAAGGAACTGCGCGAGCTGGGCTGGATCGCGGCGGACAAGCCATTGCCGCGTCTGGTCGCGGTGCAGGCCAGCGGCTGCGCACCCATCGTCAAAGCCTGGGAGGCCCGCGCCGCCGCATCCGAGTTCTGGGCCGATTCGAGCACCATCGCCTTCGGCATCAACGTACCCAAGGCACTGGGGGATTTCCTGGTGCTGGAAGCGCTGTACGAGAGCGAGGGCTATGCCATCGCGGTCGACGATGCCGAACTGCTGGTCGAGCAGCGCAAGGTGGCCGAGCTGGAAGGTGCCTTCGTCTGCCCCGAGGGCGCTGCGCTCTATGCCGCCGCGCGCAAACTGCGCGAAGGGGGCTGGATAAGGCCCGGTGAACGGGTGGTGATCCTCAACACCGGTGCCGGCATCAAGTACCCGGATACCGTGCAAGTGGACGTACCGCTGCTGCAACCGGGTGACAGGCTGCCGCGATGAACTTCGACTGGAACTTCGTGCTGTCGACCCTGCCAGCGTTCGGCAGGGCGGTGCTGGTGACCCTGCAGGTCGGTGCCATCGCCATTGCCACCTCGTTGCTGGTGGCGCTGGTCAATGCCTCGATCCTGGTGTTGCGCGTGCCAGTGCTGCAGCGTCTGGTCGGCCTGTATGTGGAGGTGGCGCGCAACACGCCGCTGCTGATCCAGCTGTTCTTCATCTACTTCGCGCTGCCCAGTGTGGGCATCCGTATTTCCGGCTTCAGCTCGGCGATCATCGCCATGACCTTTCTCGGCGGGGCTTATCTGACCGAGGTGCTGCGCGCGGGCGTCGAGGCGGTGCCCAAGGCGCAGATCGAATCGGGGCTGTCCATCGGCCTGTCGCGCTGGCAACTGCTGCGCCACGTCATCCTGCCGCAGGCCGGCATCCTCAGCCTGCCGGCGCTGTTCGCCAACTTCATCTTTCTGCTCAAGGAGACCACGGTGGTGTCGGCGGTGGCGGTGCCGGAGATTCTCTACACCACCAAGAACTACATCGCCATGTACTACAAGACCTACGAGATGCTGGCAGTGATGACCGCACTGTGCGTGCTGCTGTTCCTGCCACTTTCGTTGCTGCTCGCGTACCTGGAACGGAGGCTGCAACATGGCCAGTTCGGGTCTTGAGCTGCTTTGGCTGTCCGCGCCGCAACTGGCCAAGGGCGCTTGGGAAACCCTGAGCATTTCCGCCTCGGCGATCGCCTTCAGCACCCTGGGTGGTGTGCTCTATGGTGTGCTGCGCAGCCTCGGCAAGCGCTGGGTGGAGGTGCCGCTGCGGGTTTACCTGGAACTGTTCCGCGCCATTCCGGTGCTGGTCTGGCTGTACCTGTTCTTCTTCGGCCTGCCGATCTTCGCCGGCATCAGCGTGCCGAGCTTCTGGTGCGCGGTGCTGGTGCTCAGCCTGTGGGGGGCCAGCGAGGTCGGTGAGGTGGTGCGTGGCGGTTTGCGCTCGTTGCCACGCGGCCAGCGTGAGGCTGGCCTGGCCATCGGCCTGGGCACGCTGCAGCTGTATCACGAAGTGCTGTTGCCGCAGGTGCTCAAGCGCATCACGCCACCGACCATCAACGTCTACACGCGAATCATCAAGACCAGTTCGCTGGCGGTGCTGATCGGCGTGGTCGACGTGATCAAGGTGGGCCAGCAGATCATCGAGCGCACCTACGAGTCGGTGCTGATCTACGGCTTCCTGTTCCTGTTCTTCTTTTTCCTCTGCTATCCGCTGTCCGCCGCCTCACGCGTGCTGGAACGGCGCTGGAGTCACGCATGAGCGCCCTTATCGAACTCTCCGGTTTCAGCAAGCGTTTCGGCGATACCCCGGTATTGCGCGAAGTCGACCTGCAGGTCGAGCGCGGCGAAGTGGTGGTCATCCTCGGCCCCAGCGGCTGCGGCAAGAGCACCCTGTTGCGCTGCCTCAACGGCCTGGAAAGCGGGCAGGGCGGCAGCCTGCGTTTCGATGGCAAGGAGTTGAACGCCGATACCGACTGGCGCGAGGTGCGGCAGGAGGTCGGCATGGTGTTCCAGAGCTACCACCTGTTTCCGCACAAGACAGTGTTGGAGAACATCCTGCTCGGCCCGCTCAAGGTGCAGAAGCGCGCCTTCGGTGAGGCCCTGGCGCATGCCGAGGCGCTGCTCGAACGGGTCGGCCTGCTGGACAAACGCAACGCCTACCCGCGCGAGCTGTCCGGCGGCCAGCAGCAACGCATCGCCATCGTCCGCGCGTTGTGCATGAACCCCGAGGTGATGCTGTTCGACGAGGTCACCGCGGCGCTCGACCCGGAGATGGTCAAGGAAGTGCTGGAAGTGATCCTGGATCTTGCACGCGGCGGCATGACCCTGTTGATCGTCACCCATGAGATGGCCTTCGCCCGCGCGGTGGCCGACCGAATCCTGTTCATGGACGGCGGTGTGATCGCCGAACAGAACGACCCCGAAACTTTTTTCAGCAACCCGCAAACCGCACGCGCGCAGCAGTTTCTGGAGAAGTTCTCCCACGTGGAAAACCTGCCTAGAAGGAAGTAAGCGATGAACTTCAAATCTGCCATGCTGTTCCCCATGCTCGCGGCCGGCATTCTCGCCGGCTGTGGCAACAACGAGCCCCCCAAGCAGGCTGCTGCCGAGACGGCCCCGGCCGCTGAGGCACCGGCGCCGAAGGGCTATCTGGACAAGATCAAGGAGCGCGACAAGCTGATCGTCGGCGTGTTCAGCGACAAGCCACCGTTCGGCTTCGTCAACGAGCAGGGCGAGTACGTCGGCTTCGATACCGATATCGCCAAGCGCTTCGCCAAGGATCTGCTCGGCGACGAGAAGAAGGTGGAGTTCGTGGTGGTCGAGCCGGCCAGCCGCATTCCGTTCCTGCAAAGCGACAAGGTCGACCTGATCCTGGCCAACATGACCGTCACCCCGGAGCGCGCCGAGGCGGTGGACTTCACCAACCCCAACCTGCGTGTCGCCGTGCAGGCCATCGTGCGTGACGACAGTGGCATCGAGAAGCTTGACGACCTGGCCGACAAGACCATCATCGTCACCAGCGGCACCACGGCCGACATCTGGCTGACGCAGAACCACCCGGACTGGAAACTGCTCAAGTTCGAGAAGAACTCCGAGTCGCTGCAGGCCCTGGCCAACGGCCGTGGTGATGCCTATGCACAGGACAACCTGGTGCTGTTCAGCTGGGCCAAGCAGAACCCGGGCTACCGCGTGCTGGGTGACACCCTCGGCGACGAAGCCCCCATCGCTCCGGCGGTGAAGAAGGGCAACCTCGAGCTGCGCGACTGGGTCAATGCCGAGCTGGCCAAGCTGGGCGAGGAGCAGTTCCTGCTCAAGCTGTATGACCAGTACGTGCGTCCGCAACTGGCCGAAGATACCGACCCGAACGCGATCATCGTCGAAGGTGGCAAGTGGCAGGGCTAAGCCGACTGGCCTGATTCTTCAGTAAAAACGAAACCCGCCCGGTGCACGCCGGGCGGGTTTTTTGATGCTTGCAGTCAGCCTTCGGCGAGTGCCTTAGGCATTGCCAGGCAGACGAACGGCGCCATCGCCGCGGAGCCGCGAGCATGGTGTCGCGGGTCGCAATCACTGGAATACACAACAGAGTCGGCCGCAAGCGGCGCCAGAATCTCGCTTGCTCCCGCTCTCCTTCAGCCTGCATCCCTCGCAACAGCTCGATGCAATCCCCTGGGCTGCGTCAGTGCATTGCGTGAGAGCAGATCGCCAGCGCTACGGAGAAAGGCGCGGGTCTACAGTTTCCTAAAGCGAGCGGTCGAGCAGGAACTTGCTGAGGAACTGCCGCGTGCGTTCGTGCTGGGGCGCGGTGAACAGCGTCTTGGCCGGGCCCTGTTCGACGATGCGTCCCTGGTCGATGAAGATCGCCCGATCCGCCACATCGCGGGCGAAAGCCATTTCATGGGTGACGATGACCATGGTGCGCTTTTCTTCGGCGAGGTCGCGGATGGTGGTCAGCACTTCACCCACCAGCTCCGGGTCGAGTGCCGAGGTGGGTTCGTCGAAGAGGATCACCTGCGGGCGCATGGCCAGGGCACGGGCGATGGCTACGCGTTGCTGCTGACCGCCGGACAGGCGTTTGGGATAGGCGTCTTCCTTGCCGCTCAAACCCACCTTGGCGAGCAAGGCATAGGCGTGGGCCAGTGCCTGTTCGCGCGGCTCCTTCTTCACCTGTATCGGGCCTTCGATAACGTTTTCCAGCGCGGTGCGGTGCGGGAACAGGTTGAAGTTCTGAAACACGAAGCCGGCGTGCTGGCGCAGCTGACGAATCAGTTTCTGTTGACTCTTCAGCGGCCGGTCGGCGTCGATATGGATATCGCCAATGGTGATCTGCCCGCCGCTGGGTTGTTCCAGCAGGTTGAGGCAGCGCAGCAGGGTGGTCTTGCCCGAGCCGCTGGGGCCGATGATGGCGACCACTTCCCCGGCGGCGACGTCCAGATCAATGCCCTTGAGCACTTCGTTGCTGCCGAAGGCTTTTCGCAGATTGCGCACGGAAATCATCAGTTGTCCTGCTCGTGCCGGTTGACCCTGGCCTCCAGGCGCGCCTGGAAGTGCGCGAGGATGCTGGCCAGCGCCCAGTAGATCAGCGCGGCCGCCAGGTACATGGTGAAAATCTCGAAGGTGCGCGCGGTGATCAGCTGCGCCTGACGGAACAGTTCCGGCACCTGAATGGTGGCGGCCAGGGCGGTGTCCTTGACCAGCGAAATGAAGCTGTTGCCCAGCGGCGGCAGGGCGGTACGCGCCGCCTGCGGGAGAATGGCCCGGTACAGCGTCTGCGTCTTGCTCATGCCGATGCTGGCGGCGGCTTCCCACTGGCCACGGTCGATGGAGGCAATGGCGGCGCGGAGAATCTCGGAGGTATAGGCGGCCATGTTCAGCGAGAAACCGATCAGCGCAGCCGGCAACGGATCGAGCTGGATGCCCAGTTGCGGCAGGCCGTAGTAGATCAGGAACAGCTGCACCAGCAGTGGCGTGCCGCGGAAGAAGGACACGTACAGGCGGGTGAGCCAGCGCAGCGGCGCCGGCCCGTACAGACGGCCAACTGCCAGGCCGAAGCCCAGCAGCAGGCCGAAGAACATGCCGCCCAGGCTGAGTACGACGGTGTAGTAGGCGCCCTTGAGGAGAAAAGGCGCAGACTCCAGAGCCAGCTGCAGGGCGGACTCGATCATCGGGTGACGTCAGCCTTGAACCATTTCTCGGAAAGTTGCTTGAGGGTGCCGTCGGCACTCAGTTTTGCCAGCGCCTGGTCGATGGCGGCGAGCAGTTCAGGGTTGCCCTTGCGTAGCGCGATTCCGGCCTCCTGGCGGGAGAAGGCGTCGCCGGCCACGGCCAGGCGGCCACCGGTTTTCTCGACCATCTCGAACGCCGCCAGGCGATCCACCAGAATCACGTCGATGCGACCGACGTTGAGATCCTGAAACTTGGTCGGATCGTCGTCGTAGGTGCGGATGTCGGCTTTCGGTACGTTGTCCTTGAGCCACTGTTCGTAGTTGGTGCCGAGGCCCACGCCGACTTTCTTGCCGGCCAGATCCTGCGCGCTCTTGATGCTGTCGCCGTCAGCCTTGCGGGTCAGCGCCTGGATGCCGGAGATGGTGTAGGGCGTGGAAAAATCGTATTTCTTCTTGCGCTCGTCGGAGATGGTTACCTGATTGATCACCACGTCCAGGCGCTTGGATTCCAGCGCGGCGAGGATGCCGTCCCACTTGGTCGGCTGGAACTCGGCCTTGACCCCCAGCTCCTTGGCCAGCGCTTCGGCCAGTTCGACTTCGAAGCCGGTCAGCTTGCCGTTCTCATCCTGGTAGTTGAAGGGGGGGTAGGTGCCTTCGAGGCCGACCTTGATGGCGCCACGGGCCTTGATGTCATCGAGCAGGTCGGCGGCAAAGCTCGGCGCGCTGAGGCTGGCGCCCAGCATGAGGGCCAGGCTACCGAAGAGAAAATGGCGACGCAGGTTGGAGAATTTCATGGTGACCTCATGCAAGTGGGAAGGTGGCGCCACTCTAGGCGGAAATTCTTATGCCGCTAAATAATTAAAAATTATTCAAATATTCACTTTTGTTTGTAGGCGAAGAGCGCAGGCGAGCCGCCCGTGTGTAGGAACAGCAGCGGCCCATTGCCAGGAAAGGCGCCTCGCTCAAGCCCATCGAGCAAGCCGGCGAAGGCTTTGGCAGTGTAGACCGGGTCGAGCAGAATCGCTTCCAGGCGCGCCAGCAGGCGAATGGCGTCCAGGCCGGCAGCGTTGCTCTCGCCGTAGCGTGGCGCGAAATAGGCGTCCCATAGCTCTGGTGTGACTCCGGGTGGCACGTCTACGCCAAGCAGCTCGGCCGTGCGCTGTAGCAGGCTTTCCACCTTGGGGCGCTGCGCGGCTTCGCTGCGCGAAACGGTCACGCCGATCACCCGAGTGCCGGGGCGTGCCGTTTCCAGCGCCAACGCCAGGCCTGCGTGAGTGCCAGCGCTGCCGGAGGCCAGCACCACGGCGGCGAAGTCCTGGCCGCTGGCGGTGATCTGCTCGGCCAATTCCAGCCCACCGCGCACGTAGCCGAGCGCGCCGAGTGCATTGGAGCCGCCAATCGGCACCAGGTAGGGACGTCGTCCGGCAGCGCTGAGGCGTTGGCTGGCGTCCTCCAACAACTGGTCGGCGTTGTCCAGACTGGCGACCTTTTCCACCTCGGCACCGAACAGGTCGAGCAACAGGCGATTGCCATTGCTCAGGTAGTCGTCGCTGCGGCTGTCGATGGGGTTCTCCAGCAGGGCCAGGCAGCCCAGCCCCAATTGCGCGGCGACCGCTGCGGTCTGCCGCACGTGGTTGGACTGGATGGCCCCGGCGGTGACCAGTACGTCGGCTCCCCTGGCCTGAGCATCGGCGGCGAGGTACTCCAGTTTGCGCGCCTTGTTGCCACCGAGTGCCAGTGGAGTCAGGTCATCGCGTTTTATCCAGATATCGCGGCCCAGATGCTGGGACAGGCGTGGCAGGTGTTGCAGGGCGGTGGCCTGAGGAACCAGCGTCAGGCGGGGGAAGCGGGCGAGGGCGGTGGTGAGCATGGGAGCCTCCTGGTGGCGAAGGCTATTGACTCTAGGTGGGAGAAGGCTGGGCTCACAAGCGCAAGCGGAATATTATTTTGGATATAAGAAAATAATTAATAATTATTTTATGGAATAAAAATTTATTCGTACTGTCGCGCTCAGCCCGCCACATCCGTCGGGCATCTGCCAAAACGCGCCGGACTGTCGATCCAGCCGGTGCCACAGACCGAGAACAAGGACACCATGAAGAAGACCCTGCTGTTGACCGCTCTGGCCGCTGCCCTGACTGCCTCCCTGGCCCACGCTGGCGAAAAGCTGAGCGTCGCCGCCACGCCGGTGCCGCATGCCGAAATCCTCGAACTGATCAAGCCAGAACTGGCCAAGCAAGGCGTGGATCTGGATATCAAGGTCTTCACCGACTACGTTCAACCCAACCTGCAGGTGAGCCAGAAGAATCTGGATGCCAACTACTTCCAGACCAAGCCGTACCTGGACACTTTCAATGCGCAGCGCGGTACCGAGCTGGTGATCGTGCAGGGCGTACACGTCGAGCCCTTCGGCGCCTATTCGACCAAGTACAAGTCCCTCGACGAACTGCCCAATGGCGCCACCATCGCCATCCCCAACGAAGTCAGCACCAGCGGGCGTGCGCTGCTCCTGCTGCAGAAGGCCGGCCTGCTAACTCTCAAGGATCCCAACAGCGCCCAGGCTCTGCCGCGCGACATCGCCGATAACCCACGCAACTTCAAGTTCCGTGAGCTGGAAGCGGCTACCGTGCCACGCGTGCTGAATCAGGTCGACCTGGCGCTGATCAACACCAACTACGCGCTGGAAGCCAAGCTCAATCCCAAGCGCGATGCGTTGGTGATCGAAGGCAGCGACTCGCCATACGTCAACTATCTGGTGACCCGCCCGGATAACAAGGACAGCGAGGCGATCAAGAAACTCTCCGCTGCGCTGACCAGTCCGGAGGTGAAGGCCTTCATCGAGAAACGTTACGAAGGTGCGGTGCTGCCGGCTTTCTGAACCGATTTACCCGGCTGATGCCAATCACTACGTAGGGGACGCACGGCAGGTGATCCTGCAATCCCCTACAGAATGGCTGATCGGTATTGACCACCCGGTGGCTCTTTTTGTGTCGCAGCTGCCCACCGTAGATCACGGTAGTAAACCTGTACCAACGGGTTTGCGTTTACGCCGAGCCGGCTTAGCCGACTCGGCGTTCTTTTTTTGCGCGTCTGGATCTGGGCGCTGCCGGGCTATTCACTGTGCCCATGGCTCACAGACTGAAGTAATTGCTACAGGCACCACGGATATTGTCGTGGTAGTCGAAGCGCTGGACGATCTTGTTCTGATCGATGTCCATCATCACCGAGCAACTGTAATGACGCGTACGCGTTGAATATTCGTTGTAGCGGTACCAGCCGCCCGGCCCTGGCGCGATGTAACTGGAGGAAAGCTCTTCCCAGCTGCGATTCCAATTGTCGAACCACAGATACTGCTGGCGGCCGTCGCCGAGATCCTTGATCACGTGCGGTTCACCATACTGGGCGATGGCCTCTGAGGCAGGCTTGCCGGGCCAGGAGTTCTTCGCCATCAGACCGGGGATATTGGGAATGGCCCGCTCCATGGGACTGCCGACACAACCGGCCAGCATCAGGCTGGCGAGTATCGGCAGAGCGTAAAGCGTCTTGGTCGGCATGGAACCTCCTTGTGCGCGCTTGTGGCATGAGTGAAGCCCGACGCTAGCGCAGCCGATCAGCCAGCAGAACCGCAGCGAAGAAGGCGAGCACCAATAATGGGACGAATTTATCGTTGTGCGGCCATGGCCCGACAAACAGCAGCTTGCGCACCACGCGGCGCGTCGATTGTGGTGGAGGTTGTAGGAGTGGCTTCAGCCACGAAAAGCTCGCGGCTGAAGCCGCTCCTACAGGGCGGTAGGGTGCGCCGTGCGCACCGCATGGATCGCCGATTATGGCGGGGTCTGCAGGCGTTACTTCAGCCACGCAAAAGCTCGCGGCTGAAGCCGCTCCTACGGGGCGGTAGGGTGCGCTGTGCGCACCGCATGGCTCGCCGATTATGACGGGGTCTGCAGGCGTTGCTTCAGCCACGCAAAAGCTCGCGGCTGAAGCCGCTCCTACGAGGCGGTAGGGTGCGCCGTGCGCACCGCGTGTATCGCCGATTGTGGCGGGATCTGCAGGCGTTGCTTCAGTCACGAAAAGGCTCGCGGCTGAAGCCGCTCCTACAGGGCGGTAGGGTGCGCTGTGCACACCGCATGGATCGCCGATTATGGCGAGGTCTATAGGCGTTACTTCAGCCACTCAAAAGCTCGCGGCTGAAGCCGCTCCTACGAGGCGGTAGGGTGCGCCGTGCGCACCGCGTGTATCGCCGGTTGTGGTGGGGGTGTAGGAGTAGGGAGCACCAGTGTGCGCAGGTATGCGCGACGAAACCGCCGCGCCCTTTCTCAGATCACACGGAAATGATGGGTACCGTCGCGACCAAGCTGTTCGACCAAGCCGAACTCCCAGTCCAGGTAACCCTGCATGGCCTCGCGCGGGTTGTCGGTGCCCTCGTACGGGCGGCGATAGCGGTCGCTGCGCGGCACGGCCAGGTGCTGGTCACCGGCTTCCACCGGCAGGCCGGCAGCGACCCAGGCTGCAGTGCCGCCTTCAAGCAACGTCACCGGTTTGCCGGTCAGCTCTTCCAGCTCGCTGACCACGAAACGCGCCAGCAGGCTGCTGCCGCAGGTCAGCACGTAGCGCTCGGCCACCGGCAGTTTCTCCAGTGCTTGCGGCAGTTGCGAACGCAGCGCCCACCAGGCGCCGGGGATATGCCGAGCGACATGATTGGCGCTGGCGGTGAAATCGAGCACCAGGGTATTGCCCTCGGCCTGCCAGGTGGCCAGCGTCGGGGCATCGATGGCGGCAGGTTGGGGCAGGGCCGGCAGCGGTGGCTGCCAGGCGCCGCGCGCAGTGAAGTCGCTGTCCTGCAGGCCATCGAGCACATGCACGTCCCAACCCATCTGCGCCAGCCAGGAGGCGCTCATGTTGGCGCGCACACCGTCGCTATCGGCCAGCACCACGCGGGCGCCGCGCACGCTGGCGAAATGATCGGTTTCCTGCACCAGTTGCCCGCCCGGCGTGGAACGGGCGCCCGGCAGGTGGCCGGCTTCGTATTCTTCCGGAGTGCGCACATCGAACAGGTAGGTGGTGCGTCCGGCTTCGGCTTGCCAGCGCGCCAGATCCTCCAGGTTGGCGCGGCCCACGCCGGCCTTGTCCGCCACGGCGCGGGCCGATTGTGCCGCTTGTTCATGGTTGTTCGCGCTGACTTCGCCAAAGCGGCGGGCCTGGCCATGCTCCAGCTGTTGGCCGGCCAGCGTCCAGCCGATGGTGCCATTGCGCAGGGCCGACACGGGGTTGGGAATGCCGGCGTTGACCAGCGATTGGGTGCCGATGATGCTGCGGGTACGTCCGGCGCAGTTGACCACGATGCGGGTGGCCGGGTTCGGCGCCAGTTCGCGTGCGCGCAGTACCAGTTCGGCGCCCGGCACGCTGATGCCGGTAGGAATGCTCATGGTCTGGTATTCGTCGAAGCGGCGCGCGTCGAGCACCACCACGTCGGTCTTGGCGTCGAGCAGCGCTTTCACTTCTTCTGCGGCCAGCGATGGCGTGTGGCGCACGCTTTCCACCAGTTCACCGAAGGCTTTGCTCGGCACGTTGACGTCGCGGAACAGCTCGCCGCCAGCAGTGCGCCAGCCGGCCAGGCCGCCTTCGAGCAGCGCCACGTCGCTGTAGCCGAGGGCAAGCAGGCGCTTGCCGGCTTTCTGGGCGAGGCCTTCGCCATCGTCATAGACGGTCACGGCGGTGTCGCGACGCGGGATGCGGGCGTAGACCTCCAACTCCAGCTTGGACAGCGGGATGTTGGCGGCGAACAGCGGGTGCTCTTCGGCGAAAGGCGCTTCTTCACGTACATCGATCAGGGCCACTTCCTGCTTGTCGAGCAGGGCCTGGCGGATGGTATGGAAGGAACGGGTAGCAATCTGGCTCATGCGGGGTTCTCTTTGGACAGGTCCCAGAGGTTGGGAAGAAGACTGTTGGAATAGCCGGAAATGAAGGTTTTCTCGCTGCCGTCCTGCAGGTAGACGGCACGCTTCACAGCGCCGATGTTGGCGCCGTAGACGTGGATGCTGATCGAGGTGCGGTCGGCGAAGGCGTTGCTGACCTGGTGGATGTCGCCGATGCGCGGTGAGACCGCCTCGACATGCCCCGGCTCCAGGCGCACCGCTTGGCCCTCGGCGCGCAGGCCGCTGGCGTCGATGGCAAAGCCTTGAGACAGCTCGGCACCGCGCAACATGCCGATCAGGCCCCAGACCCGGTGGTCGTGTACCGGCGTTTGCTGGCCCGGCCCCCAGACGAAACTGACGATGGAAAAGCGCTGGCGCGAATCGGCGTGCAGCAGGTACTGCTGGTAGCGTTGTGGGTCAGGTTGGGCGAATGCTTCGGGCAGCCAGTCGTCGTGGCTGACCAACTGCCGCAACAGCTCGGCGCCGCGCTCCAGCACCACGGTTTCCTCGGGCTGCTGGTCGAGCAGGGTGGCCAGTTGGTCGATGAAGCCGCGCAGCCTGGACAGGTTGGGTTGGACGCTCATGAGTGGTTTCCGCTGAAAGACAACGCTAAGGTAGCAAGCTCGCTATAATCATAAAAATTCAATTTATTCATAAGCTAATATGCGAATTAAGAATGAAGATAGATGACATCGATGCCTTCGTCGCGGTGATTCGCCTGCAGTCGCTGAACCAGGCGGCTGAATCGCTGCAACTCACCCAGTCAGCTATTACCCGGCGCCTGCAGAATTTCGAGGAAGCGCTGGGTGTGGAATTGCTCGATCGCAACACCAAGCCGCTCAAGCCGACGCCCATCGGTTTGCGAGTGTATGAACAGTGCCGTTCGGTGCAGCGCGAGGTCGATGCCCTGCGCGATCTGGTGGCCAGCGATGCGATGCCATCGGGCTCGTTGCGCCTCGGTGTGCCACAGACGGTGGGCGATACGCTGTTGCTGGAAGCGCTGCAGCGCCTGCAGGGCGCCTATCCGGATCTGCAGGTGCAGGTGTCCAATGGCTGGGGCGGCGGGCTGCTCAAGCGTCTGGAGAACGGTGAGCTGGATGCGGTGGCGGCATTGTTCCCGGCGGGCAAGGTGTTCCCCGAAGGCCTGGTGGGGCAGTCGCTGGCGCGCATGAACCTGGTAGTGGTGGCGCCCAAGGGCTTTGCCAGCAAACGCAGTTGCCGCCTGGCCGAGTGCCAGGCACGGGGCTGGGTGCTCAATCCGGATGGTTGCGGTTTCCGCGCTGGTCTGCAGCGGGCGCTGGCGGAGCAGGGACTGAATTTGTCGGTGAACCTGGAAATCTTCGGCACCGATCTGCAACTGGGCCTGGTGGCCAATGGCATGGGCCTAGGCCTGGTACCGGCGCCGTTGCTGGAAGGCAGCCGCCATCGCGAGCGCCTGGAAATGCTCAACGTCAGCGACTTCAAACCGGTGATCGACCTGTGGCTGGTGCGTGCTGCCTTCGTCGGCAACCTGCAGGGCGCCGTCGACCTGTTCGGTGAAGTGATCGCCGAGCGGCTGGGGGAAAGCGGCAGCGCAGCGTGATCCTGTAGCTGTAGGGTGCGCCGTGCGCACCGGCACCTGGACAGGAGAGAGTGCTGTCAGGTGTGGGTGAGTTATCGGGGCGAATGTCTTGGTGCGCACGGCGCACCCTACGGGCTGTGCGCTGGCGTTCTTCGCCTATGCATAGGCCCGGTGTTGCGGCATGCCCCAGCGGGAGGCCGTAGCCCGGATGAAATCCGGGGATTGCCGCCACGGGGCTCCCGGATTGCATCCGGGCTACGGCGGTACGCGGCCTACGCAACACCTGCTCTATCAATATGCGTAACGCGCAAAATGAAAAATCATTAAGTGCGCAATTTGCATATTACGTTATGACTAAAATGAATTTCCCTCCTGCGAAACTTGTCGATAGCTTATAAGCATCCGTTAGGCAATAACGTCTGCTTATAAGCAAAACGCGTTCTTGTGCTGGCGATTGGCATAACCACACAGGAGCGCGACATGAGCGTGGAAATCATCGGCATGATCACCGCCACCCCCAGTGCCGAGGTGGATCAGCCGTTGGGCGAGGCGGTGGATGCGGACTTCGTGCGCCGCTTCGCCCAGGCTCACGAGCAGGCCGGTTTCGACCGCGCACTGGTCGGCTATTTCTCCAATGGTGCCGAAGGCGCCGTGGTCAGCTCGTTCATCGCCGCCGCCACCGAGCGCCTTGGCATTCTGCTGGCCTACCGTCCGGGCGTGATCGCGCCGCCGCTGGCCGCTCGCCAGTTGGCGACACTGGATCAGTTCAGCAATGGCCGCCTGGCGCTCAACGTCATCAGTGGCGGCAGCGATGCCGACCAGCAGCGCGATGGCGACTGGCTCGACCACGACCAGCGCTACGCCCGCACCGATGAATACCTGAATGCCCTCAAGGCGATCTGGACGGCCAATGCGCCGGTCGATCACGACGGCACCTACTACCGCTTCAAGGGCGCGCTGCCGAACGTGCGCACCCAGCAGAAGCCGCATATCCCGATCTACTTCAGTGGCTCCTCGCCAGCGGCCATCGACGTTGCCGCACGCCACGCAGACACCTACATGCTGTGGGGCGAGCCGGTCGCTGATTTCGCCGAGCACGTGCAGCGCGTACGTGCCGCTGCCCAGGCGCAGGGGCGCAGCCCGCGGGTGTCGGTGTCGTTCCGGCCGATCGTGGCGGACACCGAGGAGGCGGCCTGGAAACGCGCCGCCGAGATCCTCGAGCGTATCCGTGACAACCGCACGCGCCTTGGCCTGCCGATCAATGACCACGCACCGGCCAATGCCGGTTCGCAGCGCCTGCTGGCCGCTGCCCAGCGCGGCGAAGTGCTGGACGAGCGCCTGTGGACGGGCGTCGCCCGCCTGACCGGCGCGCAGTGGAACTCCACTGCCCTGGTCGGCACGTCCGAGCAGGTGGCGCAGTCCCTCGGCCGCTACTGGCAGCACGGCGCTTCTACCTTCCTGATTCGCGGCTTCGACCCCCTGGACGACGCCGAACGCTATGGCCGGGGTTTGATCCCGGCAATCCGTGAACACATCGCCACCCTGCAACAGCGCCGGGCCGGCTGACCTTTGGAGACTGCCTCATGAACCTGACTCGACTTTTCCGCCGTAGCCTCGCGGCCCTCGCCATCGCTGCACCGCTGGCCCAGGCGGCCGACCCGACGGTGCTGCGCATCGGTGATCAGAACTACTACAACGTGCGCGCTTCGGTGGAGGCCTCCGGCGTACTCGAAGGCGCGCCGTACACCGTCGACTGGAAGCACTTCCAGTCGGCTGCGCCGGTGGCCGAAGCGCTGGAGGCCGGTGCGGTCGACCTGGGCTTTCTCGGCGACTCGGGCTTCATCTTCCTCGCTGCCAAGGGCGCGCCGGTCAAGCTGATCGGCGTGTCGCGGCAGAACCCGGACACCATCGCGCTGCTGGTGCCCAAGGACTCCACCGCCAAGTCCATCGAAGATCTCAAGGGCAAGAAGGTCGCTTACTGGCCTGGCGCCTGGAGCCAGCAACTGACCCTTCGTGCGCTGGAAAAGGCCGGCCTGCCGCATGACTACGTCGAGTTCGTCAAACTGATGCCCATCGACGCCGCCGCCGCCTTCCCGCGTGGCAGCATCGACGCCTTCCCGGTGTGGGAACCCTATATCTCCCAGCAAACGCTGTTCTCCGGCGCCAAGCCGCTGCTCACCGCCCGCGACCTGATGCCCGGCCTGTCGAGCATTGCCGCCAACGCCGACTCCATCGAGCCCAAGCGCGCTGCCATCGCCGACTTCCTCGGTCGCTTGCAGAAAGCCCGCGCCTGGGTCGAGGCGAACAAGGAAACCTACGCCGACCTGTGGGCGAAGAAGGCCAACCTCGACCAGTCCGTATCACGCAACTGGATCGGCCACGCCAACATGACCGTCGGCCCGGTGGATGAGAGCGCCGCCCGCGACTATCAGGAAACTGCCGACTTCCTTGTGGAAACCGGCGCGCTGGCGAAGAAGCTCGACACCAGCAGCATCGTCGACACCTCGTTCAGCAAGTCCTTCGAGTAAGGGCAGGGAGCCTCAAATGAGCATTCAATTCATCGGCATGATCGGCCATCGGCTGTCTTCGGAAGTCATCGCTCCGCAAGGCCCGGTATTCGACAAGAACTTCATCGTGCGCAGCGCCCAGGTTCACGAGGAAGCCGGCTTCGACCGTCTTCTGGTCGGGCACTGGTCGGATCAGCCGGATGGCTTCCTGGTCACCGCGTTGGCCGGGCTGTCCACCTCGCGCATCAACTTCCTGCTGGCGCATCGTCCCGGCTTCGTTGCGCCGACTCTGGCCGCGCGCAAGCTGGCCAGCCTCGACCACCTGCTCGACGGCCGCCTGGCTCTGCACGTGATCAGTGGCGGCAGTGACACCGAGCAGCGCAAGGACGGCGACTGGCTCGACCATGACCAGCGCTATTCGCGCACCGATGAATTCCTGCGGGTGATCAAGCAGGTGTGGAACAGCGCCGAGCCGTTCGACCACGAGGGCGAGCATTACCGTGCGGAAAAGGCCTTCTCCGCGATCAAGCCGCAGCAGTCGAAGCTGCCGATCTATTTCGGCGGATCGTCGCCAGCTGCGGTGAAGGTTGCCGGCGAGCATGCCGATGTCTATGCACTGTGGGGTGAGTCGCTGGAGCAGACCCGCGAGACCATCGAGAAGGTGCGCGCCGAGGCTGCTCGTCATGGCCGCGAGGTGAAGTTCAGCGTGTCGTTCCGGCCCATCGTCGCGGCGACCGAAGAGGCCGCCTGGGCCAAGGCCGACGACATCCTGCAACGCGCCCGCGAGCGTCTGGAGCGTTCCGGCGCGGTGCTGCCGAACAAGCCCGAGAGCGTTGGTGCCCAGCGCCTGCGTGAAACCGTGGCCAAGGGCGACCGTGTGGACAAGCGCCTGTGGACCAGCATCGCCAAGGTGGTCGGTGGCGCGCACAACTCCACGGCGCTGGTCGGCACGCCGGAGCAGGTGGCCGACGCCTTCCTCGATTACTACGACCTGGGCGTCACCACCTTCCTGATTCGTGGCTTCGATCCGGTAGAGGATGCCATCGAATACGGCCGCGAACTGCTGCCGCTGACCCGTGCCAAAGTGGCCGAGCGGCAGAAGCAGGCGGCAGTGGCATGAGCCTGCACCACCTGGCCGAGCATCCACGCCAACCGTTGCTCGACGATACTTTTCTGCAGCGCTTGAGCCGCGAAATGGGCGAGGGGGCCGAACAACTCGACCGCGACAGCGCCTTTCCCCATGGCAATCTGGCGCGGCTGCGTCAGTACGGGCTGCTCGGCCTGGCCTGCGACGTGCGTGCCGGTGGCGGCGGGGCCGATCTGGCGCAACTGCGCCGGGTGGTCGGCGCCGTGGCCAAGGGCGAGCCATCCACCGCGCTGGTGCTGTGCATGCAGTACCTGTATCACCGGCGTCTGGCGGACAACCCCAACTGGCCCGAGGCGCTCAAGCGCCGGGTGATTCGCGAGGCGGTGGAAGAGGGCGCGCTGATCAACAGCCTGCGTGTCGAGCCCGAGCTGGGTTCACCGGCCCGTGGCGGCCTGCCGCAAACGGTTGCCAGGCGCCAGGCCGATGGCTGGATTCTCGATGGCCACAAGCTCTACACCACCGGCATTCCGGGTCTGACCTGGCTGGCTGTGTGGGCGCGTAGCGACGATCCGGTGCCGTTGGTGGGTACCTGGCTGGTGCATCGCGATACGCCTGGCATCCGCATCGTCGAGAGCTGGGATCACCTGGGCATGCGCGCGACGGGCAGCCATGAAGTGATCTTCGAGAACGTGCAGCTGCCGCTGGAACATGCGGTGGACGTCTACCCGGCGGATCAGCCGCCTGCGCTCAACGCGCCGGCTCTGGCTGATTTCAACCGCGGTATGGCCACGCTGCTTGGCGCCATCTACGACGGCGCTGCTCGTGCTGCACGGGACTGGCTGGTGCAGTGGTTGGCCGAACGTACACCGGCCAGCCTCGGTGCGCCGCTATCGAGCCTGCCGCGGGTACAGGAAGTGGTCGGCCAGATCGAAGGGCTGCTGCTGGCCAACCGACTGCAACTGGACGCTCTGAGCCGTCAGGCGCTGAGCAGCCAGGAGGCGGGCCTGATCAAGGTAGCGGTGACCGAGAACGCGGTGAGCGTGGTGGAGAAGGCGCTGGAACTCACCGGTAACCACGGTCTGTCGCTGCATCATCCGCTGCAGCGGCACTACCGCAACGTGTTGTGCGGTCGTGTGCATACGCCGCAGCGTGACAGTGCCCTGGTGCTGGCGGGCAAGACGGCTTTTGGATTGGTGAAAGGCTGATGGGCGATTCATTCCATCTGTAGGAGCGGCTTCAGCCGCGAAATTCGCGGATAAATCCGTTCCTACAGGGTTAGCGCAGATCGTAGGGTGCGCTGTGCGCACCGAGGGTGGCAGCGGGACGAGTTTTACCCTCTGCCCAACCCCTCTCCCGCAAGCGGGAGATGGGCGTTGATGACGTAGCCCGGATGCAATCCGGGGATATTGCACCAGAGGTATTCCCGGATTTCATCCGGGCTACAGGGCTGAGCGAGCAGTGGATTTTCAGGACATCCGTGGGAGGGGCTTTAGCCGCGACAGCAAAGCTCGCCGCTGAAGCGCCTCCCACAGGGAGTTCGATCGTTACCGTAGGAGCGGCTTCAGCCGCGAAATTCGCGGATAAATCCGCTCCTACAGGGTTGGAGCAATGCCCCGAGCTGCTGGTAACTCGTCATCGACCAACCGCCCCACCGCAACAAATTCTCTGCGACCGTACCAACGGAGCGGGTTTCACGAATGTGACAACCGGCTCCGCAATCGGGGCCTCGGAGACGCCGATGTCATCTGCTACAACCTCCACGGCCGTCCGTACCGGCCTGCAAATCCGCGACCCGCGCGATGCCATTGCCGGCGCGCTGTTCATTGCTTTCGGCCTGGGCGGCGGGGCGATTGCCCTGAGCTATCCGCTGGGCAGCGCCATGCGCATGGGCGCGGGCTATTTCCCTTTGCTGGTGTGCGTTGCGCTGACGCTGCTCGGTGCCGTGATCGTATTGCGCAGCCTGTCCTGGCGCCTGGTCGAGCGTGATGCGCTGGAGTCGCTGTTCGTGTTGCGCCCGGCGCTGTTCATCGCCGCCGGTGTGTTGGCCTTCGCCTTGTTGGTGCCGGTGCTGGGCTTGCTGCTGGCGACCCTGGCGATGACCCTGCTTAGCGGCTACGCGAGGCCGCAGGTACGTCTCGGCGAGCAGGTTGCGCTGGGCCTGGCGCTCGCCGGTTTCGGTGGGCTGGTATTCGCCTGGGGCCTGGGTTTGCAACTGCCCGTGCTGCCGGTCTGAGGAGGCTCGATGGATCTCTTGGCCAACCTCGCCATCGGCATCGACGCCGCGCTGACCTGGCAGAACCTGCTGTACTGCCTGATCGGCGTCACCCTCGGCACCCTGGTCGGCGTACTACCGGGGCTGGGGCCGGTGGCGACCATCGCCATGCTGCTTCCGATCACCTACGGGCTGCCGCCAGCAGCGGCGTTGATCATGCTCGCGGGCATCTACTACGGCGCCCAGTACGGCGGTTCGACCACGGCGATCCTGGTCAACCTACCCGGCGAATCGTCTTCGGTGGTCACCTGTCTGGATGGCCACGCCATGGCACGCCAGGGCAGGGCGGGCGCAGCGCTGGGGATTGCCGCCATCGGCTCCTTCGTCGCTGGCAGCCTGGCCATCCTGCTGGTGGCGGCGGCGTCTGCGCCACTGTCGGCATTCGCCCTGCGTTTCGGCCCGGCGGAATACTTCTCGCTGATGTTGCTCGGCCTGGTGGCTGCGGTGGTGCTGGCCCAGGGCGATTTGATCAAGGCGCTGGCCATGACCCTGCTCGGTCTATTGCTGGGGCTGGTCGGGGTGGATGTGAACTCCGGCGCGGAGCGCTTCACCTTCGGCCTGCCGCAACTGGCTGACGGTATCGACTTCGTGGTCATCTCCATGGGCATTTTCGGCATCGGCGAGATCATCGCCAATCTGGAGCGCGACGAGTCGCGCACGCCATTGCTCAAGCGTATCGGACGTATCCTGCCCAACCGCGACGACTACCGCCGCGCCTGGAAACCGGTGCTGCGTGGCGCCGGCCTCGGCTCGGTGCTCGGCATCCTGCCAGGTGGCGGGGCGATGCTCAGCGCGTTTGCCTCCTACATGGTGGAAAAACGCCTGGCCAAGGAGCCCGAGCGCTTCGGCAAGGGCGCCATCGAGGGCGTCGCCGGCCCCGAGTCGGCCAACAACGCCGGCGCGCAGACCTCGTTCATTCCGCTGCTGGTGATGGGCCTGCCGTCCAATGCGGTGATGGCGCTGATGGTCGGCGCCATGATGATCCACGGCATCGTGCCCGGTCCGCAGGTGATCACCGAGCGCCCCGAGTTGTTCTGGGGGCTGATCGTCAGCATGTGGGTGGGCAACGTCCTGCTGCTGGTGCTCAACCTGCCTTTGGTGGGCATCTGGGTGAAGCTGCTGTCGGTGCCATACCGCCTGCTGTATCCGGCGATCCTGCTGTTCTGTTGCATCGGCGTCTACAGCGTCAACAACAGCCTGTTCGACGTGCTGCTCACCGTGGCCTTCGGCCTGCTCGGTTACCTGCTGATCAAGCTGCGCTGCGAGCCGGCGCCACTGCTGCTGGGTTTCATCCTTGGGCCGATGATGGAGGAGAACCTGCGCCGCGCCATGTTGTTGTCACGTGGCGACCCCAGTGTGTTCTTCACCCGTCCGCTGAGCCTGACCCTGCTGCTGCTCGCCGTCGGGCTGATCCTGATCATGTGCCTGCCGCGTCTGCGGGCTACGCGCCAGGTGGCCTTCAGCGAAGAAAACTGAGCGATTTCTTTCATCCCCGGACATACGTGCAACACGGCGCCGCCAACGGTTCTGCTCACGCCAGTCAGGGTTTTACAAGGCTATGCCTCCAGTCGATTGCAGCCTGAGCTGTAGGAGCGGACTTGTCCGCGAATTTCGCGGCTGAAGCCGCTCCTACAGAGGCACGTCAGCAAACCGGACATAGCCGTTCTCTGCCCTCGTGAACCACTAAGGAAACCAACAAGATGTCTGCAAAACCCTTTATCAAGCGCCTGCTGGCGCTGGCCACGCTGTCCGCGTCCCTGGCCGTCAGTGCCGCTGACTGGCCCAGCCAGGCCGTGAAGATCGTCGTGCCGTACCCGCCGGGCGGCGCCGCCGATACCGTGGCGCGCATCTACGCCGACGCGCTCACCCAGTCGCTGGGCCAGACCGTGCTGGTGGACAACAAACCTGGCGCCGGCACGGCCATCGCCGCCGAGTTCGTCGCCGCCAGTAAGCCCGATGGCTATACCCTGTCGCTGGTGCCCACCGGCCAGTTGACCGTGCTGCCGCATATCGTCGACAACCTCAAGTTCGACCCGCAGACCGCCTTTGCTCCGGTCTCGCTGCTGGCCTACACCGGCCTGGTGGTTGCCGCCAATGACAAGGTGCCGGTGAAGACCCTGCCGGAGCTGGTTGCCCTGGCCAAGAGCAAGCCGGGCGAGCTGTCCTACTCCTCCAGCGGCAGCGGCACCATCGTCCACCTGGTCGGCGAATACCTGCGCCTGACCACCGGCACCGACCTGCTGCACGTGCCGTTCAAGGGCAGTGCTCCAGCAGTGAGCGCGGTGCTAGGCGGCAACGTTGACCTGGCGGTGGACACCCTGACCATCCTCGCGCCGCAGATTCAGGCCGGCAAACTCAAGGGCCTGGCCATCGCCTCACGCGAACGCTCGCCGCTGTTGCCTGAAGTGCCTACCGTCGCCGAACTGGGTTACCCCGGTTTCGAAGTCACTTCCTGGTTCGGTCTCAGCGCGCCAGCCGCCACCCCGGCTGCGGTGATCGAACGGCTCAACGACGAGATCGCCAAGGCCGCCGCCTCCAAGGCCGTGCAGGAAAAACTGGCGGCTCAGGGCCTGACTGCCTGGCCGTCGACCCCACAGGTCTTCGCCGAGCAGATCGCCAGTGACTCGGCCAAGTACGCCGAGGTGGTCAAGCAATCCCATATCACCTTCGACTGAGCGCAAGGAGCTGCCCATGTCCCGTTTCACGCTACGTAAACTCGGTGCCGGCCTACTGCTCGCTGGCCTGGCCCTATCGCCGGTGCTGGCCCAGGCCGAAGCCGCCTGGCCGAGCAAACCGCTGACCCTGATCATTCCGTTCCCGCCCGGTGGCGGTGCCGACACCATCGGTCGCTACTATGCCGACCAGCTGTCCAGCGCCCTCGGCCAGCCGGTGGTGGTGGACAATAAACCGGGCGCCGGTACCGCCATCGCCGCCGAGGCTGCGGCCAAGGCCAAGCCGGATGGCTACACCCTGTCGCTGGCCACCGCCGGGCAACTGACCATCCTGCCGAACCTGGCCGATAACCTGCGCTTCGATCCGGAAACATCCTTCGCCCCGGTCTCGGTGGTGGCGTCGATTCCCAACGTCATCGCCGTCAACGGCAATCTGGATGTGACCGACCTGCAAGGTCTGATCGCCGCTGCCAAAGCCAAGCCGGGGGCGATCAGCTATTCCTCCTGCGGCAACGGCACGCTATGCCACCTGTCCGGTGAGTTGTTCAAGAGCCTGGCCGGTATCGACCTGCTGCACGTGCCCTACAAGGGCAGCGCGCCGGCCGTGACCGCCTTGCTTGGGGGGGAAGTGGATGTGGCGGTAGACACCCTGACCATCCTCGCGCCGCAGATCCAGGGCGGCAAAGTTCGCGGCCTGGCCCTGACCAGCGCCCAGCGCTCGCCGCTGCTGCCGGATGTTCCGACCGCCGCCGAAGCAGGCCTGCCGGGGCTGGAAACCTCCGGCTGGTTCGGCATCGTCCTACCGGCCAAGACGCCGCCGGCCATCGTCGAGCGTCTGAACCAGGAGATCGGCACCATCGCCAAATCCGAGCAGACCGCCGAGCGCTTCGGCCAGAACGGCATCACCGTGGAATACACCACCCCCGAAGAGTTCGCCCGCATCATCCGTGAAGACCGGGTGCGCTGGGGCAAGGTGGCCAAGGAGTCGGGGGCGCAGATCGAGTGAACAGGTAAGTTGCCACGGTAGGCACAGCACAAAAGCAAACCCGCCCGGACAGCACCGCGCGGGTTTCTTTTTGCCTAGGCCGATTCATCTTTATCTGCCGAACGCGGCCAGTCCATTGTGGGTGCGGACTTGTCCGCGAATGCTCTGGAACCAGCAAAAAACTGCAGCCAATCGAAAACCAGCCACCATCGCCCCATATCCCCAGTTCATTGTTTCCTCAGTTTTCTGTGACTAGGGTCTGCAGTATTAAATTGCCATGCCGATACACGAGGAGCGCCGAAGGGATTCGGTACTGCGGGCGTCTCCATCAATCGTTCTTGCAAGACTGCTATTGCTGTCCCTCCCACTTACGCGAATCCCATGACCACCACCGTTATTCTCGGCATGCTCTGCGTGCATCTATTGTGTTTTTGCGTGATGTTCCTGCTGATCAGCACCCGGCTGAACGACAAGAAAATGGGCATGGAAGTCTTCGCCCTGGGCAACCTGCTGCTCGGGCTCGCTTATATCCTGCAACTGCTCAACGACGCGATGGAGTGGGGGATCATAAGTGTCGCCAGCCATACACTGACACTCTGTGCTCCCGTTGCTTATGTTCTCGGAGCCATGCGTTTTTTTGACCGACCAACCACCGTTTTGCAGCCACTGCTCGTACTTGCCACGAGCTACACGGTGCTGCAGATATTGGTGCAGTCGTTGTTTGGAAACGAGGCCCGTCATGCGTTACTGGCAGCCATTTGTGCGCTTCTTTTTCTGAGCATGACCGTGGTGGCGCTGCATGGCAGCCGCAGCTACGCCAGGGATCTGAGCGTGGAAATGATGGTGTTCGCCGTGCTGATCGTTGGCATCTGCATACTCAACGCCGCGAAATTCGCCCTGATCCTCGATGACGGCCTGGCTGCCATCGACATGAGCAGCGGCTTCCAGAAGATCTTCTACATCTACATGTCGTTCCTGGCGACCGTGCTGCCGCCTTGCGCGGTATGGTTGGTGCTGCGCCGCCTTACTGATGAACTGCGCAGCCTGGCGGCCCATGACCCGCTGACCCGCCTGCTGAACCGGCGCGGGTTGATGGATGCCCTGGAGGCGCACTTCCGCTCGCGCACGGCCGGGCCGGCCTACCTGCTGATCGTGGATATCGACCACTTCAAGAGCATCAACGACACCCATGGCCATAACGTCGGCGACCTCGTCCTGATGCGTGTTGCCGACGTCCTCAAGGCCACCGCCCGACAGGGCGATCTGATCTGCCGGTTGGGCGGTGAAGAGTTCGTGATCATCGCCCTGGATACGGACAGGGCCGGTGTGCTGCAACTGGCGGAGCGTACGCGGGCGGCGATTGAACACTGCGAAGTGTCCGGCATTGGCGTGAAGCAGCCGATTCGCTGCACGGCGACCATTGGCGTTGCGGATGAATTCACCAGCGCGCAGGTGTTCGATGAGTGCCTGCAGCAGGCGGATGTCGCGTTGTACCGGGGCAAGGCGCAGGGGCGCAATCGGGTTGAGTGGGGTTGCGTGCAGGGTTAGCACTCGGTTTTTAGCGTGCCGCGATTGCGTTGAGCTCCACTCTCGAGCAACACGCCAAGCAATCAATCATCGTGCGGTGCCACCTGTCGTTGGATCATCGTTGAAACCCGCTCGGCGCAAGCTGGGCGGGTTTTTCTTCGTTCGGGCAATCAGTTCTGAGTGAACCTGAAGCGAGCACCGTAAGCATTGCCTGGCAGATGATCGGCTCTGTCACCCCGCAGCCGTGAGCGCAAGGTGCCGCTTTGCGCTGCGGTTCGGTAGAGCCCACGTTTCTGCAACTCGGGTACCACCAGTTCGGCGAAGTCGCTCAGCGTGCCGGGGCTGATCAGCGGGTTGAGCATGTAGCCGGTGGTGCCGGAAACCCGCGCGTGTTCCTCGATCTTCTCGGCAACCTGGGCCGGTGTGCCGACCAGAATCAGGTCGCTGCCGCGGGTGACCCTGGCGAAGCGCTGACGCACATCGCCAGCGGTCAGCGGCTTGCCGCTACCATCGGGACGCATCACGTAGGAGGTCATGCCTTCGGTATGGGTGGTCAGCGGCTCGTTGTCGGCGTAGCGGTCGATATCGATGCCGGTGTCGCCGGCGTAGCTGACCAGTTGCGCCTGCAGGTGATAGTTGCTCTGCAACTGATCGTATTTGCGCTGCGCCTCGATGGCCGTGGGCGCGGTGACGATCCGCAATACGGTAAGCGACTTCACGTCATCGGCGGCGCGGCCGTTGGCCACCGCCTGGCGGGCGATGTCATCGAGGCCGGCGCGGATCTCCAGCGGGTCTGACTTGGCGGTGAAGATCAGCTCGGCATGCTTGGCGGCGAACTGCCGGCCGCGGCCCGACCAGCCAGCCTGGATCAGCAGTGGGCTGCGTTGTGGCGAGGGCGCCGTCAGGTGCGGCCCGGCGACCCGGTAGTGAGCACCTTCGTGGTTGATCGGGCGTACCCGCTCGCCACGGGCGTAAAGCTGCCTGGCCTTGTCAGCGACCACGGCATCATCGGCCCAACTGCCTTCCCAGAGCTTGTAGACCACGTCCATGAACTCTTCGGCGCGCTCGTAACGGTCATCGTGGCGGATCATCCGATCCAGCCCGAAGTTGCGCGCGGCGCTGGTCAGGTAGGAGGTGACGATGTTCCAGCCGATGCGCCCGCCGCTCAGGTGATCCAGTGTGCTGAAGCGCCGTGCGTGGCTGAACGGGTGTTCGTAGGTGGTGCTGACCGTCGCACCGAAGGCGAGGTGTTCGGTCAGCGTGGCCAAGGCCGGGATGTGCAGCAGTGGGTCATTGGCGGGCGCCTCCACGGCCCATTTCAGCGCGGCGTCGTGATTACCGCCATGCACGTCATAGAGGCCCAGCACATCGGCGAAGAAGAACAGGTCGAGGTTGGCCTGTTCGGCGATGCGTGCCTGGTTCGACCAGAATTTCAGGGTGTTGATGCCCAGGCGTTCGTCGGCCGGATGCGTCCACAGGCTGGGCGCGCCGCCACAGCCGACGCTGGCTTGTTCGTAGAGGCCGAAGAGCAGGGGAGTTGGATCGGACATGAAAACTCTCTATTGATCAATTATGGTGCGGGCCGGCAACGCCGTGCTGCCGGCTGCGGAGGTCGCGGCTGCTCTGGTGCTCCGGGTAGGGTGCGCTGTGCGCACCGGAAATACCGCGGTGCTGGCCTGGTGCGCACGGCGCGCCCTACGTCTGCGCGGCACTCGGTGGCTGGTACAAAACTAGCGCCGCTCCTGGAAGCCCTTGCCGTAGTGCCGCTCCAGCCGGGCCTGGATCAGTTCCAGGCCAATCGACAGCAGCCAGTAGATGACGGCGGCGGTGGTCAGCAGCTCGATGTAGCGGTACGACGAACGCCCGTAGGACTGGGCCAGGAACATGATTTCCCAGACCCCCATCACCGAGACCAGCGAGGAGTCCTTGAGCATGGAGATGAACTGGTTGGTAGTGGGCGGCAGGATGGTGCGCATGGCCTGGGGTAGTACGATGCGCCAGAAGATCACGCTGCGCCGCATGCCCAGTGCCAACGCGGCCTCGCGTTGGCCGCGGGCGACACCGAGGATGCCGGCGCGGAAGATCTCGCTCAGGTAGGCGCCGTAGTTCAGTGACAGGGCCAGGATGCCTGCCGTGATCGCCCCGGGTACCAGGCCTATTTGCGGCAGACCGAGGTAGATCAGCAGGATCTGGATCAACAGCGGTGTGCCACGGAAGAACGAGGCATAGAAGGTCGCGATACCGAAAGCCACGGCGCTGGATGACAGGCGTGCCAGCGCGGCGAGAAAGCCCAGCAGTACTGACACGACGATCGAGCAGACGCTGA
This sequence comes from Pseudomonas berkeleyensis, assembly GCF_014109765.1. Lineage (NCBI taxonomy): Bacteria > Pseudomonadati > Pseudomonadota > Gammaproteobacteria > Pseudomonadales > Pseudomonadaceae > Pseudomonas > Pseudomonas berkeleyensis. The sequence goes on from NZ_CP059139.1 coordinate 2,485,386, forward strand.
GAAACAGGGTCAATGCGGCGCCCTGGAGGAAACCGTTGGGCCCCAGCTTGATGCCCACCAGGTTTGGCCACTTGTCGACGATCACCGAGAACTTCAGATCGAAGGTCAGGAAGAACGCGACGCACAGGGCCAGCAACACGGCCCAGGTCAGGTACAGGCGTACGCGAAAACCGAAGAAACGTGGCAGAGCGGACAGGATGCCCGCCGCGAGGCGCGGCGGGCGGGGTGGTTGAGGGAAGGCGGTCATTGGCTGATATCGGCACCGATCCATTTTTGCGAGATCTTCGCCAGGGTGCCGTCCTGTTTGAGTGCTGCGAATATCTCGACCAACTTGGCGTCCCATTCCGCATCACCTTTCTCGGTGGCCACGGCATTGGGTTCGGCATACAACACCTCGCCGGTCACCTTGAAGCGGGGATCGGCAGCGATGCGCTCCTTGGCGGTCACCAGGTTGGTGACCATGGCGTCCAGGCGCACGCCAGCACCGAGGGCGAGATCCTGGAAGGCAACGGTCTCGTTGTCGTAGGGCGCGATCTGCACCTGGTCGAAGGGGTAGTCGATCTTCTGGTCTTCGGCACCTTCGATCACCAGATCCTTGCGCAGGTAGCTCTCGTAGGTGGATGCAGTGATCACGCCGACCTTCTTGCCGTTCAGATCCTTGCCGCTGTGGATGCGCTCATCCTTGGCGTTGACCACGATGACAGCGGGCGAGGCGTAGTAGTTGAGCGGAAAATTGAAGACCTCGGCGCGTGCCTGGCTCGGCGTCATGGAGCAGATGCACACGTCATAGCGACCGCCCCAACGGCCGGCAGCGATCACGTCCCAGGACGGCGTTTCCAGACGCAGCTTCACGCCCAGGCGCTCGGCTACGGCCTTGGCGATGTCCACGTCGAAACCATCGAGCTGGTTCTGCTCGTTGAGAAAGGAGAAGGGCGGGTAGTTTTCCATCAGTACGCCCACCACTTCGCCGCGCTGCTGCACACGGTCGAGAATGGGGCCGGCGAGGGCGCTGGAGCAGGTGGTGATCAAGGCAATGCTCAGAGTGAGCAGACTACGTTTTTTCATTGCATCTCCGATGCGTATTGTGGATTGGGTGAAAGATCAGGTGCGGTGGTTGAGGCGCTTGGCCAGGCGGTCGCCGCTGAACTGGATCAGGCTGACCAGCACCACCAGGGCGACGATCACGGTGAGCATCACCTGGCTGTCGAAACGCTGGTAACCGTAGCGGTAGGCCAGGTCGCCGAGACCGCCCGCACCGATGGCGCCGGCCATGGCCGAGGAATTGATCATGGTCACCAGGGTGATGGTGAAACCGCCGACGATGCCCGGCAGGGCCTCGGGCAGCAGCACGTGCCAGACGATGTGCCAGCGCCGGCAGCCCATGGCCTGGGCGGCTTCGATCAGGCCGTGGTCGACCTCGCGCAGGCTGACCTCGGCAATGCGTGCGAAGAACGGCGTGGCGGCGATGGTCAGCGGCACCACCGCCGCCCAGACACCGTAGGTGGTGCCGACGATCAGGCGGGTGAAGGGAATCAGCGCCACCATCAGGATCAGAAAAGGGATCGAGCGGAACAGGTTGACGATGGCGCCCAGCACCTGGTTCAGCCGTGGCGCCTCGAAGATGCCGCCCTTGCTGCTGGTGACCAGAAACACCGCCAGCGGGATACCGGCCAGCAGTGCCAGCAACGATGACACGCCGACCATCAGCATGGTGTCGAGCAAACCTTGCCAGAGGCGATCAAGCAGCAGCGACATAACCCAGTACCTCCAGGTGATCGGCCAGTGGCCGTGCGTTGTCGAGCAGGGTGGGGTGAGCGAACGGCGATTGGCCGACGGCGAGGATCAGGTGGCCTACCGCATGGCCCTGGATCTGCTCGAGGCTGGCGTCGAGCAGTTTCACCCGGCCGCCGAGTGCCGCGCCGATGGCGGGCAGGTCAGGCTCCAGGCCGCTACCAGTGAAGTGCAGGCGCAGTATCAGCTCGTCGTCAGCCTGTTCATGTTCGCTGCGCAGACGCGCTTGCAGGCGTGCCGGCAGGGCATGCTGCAGCGGCGCGAGCAGGGTGCGCGTCACGTCGTGGCGTGGTGCGCCGAAGACGCGCCACACCGGCCCTTGCTCGACCACTTCGCCTTGTTCCAGCACTACCACGCGGTCGCAGATTTCGCGGATCACCGTCATTTCGTGGGTGATCAGCACCACGGTCAGGTTCAGGCGCTGGTTGATCTCACGCAGCAGGCCGAGGATCGACTGGGTGGTTTCCGGGTCGAGCGCGCTGGTGGCTTCGTCACAGAGCAATATCTGCGGGTCATGCACCAGGGCGCGGGCGATTCCCACGCGTTGTTTCTGCCCGCCGGAAAGCTGCGCCGGATAGGCCGCGTGCTTGTCCTGCAGGCCGACCAGTTCGAGCAGTTCGCGCACCTTGCGCTGGCGTGCTTCGCGCGGTACACCGGCGACCTTCAGTGGCAGCTCGACGTTCTGCCACACGGTCTTGGCCGACATCAGGTTGAAGTGCTGGAAAATCATGCCGATGCGCCGACGCAGGGCGACCAGCTGATCTTCGTCATACTGCGCGATGTCGATACCGTCGATCAGCACGCGGCCGCTGCTGGGCTGCTCCAGGCGGTTGATGGTGCGCAGCAGCGAGGACTTGCCCGCGCCGCTGCGGCCGATGATGCCGAACACTTCGCCACGCGAGATCGCCAGGTCGATATCGCGCAGCGCCTGCACCGGGCCATTGGCACCGTCGTAGGCCTTGCCCAGATTGTCGAAGCGCAGGTGCGTGTCGACGGCCTGGCTGGCCTGTGCGGCTTGCTGCAGATGTGGGTCGAAACCGCTCATGTCAGCTTTCCCAGCCTGGCTGGTAGAGCTTGCCGTGGGCCTTGTCCAGCGCCGCGCGCACGGCCGGCGAGTGCTGGTAGATGTCGATGAACTTGAGCAGGCGGGCGTCCTGGGCCTTGGCCGGCTGGGCGACGAACTGGATGATGTATTCAGGGTTGTCCAGGCCGTCGAACAGCAGCGCCGACTCCGGGTCATGGGTGCCGGCCAGGCGGATGTAGTGTGGGTAGCCCTGGGCCACGTCCACTTCATCCAGGGCACGCACCAGTTGCACGGCTTCCAGCTCGATGATGCGGATGTTCTTCGGGTTGGCGGTGATGTCGTCCAGGGTGGCCTTGTAGCCGACGTCCGGCTTGAGCTCGATCAGCCCGGCCTTGCGCAGCAGTTGCAGGCCACGCCCGCCATTGATCGGGTCGTTGGCGATGGCCACCTTGGCGCCGTCCGGCAGGGTGGAGAAGTCCTTGTGCTTCTTCGAGTACAGGCCGACGTTGTTGAGCACGCCGCGCGCCACTGGCACCAGGTCGTAGCCACCTTCGGACTTGGCGTTTTCCAGGAAGGGAATGTGCTGGAAGTAGTTCACGTCGATGTCGCCATTGGCCAGGCTGACGTTGGGCGCGATCCAGTCGGTGAACTCGATCAGTTCGACTTCCAGCCCTTGTTTCTTTGCCTCGGCCACGGCCACTTCCAGCGGTGGCGCGAAAGCGGCGGTGGTGCCGAGTTTCAGGGCCGGCTCGGCCTGGGCCAGGGTGCTGGCGGCGAGCAGGGTGCCGAGGGTCAGGGTTTTCAGGGTCTTGAGCATGATGGCCTCCTTGTAGGGGTTCAGAGCAGGCTCAGCGCGTTGCTGCTGAGGCCTCGCAGTTCGTGGGTGATGCTGTGCTGGTGCTCCAGGCGGGCGGGGTCGCGCCAGGCGGCACCGGGATGCTCGGACGGCAGACGCGGGCCCTGGCCGAACAGCTTGTGGCGCAGGGCGCCGTCTGCGTAGGCGGTCTTGTAGCGGCCACGGCGTTGCAGCTCGGGAATCACCAGGTCGATGAAGTCGGCGTAACTTTCCGGGGTGACGATGCGTGTCAGGTTGAAGCCGTCCAGGCCGGTGGCGTCGATCCAGGCGATCAGTTGTTCGGCCACTTGCTCCGGCGAGCCGACCACCAGCGGGTAGCGGCCGCCGAGGGCGTGCTGCTGCAGCAGGCGGCGTTTGGTCCAGCCACTGAAGGTCTTGACCACCGACTCGATGGCGTTGGTCTTGCGTGCGTGGATCGGCTCATCCAGGTCGAAGGCGGCCAGGTCGATACCGGTGGAACTGGAAAAATGCGCGATGCCGGCCTCCGGGCTGGCGTAGCGCAGGTACTCGGCGTGCTTGTCGCGGGCCTCGGCTTCGGTCGGCGCGACGATCACGGCGATGCCCATGAACACCTTGATGCCCTCGGCCGCGCGTCCGGCCGCCACGGCGCTGGCGCGCACTTTGTCGACCTGGGCGCGTACTGCCGCATGCTCGTTGCCGCCGATGAACACGCACTCGGCATGCTCGCCAGCGAAGCGCAGGCCGCGTGTAGATGAGCCGGCCTGGAACAACAACGGCGTGCGCTGCGGCGACGGCTGGCTGAGGTGATAGCCCTCGACCTGATAGAACTCGCCCTGGTGATGCACCTTGTGCACCTTGCCGGGCTGGGCGTAGACGCGTCGCTCGCGGTCAGCCAGCACGGCATCGTCCTGCCAACTGCCTTCGAGCAGCTTGTAGAGCACTTCCAGGTACTCGTCGGCCTGGTCGTAACGACGGTCGTGCTCGACCTGCTGTGGCTGGCCCATGGCCTTGGCCGCGCTGTCCAGATAGCCGGTGACGATGTTCCAGCCGATGCGCCCTTGAGTGAGATGGTCGAGGGTCGATAGGCGTCGGGCGAATGGGTAGGGCGCCTCGTAGCTGAGGTTGGCGGTCACGCCGAACCCCAGGTGCCGGGTCACGCCGGCCATGGCCGAGACCAGCAGCAGCGGGTCGTTGACCGGCAGCTGGATGGCCTCCTGCAACGGCAGGTCGATTCCGTTCTGGTAGACGTCGTAGACACCAAGGATATCGGCGATGAACAGGCCGTCGAACAGCCCGCGTTCGAGCAACTGGGCCAGTTCCGTCCAGTAGCTCAACTGGTTGAAGTTCGTCGAGCGGTCGCGCGGGTGCGTCCACAGGCCGTGATGGATATGCCCGATGCAGTTCATGTTGAAGGCGTTGAGGAGGATTTCCCTGGCCATCAGATCGTCCCCCGGCGCGGTGGTAGTCGCTCGTTGAGCACGTAATCGCCGATGGCGTGATACTTCCAGCGCACCGGGTCGTGCAGGGTGTGGGTGCGCGCGTTGCGCCAGTGACGGTCGAGGCCGAATTCGGCCAGGGTGGCGCGGCTGCCGGACAGCTCCAGCAGCTTGCTGGAAACCAGCAGCGAGACTTCGGTGCTGATGGCGCGCGCTTCGGCCACGGCGATCGAGGCCGCGGCGACGCTGTGTTCATCTGGCGCAGCCTGGGCGCGGTCGACGAATTCGCCTGCACGCTCCAGCAGCGCTTCGCTGGCGTGCAGGCGAATCACCAGACGGCCGATTTCCTGCTGGGTCAGTGGATCGTCGCTGGCCTTGTCGATGCCGGCGTCGATCCATGGGCGCGACTTGTGACGGACGAACTGCAGCAGGTCTTCGTAGGCCGCACGGGCGATGCCCGTGTCGATGGCCGCATGCAACAACTGGGCGAAAGGGCCGACGGTGGTCGGACGGTCGAAGGCGCTCTGAAACGGCACCACGTCGTCGGCGTCCACCGGCACGTTGTCGAGTACCACCGAACCACTGCCGGTGGTGCGCTGGCCGAAGCCGCTCCAGTCATCGATCACTTGCAGGCCGGCCGCCTGACGCGGGATGAAGGCCAGTTGGCCGCGGCCCTCATCGTCCACCGCGAGGGTAGGAATACGCTGCGCATAGAGCGCACCGGTGGCGTAGAACTTGCGCCCGTTGACGCGATAGTGCTCGCCATCGCGGCTCAGCCGCGTGTTGCGATCCAGCGCCGTCTTGGTGCCGAGTTCGGCCAGGGCATTGCCGTAGCGCTTGCCGGCCAGCACTTCGCCGTAGAGGCGATGTTGCTGTGCTTCGCTGCCGTTGATGCGTAGCACTTCCAGGGCATAGAAGTGGTTTTGCGGAATCTGCCCGAGCGAGGCATCGGCCTGGGCTATACGGGCGATGACCTTGGCCAGGGTGATGCTGGAGACACCCGCGCCACCAAAGGCCTTGGGCACGCTGATGGCCCACAGGCCGGAGTGGCTGAACAGTTCCAGCTCGCTGTGTGGCAGGCGCCGTTCGCGGTCGCGTTCGGCGCTGCCAGGGCTCAGTACCTGGGCCAGGGCTTCGGCCACGCCGAGGGCTTCGGCGTCGCTGCGAATCAGCGCCACCGTATTGGTCAGCGGTGCGTTCATGGCTCAGATCCAGGAATGGCGGGCAGGGTGACGTTGGTTCAGGTGCCAGGCGCCGACGGCGTGGTACTTCCAGCGCACTGGGTCGTGCAGGGTGTGGGTGCGCGCGTTGCGCCAGTGGCGGTCGAGGCCGAACTCGGCCAGGGTGGCGCGGCTGCCGGCCAGTTCCAGCAGCTTCTCGCTGGCAGTCAGCGAGATCTCGGTGGTGAGCGCCTTGGCTTCGGCCACCGCGATGGAGGCACGGGCGGCGGCGTCGGCATCGATGGGGGCGGCGGCGACTTCGTCGAGCACGCGCCCGGCCTTGTGCAGCAGCGCTTCGGCGGCGTGCAGTTCGATCTGCAGGCGGCCAACATCGGCGATCACATAGAGGTCGTCACCGGCACGCTCGACCTTTGCATCGAGCCACGGCCGTGCCTTGTCGCGGACGAAGGCGACGGCATCACGCAGGGCGCCATCGGCGATGCCGAGGTCGATCGCGGCCTGGATCAGTTGCGAGAAGGCGCCCTGGATGCTCGGTTTGTCGGCCAGCGGCCAGAGTGGAATCAGGTTGTTCTCGTCGACCTCCACCTCGTTGAGCAGTACGGTGCCGCTGGCGGTGGTGCGCTGACCGAAGCCGGACCAGTCGTTGACGATGCGCAATCCGGCGCGCCCGCGCTGGATGAAGGCCAGCCACGGCCGGCCCTGTTCGTCCAGCGCCTTGCTGGCGATCCAGTGGGCGAAGAGGGCGCCAGTGGAGTAGAACTTCTCGCCGCTGAATAACCAGCGGCCGTCGCGTTTCACCAGGCGCGCCTGGATGTCCAGGGTGTGCTTGCTGCCCCGTTCGGGGCCGCCGTTGCCGATACGCCAGCCGGCCAGCACGCTGGCGAACAGGCGCCCTTGTTGCTCGGGGCTGGCGCCGGCCTGCAACAGGCCGAGGAGGCCGAACTGGTTCTGCGGAATCTGCCCCAGGGCCGGGTCGACCGCGGAGATGATGCGAAACACCTCGGCGATGGTCACGTAGGATAGCTGCGGGCCACCGAAGGCGCGCGGCACGGCGATACTGCCAAGGCCGCTGGCGGTGAACCGTTCCACCAGCTCCCAGGGCAGGCGGCGTTCGCGGTCGCGCAGGATGACTTCTGTCTGCGCCGCTTCTGCCAGGGCATGTGCGGCCTGCAGGGCTTCGGCGTCAGTGCTGAGAACGGCGGCGGGGTGTAGCGCTGGGGCGACGTCCTGGTCGCTGTCCTCAAGGGTAATCGGACTGGTCATGCAAACCTCATCTTGTGGATGTGCCGCAACGGCACCGGGATGAGGGCGCAACGGAGCGGTGGAAATATCGAGGCTCCGGTGGTCCGGTCTTTATACCCTATGGGATTTAAAGAATTGAGTTAAATACGATTTTTGAATATCGATGTGCCGGGAAGTTGGGTGGCAAATGGTCGCTGGCAGGAGGGCTGCGTGCCGCTTGGAGAAAGGTGTTGTTGCGCACACGGCGCTGGCAGCGCCCGCTGCGCTCAGCCAGCGATCTCGCCATTGCGAATGGCGGTGCGGATGGCCTGCGCTGTTGTCGTCACACCAAGGCGACGGCGCGCCGAGCGCAGATGGTTTTCCACGGTGCGCTCCGACAGGCCGAGTGTCGTCGCGATATCCGCCTGACGCCGGCCAGCAGCTGTCCAGGCCAGCACTTCGCGCTCGCGCGGCGTGAGCTTGCCGAGACTGTCGTCCATGGGCGCCTCGAGCAATCTGCGAGCGCAGAAGAACGCCGCGTTGGCGAGCAAACCGAGCCCCAGGCGTACCCGTGGCGAACCGTCAACCTGCATGCCGCCGAGACTCATGGCGCCTTCCAGCCCACGTGGGCCGAACACCGGAACCTGCAAACCCTGGACGCCGACACCTTTGGGCGTGCGAACCACGCGATAGCGTTCGCCGTCCTGCTCCTGCACCTTGATCCAGAAGAAGGCATCGCGCGCATCGAGCAGGTGGCGCGTGACAGGGCAGCGCCGCATGTAGGTTTCGGCATCGACGGGTTGCCCGTCACCGAACCAGTTGCCTTCCACCCAATGGATGCGCTCGATGATTTCTTCGCTCGCCGCCGAGGCGGAAAACAGCACGAAGCGATCATAGCCATGGGGATTGGCGAAACCCCGCACGGCCGCTTTGATCGCTTCCAGGCTTTGCGCCGCCTCGATGTCGAGCACGGCGCGCATGGCTGCCTCGGCTGGCGAGTCCATCACTTCGTCGCGACCGCTTGCAGCAATGCTGCCGCAGCGAGCTTGCCCAGGTTGTTGCCGGCCAGCGGGCTGTCGCCGGTCAGCAGTTTGCGATCCTGGTGCGTCGCACCGGAGATGTCCTGGTTGACGATCTCTACGCCCAGTGCCTGCAGGCGTTCGCCGAACTTCCAGGTCAGGTGGCCCGGCATGTAGCCGATGTCGGGCGTCTTGGCGTCGAGGGCATCGGGAAATGCGCAGATGCGGTAGCCGTTGAAGGGGTAGTTACCTGCCGACTCACCCACGCCGGCCGCCAGAAGTGCCGCTGGGCCGTGGCACAGGGAAATGATGAATTTGTCGTTGGCGACCGCCCACTGCAGCACTTCTTTCACCTCCGTGCTTTCGGGCAGCCCGATCAGGGCACCGTGACCGCCGGGGATGAATACGCCGATGTAGTCGGAGTCCTCGCCCAGTGCTTTTGCTATGACGTCGGCCAGCTTGAGTGGGCGTTTGAAGCGGTCGCGGTATTTGCCATACAGGCCCTGTACCTCGCTGTCTTCGGATGGCATGGCCCAGAATTCGAATTTCACCGGGTTGCCGGAGAGGGTGGCGACATCGAAGGTGAAACCGGCCTTGTCGAGGTGATACATGGGCAGCAGGGTTTCCACCGGGTGGTTGCCAGTGGAGAACATCGTGCCGTTGTCGGTCAGCAAATAACGCTCGTCGGCGCCGATCAGCAGGATCTTCCAGCGTCCGCCCTGGTATGGGCTGGGATAGTCGGCGCCGCTGAGATCGGATTTCGCCGAGGTGAACTGGCTGAGCGAGTAGGGCGAGGGGAAGAAGGCGTTGTCTTCTGCCGGATCGGGAGTGGGGCGCTTGTCGTCGGTCTGCGAGATGGTCATGGGGTTCTCCTTCGAATCAGACGTTTGGTGACGTCCAGGCTAGTAGTGCGGCCTGTGTCCAGCAATGAGGGATTTCCCTCAAGGCTATCGACCGTTCCCCCCAGCAGTGCCAGCGATCAGATCGAGCGCTGATTGACCCGAGCTGAAAGTTGCTCCGCGCTTTCCTTGCGCTCGGAGTAGCGATCCACGAGCATGTCCTGGTGTCCACGCAGCAGGACGGTGAATTTCAACAGTTCTTCCATGACGTCGACCAGCCGGTCGTAGTAAGGCGAAGGTTTCATGCGGCCGGCCTCGTCGAACTCCATGAAGGCCTTGGGCACCGAGGACTGGTTGGGTATGGTGAACATGCGCATCCAGCGACCGAGCACGCGCAGCTGGTTGACCACGTTGAACGATTGCGAGCCACCGCACACCTGCATCACCGCCAGCGTCTTGCCCTGGGTGGGACGCACCGCACCAAGTGCCAGCGGGATCCAGTCGATTTGCGCCTTGAACACCGCCGACATGGCGCCGTGGCGTTCCGGCGAGCACCAGACCTGGCCTTCCGACCACTGCACCAGCTCACGCAGTTCCTGCACCTTGGGATGCTCTACGGGGGCGTCGTCCGGCAATGGCAGGCCCGATGGATCGAAGATGCGTGTCTGCGCACCGAAGTGTTCGAGCAGGCGCGCCGCTTCTTCGACCAGCAGGCGGCTGAACGAGCGTTCGCGGGTCGACCCGTGGAGCAGCAGGATGCGCGGCGCGTCACCACCGGGCACCAGCGCAGCTGGGCTGGCGTCGAACAGGGACAGATCGAGGTTGGGGAGCGTGTCGGTCATGGTGTTTCCTGCTTTCAGAGTGTGCCGATGCGGTCGAGCTCGCGCTGCAGCGTGTCGCGGTCGAGGGTGGCGAAGGGCAGGGCGAGGAAGGCCCGGCAACGTCGCTCGATCTGTGCCAGCGTGTCGTGGAAGGCGGCGTCCACGGCGGCTTCGTCTCCGGCCGCTTCGGAAGGATCCAGCAGGCCCCAGTGGGCCTTCAGGGCCGGCCCGAAGTACACCGGGCAAGTTTCGCCCGCAGCCTTGTCGCACACGGTGATGACGATATCCGGCGGGTTGTCGGCGAAGGCGTCGTTGCCCTTGCTGCTAAGCCCGGTGGTTGCGATGCCGGCCTGTTCGAGGGTGGTGAGGCTGCGCGGCAGCACCTGGCCCTTGGGAAAGCTGCCGGCGCTGACCGCCTCGAAGCCTTCTGGCGCGAGGTGGTTGAACAGGGCTTCGGAAAGGATGCTGCGGCAGCTGTTGGCCGTGCACATGAACAGGACTCGCATGCTTGCTCCTGCCGCTCGGGCGGTAGTCAGAGGCTCAGGCGCAGGGCCAGGGCCGAAAGGGTGATCAGCAGAACCGGGGCGGTCAGTAGCAGGCCGACTCGGAAGTAGTAACCCCAGGTGATGCGCATGCCCTTGCGGGCCAGCACGTGCAGCCAGAGCAGGGTGGCCAGGCTGCCGATGGGGGTGATCTTCGGGCCGAGGTCGCAGCCGATGACATTGGCGTAGATCATCGCTTCGCGGATCACCCCCTCGGCACCGCTGGCCTGGATCGACAGTGCTCCGATCAGCACGCTGGGCATGTTGTTCATCACCGAGGAGAGCAGGGCCGAGAGCAGGCCGGTGCCGAGTGCCGCCGTCCACAAGCCCTGCTGCGCAAGGCCGTCGAGCACCTGCGTGAGCAGGTCGGTCAGACCGGCATTCTTCAGGCCGTAGACCACCAGGTACATACCGAGGGAGAACACCACCACCTGCCATGGCGCTTCACGCAGCACCCGCCGGGTGGCGATGCGCTGGCCACGGGCGGCGACGACGAACAGCAGCAGCGCGCAGACGGCGGCCACCGCACTGACGGGAATGCCGAGCGGCTCCAGGGCGAAAAGCCCGAGTAGCAGGCCGAGCAGTGTCCACCCACCCACCACGAACGTGGCACGGTCGCGGATGGCCGAGGCCGGTTCCGGCAACGCGTCGAGGGCGTATTGCGCCGGCAGGTCGCGGCGGAAGAACAGGAACAGCACGAGCAGCGTCGCGGCGACGCTGGCCAGGTTCACCGGCACCATCACCGCAGCATATTCGGCGAAACCGAGACCGAAATAGTCGGCCGAGACGATGTTGACCAGGTTGGATACCACCAATGGCAGGCTGGCAGTGTCGGCGATGAAGCCGGCAGCCATGACGAAAGCCAGGGTGGTGGCCGCCGAGAAGCGCAAGCGAACCAGCATGGCCATGACGATGGGCGTGAGGATCAGCGCCGCACCATCGTTGGCGAACAGTGCGGAGACGGCGGCGCCGAGCAGCACGCAGAAGCAGAACAACCGATGGCCACTGCCGTTGGCCCAGCGCGCCACGTGCAGGGCGGCCCATTCGAAGAAACCAGCCTCGTCCAGCAGCAGGCTGATGATGATGACGGCGATGAAGGTAGCGGTAGCGTTCCAGACGATGCTCCATACCAGCGGGATGTCGTGCAGCGACACTGCGCCGACGGCCAGGGCGATCAGCGCGCCGATGCTGGCGCTCCAGCCAACACCGAGCCCCCTGGGTTGCCAGATGACCAGCACGAGGGTGAACACGAACACGGCAGCGGCAATCAGCATTGGAGAGGTTACTCGGTAGGGTCAGCAGCAGGACTGGGTGCGAACGGGGCGGCCATCCATGTGTTGCAGGCGGGAGGCGTTGCTGGCGAGCCACTCCGTGTTGGCCGTGAGCGTCACCTGGAGCAGCTCGGCTACCCAGGCGGGCAACTGCGGGTTCAGGCGGTAATACACCCATTGGCCCTGGCGGCGGTCGAGCAGCAGGCCGCTGCTGCGCAGCTGGGCGAGGTGACGGCTGATCTTCGGCTGGCTGTCGTCAAGGGCGCACATCAGCTCGCACACGCAGAGTTCGCCGAACTGGGCGATGAGCAGGGTGGCGCGGGCACGGGTTTCGTCGGCCAGGCTCTTGAACACATCGGTCGGAGTGATCATGGGCGTGAAGTCATATATGTGGGATTTCGAATATATGGAAATCCATATGTTCATGGCAAGGCAAAACCGCTGTGCACCTCGGGCTTGGCATGCGCAGGTGGCATGACGAATAATTCTCGGCCCACCGTATCCCGCCAGCAGAGACCGCCATGAGCGCCACGCTACCGCCCCTCGTCCTGTCCATTCAGTCGCATGTCGCCTGGGGCCATGTCGGCAATGCCGCGGCGGTTTTCCCGTTGCAACGGCTGGGCTTCGAGGTGTTGCCGATTCACACCGTGCAGTTCTCCAACCACACCGGCTACGGGCAATTTCGTGGCCAGGTGTTCGGCGCCGAGCATGTGCGCGAAGTGCTGCTGGGGCTGCGTGAGCGTGGTGTGCTGCCACGCCTTTCCGCGGTGCTTTCCGGTTACCTCGGCGACGCCGACACGGGGCGAGTGATTCTCGAGGCGGTGGGCGAGATTCGTCAGCACAACCCGGCGCTGCGTTACCTCTGCGATCCGGTGATGGGCGACGTGGGGCGCGGCGTGTTCGTCAATCCGGCGATTCCCGATTTCCTGCGCGATCAGGCAATTCCTTTCGCCAATATCATCACGCCCAACCAGTTCGAGTTCGAACTGCTCACAGGCTCGAAGCCAGCCAATCTGCAGGAGGCGGTGAAGGTCGCCCGGCAGTTGCGTGGTCGCGGCCCGGAGGTGGTGATCGTCACCAGTCTGGCGACGCCGGATATCCCTGAAAGCGAGCTGGGTACGTTGGCGGTGAATGGCGAGGGTGCCTGGTTGGTGACCACGCCGCGTCTGGCTCTGCATCCGTTGCCCAACGGCATGGGCGATGTGTTCTCGGCGACCCTGCTCGGTCGCCTGCTGGCTGGGCAGGCACTGCCGCAGGCGCTGGAGCTGGCCACGGCAACGCTCTACGCGCTGGTCGAGCAGACCGCAGACGGCGCGCGTGACCTGCCGTTGGTGACTGCGCAGGAGCAGATCGTCGCGCCGGGTAAGCGCTTCGTGGCGAAAGCATTGGCCTGAACCGGCGTTCATCGGAATCAGGGTGATTTCAAGGTGATATCACTCTATTCTGCTCCACATTCGGTCGCTCCTTGCTCTCGTGACCGTTTCTACGGATGGATTTTGACCTTTATCCCAGCAGGCCATCCTCACCGTAGACCGTCTTCATGCCGTTTCATCGACTCTTTGCCTGGTTCGTGGCCACCGCGCTGTGCGTCACTGCCAATCTGTCGTTTGCCGAACAGATCAGCGGGCAGCTGCAGATCAGCCTGACCATTCTCAAGCGTTGCGAGATTGCTGCTCGAAGCGATGCGGCTGGCGTGTACCTGTCCGCGCATGACTGTGAGCACGCGGCCTATCGTCTGCAGGATCCGAACGGACGCCCCTTGCCATTGGCGCCGAATGCAGAGGCGACGTCGTTGACAACGCAGTCCGTCGAGAATGCCGGCTCGACGCTGGTGATCTACTGGTAAGGCCTCAGTAGCTGATGATCAGCAGCACGTTGTCGGTGTAGACACCGACCGGTGCGTTGCTCTGCGTGGGATCGAGGATCGCCTGGTAGGTGAAACTCTGCGAGTTGCCCGTGCCGCTGGCCGTCAGCGGCGAGGCGGCGTTCCAGATCAGGCTGCTGGAGCTGTAGTAGAGGTTGTAGCGGATGAACTGGCCGGCACCATTGTTCAGTCGCCGCCAGGGCGCCTGATAGTTTTGCCCATTGTCGAAGCTCAGCGTGTAGCCCTCGGTATTGGTGCAGGTCACGGCGAAGGTGCGCTGCTGCGCGCTGAACTGGCTGATCAGGGCGTTGGCGCCGAAGTCCACGTTAGGCAGCGTGTCGATGCGGCAGGCCTTGCTGACTACCAGAGTGATGGTCACGGTGGCGAGCGAGCCGGTGCCCCAGTTGGTCGGGGCGCCACAGATCACCACACAGTTCTGCGTCAGCCCTGGGCTGCGATCCCAGGCACAGACGTTGAGTGCGCCGACGGTGCAGATCGCCCAATCCCAGCGCAAGGTGACGGTGGCGGTGTAGGTACCGGCCGGTACATTGGGCCCAGGGTTGGTGCGGAAGAACAGGCCAATGGCGGTGGAGCTGCCACCCAGGGCCAGCAGATTGATCGCGCTCAGTTGTTGCGGCTGGCCACTCACCAGTGCCTGGCTGTAACCGGAGTCCTGGTAGACCTGAAAGGGAATCTGATTGCCCTGGCCGTCTTGCAGGGCCAGGCTTCCGGTGTTCTGCAGCGTCACCCTGACGTAGGCACCGGCCAGTACCTGAAGCACTCCGGGGCAGGACAGGCCAGAGCCGGCGCCGGCTTGCTGGGGGACGGTGCGCAGGGTCAGGGAGTTGGCGTTGCCCAGATTGACCACGCCTCCCGTATAGGTGTTGCACGCGTAGGCTGGCACACTGGCCAACGCAGCGCCGAGCAGCAGGGTGAGGATCAGCCCGCGAATCATGGCGAGGCGTCCTGTTTCAGGCAGGTCAGGGGGCCGACCACGGCCATTTCCACGGCGCTCTCATCCAGCATGAAGCGACTGCTGCACTGGCTGCCCTCGGGCAGGAACGCCTGCAACTGGTTGTCCTGAGCCAGTCCTTCGAGATACAGCTGGCCATCCCAGCCGATGTAGGTGCGTTGACCGCTGGGGCGATGCAGAACCTGGGTGCCGCGTGGCAGCGGCTGTCCCTGGTCGTCGACCAACTGGATGCTGGCGGACAGACTCATGGTCATGGGGAAGGCGAGCAGTGCGCCGCTGCCCTGATGCACGGCGATGCGCTTCTGGGTTTCGGACAATTGCAGGTTGCTCGGCAGATCCAGCAGGTCGACTTCGTACTGGCCTGGGTAGTAGGACGGCACCCAGGGCACCAGCAGGTAACCCGCTGAATCGGTGCGGCCGAGCAGTTGGTGTTCGTAGCGCACGGGCACGTCGGCATAGCCTTCGGTACTGACCAGCACGAACGCGTCGTCGATCCGGTTGCTGGCGAACATCTGGCCCTGCATGGCCACCAGCGAGCCGCTGACACCGCCCCATTGCGTGGTGATACCGTCGTTTTCGTAAACGCCTGCCTGCACTTGGGCATGCTGGGTGCGCCAGGTCAGGTCGGCCTGACGGTATTCGCTGTCGCCGCTGGCATAGCCGAGGTTCCAACCCAGGCCACCATCGCTGGGTGGGTTGCGGCTGAAGTTGGCGCGCACCCGTTGATTGCCGTTGCTGTCGCGCTCCACGCCCGTGGCCAGCGTGGAGTACAGGTCGAAGGGAATGACCAACTGAGCCTGAATGGCGTGCGAGCCGTCGTCCAGTTGGCGGTTCAAGGATACGAAGAAGCTGCTGTTGCCCCATAGGCTGCGTGACCAGGAGAGGTTGAGCAGACGGGTTCGGCTGCCGTTGTGTTCTTCATTGGCGAAGTAGCCGATACCGAAGGAGCCAAATCTCTCGGGGCTGAAGCTGAAAGTCAGTTGATCCTGGGTCTTGCTCAGCGGGCCGCCGGCCAAATCGCTGTCCAGGGCGTGTGCGACGCTGAGGTCGGCATAGTCCGAAGTGCGCTGGATACGTTGCGCAGTGATGCCGAAGCGCCGCGCGTAGTAGCTGTAACCAAGGCTGTATTGCTGGCCGTTACCGATACCGCTGCTCTGGCTGACCGAGCCGGTCAGCGTACCCATGAGGCCGAGTCCGACGGTGGCGCCAACGCCAGCCTGCCTGAGACCTGCACCGGCTTCGGCATGGCTTTCCAGGGTGAGGCTGTCGGTCAGGCCGTAGCGTAGGCTGCCGCTGCCTACCAGGCGACCATAGGAAAAATCGTCCACGCCATAGTTACGGCGCAACTTGCCGACCGACAGGGAAAAGTCCGAAAGGCCCTGACGCAGGAGAGTGTCGGTCACGTAGAACGGCACCGTGGTGGACACCTGGCGCCCCAGCACGTCGGTGGTCACCAGCGTCGCTGTGCCGGCGCCGCTGATGTAAGGCACGGTGTTGAGGGTGAAGGGGCCGGGGCGCAGATCCTGCTGGCCGATGCGGGCATTGTCGATGAACAGATCCACGGTGCTGGGCACGGCGGCATCGCCATCGAAACGCGGCAGGGGGTAGGTGATCAGATCCGGACGCAGCGAGAAATCGCGCGAAATCTGCACCCCGCCCACGCGCACCGCGCTGTTCCAGGTCAGCGCGCCGGTGATCAGGTCGCCGCCGCTGAGGCTGAGCATGCGTTGCTGGTCGTTGAAGCGCCAGGTGGTGTCGTAACGGGTGTAGCCATCGCGATAGCCCGGCCCGGAGAAGCTGTAGCGATGGACGCCGGTGTTGGAAATCATGCCGAAACCGTCGAACACCCGCTGTTCCAGCCAGGTATTGGCGTAATGGCCGGCGTTCTCGGTGTGGTTGTAGTAGAGGTCATAGTTGAACAGGGCGCCGAGTGCGCTCTGCGCTTCCATCGCCTCGCTCAGGCCGCTGGGGCCGAAGCGCTGATGCGGCAACCATTCGCTGGGCAGGGTGAGCAGCAGGCGCTGGCTGTCTTGCTGATACTCGCTGCGCAGGGCATCGATCTTATCCAGTGCGACCCAGGGCGTTGTCTCCGAGGGCAAGCGTACACCCGCAGCGAGCAAGTCTTCGCGTTGGGCGAACAGCCTGCCCTGATGCTCTCTCACTTCCACCACCTTGCCGCTGGGCAGTTCATTGACGATCAACTCCAGGTAAAGCAACTGGGCCTCGGCGAACTGCTGTGCATCATCGCCATGGGCTGAGCGGCCTGACAGCAGCGCGGCCAGGAACAGCAACGCCAACGACCTACTCAGAGGCCAGCGTCTGCGTTTGTCGGCTTTCGTTGATGCGCGCCTGCACCCGGCCGCTGCGCACGCCTGCTGGCAATGGCCAGCGCATCTGCGCGCCAGGCAGCACATACCCGAGAAGCCCTTCGGCCAGTGGCTGCTTGCCGCTGTCGCGCAAGAGATCGACCTGGGACAACCGGGCCGGAGCGGGGCCGAGGTTGCGCAGGTTGAGGAAGATGCCATCGCTGCCTTCGACGACGCGGTAGCGTAGATCGGGAGCCAGTGGCTGGCCCTGGCCTGGCGCTTCTCGCGCGCCGTCATCCAGATAGGCCCCAGGCCCGACCACGAACAAGGGTACCGAGTAGCGCATCTGGAACTGCACGCCCACTTGTGATGGGCGCGGTTGCGGCGGCAGTACCTCGTCGACCAGTACACGGTAGGTGCGCAGTGTGCCGGCGCTCGGCGGCTCTAGATTGACCAGCCTGACCAGTTGCCGCTTGCCCGGCTGCAGCGTTGCCATCGGCGGGCTGCCCACCACTTGCTTCTGCGGCGTCAGGCGATCTTCGAAGCCCTCCTGTTCCCAGGCCAGCACGCGAACCTGCAAATCCACCGGCTCCTGCCCACGGTTTTCCAGCCACAGCGCGGCGGACTTCTGTCGATCCGCTTCGATCAGCGGGTTGATCGGCCAGATCAGGATGGAGCTGGCGGCCTGCGTGGCCAGGCTGGCCAACGATGCGGCCAGGCTCAGGCAGCAGGCGAAGAGGGTGTGTGTCCTCATGGCTCAATAACTCACGGTCACGGTGATGGTGTCGGTGTAGATGCCGGCTGACGGCAGCGGGCTGACACTGAACAGGCGGGCATAGACCGTGTAGGTCTGCGTGGCGCCGCCAACGGGAAAGTTGATGCTCATGCGCGTGCCACCGTTGTTGCCATCGCCCCAGACGATGTTGCGTGCAGCGTCCTGGTACAGCTGGTAGCGCAGGCGCTCCGCACCACGTGCGAGGTAGCGTCCGCCACCGACGCTGCTGGCATTGAGGCCGGCATTGAACGCAATCGTGACAGCGGTACCTGGGGAACATTGCAGCACGATGGAGCCATTGCCCGGTGTGCTGGCGGTGTCCAGGTTGCTTGGCAGGGTGCTGATCTGGCCGAACGAAATGCTGCCGAACGAGGTGGCGTCGCTGCCACCGGCGCCGAGCAAACACCCCGGCACGATTTCCGCGCGTATCTGGAAGCTCTGGCTGACGATCAGGTCGTTGATGCCCGTGTCGCCCTGAGCAGGCAAGGTGTGCATGGCCAGGACGCTCAGGCAGAACAGGCTGGAAACCCCGAGTGACTGGCTCCGGCACGGCATCACCAACTCACCGTGACGGTCAGCGTGTCGCTGTAGCTACCGGGCGGTGGTGCGCTCTGCGCCGGCACACGGGCATAGATCGGTAGCCACTGATCCTGGCCATTGCCGACGGCGCTGACCCCCGTGCTGTTGTCCCAGACGGTGACGTAGTCTGCGCCAGTGTAGAGGTTGTAGGTGAGCACGGCCGAGCTGGGGCCGACCATCTGCCGAGTGTTGGTGGTTCCGCTGTAGCCAGCATTGATCAGCACGCGGTAGGGGATGCTCTGCTGGCAATTGACGCGTAGGGCGCCTGCTCCCGGCTGGCCGACGCGGGTGAGCAGGTTGTCGAGCCTGAGGTGGGTGCCGAAATCCAGCGTACCGAAGCTGATACCCGAGCCACTGCTGCTACCTGCCTGGCAGGCCGGCAACACCTCGACGTTCAGGCCGATGGTGGCGGTCTTGTCGACCGCCGGCAGAGCTGCCGGAGTCAGCAGGAGTAGAAGGGCGATCAGGCGCGGCATGACGATTCTTCCCTGGCGAGTTCGAGACCCTCTTGGTGATGCGAGTGGTGATTACCAGGCGATGGTGACCTGTACGGTATCCGTGTAGGTGCCTGGGCTGGGGGTGGTTTGTGCCGGGACTCGGCCGTAGACGATCACTTCTTCGCTGTTGCCCGTGCCGGTACCCGAGAGCACCGTGCCTGTGGCTCCGCCATCGCCCCACGCCAGGGTTCGGCCGCTGTTCTGATACAGGTTGTAAGCGACGTAGGCGCCTGAGTTGATCATGCGTCGTTGACCGCCCGTGGCGTTCTGCCCGGCGTTGAGCGCGATGCTGTAGGCCGTGCCGAGGCTGCATTGCAAGCCGAATGAACTGCCGCCGGCACTGCCGAAGGAGCGTCCGTCGATCAGGTTGGCGAGGTCGTTGTAGTTGCCGAAGGACAGTGAACCGAAGGTGTTGCTGCTAGCGCCTGCGGTGCCGTTGGTCACGGTACAGCCGGTGCCGATGGTGATCTGGACGTTCAGTTGACCCTGCAACTGGCCTGCTGAGAAAGCCGGTGTGGCAGCGAGAGAAAAAGCCAGAACAGCGGTTCTCATGACGGACTTCATAGGTCGAGTCCCTTCGAATTGGAGTTGCTTGGACGATAGTCCAGCCCATTCTTCTGCTCAAAAAACGTGCAGCCGATGCCCAGGAAGTCGAGATTTCATCCTGACAATTTAAGTGTCTGATTGATCAGAAAAAAACTGGCTATGTAAGAAATGACTGAAAACTATATGAGGTCATTTCTTACAGTCTTTTCAGACAAATCCTTTTCCTTACGGAAGGCGCTGCGGCGTTTTGCCGTCTGTTCACGGCCGGCTAACCCCGGCAATCACCGGCGTTCCGCTGACCGGGTCACGTAGCAGCGTGCAACGTACGCCGTACAGCTGCTCGACCAGCTCCGAAGTAACGACTTCCTCTGGTCGGCCGCTGGCGACGATCCGGCCCTGGTGCATGGCGATCAGGTGGTCGGCATAGCGGCAGGCACTGGAGAGATCATGCACCACCATCACCACGGTCTTGCCGGCGGCAGAGAGCTGGCGGATCAGCTCGAATACTTCGATCTGATGACCCAGATCCAGCGCCGAGGTAGGTTCGTCGAGCAGCAGCAGCGGCGTGGCCTGGGCGATGGCCATGGCGATCCAGGCGCGCTGGCGCTGGCCGCCGGACATCGACTCCAGTGGCCGGTCAGCCAGTTCTTTCAGATCGGCTGCGACCAGAGCCGCGTCGACGATGGCCTGGTCTTCCTCGCTCCATTGGCGCAGCAGGCTCTGGTGCGGTTGGCGGCCGAAACGGATCAACTCACTGACCGTCAGTCCATCCGGCGCGGTAGCGTCCTGCGGCAGCAAGGCAAGTCGACGCGCCACTTCGCGCGAGGGCAGGCTGCCGATGGCCTTGCCGTCGAGCAGTACGCTGCCGGAGATGGGTTTGTGCAGGCGGGCAAGGCCAGCGAGCAGGGTGGATTTGCCGCAGCCATTGGGGCCGACGATGGCACTGACCTGGCCGCTGGGGATTTGCAGGTCGAGGCCTTCGATGATACGAGTCTGGGCATAGCCCATGCTCAGGTCGCGCGCTTCCAGGCGCACATCGGTCTGGCTGGCGTCGCCGAGCAGTGAGGAAAGCAGGGTCATGTCGAACTCCGTGGGGCCTGGCGCAGCAGAATCCACAGCAGGTAGGGGCCGCCGACCACGGCGGCGATGATGCCGACGGGTATTTCGATGGGCGCCAGCAGGGTACGGCCGAGCCAGTCGGCGAGGATCATCATCAACGCGCCGGACAGCGCGGCATTGAGCACCGGCACGCCGTGGCGGTTGCACAGGTGCCGGGCCATTTCCGGTGCGGCCAGGGCGATCAGGCCGACCGGGCCGACGACGGCAACGGCCAGTGCGGTCAGCCATACGCACAGCGCCAGGGTCAGCAGGCGCATGCGTTGCAGGCGTACGCCGAGGCCGATGGCGACACTGTCGGAGAAGCGCATCAGGCTCAGGGCATTGGCCAGCAGCTTGGCCAGTGGTAAACCGGCGGCCAAGCCGATGCCGAGCAGCAGCACCGAGTCGGCGGGGCGTGCGTTGAGGCTGCCGACCGTCCAGGGATAGGCGGCATTGGCGGCGTCCATGTCGCTGCGTGCCAGCATCAGGTTGGTCGCCGCACCGAACAACGCGCCGATGGCAATGCCGACGACGATGAAGCGATAGCCGCGTGCGCCACCGCCAGCAGCCAGGGCGAAGGTCAGCACGGCGGCCGTGGCGGCGCCGCTCAGTGCCAGGACTGAGGGCGCAAGACTGGTGGGCACGGCGACGATGGAGGCGACGGCGAAGGCGGTGGCGCCGTTGTCGATGCCGATCACCCCCGGTGTGGCCAGGCGGTTGCGCGCCAGGGTCTGCAGCAGGCAGCCGGCGGCGCCTAGGGCGGCGCCACTGAGCAGGCCGGCAACCAGTCGCGGCAGGCGCAGTTCCTGAATTAGGAATACCTGCAGTGCCTCACCCTGGCCGAGGGCGGCTTGCAAGGCTTTCCAAGGCGTTAGCGCGTCGTCGCCGGCCGCCAGTATCCAGGCGCCGACGCCGATCAGCAGCAGGCCGAGGATCAGCGCCACGAGCAGGCTGCTTCGATGCAGCAGCAGGCTGCATGTGCCCAGGCGCAGCAGATGATGTCCGGGCGGAGCGATCAGGGAGTGTGAAGGGAATACGTTCATGTCACAGGGTCGGTAGGCGGTGGTTGCGCACCACGGCAATCAGGATCGGTGCACCGACGAAGGCGGTCACCACGCCCACCGGCAGTTCATAAGGACGCACCAGCAGGCGCGAGATGACATCGGCCAGCAGCAGGACGCAGGGGCCGAGCAGCATGCTCAGGGCCAGGGTGCGGCGGATGTCGGAACCCACCAGACGGCGAGCGATATAGGGCACGATCAGGCCAATGAAACCGATGGGGCCGGCGGCGGCAGTGGCGGTGCCGACCAGGATCGCCACTGCCAGCAAGGTGCTCAGGCGCGTCAGTTGCGGATGATGGCCGAGGCCGCTGGCCACGCGTTCGCCCAGCGCCAGGGCCGCCAACGGGCGCACCACGAGGAGCGCCATGAGGAGGCCGCCGATCAGCCCGGGCAGACTCCAGTCGACAGTGTCCAGCGGACGACCCGCCAGGGCGCCGATGACCCAGAAGCGCATTTCGTCGGCGGTGCGCTGATCCCACAACAGCAGCAGGCTGCTCAGCGCGCCGAGCATGCCGGAGAAGGCCGCGCCGGCCAGCACCAGGCGCACGGGATCATCACCGACGCCACGCATGCGGGTGACCAGTAGCACCAGTACGCAGCCCACCAGCGCGCCGAGCATGGCCACGCCCAGGTGCAGGCTGGCGGCCGAAGCCCCCAGGTTGATCGCCAGCACCACCGCAAACGAGGCGCCAGCGCTGACCCCGAGCAATCCGGGCTCGGCCAAGGGGTTGCGGGTTACCGCCTGCAGCAGCACGCCGGCCGCACCTAGGGCGATGCCGACCAGCAGGGCCAGCTCGGTACGTAGCCAGCGCAACTCGAAGACGATGAAACGGGCATCGTCATCGCTGCCGCCAAGCAGGGCCTGCAGGCTGGGCAGAGTGCCGATGTCCCCTGCGCCCAGCAGCAGGCTGGCCACGCACAGCAGCGCCAGGCACAGGGTTGCGTAACCCAGCGCCTGGGCAACGGAGAGGCGTGATGCGCGCATCAGTCGAGCAGGGCCTTCTCCACGTCATCGAGTACCTGCTGGGCCGCAAGGTAACCGGAGCTGCTGCTCCAGATCTGCCCGTCGACGGTTACCACGTGATCGTCAGCAACGGCTTGCAGGCGGGTGAAGGCGGGCTGCTTGCGCGCGTCATCGAGTGCCTTGCGGCCATCCGGATTGAGCGTGGCGAGGAAGATCCAGTCGGCATTGATACGTGACAGGTTCTCCAGGCTGAGCACATCGCTGTGCGGTTTCTGCACCTGGGCTGCGGCCAGTTCATTGGCGCGCAGGCCGAGCTCGTTCAGCAGTTGGCCAACGAACAGGTGGCTGGACATGATCACCGGCCCCTGCGGGTTCCAGCGCACCACGCTGACTTCCTGGTTCTGGGGCAGGCGCCGGCGCAGTTCGGCGCTGCGCTGCTCGATCTCGGCGATGTGTTGCTGGCCTTGTTCTTTCCTGCCAAGTGCCTGGGCGTAGGTCATGTAGGTGTCGCGCCAGTCCTGAAAGGCAGTGCCGGTGGGCACCACGGTGGGCGCCATCAGGCTCAGCTTGGCGTACAACTCGCGCGACAGGTCGCTGGAGGCCAGTACCAGATCTGGCTGCAGACGCAGGATGGCTTCCAGATTGGGTTCGCGCACGCTGCCCACTAGGGTGATCTTACCGGCCTTGGTCTTGAGATAGTCCGGGACGTCATTGCCACCGCGGCTGGCCAGGGTGCCGACGGGTTGTATGCCGAGCGACAGCGTGGCATCCAGAGCACTATCGCCCAGCGCCACCACGCGCTGTGGTGTGCCGCTGAGTTTCAGCGGGCCATAGGCGCTGTCCAGCGTGCGTTCGCTGGCATGCAGAGGGAGGGCGAGAAATAGCGATGTGGCAATTACCAGCACCGCACGCTGCAAGAGAGAGGGGATAGACATGCTGGACTCCAGGTCGAGACGAGCAGCGACAAGCGCTGTCTGTGGCGGGATCGAAAGCAAGCTATCTTTTTACTGTCAGGGCTAATGAAAATCCATTGCATTTACGAGGTGTTTACAGTTATGCGTGCCGAATAAGCCAGCTACGTGCGTCATGCTGCTCATCCACGGTTGCACACGCTTAGTGTCCCTGGCCCTATCCCCGGAGGGGCGAGGGGGTCTATCACGCTCCATTGCTTCTTGTGTGAACCGTATTGTGGCTGCTGAGGACTGGCAGTCGCTGATCCGCGAACAGCCTTTTATCCGCTACAGCCGTTCTTGTTCGGAGGCCGGCAGGTGGGCGGCTTTCTACTGACGCTGCAGAAGTGGATCGAAGTCGAGCGCGACTCCGAGCGTTTTTCGCCTGTTTTTGTCTTGCCTGATCTTCGCTCGCTACGTTTTCACACGGGCTGACCTGCCAGCATTTTCATTTTTTCTTTGAAACTCCTAACGGCTTTGCCTGCTTTTTTCGTGCCTGCGCCTGTTGCAGACTAGCGTCCATTTTCGCGTTACCTATTGATCAGGAGAGTGTCCATGAGCCCCGTTTCCTTCGCACGTCAGCGTTACACCACCAAGGCTTACGACGCGAGCCGCCAGGTGGATCAGGCGATCATCGACGAATTGCTGGAATTGCTGCGTCTGTCACCGTCTTCGGTCAATTCGCAGCCGTGGCACTTCGTCGTGGCGAGCACTGCCGAGGGCAAGGCGCGCCTGGCCAAGGGCGCGCAGGGCGGTTTCGCCTACAACCAGCCGAAGATTCTCAACGCCTCGCACGTGATCCTGATCTGCACCCGCCGTGACCTCGACGAGGCCTATCTGGCCGATGTGCTGCAGCAGGAGGCCGACGATGGCCGCTTCCGCGATGACGCGGCGCGCACCACCCAGCACAACACCCGCAGCAGCTATGTCGAACTGCACCGTGGCCTGGGCGATATCCCGCACTGGGCGGAGAAACAGGCCTATCTGGCGCTGGGCACCTTGCTCCTCGGCGCTGCTGCCAAAGGCGTGGATGCCACGCCGATGGAAGGCATCGACCGTGCGGCGCTGGATGAGGAGCTGGGTCTGGCCGCCCAGGGGCTGAGCAGCATGGTCGCGGTGGCGCTGGGGTATCACAGCGACAGCGATTTCAATGCTGCGCTGCCGAAGTCGCGCCTGCCAGCCGAGCGCGTCTTCACTCACCTCTGAGCCTTCGGTCGCGCCCTCGTCTGCAGGGGCGCGACCGCTGCTCATTCCGGCAGCTTGGCGATCACCTTGATCTCGAAGTCGAAGCCGGACAGCCAGGTCACGCCGACCGCAGTCACGTTCGGATAGGGCGCCTCACCCCAGTAGTCGGCTACCACCTCCCAGATGGTTTCGAACTGCGCGTGCGGGTCGACCATGAACACAGTGGTGTCGACCACGTCATCGAAGCTACAGCCCGCCGCCGCGAGAATCGCGTTGAGGTTGGCGAAGGCCAGGCGCACCTGCGCCTTCAGATCGGGTTCGGGCGAGCCGTCCTTGCGGCTGCCAACCTGGCCGGATACGAACAGAAAGCCGTTGGCACGAACTGCAGGCGAGTAGCGGTGAAGCTCGTACAGGTCATGGCGGTCGGCCGGGAAAACCACATCACGTTTGTTGCTCATGCTTGACTCCATTGGGGCCACTGCGGCCCGTTGTTAACGATGAAGCCACTTTAAAAACACCACCGGGCTGGATAAACGCGCAACTCTGGTCATGACTGTTTGTAAAATCCAAACAATCAAGAGCCGAGAGAGACGTGTGATGGATCGTTTCGATGCGATGCAGGCCTTTGCCCGTGTGGTGGAAACCGGCAGCTTCACCAAGGCGGCCGCCACCCTGCACATGAGCAAGACCAGCGTGACCCAGCTCGTCCAGCAACTGGAGGCGCGGCTGCGCGTGCGCCTGCTCAACCGCACTACGCGCAAGGTCAACGTCACCGCCGACGGGGCGGCCTACTACGAACGTGTGGTGCGCCTGCTGGCCGATGTCGACGATGCCGAGACCAGTCTGTCCAGTGCTTCCATGGCGCCGCGCGGCCGCTTGCGGGTGGACGTGCCCAGCCCTTTCGCACGCATGCTGCTGATCCCGGCGTTGCCAACGTTCTACGCGCGCTATCCGGAAATCCAGCTGACCCTGGGCGTGAGCGACCGCATCGTCGACATTATTGGAGAGAACGTCGATTGCGTGGTACGCGGCGGCGAGATCACCGACCAGTCGTTGATCGCGCGGCATGTCGGCGATCTGCAGCTCGGCATCTACGCCACGCCGGGTTATCTGCAACGTGCCGGAACGCCGATGCACCCACATGAACTGGAGGACGCTGGTCATCACACCGTGGGCTTTCTCTGGTCACGCACCGGCAAGGCCTTGCCCTACGCGATGCGTCGTGGCGACGAACGCATCGAGGCCCATGGCCGCCCGCGGCTGATCGTCGATGATGGCAACGCCTACCTGGCCGCCGGCCTTGCGGGCCTCGGCATGCTCTGGTTGCCGCACTACATGGCCAAGCCGCATCTGGCGAGCGGCGAACTGGTGCGCCTGTTTGAGGACTGGCAGATGACGCCGATGCCGATGTACCTGGCGTTCCCGCCGAACCGGCACGTCAGCGCCAAGCTGCGGGTATTCATCGACTGGGTAGTAGAACTGATGGCCGAGCATGCGCCGGTGCTGGGGCGGGATGCCGGCCGCTCACGCCGGTTGGCTGATCAAGGCTGATCTGGCGTGTTCGCCTGTGCATCCTGCTGCAGCTTCAGCCACAGGCTCGGCCAATCGCGCGCCCAGCAGCAGGCGTGGTCATGTTCGGGCAGCAGGTAGACGCGCGAGGGTGTGCCGGGCGGGTAGGCGTTATTGAAGGCGCTGGCCAGGGCGGCGGGCACGATGCGGTCGCGACCGCCGGCCAGGTGCTGCTGACGCGTGCTGGCCAATGCCGGCCGCTGGTCTGCGGGATTCAGCGAGCGCTTCAGCGGTTGCAGGCGATGGTAGGTCGTCCAGGCCTGTGGATCGAGATTCCCCGCCACGGTGACGACACGCGCCACATCATCACGTCGCGCCGCCAGTAGCAGTGCAAGGGCGCCACCGCCTGAGTAACCCACCAGGATCAGTTGCCGCGCACCGACGCGCGCCTTCAACTGGTCAACGGCTTGAGCGAGGCTGTCCACCACCTCTGGCGCGAAGCGCGCGTCCGTCCAGTAGTCCCGAGAGCAGGCCGGCTGAGTCGCGATGAACTGGCAGGGCCGGGCAAGGTAGGCCGCCGCACCACTCGGTTGGGCCAGCGCCAGTTGCAAGGCGACAGGCGTCAGGGGCGTGGGGTCGGTCGAGGGGCGGGTTGAGGTGAGCCAGGCAAACCCGTCGCCTTCCAGATAGATCACGAGAGTGTCGCCAGTCGCCGCCTTTGGCAGGTAGGCGCGCAGTTGAAACGGCGCCGCTTCGAGGTTTTGCGCCGCCCAACCACGCTCCGCTGCCAGCTTATCAGCGGTGTGCGCACGCTGTTCGGGCGTTGGCAACGTGGCGCAACCCACCACCAGGGTGAGCAGCGCCGCGCTAGCCAGGCGGACGAGACGCATCACAAGGTGCCGTTAGAACATCCAGCGCAGTTGCACCGATGCGGTCTGGCTGAGGAAGCCTTCGCGGTGCAGGGCGTCATAGCGGCCAGTGATCTCGGTGCCGTTGGCGGTGGTGTAGATCAGGCCGGCACCGGCGCGCTGCGACCAGGCCGACTGATTACTACCCTCGGTGACGAAGGCAGCATCCGGGGCGCCTGCGTAGGCGGCGATGATGGCGGTGTCGCGGTTGTAGAAGTCGTAGCCGGCGCCGAGGTTGGCGGTGGCGGTGAGCTGCTCGGTGAGGTCGTGGGTCAGCAGGCCGTCTAGGCCCAGCACCAGCGCATCGGTGCTGCGCGACTTCACCTGCAGGCTGAGACCACCGGCACCTTTCTCGCGATAGGCCTCATCTTCGACCCAGGTGTAGTCGAGGTGAAGCGACGGTTTGAAGATGGTGCGCTCGCTCAACTGGAAGCGTCGATCCACGCCGATTCCGGCATGGGCGGTCTTGCTGTCGTAGCTGGACTCGGCGTTCAGACCGACGAGATCGATCTGGCGCTTGCCATCGCTGCGCATCTTGCCTGTATCGAGTTGGAACAGCAGGTCGCTGCTGGCGTCTAGGGCATGACGGCCGTAGAAGATGAGCTGATAGGTGTCGATGTCCGCACTCTGTTTCGGCCCGGCTGAGTTGCTCGAGACGTCGGTCTTGGCATAGGCGAGCGCCAGGCCCAGATCGGTATCGGGAGAGACGCTGGCATCGGCGCCGATCACGAAGCCATGGGTCTCGGCGCTGTAGCCGACCACGCCATTGCGGTTGTCCTGGCGCGAGCGGGTAGTGAACGGCTTCATCCACAGATGACGGTCACCCAGGAAAGCATCGCCCGATGACAGGCCGCGTGTTGCGTCGACACGCGACTGGATCACCGAGTTGATGCTGCCCAGGGTGTTGTTGGCCAGGTTGATCGAGTTGCCGGTCAGCAGTGGCAGGGTTTGCTGCACCTTGCTGGTGACCTCGCCGGCATCCTCGCTGGCGACGATTTCCTGCAGCGCCTGGTTGAGTTCGGCGGAGCCGGTGCCATTGGCCAGCAGGTCGTCCCACACGGCGGCGGCCCCCAATGCGCCAGGTGATTGCGGGGAAACGGCGCCGCTGATGCTATTCATGCCGGTATCGCGCACCACCAGATCCATGCCGTTGGCACGGAACAGCGTGGAGAAGGCATAGCGCAGGGAGTTGTCGGTTACGCGCAGGCCACTATCGGTGAGGCCGCCGTTGGCGGTGATCACATCGGTCAGGTCGCCGCCTGTGTAGCTGGACTTGACGTCGACCTTGAGGGTGCCGCCCAGGTTTGCCGTACCGCCGACCGCCAGGGTGCTGTAACTGGCTACGTTGGCCGCTGCGATGTTCAACGAACCGCTGGCGCTCTGGGTGAAGTTGCCGCCGACGCTGCTGCTCACCACCGATCCGCCTGTGGCGTAATTGCTCAGGCTGGCGCCCTGTTTCAACACCAGATCGCCGCTGTTGAGGAAATTGGCCAGGTTGCCCAGTTGCAGGTTGCCGATGGCCAGCCCGCCGGCGCTGTTTTCGACATCCACGGCTACGCCGTAACCCACCAGGAACGCCGTACTGGCTGAGACGAGCGTGCCGCTGTTGACGACCTCGCCCGAACTGGCTGAGTTGACCTGGATACCGGTGCCGCTGGTGTTCAGCGTACCCGTGTTGGTGACACTGACCATTCCGTTGTTGGATTCGGCGAGCAAGCCGGTAAGGGCGTTGATCCGCCCGGCGTTGAGCATGCTGATCGTGCCCTGGGCGCTGGCGCCCGCCATGCCAGCGTCCCACACGGCGTTGATGACGCCGCTGGCGGTGTTGGTGGTGGTCACGTTGCCGATGCCATCGCTATAGGCACTGATGCCGTGAAAAT
This sequence comes from Pseudomonas berkeleyensis, assembly GCF_014109765.1. Lineage (NCBI taxonomy): Bacteria > Pseudomonadati > Pseudomonadota > Gammaproteobacteria > Pseudomonadales > Pseudomonadaceae > Pseudomonas > Pseudomonas berkeleyensis. The sequence goes on from NZ_CP059139.1 coordinate 2,514,443, forward strand.
CCGGGCTGACCTGGCTGAGGTTGAGGTTGCGGTTGGCGGTGATGCTGCCGCTGTTGGTGACCGTCACGTTGCCGCCGGTACCGGCAGCCACAACCGCATCGTAATGGTCGGCGACCACGGTGCCGCTGTTGCTGATCTGTGCGCCGCCATTGGAAGACCAGGCGATCAGACCCTGGCGAGTGGTCGAACGGACGCTGCCACGGTTATCGATCACCGCTGTGCCGTTATAGTCGATCGCGCGTGCGCCGGCCTGATAAGCATGAACCGAGCCCAGGTTGGTGATGCTGACGCTGACCGGCGTCAGGCTGGCCGAGCCACCGTCGGCGTACAGGCCACGCCCGCCGGCTACGGTTACGCTGCCACGGTTGGTCAGCGAGACGGCGCCATTGTTGGAGGTGGCGGTGATGCCGTCGGAACTGGCGCCGAAGCTCGATATGCTGGCGGCGCTGTCCACCACGATGGTGTTGCTGGTGCTCGTGTCGTTGCTTTCCGAGCGTAGCCAGACCGCGCCGAACGGGCCTGCGGAGGTGATGCTCACCCCCGAGCCGATCTGCAGATTGGCATCCCAGCCGGGCTGACTGGAATACATGTACACCGCCGGATAATCACTGCGGTTCAGCACCGTGGTGCCGTCGATGGTCAGGTTCTGGGTGAACGGGCCACTGTCGTAGGGCGAACTCAACACAGCGACCGAATTTGCCGTGGTATCCGTCACGGTGAGCGACGAAGTACCCGTGCCCCCCACCATCTGGATGTCGGTGGTGCTGCATTGCGTCGTAGTGATATTGCCCGACGTGCTGCAGTTGGTTGCCGCCATTGCTGCGCCGGAGCTCAACAGGAGCGATGCCTGGGCGATTTGCAGGGAAAGACGGCGGAGCGGAAAGTGGCGACGGCTGGGGGGCTGCATGATGCCTTCCATGTGATGTTGTTATGGGGCTGGAGTCAAAACGCCAGCAGATAGTGAAGAAGGCGACGCCTTTTGTCATCACCGTCCGCTCCAGCCTGGCCGTCGGTTCGCATCGTCGTGCCGAACTTGCGCTCTACCGCTACGGCATCTCTTGCAACTGACTGGCCCATTTGTCGGCGAAGCGATAGAGCGGCAGGAAGGTTTCCGCCAACTCCGTTCCCAGGAGGGTGAGCGCATATCCCTTGTCGCCTGAATCGATGAGGCCTGCGGCGCGTAGCTCGTTGATCCGGCTCTGCAGCACGGTCGGTGAGATATCGCCCGAGGCACTTCGCAACGCCCTGGAGTTGAGTGCGCCGTCGCGCAGTTCCCAGAGGATGCGTAGCGCCCACTTCTGCCCGAGCAGATCCAGCAGCGCCATGATCGGGCGACGGCCGTTGAGAATCGATGAAGTCATGCTGCGTTCATCACTCCTGTTTATCGGACTTGTTTGCTACTGAATCAGTAGCAATACTGTTGCTACATATTCGATAGCGGAGGATACAGCATGACTCGAATTGCAGCACTGAACCGACCCTACGCCGAGGACATTCAGGCGTCTTTCGACCGGATCATGGGCCCAGGCGTGCCACCCCTGGTGTTGTTCACCTCCTTGGCGAGCAGCAAACGGGCCTGGAGCAAGTTCACCGCGGGCGCTCTGCTCGATGGCAAGCTGCTGACGCTACGCCAGCGTGAACTGGTGATCGACCGATGCTGCGCGTTGACCGGCTGCGAGTACGAATGGGGTGTGCATGTGACGACTTTCGCCCAAGCGGCTGGCCTGAGCCGGGAGGAGGTGAGCGCCACGTTGGACAGGCCGCTGCGCGAGCACCTCTGGGCGGCCGAGGAGGCCGCGTTGCTGGCGAGCGTCGATGCGCTGCATGAGCGCGCGACGCTGAGCGATGAAGAGTTCGCGCGAATTCGCACGTATTTCGATGATGAGCAGATTCTGGAAATTCTGATGTTGGCAGGCTTCTACCGGACGGTTGCCTATCTCGCCAACGGGCTCGATCTGCCCCTGGAGCGGGGCGCGGCGACATTCAGTGAATATCGCCGCATGGCTCAGGCCTGACGCTTGCCCCAGTTAAGCACGGCCAACGTCAGCAGGCCGCCGACGATGCCCCAGAACGCCGAGCCGACGCCGAGCAGGGTCATGCCCGAGGCGGTGACCAGGAAGGTCACCAGCGCTGCCTCGCGTTCGTTCGGCTCGCTCATGGCCTGGGTCAGGCCACCGATGATCGAGGCGAACAGCGCCAACGCCGCGATGGACAGGATCAAGGCGGCCGGCAGAGCGGCGAACAGTGCCGCCAGGGTAGCGCCGAAGATGCCGGCGATGCCGTAGAACACCCCGCACCAGACCGCTGCGGTGTAGCGCTTGCGCGGGTCTTCGTGAGCTTCAGGGCCGGCACAGATGGCGGCGCTGATGGCGGCCATGTGGATGCCGTGGCTGCCGAAGGGCGCCATCAGGATCGAGATCAGGCCGGTGCTGGCGATCAGTGGCGAGGCCGGTACGTCGTAGCCGTTGGCGCGCAATACCGCCATGCCTGGCAGGTTCTGCGAGGCCATGGCGACGATGAACAGCGGGATACCGATGCTGATGGCAGATGACAGCGAGAAGCTTGGCGTCGTCCACTCCGGCGTGGCCAGTTCAAGGCTGAAACCGGTGAAGTCCAGCAGGCCCAGAATGCCTGCCATCAGGCTGCCGGCGATCAGTGCGGCAAGCACCGAGTAGCGCGGCCACAGGCGTTTGCCGACCAGGTAGGCGAGCAGCATGGCCAGCACCAGCCAGGGCTGCTGCTCGGCGGCGTTGCAGATTTCCAGGCCGATCTTGAACAGCACGCCGGCCAGCAGGGCGGCGGCGAGAGACGCCGGGATACGGCGCATCAGGCGGTCGAAGGTGCCGGTCAGGCCGATCAGCAGGATCAGCGCGGACGCCAGGATGTAGGCGCCGATGGCCTCGCCATAGGACACCTCGGGCAGGCTGGTGATCAGCAGCGCTGCACCCGGTGTCGACCAGGCGATCATCACCGGCGCCCGGTAACGCAGCGACAGCGCGATGCTGCCGATTGCCATGCCGATCGACAGCGCCCAGATCCACGAGGAGATCTGCCCGCTGGTCAGACCGGCCGCCTGGCCAGCCTGGAACATCAGCACCAGCGAGCTGGTGTAGCCGGTGAGCATGGCGATGAAGCCAGCCACCACGGAGGAGGTGGAGCTGTCGGCCAGTGGGCGCAGGCGGGGTGAGGTTGCGTCTTGCATCAGAACAGTCCCGTGTCGACGAGGATGGGGTAGAGCGAAGCGACCAAGAGTAACGCCATACTGATGTTGAAGGCGCGCAGCGCACGCGGGTTATTCAACCAGTTGCGCAGCAGGCTGCCGGCCACCGTCCACAGACCGACGCTGGGGCAGTTGACCAGGGCGAACAGTGCGGCGATCAGCAGCACATTGGTGAAGAAACCCTCATGCGGGGTATAGGTGGTAATGGCGCCGATGGCCATGATCCAGGCCTTCGGGTTGACCCACTGGAACGCGGCAGCCTGGAGGAACGTGAACGGCTTGGCTGCCGCAGCGCCACTGCTTTGCGGGGCGCCGGATTGAGCGATCTTCCAGGCCAGGTAAAGCAGGTAGGCGGCGCCGGCATAGCGCAACACGCTGTGTAGCAGCGGCACCTGCTCGAACAACTGGCCCAGGCCGAGGCCGACGGCAGCTACCAGCAGCATGAAGCCCAGGCTGATGCCGAGCATGTGTGGCAGGCTGCGACGCACGCCGAAGTTCACCCCGGAGGCCAGCAACATCATGTTGTTCGGGCCGGGTGTGATCGAGGTGACGAAGGCGAAGGCCACGAAGGCGAGCAGCAGGTCAGTGGTCATTTGCGAGACTCCATCGAGAGCGCATCAGACTATTGCGCCGCCCGTGCGCCGTCGCGGTACAGCCAACAGCGTGATGAGCCGTACAGTCTGGCCAAGGGGCGCTCAGCTGGTTAGCCTCGGCTTTTTTCTCGCAAGGACATGCCCATGCAACCGGACAATCCCTACAGCGCGCCGCAGGTCGAATTGCTCGAGCAGCGCCCCGATCTTTCGCTGCCGGGCTGGAGTGTCCGGCAGTTACAGGTGCTCGGTTGGCTGGCGCTGGTATCGGTGCTGGCCAATGCACTGGTGGTTGGGTTGGTGCTGGCCAGCAGCCTGCTGGAGACGACCGAGGCGCAGGTGCTGGTGCTCTACACCGAGTGGCTGAGCCTGCTGCTGGTGCTGCTCGGTTGTTACCTGCTGCTGCGCTTCAAGGCTTTCGCCGAGGCGCGTTTCGGCGCACGACGCCTGCAGGTGCCGATATGGTCGCTGGTGGTGGTGACGCTGGCGCTGGAGGTGGCCGATCTGCTGTTCGGCCAGGGCCTGTTCACCGGCCTCGACTGGCAGACCATCGGCTATGTGGGGCTGCTTTGCACGATGGGGGCGTGTACCACCTGGCTGGGACTGCGCCTGTTGAAGATCGAGTATCCCTATCCGACGCTGAAGGTCATGGCCTGGCTGGATATCGTCGGCGGCCTGATGCTGGCCAGCGTCCTGCTCATGTTGCTGGCCATCGTGCCCTTGCTCGGCGCAGGTGTGACGCTGATGCTGGTGTTCTTCAAGGGCGCTGGCGAGTTGCGCGAACACGCCGCTTAGAGCCTGTTCAAAGTCTCGCGAGCTAGAGCCAGGCAATACCGATGGCGGCCCCGCGAATCGAGCGAAGAACGCTCGGAGTCGCGTTCGACTTTACGAGCTGTAAATGAGTATTTCGACGGGGGCGCCCAGCCCGGGCTGGCGTTCCAGCTTGATTTCAACGCTGCATGGCCGACGCGCAGCAGACTTTGAACACGCTCTTAGACGGCGCGTTCGTTTGACTCAGGATTGCGCCTTGCTGCGACGCAGCAGCGGCCAGACGCCGAGCAGCGCCGGAATGCCCAGGCCGAGCCAGGACAGTGAATCCCACCAACCATCACCGAGCAGGGCGGCGAATAGCCCGAGGGCGCTGAGCAGGCCGATCAGCGCCGGCAAGGCGAACGTCGACTCGCGCCACTTCATTGCGCCACCTGCGCTGTTTGTTTGAGGCGCGGCGTACGCCGCCGAACCCACCACAGGTACAGACCGCTGAGCAGCACGATGATGGTCAGCACGTTGAGCACCGCCCAGAGAATCTGCATCGGCCTGCCGCCGTAGTCACCGAAGTGCAGCGGCTGCGACATCGACAGCGCGTCCATGTACCAGGGGCGCTCGGCAATGGCCGTGACTTCCAGGCGTTGCGCGTCGATCAGTACCGGTGTCCACAGATGGGCTGTGAGGTGCGTGCTGCCGATCATGAACACGGTGTAGTGGTGTTCGGTGGAAAAGCGCGTGCCGGGGAAGGCGATGAAGTCCGCCTGCATGCCCGGCAAAGCCTCGCCGGCAATGCGCAGCAGTTCATCCGCCGGGGCGCGCTGCTGCAAGGGCGGCGCACCGCGATAGGGCTCCATCAGTGCCCCCAGGGCTTCTTCGCGCCAGGCTTCGATCAGAATATCCGCACAGGCGCTGATCACGCCGGTGATGCCGACCACCAGCGCCCAGGTCAGGGTGACGATGCCGATCAGGTTATGCAGGTCGAGCCAGCGTGTGCGTGTCGAGCGGTCATGGCGCACCTCGGCGAATTTCAGGCGGCGCATGAACGGGGCGTAAAGCACCACGCCAGACACGATGGCCACGACGAACAGCAACCCCATGGAGGCCAGCAGCAACTTGCCGGGCAGGCCGGCGAACATGTCCACGTGCAGGCGCAGGATGAACATCAGTACGCCACCGTTGGCGGCCGGCATGGCCACCGGTTCGCCGTTGCGTGCATCGAGCATGAAGGTGTGCGAGGAGTTGGGCTCGGTGCCGGCAGTTGCCGCGGTGATGGCGATGATGCCGTTGGGCTCGTCCTTCTCGAAACCCAGGTATTGGATCACCTCGCCCGGGCGGTGGCGCTCGGCGGCGTCCACCAGTTGTTGCAGGTTCAGGTAGGGCGTGTCGGGCGGCAGTTCGCGCAGCTCGGGCGCTTCGCCGAGCAGGTGCTCGAGTTCGTGATGGAAGATCAATGGCAGGCCGGTGAGCGCCAGCATCAGCAGGAACAGGGTGCAGATCAGGCTGGACCAGGTGTGCAGCCATGACCAGCGGCGGATGGTTGTCGATCTCATGGTTTATCCGAGTGTCGGCACGTAAAGCGGAAAAACACCGCGGCCGTGCAAGGCGGCCACAGTGTTTTCCAGGTGCATCGGTTGCCCGCGTGGGTGCTTACCACTTGTAGCCGAGGCTGGCGGTCACCCGACGTGGGTCGCCGGCGTAGCAGTAGAAACCGTCGCAGGTGGCCAGGTATTCCTTGTCGAACAGGTTCTCGGCGTTGAGTGCGATGCTTGCACCGCGCAGGCTGGCGTCGAGCTTGCCAAGGTCGTAGCGCACGGCGGCGTCGTAGACGGTGTAGGCGCTGCTGTGACCATCGGAGAGGTCTCTGATGTTACCTATCTGGCCGACGGCGACATTGTCGGTGGAACCGACGAAGCGCGCGCCGAAGCCAACGCCGAAACCCGCCAGCGGGCCGACGCTGAAGTCATAGTTCGCCCAAAGCGAGGCTTGATGCTCAGGTGTCAGCGGGAGCGCGCGGTTCTTGTCGCGCGGGTCGCCGACCTTGGTCATCTTGCTGTTGGTATAGGTGTAGGAGGCGGTCAGGCTTAGATTCTCAGTGACGTTACCCGTGGCTTCCAGTTCAAAGCCGCGTACCTGCACTTCACTCACAGGCTCGCTGGCACCCAGCGTGTTGGTCGAAATGATGTTTTGCCGCTTCAGGTCGTAGACCGCTGCGGTGAACAGTATATCGCTACCCGGCGGCTGGTATTTGATCCCCAACTCGTACTGCTTGCCGGTGCTGGGTTGGAAGGCTTCCCCTGTGCCAGCTACGGTGTCGGTCATCCCGCCTGCTTCAGCCTGGAAGGATTCGGCGTAAGAAATGTAGGGCGTGAAACCCGAATCGAAGACGTAGCTCAGCGCCGCATTGCCACTGAATTGACTGTCGCGGCGATGATCTTTCGCGTCATTGGCGTTGTAGAACACCGAGTCGGTGTCCAGACGATCCCAGCGGCCGCCCAGAGTCAGGCGCCAGGCGTCCAGCGACAGTTGATCTTGCACATACAGGCCCGTGTTACGGCGCTTCTGGTTGTAGTCCTGCAGGCGCCAATACGTTACGCCGCTGAAGTCCTGACCGTAGACCGGGTTGATGATGTTGCTGGAGGGAGCGCTGCCGTACAGCCAGCGATAATCGGTGTTCACGCGCTGGTAATCGAGGCCGAGCAACAGCGTGTGGCCGATCACGCCAGTGTTGAAGTCGGCCTGGAAATTGTTGTCCACGGCGAAATGGCGGACGTTCTCGTCGTAGACGTTGGCGCCGCGAGCAACGGTGCCATCGGGGCTTACCGCTTCATGTGGGCCATTGGGCCAATGCATGCCGCCGGCCGTGATGATCTGGTTGTCCAGTTCCAGCTTGCTGTAGCGCAGGTTCTGGCGGAACTGCCAGACGTCGTTGATGCGGTGCTCGAAGGCATAGCCCAGGGCGTAGAAGGTCTTGTCGTAGAACTCCCAGTCCGGGTCGCCGAGGTTCTTGTTGTAGTCGACCTTGCCGGCCGGTGTGCTCAGTTTGGTGCCCTGTAGCGGCAGGAACTGGCTGGTGCCACCGGTATCGTCGCGGTTGAACTGGCTGAGGAAGGTCAGCTTGGTCTCGTCGCCAATGTTCCAGGTCAGGCTGGGCGCCAGGTTGAAGCGCTGGTCGTCCATGTGCTCGACCACCGTACCGCTGTCGCGCCCCATGCCGCTGATGCGATAGAGGAAGCGACCTTCGTCGTCGATGCGACCGGTGCTGTCGAAGTTGATCTGTTTGTGGTTGTAGTTGCCGACCTGCACTTCGACTTCATGTCTGCTTTCATCCTGCGGGCGCAGGCTGACCGCATCCACCAGGCCGCCGGGCGGCGTCTGGCCATATACCGAGGAGGCCGGGCCACGCAGGATGGCGACGCGCTCGAGGTTCCAGGTTTCCAGTTTGGGCATGGCATAGCTGCCCTTGGGCAGTGGCAGGCCGTCGAGCATCTGGATCGGCTCGAAACCGCGAATCTTCATCCAGTCGGCGCGGCTGTCGCTGCCATAACTGCTGGCGACGACGCCCGGCATGTAACGCACCGCATCGTCGAGGTTCTGCACCTTGCGGTCGCGCAGTTGTTCACGGGTGGCTACCGAAATGGAGCGCGGGGTTTCCAGCAGCGGGGTATCGGTCTTGGTGCCGACCGCGACGCGGTTGGCCAGGTAGCCGTTGGCCGGGCCCCAGGCGCTTTCGCTGGCCTGGCCCGTCGCCGTGACGGTCACGTCGGGCAGTGCCATGGCTTCCTGGTCGGCCGGCGCCAGGCTGTAGGCGCCCGAGCCGCCGCCTTGCAGCTGCAGGCCAGTGCCGCGCAATGCCTGGTTGAGCGCGTCGATGGCGTCGAAGTCACCGTTGACCGGAGCCGAACGCTTGCCGGCGGTCAGCGCCGGATCGATGCTCAGGGTAATACCCGCCTGGCTGGCGATCTGATTGAGGGTGCTGGACAGCGGGCCGGCCGGCAACTGATAGGCGTCGGCCTGAGCCAGGCCGATATGGCCAGCCATGGCGACGGTCATGGCCAGCAGGGTGTGGCGGAACGGGGCAGGGCGGAAAGACATTGCGAACTTCTCCTAAGCGGGAATGCATCTCAATGTCCTGTTGCCGAAGCAGAATGAAAAAGTGACAGGGGTGGGCAGAAAAAATATTTCTACCGCGCCATCCATGGGTTCCCCGGCTGTAGGCAAGGTCTAGATGATTCCCCCGGCAACGCTTATTTTTCGGCCGGCACCACGCGTGTCCACCAGGGGCCAACCTGTTCGATGCGTACCGGCAGGCTGGGCGGCAGGGCGGCCAGCGCCTTGTCCGTATCGTGCAAGGGGAAGCTGCCGCTGATGCGCAGTCCAGCCAGGCTCGGGTCGAGGCTGAGGTAGCCGCTACGGTACTCGCCAATCTGCTCGATCAGTTGCGCCAACGGCAGTTCGTCCGCCACCAGCATGCCACGGCTCCAGGCATCGGCGCCGATGGGAGCGGGCGTGCTGGCGCCCAGGTGCTGGCTGTCCATGCGTATCTGTTCGCCGCTGTGGACGATGCGTTCTTGCGCGCCGGATCGTGGCCGTGCGGCAACGGCAGACTGCAGCACGATCAGTTCGGTGACATCGCCTTCGCTGCGCACCAGGAAGCGTGTGCCCAGCGCTTGCAGGCGTCCTTGCGCCGTTTCGACGACGAAGGGCCGCGTATCGCCCTTGGCGGTCTGGATGAGGATTTCACCGCTGCGCAGTACCAGGCGTCGTTCCTGTCCATCGAACTCCACATCCAGCGCACTGCGGCTGTTGAGGCGGATCTGGCTGTGGTCAGCCAACAGCAGTTCGCGCTGCTCACCACCTGCGGTGTGGTAGTCGGCCAGGTAGTCACTCAGTGGCCGCTGCTGAGCCAGCAGTGCCAGGGTGATGCCCGCGGCCAGAACCACGCCCAGCGCACTGCCGCCCAGGCGCCGCAAACTGCGCCGCCGAGCACCGCCACCCTGCAGCAGGGCGCGGCGCGCCATGGGCGGCGCGGCAGCGGTCAATTGCTGATCGATGCCGCCCAACTGGCGCCAGACCACCGCGTGCTCCGGATGGGCCGCCAGCCACTGGTTGAACTCATGGCGTTGCTGATCATTGGCGTCACCGGAATCCAGGCACAGTTGCCAGGCGATGGCTTCGTCGAGGGCGCGGGCTGATACCTGGCTCATCGTGGCTCGCCATACAGCGCGATGTAACACTGACGCAGGCCCTGAGCCAGGTACTGGCGTACGCGCGACGGCGAAACGCCGAGGCGTTCGGCGATCTCGGCATGACCGAGGCCGTCCAGGCGACTATGGAAGAAGGCGGCGCGGGCCTTGCTCGACAGTTGGCCGAGCAGGCGGTCGATCTCGCTCAGTTGCTCCAAGGCCAGTGCTTGTTCTTCCGGGCTGGGGTGCAGGGCTTCGGGGGCCAGAGCGAGTTCGTCAAGGTAGGCGCGTTCCAGCGCGCTGCGGCGGAACTGGTCGACCAGCAGGCCTTTGGCGATGGTGGTGAGCAGCGCCCTTGGTTCGCGTGGGGTTTGCAGGTCATCACGGCCAAGCAGGCGAACGAAGGTGTCCTGGCTCAGGTCTTCGGCGCGTTGTGGGCAGCTGAGGCTTTTGCGCAGCCAGCCGAACAGCCAGTCGCGATGGTCGCGGTAGAGCAGACCGACCAGCTGCTGATTGCTGGAATCCTGAACCGACACGCGCACCTCGCGATAACCTAAGTTAAGGTGATAATTATTCGCATATGATTGCAGAGGTCATGTCCGGGTGCAATCACGCTGTGGCGTGGTATGACCGGCGGTGTTGGCGGCAGGGGCAAGGGGGCATGAGGTCTGTAGAGGTGAGCCCCGCCTGCCAAAGGGGCTCGTCTTGCATGTGCACTGAGCGGCGACTGCTACGCCCGTTCCTGGCGGCTGCGTGCCAGGGCACGATTGACTTCCAGCCAGCCTTGCACGGCTTCTTCGTCCATTTCCCCGAACACCCGTTGCAGCAGGCGCGCCTGCTCACGGCGCAGGGCTTGTTCCAGCTTGGCACCTTCAGGCGTGAAGCCGAGCAGACGCTTGCGCTTGTCGTCTGGCGCGGCTTCGCTGAGCACCAGGTTCATTTCCATCAGTTGCCGCAATGGTGTGTTCAGCGCCTGCTTGCTTACGCCCAGATAGCGGAGCAATTCGGTCATGTTCAGGCCCGGGTATTTGGCGATGAAGAACAGGATGCGGTGGTGTACGCGTGACAGACCGCGCTTGGCCAGCATTTCGTCGGGCTTGGCGGTGAAGGCCTGATAGCCGAAGAAGAAGGCTTCCATGGCGGCCTGCTGAACGGCGCTGTTCTTTATGGCCTGCCACCCCTGGCGGCCACTCGGCGGGCCGTCGCTGTGCGACGTTAAAAATTTCTCGGGGAAATTTTTTAGGTCAGTCATATTGACGTATCCCTGTTCGGCATCGTAGTTTCGGTCAACCAGTTTGACTTAAATCTACAGCCTTTGGCACCCCAGGAATACTCATGGCCTTCTCCGAACGCATCGCCCGCCTGAAAAGCTCCCTGATTCGTGAAATTCTCGCTGCGGCACAGCGTCCGGAGGTGATGTCCTTTGCCGGAGGCCTGCCGGCCGAACCGATGCTGCCGAAGGTGGATTGGGCCGACATGCCGGCGAGCATGGGCCAGTACGGCATGAGTGAGGGCGAGCCGGCGCTGCGTGAGGCCATCGCTGCCGAGGCGCGCGCCCTGGGCGTACCTTGCGACGCCAGCCAGGTGCTGATCGTCAGCGGCTCGCAGCAGACGCTGGATCTGGCCTCCAAGCTGTTCATCGATCCGGGCACCGAGGTGCTGCTGGAGGCGCCGACCTACCTGGCGGCCCTGCAGGCTTTCCAGTTGTTCGGCGCCAATTGCATCAGTGTGCCGCAGGAGGCCGATGGCCCTGAGCTGGCTGCACTGCGCCAGCGCCTGGAAACCAGCAAGCCAGCCTTCGCCTACCTGATCCCGACGTTCCAGAATCCGTCCGGTACCCGTTACAGCGAAGCCAAGCGCGAAGCCGTTGCCGCGTTGCTGGACGAATTCGGCGTGACCCTGATCGAAGACGAGCCGTACCGCGAGCTGGTGTTCGATGCCGGTAGCGCCACGCCGATCGTCACCCGTTTGCAGAAGGCCAGCTGGATCTACACCGGCACGGTGTCCAAGACCCTGCTGCCGGGCCTGCGTGTCGGCTATCTGATCGCCACCAAGGATCTCTACCCGCACCTGCTGCGCCTGAAGCAGTCGGCCGACCTGCACACCAACCGCATCGGTCAGTGGCAGGCACTGCAATGGCTGGGCAGCGAGCAGTACCGCGGTCACCTGGCCGAGCTGCGTGACTTCTACCGCATCCGCCGCGACGCCATGCAGGTGGCTCTGGAAGAGCACTTTGGCGAGCTGGCCAACTGGGAAATTCCGCAGGGCGGACTGTTCTTCTGGCTGACCCTGAAACAGCCGCTGGACACCCGTACGCTGCTGGATGCGGCGCTGGCACAGAATGTCGCGTTCATGCCGGGCGAGCCGTTCTTCATCGACCCGGACGCCAATCCAGGCTATCTGCGGCTGAACTTCAGCCACGTGGCCCCGGAGCGTCTGGGTGAAGGTTTGCGCCGGTTGGCTGCGGTTGTTCGTGACGCGCAGGGCGAATCAGGGGTTTGAATTCTTAGGCGGCGAATTTGCCGCGAGCGTTAAGGAGGGCGGGGCAATGTTCAAGGTCTACGGCGATTACCGGTCGGGCAACTGCTACAAGGTCAAGCTGATGCTGCATCTGCTGGGCAAGGAGTACCAGTGGATTCCCATCGATATTCTCAAGGGCGAGACGCAGAGCGACGCCTTCCTGGCCAAGAACCCCAACGGCAAGATTCCGGTGCTGGAGCTGGAGGACGGTACTTGTCTGTGGGAGTCCAACGCCATCCTCAACTTCCTCGCCGAGGGCAGCGAATTCCTGCCGAGCGAACCGCGTCTGCGCACCCAGGTGCTGCAATGGCAGTTCTTCGAGCAATACAGCCATGAGCCCAACGTCGCCGTGGCCCGCTTCATCCAGCTCTACCTGGGCTTGCCGGAGGATCGTCGTGAAGAACATGGCGTTCGCCTGGTACGTGGCTACAAGGCGCTCAAGGTGATGGAGCAGCAATTGCTGCGCACGCCGTATCTGGTGGGCGAGCAATACTCCATCGCGGATATCGCTTTGTACGCCTACACCCATGTGGCCGAAGAGGGTGGTTTCAGTCTGGAAGCCTTCCCGGCCATTCTCGCCTGGACGGACCGGGTGGCCAGTCACCCACGTCATGTCACCATGCTGGGCTGATCGAAAGCCTCACGCTTGATCGTTGGCGGGCTGCGCTCTTGAGGCGCAGCGCTGCCGCCACATCAGCGGGCTCAGCCCGGTTTCGCGGCGAAAGGTGCGGGTGAAGTGCGACTGATCGCAGAAACCGTGGGCATGAGCGATTTGTGTCAACGGCTGGTCGCTGACCAGCATCATCTCCCTGGCGGCTTCGATGCGCTTGCGGGCCACATAGGCCAGCGGCGTGATGCCGAAGGTCTGTTTGAACACATGGGAAAAATGGCTGCTGCTCAGGCTGAGCTGGGCGGCCAGGTCGCAGGTACGAATCGAGGCGGCGAGGTTCTCGCTGATGTATTGATCCAGGCGTCGCGTCTGCCAGTGGGTCAGGCCGCTGCCGGCATGGCGTGCACCACAGTCACGACAGGCGTTGGCATGGCGCAATAGCTCCATCGCCTGTTCGAGGTAGAAGTAGGCGCTGTGGGTGTCGTCTTGCAGCGCCATTTCGGCTTCCGCGAGCAAGGACGAGATTCGTCTCAGCACCTGCGGGTCGCGGCCAGCCTGGTGTGGGCAGGGCGCTACTGCACGAAAATCCCCGAACGACCCCATCTGGAAGCTTCCTTGTGTGACTGGATGCCAAGCATGCGCGGCGCCTCTGGCCGCGCACAGCTCACAAGGAGGGGAAAGGCGGCAACACTAAAGTGGGGTGCCGATCTCCAGTACGCCGCGTTGCACGGCGATAGCCACGGCATGGGTACGGTTGTTTGCGCTCAGCTTGTCCATGATCAGGCGCATGTGACCTTTGACCGTGTCTTCGGTGATGCGCAGTTGCAGGGCGATGTCGCGATTGGAATAACCCAGTGCGGCCGCCTGGAGAACCTCGACTTCACGCGGGCTGAGGCTTTGCTGGCCGATGTGCGCGGCCAGGTCGGCGGCGATCTCCGGCGGAATGTGACGCTTGCCCGCGGCCAGGGTACGGATCGTCTCCACCAGCTCCTTGCGCAGGCTGCTTTTCAGCAGATAGGCCTGTGCGCCTGCCTGAATGGCGTGCAGCGCGCGCACGTCGCCGCGATAGGTGGTGAGAATGGCAATGCGTGCATCCGGGCATTCGCCGCGAATCGCCAGGATGCTGTCGATACCGTTCATGCGCGGCATTTGCAGATCCATCAGGGTCACGTCCGGACGCAGTTGGCGAAAGCGTTCCAGTGCCTCGCGACCATCGCTGGCTTCGCCGACCAGATCGATGTCCTCTTGCCCGGCGAGCACGGCGGCGATGCCTTCGCGCAGCAGGGGATGATCATCCGCGACCAGTACGCGGATGGGGTTGGCGGCTGTCATGGCTGAGAGCTCCTGATCAATCGTTTCCAGTGTAGCCAGCGTCGTGCGCGCGGGTGCGGCTGCCGGTAGGCCAAGGGCCCGGCCAGAGCCAACTGCACCAGGCAGCCGTGGCCAGGTGCACTTTGAATATTCAAGGTGCCGCCGATCTTGGCGGCGCGTTCGTACATGCCTTTCAGCCCCCAGTGGTCGACCGGTTCCGCGCCTTGCAGGTACTCGGCCAGCAGGCCACGACCATCGTCACTGACGGATAACGAGAACTGCCGAGGGTTGTAATCCAGGCGCACGCGTATGTGGCTTGCGTTGGCATGCCGGAAGGCATTGCTGACGGCTTCGCGGGCGAGCTGGCTGAGTTCGTCATGCACCACCGGATGCAGGGCGCAGGGCGTGCCGGCGATCTCGACCTGATAGTCGGTGTCAGCATGCTCGTGCAACTGATCGAGTTCGCGCAGCGTCTGCGGCAGGTCGCTCGACGCCTCCTGCGCGTGACGCAGGTTACGCACGCGCTCACGACCTTCGGCGATCACCTGGTCAGCACGATCCAGGGCATTTTCCAACTTCGTTCGCGCCGGTTGATCGGCTGGCAGGCTATCCGCTGCGGCCTGCACGTGCAGCACCAGGCCTTGCACGCCTTGCAGCAGGGTGTCGTGCAATTCGCGTGCGATGCGTTCACGTTCATCGTGGCGTTCTTCCAGGCGCGTGCGCAGGCGCTCGGCGGCGCGCTGCATGTTGCTGCGGTAGAGCAGGTGCAGCACCAGCAGCACGCTCAGTGCCACGGCCAGGATGAACAGAGGATGGCGGTAGAACATCTGCCCGATGCTGAAGCTCAGTTCGGCATCCTGCTCGCTGGGTACGCCATCCTGATTGAGCGCGCGTACGCGAAAACGATAGGAGCCGGCAGGCAGGCCGGTGTAGGTCGCCTCGCGCTGGCGCCCGGCGGAGTGCCAGTCGTTGTCGAAACCATCGAGTCGGTAGAGAAAACGCAGCCCTTCGGGAGCCGACAGGCTCAGGGCGCTGTAACGAATGGCCAGGCGCTTGCTGTCGGCAGGCAGGATCATTGGCGCTTGCAGCGAGATGCCTGCACCGTCGGCGACCAGTGACTCGATGCTGACCTTGGGAGCCTTGCTGTTTTGCACCTGCCAGCCGGGCTTCAGCCCGGCCACGCCATTGCGGGTCACGAACCACAGGCGCCCCTGGGCGGTACGCACGGCCGTTGGCAGAGCAAGCACCTGCTGCGGGTCATTGGCCAGACCGCCTTGCAGGTCATAGGTGCGATAACGGATAGGGTGGCGTGGGTCGTTCAGAGCCTTGGCGATCTCCTCGGCCGGCAATTGAAATACGCCGCCCTTGCCCTGCAGCCACAAGTCTTCGCCCTGTGCACTGGCCACGGGAATGATGGCGTAAAGGTTGTCGAACAGGCCGTTCTCGCTCAATGGCAGATTCTGGAAACGCTTGCCATCGAAGCGCGCCAGGCCTCGCTGTCCGCCGAACCAGCTGTGATCCTGCAGATGAGCCATCGCCGTCACATGACCGATGTCCAGGCCTTCGGCGCTCCCCCAGCGATGCTCGCCCTGCTCGTCATGGCTGACGAGCAGGTTGTCGCGGTAACCGAACCAGCGCTGCCCGTCGGGCGCCAGCGCAGAGCTTACCGGCATCAGTTGCGTCGGGTTGGCGCTGGGGGGCGGTAGCCGCTGCCACTGGCCCTCACGTAGTACGTAGAGCCCCTGGCGGTTGAGTGACAGCCAGACTGCACCCTGGCGGTCGATCAGCAAGGTACGTACCGATGAGTCCAGGTCGCGCTCGACAGGCAGGGCCGAGACCTTCTCCAGTTGTTCACCGATACTGCGCCAGATGCCCTCGGGGCCGGCCAGCCAGACCGAGCCATCCGGTGCCTTGCTGATCGCACTGATTGGCGTGTGCAGCGGCAGTTGATGCAGGCCGTCGTCGTTCAGACGCATGACAGGCAGGTTGCTGCTACCCGCCCAGAGGTTGCCCTGGTCATCGGCGCCCAATGCCAGGTTGTGCGCGTTGGTGGGAAAACCAGCGGGAAGCAGGGGGCGTTCGCGCAAACGATCCAGGCCGTTCTGCGTACCGATCCACAGGCTGCCGTCGCTGTCCTCGAGCAGTGGCCAGGCGAAGTCGGAGCTGAGCCCGTCGCGGGCGGTGAAGCGCTCGCTGGTATCGAACCCGGCGCTGCCATGCTCGTTGGGTTTGGCCACATGCAGCAGGCCGCTACCTGCTGTGCTCAGCCACAGGCAACCATGCAGATCGAACAGCATGGCGTTGGCTTCGGCACCGATGGCGATGCGGCTTGTCTGCAATAATGCCGAGCCGATGTCGACTCGAAGCAGGCTTTCGCGGTCGCGTTCGATCAGCCACAGCGCTCCATCGGGAGCCTGCATCATCTGCCGCGTGCGATTGCTGCGAATGCCGGTATCGCGCAGCGCTCGGGCGCCAGGCTGGAGAACGTAGAGGCGCTGTTCGTCGGCGACCCAGAGTCGGTCGCTGCTGTCGACCAGCACGCTGTAGGCATTGTTGCCGAGAAAGCCCTCTGCGCTGCCCAGGCGCTGCCAGCCTTTACCGTCGTAGCGCAGCAGGCCGTCGTTGGCCGCTGCCCAGACGCTGCCATCTGCCGTTCGCGCCAGGGCGTAGATCACGCCGCTGCCGAGGTCGAAGCGGCTGGGTTGCTCCTTCTCCGAGGTGATCAGGTAGACGCCGCCGTTGCGCAGGCCTACCCATAACCCGGCGTCGCTGGCCAACAGGCTGGAGACGATTCCCAGGTCATGGCCATCGGGTGTGCGGTAGCTGGTGAATTCGAAACCGTCGAAGCGGTACAGGGAGTCGTGCGTGCCCAGCCACAGGTAGCCGTCGTGGGTTTCCGCCAAGGCGCCGATCTGGCTGGGGCTGTCGTCATTGAGTGTCCAGCGGCGATGTTCCAGCTGCTGCTCCAGCCCGCTTCGGTCTGCCTGCGCGGCGGCGCTGAACAGCACCATGCAAAGCAAGGCCAGCACGACGCTGAGGCGAAGCTGTGAGGTGTACGGTCTAGAAGCGTCCAACTTGATTCTGTGCCCATTCGATGCAGTAGTCGGCAACTCTTTCCCACCCGGGTTCGGCGATCAGCCAGTGGCTGTAGCCTGGAAACTGCTTGAAGCTGGTGATAGCGGCCGAGCGCCGATGATGGCGGTAGGTGGCGGCCACCGTGCTGGCGCGAACGATGCGGGCGCAGCCACCGGCGATCAGCAGCAGTGGTGCGCGCTCGGCATTGGCAAAGTCGACACGCTTGCCAAGGCCCAGTGCCGCTTCGAACAACACCCGGCCTGGCGCCGGGACGATGTGCTGCGCATAGGCAGCGTTTTGCTGGGTCGGCGTCAGGGTTTGCGCCATATTGCGCGCGAAATACTGCGGTGTCATGTACAGCAGGTGACGCCAGCCTGCCCAGTGCAGCAGCCAGGGCCAGGCGCCATACAAGCCGGCCAGGCTGGCCCGTGACGGCAATGGGTCGATGGCGATGCCGGCCTGGCCCAGGCCACGGTTGAGGAGCAATTGCACCAGCAGGCCGCCGAGGTCATGCCCGATCAGCAGTGGCGGCTGGCCGAGGTTGCGAATGTGCGCTTCGTAGTGATCGAGGAGGGCGCTGATGCCCGGTTGCCGCCCGCCCTGGTCTGGCGGCCAGGGCGGTGCGCTGCAGCGATAACCGCAGGCGCTGAAACGGCGCTGGAACGGCTCCCAGATTGCAGGCGTGAGCCAGATGCCGTGGATGAACAGTGCGTGACGCGGCATATGCCATCTAGCCCGTCGCGCCCTGCGCTCTGCAGTCGCTCTCGTCAGGAGCTGGCATGAGACGACTCCGCAGGCTGAGAGGCGCCCTTGGCTGGCATCAGAAAGTGTTCGATATGCACCGCCACGTCCGGACTCTGGAAGCGTCGGGCCGCCGCCTCGATGCGTTGTTCGGCGCGGGTTACCCGGCCGTGATGGCGCAGGTGTTCGAGCCAGGACTCATCGAAGAAGAACTCCTGCCAGTGCCGCGGGTTCTCGCTGTTCTGTACCAGCCCCCAGGAAAATGCGCCGTTACGCTTGCGCATGCGGGCGACCTCGACCATTGCCTGGCGAAAGCCTGCCACATGCTCCGGCGCGATGTCGTACTGCAGGGTGATCATCACCGGGCCACGTTCACGATCGGCCTCGTCGGCGAGGATCGGTGCCGGCCAGTGCAGCGAGGGCGCCAGGTCTTCGCTTTCGGTCACCGGCAGGGTGAAGCGCGGCGTCAGCAACAGACCGAGAACCAGGCAGCCGGAAGCAGCGAGCAGGGCGACGGGAATCGACGCATGACTGGCGACGTAACCCCACAGCGCGCCGCCGGCGGCCATGCTGCCGAAGAACACCAGGATGTATACCGACAGCGCGCGGGCTCGCACCCAGTCCGGCACTGACGTCTGCGCGCTGACCTGCAGGCTGGACAGCACTGCGATCCATGCCGCGCCGCTGAGCAGCATCACCGGCAGCAGCACGGCGAAGTCGCGCACCCAGGCCAGGGCCAGCAGCACCAGGGCGTAGAGCACGCTGGCCATGGCCACCAGATGGTTGGCGCTGATGCGCTCGCGCAGCCTGGGCAGCAGCATGGCGCCGAGCACCGCGCCGATACCGACGCTACCCAGCAGTAGGCCGAAGTCACTGGCGCTGCCTTTCAGCTCGCCCCGTACGATCAGCGGTAGCAACGAGGTGCCGGCACTGGCGCCAACGAAGAAGGCTGCTGCGCGCACCAGCACCGATTGCAATGGACGTGAGGCACGGCTGTAACGCCAGCCGGCACGAATGGCGCCGAGCAGGCGTTCGGCCGGGAAGGCGGCGACCTGGCGCTCGCGCTTCCAGGTCAGCAGCACCGCCATCACCGCGAAGAACGACAGGGCGTTGAGGGCGAAGGTCGCCCACGGCCCGCTGAGGCTGACCAGTACCCCGGCGATGGCCGGGCCGAGCGCGCGGGCGACGTTGATGCCGAGGCTCGACAGGGCAATGGCCGAGGGCAGGTCGCGCTTGCTCACCAGCTCCGGCGTCAGCGCCGACCAGGCCGGCATCATCAGCGCGGTACCGACGCCCATGGCCAGGGTCAGGCCGAGCAACAGCCAGACCGTGGTCAGCCCGAGCAGCGTCAGAGTCGCCAGCAGCGTCGCCACGGCGGCCATCCATACCTGCACGATCAGCAGGTAACGACGCTTGTCGATGATGTCGGCCATGGCCCCGGCCGGCAGCGCCAGGAGGAACATTGGCGCGCTGCCGGCTACCTGCACCAGCGCCACGTGCATGGGGTTGCTCGACAGGCTGGTCATCAGCCAGCCGGCACCGACCTCGTGCATCCAGGTGCCGATGTTCGAGGCGATACTGGCCAGCCACAACCAGCGGAACGTGTCGTGCTTGAGGGCGCCCCAGGGCGAAGCCTTTTCGCTGGCCATATCAGAACGCAAAGCACGAGCAGCCGAAGGCGCCCCAGAAGCCCTGGTGATCGCTGACCGGCACACTGCTGCGGCGGGCGCGATCATGCTGGTGCTGGTGTACCGCACAGGCGCCGATGCATTGGTGGATGCTCGCCGACAGCGGTGCCGCGACTGGCTTCCAGTGGCCGGGCACCTTGGCTACGGGTGACCAGTCCGGTAGTACCGGCAGCGTGGGCGGTGCGAGTTTGTCGAACTCGGACGTGGCATGCACGACCTTGCCGCCGACTACGGTGAGCACCGATTCCAGCCACTTGATCTGTTCTTCCTCGACGCTGAAGAAGTCCGCCGACAGCGCCACCAGGTCGGCGAGCTGGCCCACCTTGATCTGGCCCTTCTTGCCTTGCTCGCTGGAGAACCAGGCGCTGCCGTGGGTGAACAGTTGCAGGGCGGTGTTGCGTGACAGGCCCTGCGGATTCAGCGTGGTGCCGCCGACCGTCTTGCCGCTGACCAGCCAGTACAGCGCCGTCCACGGGTTGTAGCTGGCCACGCGGGTGGCGTCGGTGCCGCCGCCGACCGGGATGCCTTCGGCCAGCATGCGCTGGATCGGCGGGGTGGCCTCGGCGGCCTTGGCGCCGTAGCGGTCGATGAAGTATTCGCCCTGAAAGGCCATGCGGTGCTGGATGGCGATGCCGCCGCCAAGCGCTCGTACCCGTTCGATGTTGCGCGGGCTGATGGTCTCGGCGTGGTCGAACAGCCACGGCAGGCCGTTGAACGGCATATCGCGGTCGACCTTCTCGAACACGTCGAGCATGCGCGAGATGGATTCGTCATAGGTGGCGTGCAGGCGGAACGGCCAGCGCTGCTCGACCAGGTGGCGTACCACCGGCTCCAGCTCGGCTTCCATGCTGGGCGCCAGATCGGGACGAGGTTCGAGAAAGTCCTCGAAGTCGGCGGCGGAGAACACCAGCATCTCGCCGGCACCGTTGTGGCGGAGGAAGTCGGTGCCGTCGCCCGGCTTGACGATCTTGCTCCAGGCCTGGAAGTCCTGCAGTTCTTCCTTGGGTTTCTGGGTGAACAGGTTGTAGGCGATGCGCACGGTGAGTTGATCCTGCGCGGCCAGTTCCTGGATCACCTGATAATCATCGGGATAGTTCTGGTAGCCGCCGCCGGCATCGATGGCGCTGGTCACGCCCAGGCGGTTGAGTTCGCGCATGAATTGACGCGTTGAGTTGACCTGATACTCCAGCGGCAGCTTCGGCCCCTTGGCCAGGGTGGCGTAGAGAATCAACGCGTTGGGGCGGGCGATCAGCATGCCGGTGGGCTCGCCGCTGGCATCGCGCTGAATCTCGCCGCCGGGCGGGTTCGGGGTGTTCTTGTCGTAGCCGACGGCACGTAGCGCGGCACGGTTGAGCAGGGCGCGGTCATAGAGATGCAGCACGAACACCGGGGTGTCCGGCGCGGCCTTGTTCAACTCGTCCAGGGTCGGCAGGCGTTTCTCGGCGAACTGGAACTCGGTCCAGCCGCCGACCACACGCACCCATTGCGGCGTCGGCGTGCGGTCGGCCTGTTCCTTGAGCATGCGCAAGGCGTCGGCCAGCGACGGCACGCCTTCCCAGCGCAGTTCCAGGTTGTAGTTGAGGCCGCCGCGGATCAGGTGCAGGTGCGAGTCGTTGAGGCCAGGGATCACCGTACGCTTCTGCAGGTCGACCACGCGGGTGGCGTCACCGCGCAGGGCCATGGCTTCGGCATCGCTGCCTACGGCGACGAAGCGCCCGTCCTTGATGGCCACGGCGCTGGCCTGCGGTTTTTCACGGTCGACCGTGTGCAGCCGGCCGTTGAACAGAATGAGATCGGCACTCATGTTGCCTCCTGATGAACTGGCGGATGAGTCGCTGGCCATGGCCGCGAAGGGCAGTGCTGACCACAATGCGCCGGCGGCGCCAAGGACGCTACTGGTGGCGAGAAAGTGGCGGCGTTTCGGGTCGCTGGGATCCTGGCTCATGGTCGATCCTCGTCTACGGTTGGGCTCAGCCAGGCGGCGAACAGTCGCGTGGCGATGGGCATGAACAGGTACACCACGAGCACAACGATGCTCAGGGTGATCACGACATTGCTCGGCAGATAACCGCCGAGCCACGGTATGCGTTGAAACAGGGGTTGCCAGAGCAGCGGTACGAGCAGGCTCAATGGGAGGATCACGAGGAAGGTCACGCAGCTCTGTTTCCAGCGTGGCGGAGGGGCTTGTGCGGTTTCCGGCACGAACCAGAATTCCTTGTTCTCGGCGATTTCCAGCTGATCACCCGTGCGTAGCAGCGGCTCGACTTCGGCGATCAGTTGGCGCCGCTGCTCGGAGTCGATCCAGTTCTGCAGTCGTTCCAGGCTGGTGAAACGCAGCACGCAGGTGAATTGCGCCACACGGGCCTGATGGCTGCGCACCACGTCGACGCCCAGGTGACCGGGGCATTGGCTGGCAGTGGCGATGATGCGCCGCAGCCAGGATTCGTAACGCGGCACGTGGTTTGCGCGAACCTGATGGCGTACCACCAGGGTGACGGTTTCCGACTGCGTCTCGCTCATGCTGGCGACTCTGCTCAAAACCTTGGGCCTGTCGATCCAGCGGCGCGCATCGCTGCGCGCTGCTGAATCGAATTTCAATGGCTCAGATGGGCGCCGCGATCGGTGCCAGGGTCGGGCCGTGCTGCACGCGCTCCGGCGCCTTGTGCACCATGGTGTAGGCGTAATCCACGCCCATGCCATAGGCACCGGAGTGCTCCTTGACCAGCGCCATGACGGCGTCGTAGGTATCACGGTTCTTCCAGTCGCGTTGCCATTCCAGCAGTACCTGTTGCCAGGTCACCGGTACTACGCCGGCCTGGATCATGCGCTGCATGGAATAGTCATGAGCGGCTTGCGAGGTACCACCGGAAGCGTCGGCGACCATGTAGATCTCGTAGCCGGCATCGTGCATGGCCGACAGGGCGAAGGTGGTGTTGCACACCTCGGTCCACAGGCCGGAAACGATGATCTTGTTGCGGCCATTTTTCTTCAGCGCATCGCGGACTTTCTGGTCATCCCAGGAGTTCATCGAGGTGCGCTCGAGCAGCGGCGCGTCGGGGAACACGGCGAGCAGCTCGGGGTAGGTGTGGCCGGAGAAACTCTCGGTCTCGACCGTGGTGATGATGGTCGGCACGTTGAAGATCTTGGCCGCCTTGGCCAGGCCCACGGTGTTGTTCTTCAGGGTTTGCCGGTCGATGCTCTGCACGCCGAAGGCCATCTGCGGCTGCTGGTCGATGAAGATCAGCTGGCTGTTCTGAGGGGTGAGGACTTCGGTTTTTGGATTGCTCATAGCGGTTACCTGTCGGTGAGGCGGTGGTCGATGCACGCATCCCGTCGGTCGTTGCCGTCGGGTAGACGCCGGGACTATCGCAAAGCGGCCACCGCCTGGATTGGATGGGACTACGGTTCTGGTATCGGGCTGTGGTGTTCAGGCCAGGTGTTCGCGCAGGGCCGCGCCGGCCTGCTGCATCGCCGTGCGTACGGCAGGTACCTCGGCGATCACGTTGAGCAGGCCGTAGTCATGGATCATGCCGTTGTAGCGCACGGCGCTGACCGCTACGCCGGCCGTGCCCAGGCGACGAGCGTAGGCTTCGCCTTCGTCGCGCAGCACGTCCATCTCGGCCGTCTGTACCAGGGCGGGAGGTAGGCCTTGTAGCTGCTCCAGGCGGGCACAAAGTGGCGATGCATGGATCTCGTTACGCTGCGTGGGGTCGGTGGTGTAGTTGTCCCAGAACCACTCCATCATCGCGCGAGTCAGGAAGTGGCCGTCGGCGAACTGGTTGTACGACGCGTTGTTGAAACTGGCGTCGGTCACCGGCCACAGCAGCAGTTGGAAACGCAGCTTGGGCGTGCCGGCCTCCTTGGCTTTCAGAGCCACCACGGCGGCCATGTTGCCGCCGACGCTGTTGCCGGCCACGGCCAGGCGCGACCCATCGATACCGATCTGTCTGCCATTGGCGGCTACCCACTGGGTGGCTGCGTACGCCTGGTTGATCGCGGTCGGGTACTTGGCTTCGGGGGATGGCGTGTAATCGACGTAGATCGCGGCGGCACCGGAGTGCAGTACCAGGTCATGGATCAGTCGCGCGTGGGTGGGGTAGTCGCCCAGTACCCAGCCGCCGCCGTGGAAGAACATGAACCCCGGCAGTTCACCCTGACTGCCTGCGGGACGTACTACGACCAGCTTGAGGCTCTGGCCGGCGACCTCGATGTCGTGTTCGCGCGCTTGCACGGCAGAAAGATCGATCTCGACCGAGGCTTGTGCGCCTGTGAGCACGGCTCGGGCCTGCGCTGGCGGTAGTTGTTCCAGTGGCGTGCCGCCACCTGCGGCGAGCGCTTCGAGAAAGGCTTGGGTGTTGCGTTCGACGCCGGGACTGCCGGCGCCCAGGTTGGGGGAGGGCTGCATGGCGAATGACCTCGTGATGGCTGAAGTAACGGTAGCGCAACTGCGTCGGGCATCTTCGGCGCAGGGGTGATCAGGCGCTTGGATCAGTCTGCCGTTTTGGCATCAGGCTGCTGTCGGGCTGCTAGAGTGAGGTCGAAAGCTCAAGCACGAGGTGGTCATGACAGGGGAAAGTCGCAAGCTGGGCCTGGGATCGCTGACCGCGCTGGTGGTGGGCTCGATGGTGGGAGGTGGCATCTTCTCGCTGCCGCAGAATATCGCCGCGCGCGCCGATGTCGGTGCGGTGCTGATCGGCTGGTGCATCACCGCGGTGGGCATGCTGGCGCTGGCTTTCGTGTTCCAGAACCTGGCCAATCGCAAGCCGGAGCTGGACGGAGGCGTGTACGTCTACGCCAAGACCGGGCTTGGCGACTACATGGGCTTCTCGTCGGCCTGGGGCTATTGGATCAGCGCCTGGCTGGGCAATGTCGGTTACTTCGTCCTGCTGTTCTCGACGCTGGGGTACTTCTTTCCCGCCTTCGGTGAGGGCAATACGCCACTGGCGATCGGTTGCGCCTCGGTATTGCTCTGGTGTGTGCATGCCCTGGTGCTACGCGGAATCAAGGAAGCGGCGCTGATCAACCTGATCACCACCGTGGCCAAGCTGGTGCCGATCCTGCTGTTCATCGTCATCGTCGGTCTGGCCTTCGACCGCGAGATATTCACTCGCGACATCTGGGGGCGCAGCAACCCGCAGTTCGGCAGCGTACTGGAGCAGGTGCGCAACATGATGCTGGTCACCGTGTTCGTGTTCATCGGCATCGAGGGCGCCAGCGTCTACTCCTCGCGAGCCGAGCGCCGCAGCGATGTGGGCAAGGCCACGGTGATCGGTTTTCTCGGCGTGCTGGCGCTGCTGATGCTGGTCAACCTGCTGTCGCTCGGGGTGATGAGCCAGCCCGACCTGGCTGCGCTGCAGAACCCTTCCATGGCAGGTGTGCTGGAGCATGTGGTGGGCCGCTGGGGGGCCGTGTTCATCAGCATCGGCCTGGCGGTTTCGCTGCTCGGTGCGTTGCTGTCCTGGGCGCTGCTGTGTGCGGAGATCCTCTTCGTTTCGGCCAAGGACGGCACCATGCCGGCCTTCCTGCGCCGGGAAAACGCCAACCAGGTGCCCACCAATGCGCTGTGGCTGACCAATACGATGATCCAGCTGTTCCTGCTGATCATCCTGTTCGCCCAGGGCACCTACCTGTCGCTGATCTACCTGGCATCCTCGATGATCCTGGTGCCGTACCTGTGGTCGTCGGTCTACGCCTTGCTACTGGTACTGCGCGGCGAGACTTACGACGGACAGGTCGGCGTGCGGCGCAAGGATCTGCTGATCGGCCTGCTGGCGACCTTCTATGCCATCTGGCTGCTGTATGCCGGCGGGGTCAAGTACCTGCTGCTTTCGGCACTGCTCTATGCGCCTGGCGTGCTGCTGTTCCACAAGGCCAAGCAAGAACTGGGGCAAGCGCTTTTCAGGCATTACGAATGGCTGATCTTCATCGCGGTGCTGCTGACCGCGCTGCTGGCGGGATATGGGTTGTACAGCGGGCACTTGAGTTTGTGAACGGGCTTGGAGGATGGGTGTCAGAGGTGGATAATCGAGGCTTGTATTTTTCTGATCGGCTCCCGTCCTTCCATGCTCAAACGGCTGCGTACCGCCCTGGTCTGTTTGCTGATGCTGGCCTTGCCGATGCAGGCGATGGCAGCCTTCGGCATGCAGCTTTGCCAGCAGGTGCATGGCAGCGGCGCGTTGCATGCCATGCCCGAGCATGGCGCTCAGTCTGCGGTGATGATGCACGGCGATGACGGGAAGCCCGGCATGCATCACCCGGCGAAGGCCACCTCCTGCAGCCTTTGTGCGTTCTGCGTCAGTGCGGCGGTGATCGACCAATCCTTCGCCCAGACCGGTCAGGCGCATCGCGCGGAGCCGCCTCAGGCGTTGAACGAGCGCCTGGTCTCCGTGGTGCCGGACACACCCGAGCGCCCACCCCGTCTTTCTTTCTCCTGATCGCAAACCTTTCAACCACGGCCTGACGCCGGCTGCAGCAGTCGGCCGCCGTGCGCGCTTAACCGCGCGTGAACGACACGAATGATTGGAGAAGGACAGATGAAACGACGTTCCTACACCTTGCCGGCCCTGTTTCTGGTTGCACTGCTACCTGTGCTGCAGGCTCAGGCTCAGGAAGACAGCCACGCCGGGCATGGCGCAATGAACATGATGGATCACGGGCCGGAGCAGAAGCCGTGGGGCATTGCCGGGCAGGC
This sequence comes from Pseudomonas berkeleyensis, assembly GCF_014109765.1. Classification (NCBI taxonomy): domain Bacteria; kingdom Pseudomonadati; phylum Pseudomonadota; class Gammaproteobacteria; order Pseudomonadales; family Pseudomonadaceae; genus Pseudomonas; species Pseudomonas berkeleyensis. The sequence continues at coordinate 2,540,840 of NZ_CP059139.1, forward strand.
TGACCAGGTCGATCGTACCGTGGAGATTCGCATGGGCGACAACATGCGCTTCACCCCTGAGAAGTTGCAGGTCAAGCAGGGCGAAACCATCCGCTTCGTCCATCGCAATGATGGCAAGTTGATGCATGAATTCGTGCTGGGGACGCGGCAGACGCTGGACGAACATGCCGCTGAAATGCTCAAGGGCACGGGGATGGCGCATGGCGAGGCGTATATGGCGCATGTCGCGCCAGAAGCACAGGGCGAGATGATCTGGACGTTCAACCGAGCCGGCGAATTCGAGTTCGCTTGCTTGATCGCCGGGCATTACCAGGCCGGTATGCGCGGTAGCGTCGAGGTGCTGGCTGACTAAGGCGGGATAGAAGAAGGCCGCGACCCAGGCAGGGGCGCGGCCAGACTCTGAATCAGTTCAGTGCGTCGGTCAGGGCCTTGGCAGGTACCAGCTTGACCACTTTCTTGGCAGCGATTTCGATGCTTTTGCCGGTTTGCGGGTTACGGCCGGTGCGGGCCGGGCGCTCGCTCACTTTCAGCTTGCCGATGCCTGGCAGGGTGATCTCACCGTCGTTTTCCAGTGCGTCGCCGACAATTTCGCCCAACTGATCGATCAGGGTGCGGACAGTGGCTTTCGGCAGGGAAACGGCCTCGGCCAGGTCGCTGATCAGTTGGTCTTTGGTGATTGCCATGATGTAACTCCGTTTGCAGGTAAGAGGTTCGACGCGGCAGGCAGAATGCTGTGCAGTCGAAAACGTGGGGAACGCTAACATAAAAGGGATGGCTCGGCAGTGCCGCAACAGACACTTCCGATAGGGCTTAGTGTCGCATCAGCCCTCGTGGTTCCAGCGTGCGACCAAAAAACGCAGCCTGCCGCGGATGCCGGGTTCGCTGGCGCTGTCGAACGGCACCTCGACCTCCAGGCTGCCGTCCTTCTGGAGGTTGCCATCGAGCGTGCTGTCGGCGCTGTGTACCCCCTGATTCTGCCAGGCGTGGCTAACCTGCCAGCCATTGACGGCACTGGGTGGAGTGATCTCCAGAACCAGGCTGTTGCGGAACAGGTAGCTGCCCTCGTAATGCTGGTTGACCCATAGCTTGCGCTCCACCTCGTAGTCCGGCACCCGCACGTTGAAGGTCAAGGTATAGGCCAGCCCTTTGCGCCTGCTGTTCACACGCGCCCGGTCAGCGAGAAACAGGCTGCCGAGGTACAGCTTGCCATTCTCTCGTGGTGCTTTGAGCCAGTGCTGGTGGGCGAGACAGGCCACCGAATCTTCCTCGGCGGTGCGCCGGCTCAGGTACCAGAGTTTGCCGCGTGGCGCGGTGAGCACCTCGAACTGGTACAGGGCGTTGACCGTTTGTCCCTGGCTTTCGGCCTTGCGCAGCTCCTTGGGCAGGGTGACGGCATCGACTTCGGCCCAGATGTCCACACGCACGTCACCGAACAGAAAGCGTGTGAGGTTCTGGTAAGCCTCTTCACTGTTGACGATGCCGAAGTAGCCCGAATGTGCTCGGTAGGCGAACGCCTTGGCGCAAGGGGCTGCCGGTTTGCCGCGTGCATCCAGGCCGTTGAGGGTGGCATTGTCGATGCGCACCAGGCCGTCGCTGCCATGACCTGCGAAGGTTCGCGACAGGCCGAGGCCGGCTTCATAGTCCATGCGGTTGGTACCAACCATGCAAAAGAAACGCTTCGAAGGAAAGCGCGCTTCGGGGAGCCAATCGACGCGCTCGGTGAGCTTATAGGCTGCTTCCAGATCCAGAAAAGTCGCCAGGCGCTGGCGGTTGAAATTGCTGATGTCGCTCAGGCTCAGCCAGCTTGGCGGGTTGATGCCGAGCAGGTCGATACCGTTGTGCGGTGTGGCGTAGGTGAACACCTTGTCCACCAGCTTGGCCGCGCCACCCGGATCCAGCTTGGGGTTCTGCAGCAGGCCTCGGCACACCAGCCCACCCATCGAATGGGCTACCAGGTGGCAACGGAAGTCGGCCTTGCTGATGGCGTTCTTCGGGTTGGCGCATACCAGCTCGCGCACCTTGAGAATCAACTCACCGAGCTTGCTGGCGAATACTTCCAGGCTCGGCGTGGTACCAATGCCGAGCAGCCGTGAGGCTTCGTCGTAATAGCGGTAGATGATGATCGAGCGACTGCCCAGGCGGTTGTCCGGGTCAGCGGCCCATTCCGGGTCGAGAATGTCGTAGCCGTCTTCGTAAACGTCCTGGTAGTCGAACTCCGAGGCCAGACGGATCACCGGCGACTCGAAAACGAATTTGCGTGGCTGGCGAGTCTTTTCCGCTACCGCACGGTAAACGGTAGAGCCGAGGTTGAAGCCGCAGAAGGGGTCGGCACTGGTCTGGTCGATCTCTCCCGGTGTCATGGCGTAGCCACGTACGTAGATGATCGGATGGAAAGGGCTGTGCGAATTGGCCATGGTTGCTCCTGAGGTGGCGTGCGCGTGCCTCGGGAATGCTCATCATGGCCGAACTGCGGGATGCGACGAGTGGCGCGGGTGGTCTTGGAGAAGGTTAGCTCAGCAGCAGAATCTTTCGTGGTTTTTGCGCGGCTGTAGAACGGCTTGGCAAGGCTCAGCTAAGCTTCAGCTACCTGCCTAATACTGGAGTGCCACCATGTTGCGCGCTTTCTCCGATCTGGGGTTCCGCTGGAAAATCGCCCTGCCCATTTTGTTGCTGGCCGCCTTGATGGTGAGCATGGGGGTGCTGGGTATGCGCGGCATCACCCAGGTGGCCGAATCCAGTACCACGCTGACCAATCGACATCTGCCAGCCATCAGCCTGTTGCTCAACGCGGATCGTGACCTTTACCAGGCCTTCGTCGCCGAACGAAGCCTGCTCGACGAAGACGCCGGTACCCATGCTGCTGACCTGCGCGCTTCGCATGCCGAGAACCTGCAACAGGCCTATGACCGGGTGCACAAGTTCGCCGCGATGCAGCCCGGCAGTGAGGCGCTGGCCCTGGTGGCCGAGTTCGACCGCGGCTTCGAGCGCTGGAAGGCGACGTCCCTGCGGGTTCTGGAAATGACGGCCAGTGACCCGAATGGCGCTAGTCGCCTCAGCTTCGCCGAGAGCGAGGCGCAGTTCGAAGAGGCACGCAGCGCCATCGACAAACTCGGCGAGCTGGAGGACAACGCCGCCAACGCCGTCGGTACCGCTGCCATCGCCCATGGCGAATCGCTGGCCTGGCAACAAGGCGTCATCATCGCCGTTGGCTTGCTGGTGTGCCTGGTGCTGGTGGTGGGGTTCCCGGTACTGGTTACGCGACCGTTGCATAACCTGCTGTATCGCATCGAACAGATCGCCGATGGCGATGGTGACCTGCGTGTGCGTCTGGATGTGCTGTCCAAGGACGAGTTGGGCAAGCTCAGCCATGCCTTCAACCGCTTCCTCGACAAGCTGCAGCCGCTGATCAAGGAAGTTGGCCGGGTGACCGGTGAGGTGGCCGAGTCTGCACAGAGCCTGGCCGGCATGGCGGCTGCCAATGATCGCTTGATTAGCAGCGAGCACGCCGCCGTGGATCAGGTCAGCACCGCGGCTACCGAAATGAGCGTGGCGGTACATGAAGTGGCGCGTAATGCGCAGAACGCTGCCGACGCGGCGCGTCATGCCGAGGCCCAGTCGCGCGAAGGTGCCCAGGTGGTCGGTGCGACCATTCATTCGATCCGCCAACTGGCTCAGGAAGTGGAAAGCGCATCCGACACCATCCAGACCTTGGAGCAGGAGACGGCCAATATCGGCGCGGTACTGGCGGTGATCAAGGGCATTGCTGAACAGACCAACCTGCTGGCGCTCAACGCCGCCATCGAAGCGGCAAGGGCGGGCGAGCAGGGGCGTGGTTTCGCCGTGGTCGCTGACGAGGTGCGGGCGCTGGCCGCGCGTACCCAGGAGTCGACCAAGGACATCCAGCAGATGATCGAGCGCCTGCAAGCCGGCGTGCAGAACGCGGTCAAGGCCACGCACTCGGGCAGCGCCCGGGCGCGGCAGAGTGTGGAGCAGGCTGCTGGCGTCGATCAGGCGCTGAGCGTGACCGGTGATTCGGTACAGCGCATCAACGACATGGCCGCGCAGATCGCCACGGCCTGCGAGGAACAGAGCAGCGTCACTGAGGAGATTGCGCGCAACATCAGCGATATTCGCGATCTGTCCAATGAGGCGGCGCAAACCTCCGAACAGAGCACGCGGGCCAGCCAGCATCTGTCCGAGCTGTCCCATGGGCTGGCTCAATTAGTGGGCCGTTTCCGTGTCTAAGTGTTTGAAGCAGTTGTAACTTTGCGTTTAGTCGTTACAATGGCGCGGCTCGTCGCAATGGCGAGCAGCGTTATGGTGGCCCTGCCGGTCCCCTCGCAACGATTACCCGTTAACCTGGTCAGGCCCGGAAGGGAGCAGCCATAGCGGGAACATTGTGTGCCGGGGTGTGGCTGGTAGGGTCCACCTCCAGTTTCCTTACCTAATTTTTCATGCTGATCACGTCCGTGATTTGGCCGCTCTCACCCTTTCCCATCGTTTCTGGCTGATCAGATTGCATACGCTTGTCCTCGGCAATTGCTCGGTCGCTGAATCACGAACAGACCGCCATGCCGATAGGTATGGCGGTTCCGTAGGCTGCGCGTGCAGTTATGGATGACACCATCAGTAGGACAGGAAAACGACCGCTTTCTGACAGGCGGCCGTTTCATCGAGGAGTAGGGCGTGGCAGCTAGCGCACACCTGCATTGCGCAGGGCCGTTGGCGTGTACTCCGCCGCCAGTGATTCCTGGCCGAACTCCACGGAGTCGCGTTCTTCGTTGCGCATCCCGGAGACGATGTAGCGACCGTTGATGAGATCGTATAGTGCCTCTACGCCCAGCCAGGGAATTTGCAGATCGTAGCGGTAGGTCTGGAAACCTTCAGCGACTCGCCAAAGTGTGCCACGTGCGTCGTAGTGGTCGGCCAGAACGATCTGCCAGGTGTCTTCATCGAAGTACAGCGTACGTTTGGCATAGATATGACGTTCGCCCGGCTTGAGCGTGGCCTCGACCACCCAGACGCGATGTTTCTCGTAGCGGGTCAGGTCGGGGTTGATGTGACCCGGCTTGACCAGGTCGGCGTATTTCAACTGGGGCGAGTCGAGCGAGTAGTTGTTGTCGGGGATGTACAACTCCTTCTTGCCGAGCAGCTTCCACTCGTAGCGATCCGGCGCACCGTTGAACATGTCCAGGTTGTCCGCTACGCGCTGACCTTCGGAGGCCGGGTAGGGGCCGTCGTAGGCGATCTGCGGGGCGCGGCGCACACGGCGCTGGCCGGCGTTGTAGATCCACGACATGCGCGGTTCCTTGACCTGGTCGAGTGTCTCGTGAACCAGCACCACGTCACCGGCCAGGCGTGCTGGCGCGGTCACCAGTTGCTTGTAGTAGAACAGCACGTTGCCGGGGTTCTGCGGATCGAAGCCCTTGATCTTGTCGCGGTAACTGAACTGCTGCTTGAAAAAGACCGGTGTGAAGGTGCCATTGGCCAGTGGCGTGGCCTGCACATGGGTGCGTTTGACGCTGCCGCCCCGGTAGCGGGTGATGTGGTTCCACAGCACTTCCATGCCGTTCTGCGGGATGGGGAAGGGGGTGGCGATCTCGAAGTCCTGCAGGCCGTTGCCGCCACTGACCAGGGTGGTGGTGCGAGCATTGCGAGCGATGGCCTGGTAGACCTCGTCCGGCAGGGCCGCGCTGCGATGACTGGGAAACACTCGCAGGCGATAGCTGTCCGGATAGCGCTTGAACATCGCCAGTTGTCCCTGGCTCAGTTGCTCACGGTATTGCTCGGTGTTCTGGGCGGTAATGACGAAGAGCGGTTGTTCGGTGGCGAATGGATTGCTGAGAAAGCCCGCGGCGTCGACCGACCCTGCGCTTTTCGGCAAGCCCCCCGTCCAGGCCGGGATGGAGCCATCGGCATTGCCGGCACGCTCGGCGCCGTTGGGTGTCAGAGCGCTGCCCAGCGCTGCCGCCTGCTCAGCGGTAACGGCTGCATGGGCGCTGCCACTCAGGGTAACCAGCAAGGCAAGAATCAAAGGCGATATTTTCATTGTTTTTCTCCGCTTAGAAGGACACGCCGAAGCTCAGCGCGACGAAGTCACGGTCAACGTTCACGTTGTAATCACCGCCGAAGTAGTCGGTGTACGACAGGCTGGCGGTATAGGTGCTCAGGTAGGTGGCATCGAGGCCCACGCTGACGGCCTTGGAGCCCTCGTTGAAGCCGGGCTCGGGGCCGTAGCCCTTGACGTCATGCGACCAGGCCAGGCTGGGGTTGAGCTGGACGCCCGGGATCAGGTTGCTGTACTCCCAGATGGCGCGTACTCGATAACCCCAGGAGCTGCGAGTGGCGTAGCCATCGTCGCTGCAGTTCTCAGGTGCCGAGGCGTTGGTGACCGCTGTGCACAATCCATTGTCTGGGTAGAGTTGGCCCTGGCCGTAGATCGCACTTCTGCCGTAGCGCACGCCATCCTTGTCATCCAGGCCGCCGATCCAGGTCATGCCTGCTTCACCGATCAACGTGACACGGTCAGCACCCATTACCTGATCGAAGAAGTGCGTAGCGGTAATCTGCGCCTGAGTGACCTCTTTGCGGCGATAACCGTAGATGTCCTGATTGTTGGCGATGGTGACGTCGCCAGACGACAGGATTGGGGTGGTGGGGGTGATGCCGACTACCGCGGTGGTCAGGTCAACCGGGTTTATCTGCACGGGCATGTTCGGGCGGTAGCTGATCTCACCTGCCAGGGTCGTGCCGGTATCCAGGCTGGTGCTGAAACTCAGGCCGTATAGACGAATGTCTTCCGGGTAGGCAGTGAAGTAGCTTGCAGTGCCCAGTCGGTAGGCTTGAACAAGGCTCTGTCCCGCTGTACTGCCCAGAAAACCGGCGCAGCCAGGCCCAGGTATGGACAGGTTGGCGCACAGTTGCGGCGCGAAGCCGATATCGGCGGCATTAGGCCCGGTGGTGGTACTGAAATAGGGCTGACGACTGTGGTAGTTGATGAAGTAGCCCGCGAATTCACTGTTCAACTCTGGCGCGAACCAGCGTAACGCCATGCCCCATTGGCCGCTGTCGCGTGGGTCGCGGTCGGCGCTGCGCGGCATGATGATTCCCTCGCTGGATAGATCGATACCGAACGGCAGGAGGGCGGCGCGTGCGGCGGCGTTCTGGCCGAGTGCGGGGCCAGCTGCGAGACCGTTGCATCCGTCGGCGATCACGTCGATCTGCGAGAAGAACGTGCCGCAGTTGTCGAGGACGGTTTGATCCCATTCCAGTTGATAGAAGGCTTCGGTCGAGAGGTTCTCGGTGAGGTTCTGCGAGACGAAGAACATGTTCACCGGGATCAGGCCTTCCTTGATCTCCGCGCCTGGTCGACGGAAGGCAGCGACATCCACTGGGTTGATGGCGTTGATGCCGCCCTGGATGAAGGTGCTTTCACCCCAGCTCACCACCTGCTTCCCCAGGCGTACAGTGCCGGGCAGATCGCCGATCATGTAGCTGTGGTAGATGAACGCATCGAGCAACTGCGCGCCTGCTGCTTTGGCGCCCTCGCTACGGCCGTGATCGTCGATATCCTTGAAGGGACGATTTTCGTCCTTGAGCTCGAAGTCGTACCAGTACTTGCCGCGTATGAACACGCCGCTTTCGCCGTACTTGAGTTCCAGGTCATGAATACCCTTGAAGATCTTCGAGAAGGTTTTGCCCTGCTCGAAGTTGCGTCGCCCATCGTCAGCGCTGCTACTCCCCAGCAAGGACTGCTTGGGGTTGCGCAGTGCCCAGCTCGCGCCGACCGAAAGGGTCGAGTCGAACTGGCCTTCGATCTCCCCGATATTGAATGTCAGCGCTGAAGCCGGGAGTGCGAAAAGGCTGGCAAAGCTGATTGCGGCGGCAAGATGTGCTCGGCGCCATGAAGGTTGAATGGAGCTCATTGCGTGACTACCTCTTGTTCTTGTGGGTTGGTCTGTTACGCGGTTTCAGGTTTTCCGGGCACAAGCGAGCACCTGGCCGGCCCCGGATTACCGGCCGGGCATGGTGGTTTGGCGATTGTCGAGGGGGTGGCTAGTAGCTGGTTTCAGCTGACCCAGTCGATCTGGAAGCTGTAGCGCCCCAGCGCTTGGGTGAGTTCATCGCGACATCGGTCGGCGGAGATTTGCGCCACCAGGCCACGGCGGGCGTCCTGCACGACGTCGACGGCGAGATCCTTCAGGCCCAGCTCGGCGGCTTCCTGTTGCACCACGCGCGCGATCTCACGCTGTTGCAGGGCCGGCTTGAAGATCTTGCCCACTGCCGTGACCGGCAGGGCCTCGAGGATTTCGATGCGTTTGGGCACGGCCGCTCGCTCGCTGATATGGCGGGAGGCGAAATCCATTAGCTCGCCGCGCTCGATCTTCTGCCCGGCCGTGAGCTGGACATAGGCCACCGGTACCTCGCCGGCATGTGCGTCGGGGCAGCCGACTGCCGCGACCAGGGCCACTGCCGGGTGAGCCTGCAGGGCTTCCTCGATCTGCTTGGGATCGATGTTGTGCCCGCCGCGGATGATCAGTTCCTTCTTGCGCCCGGTCAGCCAGAAATAGCCCTGAGTGTCCTGGCGCCCGAGATCACCAGTGTTGAGCCAGCGCTGGCCGTTGATGTCGATCCACACGCCTTTGTTGTGCAGCGTTTCGAGGTAGCCGGCGAAGACGTTGGGGCCGTGGATGGCGATCACGCCGACCTCGTCGGACGCTGCATCACGCAGGTAGCCGCCGTTGTCGTCGAGGATCACCGCACGCATGTCCTGATAGGCCAGGCGCAGACCGATGGAACCTATCTTGCGCTCGCCGTCCGGTGGATTGACGGACGAGACGCAGGCGCCCTCGGTCAGGCCGTAGCCCTCCAGGATGCGTACGCCCACGCGCTGCTCGAACTCGCGGAACAGCTCGACCGGCATGGGTGCGGCACCGCACAGGGCGTACTGCAGGCTGCTGATGTCGAACCCCTCGGTCGGCTGCTGCAGCAGCGACGAGTAGACCGTCGGTACGCCCGAGAAGAAGTTGATGCGGAAATGCTCGACCATGGCCCAGAAGTTGGCGACCACGCCGGCACCGCGATAACCCTGCGGCGTGCCGATGACCACCTTGTCACCATGCATCCAGGGCATCAGGCCGGTGACCAGTTGGCCATTGACGTGAAACAGTGGCAGGCCGCAGAAGATCACCTGGCTGGCCTGGCGTGGCTGCATGTTGGCGGCCATGGCCCAGGCATTGAATACTTCCGAGCGGTGGGTGCGCACGGCGATTTTCGGCAGGCCGGTGGTGCCGCCGGTGCAGAAGTAGGAGGAGGGATCGTCCGGGCGTATCTGCCGTCCGCTCTTGAGTTGATCGCCCGGTTGCTGGCGCATCAGGGCGCGCAGATCATGGATGCGCAGGCCGCGCTGGCGGGCTTTTTCGCGCAGCGCCATCCAGCCTAGCGCGAGTCCTGGCAGTGTGCTGACGTAGGGACGCATGCTCACCCAGACGATGTCGCGCACGCTGGGCAGGTTGGCGAGTTGGCTGGCCAGCTTCGGCCACAGATCGCTGCCGGGCGTGGGCGCCAGGGTCACCACCAGCTTGGCCTTGGCGGCGCGTAACAGCTCGGCGATTTGCGCTGCCTCGAGCAAGGGGTTGATCGCCATGACGATGCCGGCCGCTTCGCCTCCCCAGATGGTGAAATGAGTCTCTGGCAGATTGGGCAGCAGGAAGGCGACCACGTCATTGGGGCCGATGCCCAGTTCGTGGAACGCATTGGCGGCCTTGGTTATATCGGCGAACAGTTCCGCGTAGTTCCAGTCATGAGTGCGCTGGAAGTGTTTGGCATCGAGCATGAAGCTCAGTGCCGGCGCGTGGGCATGCGCCGTTGCGCAGCGCTGCAACGCCGCGTAGGTATTGGCTGGGAGATCACGCTCACTCAGGGGTGTCTGTTCGAGGGTGCGGATGTCGAAATAGGAACTGACGGCCATCAGGCTTGCTCCACCACGGCGTTGCGTTGCACCCCCAGATCGATCAGACCATCATCGCTGCGGACGCTGGCCTCGACGACATCACCTTTTTTCAAGTAGTACGCGCTACGACCCTCCTGAGCCTTCAGGAACGCTTTCCACTTCACGGCCTCCGGCAACAGGGCGCCGATGCGCTGTTTCATGGGGGATGGAATGCTCAGGGCGCAGCCGGCCGGAGTGCCTGTGGCAATCAGGTCGCCGGCGGCGAAGTCCTGCACGCCGGACAGCTCACTGAGGGTTTCCGCAGGGCCGTAGACCAGGTTGGCGGTACTGTCCTGCTGGCGTACCTGGCCATTTACCGTCAGGCGCAGCTGAAGTTTCTTCAGGTAGTGCATGTCCTTGGCGTCCAGCAGGCACAGGTACGGGCCAACAGGGCCGAAGGTGCGATAGCTCTTGCCTTTGTAGAATTGCATCTGCGGAATCTGGATATCGCGTGCCGAGTAGTCGTTGACGATCACCACGCCAGCGATGAACTCGTGCAGGGTGGCGTCGGTGACTACCTGCTTGCCGCTGATTTCACGTTTGAGAATCAGACCGAGCTCGATCTCGTAGTCGAGGAAGCGCACCTCGCGAGGTTTGATCAGCTCGCTGTCCGCCGCGACGATACAGCTGGTCGCCTTGGTGAAGATCATGTTGAAGTTCTTCACGTCGGGATCCATGCCCGACTCGATCATGTGCTGACGGTAGTTGGCGCCCTGGCAGACGAACTGTTGATCGCGGGTAACTGGAGAGAGCAGTTTGACGTCACCCAGTGCCAGCTCATCGCCCCGCAATTCGGCCAGTTCGGCGATATGGGTATTGCGGATCAAATCGCCCGTGCTGGTGTAATGGCCGGGAATACGCGAGATCCTTCCCTGGCGTATCACGCCCCACTGGGCTTGGTTCTGGTGCTCGAAATGGACTACATGAACAGGCATGGTGGCGACTCCCGGTGACGCAGTTGGTTGCACGGAGGCAATGGTTTTTTGTTCTTCTTCCCTGGCGCTTGCCGCGTACGGCAGCAAGGCTCCACTGGCCAGCGCAAGGCTGGCCTTGAGTAGCGTGCGGCGCTTGCAGGCGGACATGGGGCAGCCCTAGCCGAACATCCGCGCCAGCACGATCAGCTTGCGCAAGGTCAGATCCGGACTACGGCGCAGGTTGCGTAGCAACGCCTTGATAGTGCTCGGCGTCAGGCGGGGTTTGGTGAAGCTCTTGGGCATACGTTGGCCCCATTGCGACATCGCCTCCGGGCTGACTTCATGGATTCCGGTGGGAAGATCGGCGGTAAACAGATCGCCGTCGCAGTAGTGCTCGTGTTTGTCGCCCCAGGGATCCTGCCAGTAGTCGAAGATCTGGCTGCCGAGGATGTGCCGGCCGATGCCCCAGGCATGCTGCCAGCCGTTCTGACGCAGGACGCGCTGACCCATGCCGACGGCGTCGGCATCGACCACTTCATAGGCGCTGTGGCTGTAGGTCGCCATGAACCCCTGAGCGATGGCAAGGGTGTGGTGGTCAGCCGGTGTGTCGCCCAGATCCAGACGCATGAACGCCACCGCAGGCGAGCCATCGGGCAGTACCTGCACATCGCTGGGAATAAAACCGAAATGGCTGGTGTACCAGGCGCATGTTGCCTGGTAGTCGGCGACTTCCAGTACCACATGGCCGAGTTTGATGATCTCCGGCGGCTGCACTGGCGGGCGCTGGGTCGCATTGATCCTGGGCAGGTCGTTGGCCAGGTTCATGGGCAAAGGCGCACGATGGGGAAGGGCAGCAGTGGCCTGCTGGCCATAAACCGCCTCGACCAGAAAACCCGATGGATCGGTCAGGCGCACGCACTCACCGCCGCCAGGTGTGCTCAACGTTTCGATGGGCGACGCGTTGGGGAGTTTGGCCAGGCTTAGCAGATCCTTGCGACTGGCCAGCGTCAGGCCAAAACCGACGAAGCGCGGCTTGTCCGCCCGCATTACCCGGTAGCAGTAAGGCGCGCTGCCAGTACCGCGCAGGTACAGGCAGTCAGTGTCGCGACGGGCGAGTAACAGGCCGAAATCGCTCAGAAAACGCTCAGCCTTGTCCAGATCCGGGCGTTCGAAAATCAGATGAGCGAGTGCTTGTGCCTTCACTGTGGGCTTGGGATTTCGCCTCGGCTGGGCCGTGGCGAGCTGAGGAGCTGGGCGTTGCGTCATTGTCGCGCTCTCCGTGGCTTTTTTCAGGCAAGACCGGGCCTGCGCCCCTGATTGGCAGGGACGTTGTTTGGGTGTGATGGATCAGTTCAGCGGTGGCAGTGGCGGTAACTCGCTTGTCGCCAGGCTACGGGCTTGCTCGGCGCTCAGTCCCAGCGAACGCAGGATCAGTTCTGCGGTATCGCTTCCCGCTTCGCGCCAGGTCTTGAGTCCCTCTATCACCAGAAACATGGCCGCCAGGGTGGAGCCTGCAATCAGCGAGATCACGCTGACCATCTGCTCCTGGCGGAACTGGTAGCGCCCGGTCTGAAGGCCGTTCATCAGGTCGACAGTGGCCTGGCTGTAGAACATCTCACGCAGCGATGAATCGCTCATGGCAAAGCGACTGAGGAAGATGCCCCATTGCGGCTCTTCATGGGTGCGGCGGATGAAGAAACGGATGCCGTTGGCCAGGCGCTGTGCCGGATCTGCAATCTCGGCGAAGCTCATGCCAACGCGTTCATGCATTTCCTTGCTGAGTTGGCTGGCCACCTGTTGGAACAACTGTTCGATGCTTTCGACGTTGTTGTAGATGGTGCCTCTTGCCACGCCGGCCTCTTGCGCCAGGTCACTGATATTGACTTGGCTGACGCCTTTCTCGGCGAAGAGTCGCAGCGCAGCCTGGTGGATGCGACGTTGCACAGGGTTCAGGGCTTCCACGGAATGAGCTCCACAATCTGACATGTCGCAATTGAACACTCGTGTTCATTTTCAGTCAACAGGATATTCGTCATGAGGTCGCCATGCTGCCCAGGTGATGAAGTTCTTAAGGCTTTAAACCCCGAAATTAGCCGCGCATGGCATTTTCAAGGTGGGATATTTCGAATATTGAAGTCTTGATTTTATTGAACGCTGATGTTCAATATTGTTCTGGGGTGTCCTGCCCCGGATCACAAGGCACAACAACAATGAGCATCCAGCAAGGCCGTATCGACGTTCACCACCACATCATCCCGCCGGTCTATGCCGAGGCCATCCACCGTCATGGCCTGCAACTGCATGCGGGGGCGCCGTTGCCCAACTGGTCGCCGGAAAAGTCCCTGCAGGTCATGGATGTCAACGGCATCCAGCGTGCGATCACCTCCCTGACCACGCCCGGTGCCCATCTTGGTGGTGGGGTGGCGCAGGCCAGCAGTCTGGCGCGCGCCTGCAATGAGTACGCTGCCGAACTGTGCAGCCGACATCCCGAGCGCTTCGGCAGCTTTGCCCTGTTGCCACTGCCGTTCACCGAAGCCAGCTGCGCCGAAGCGATCCACGCGCTGGATGTGCTCAAGGCCGATGGCCTGGTGATGTTCGGCAGTAGCGATGGGGTCTTTCTCGGCGACCCGCGTTTCGACGAGCTGATGGCCGAGCTGGATCGCCGCGAGGCCGTGGTCTTCGTCCACCCCAACCTGCACCAGAGTAGCGAGCAGTTGGGCATGCAGGCGCCGGGCTTTCTCGTCGAGTTCCTCTGCGATACGACGCGTGCGGCGGTCAATCTGATCCTCACCGGGACGCTTGAACGCTATCCGCGCATTCGCTGGATCCTCGCTCATGGCGGGGGCTTTTTGCCTTTTGTGGCGTGGCGCGTGTCGCAGGCCAATGCCATGCCGCAATTCCAGGACAAGGTGCCGCAGGGGGTGATGCATTACATCCAGCGTTTCTACTTCGACACCGCGCTATCACCTTCACGTTATTCGATGGCGGCGCTCAAGGCGCTGGTCGATCCCTCGCACATCCTGTTCGGCAGTGATTTCCCCTTCGCCCCTGCGCCGCTGACCACTTTGCAATGCCAGACACTGGAGGAGAACCCGTTGTGGTCCGCGGAGCAGTTGTATGGCATTCATCGCGGACATGCACTGAGCCTTTTCCCGCAGTACCGCCAGGCGCAGGAGAGAATCGATCCTGCGCCGATCTACAGCGGTGAGTCCTTTTCCAATCGCATGAAGCGCAGTCTGTCCCGTCCGGTCGGCGCCTTCGTGGAACGTGTGCGCAGTCGCTGAGGTTGATCATGAAACGTCGTCATTTCGTCGTCGGCGCTGGTGCGCTGGCGGGTGCTTCTTTGCTGGTCGAGGGCTTGCCTGTCCACATGAATGTGGCTCAGTCCACCGAAGGTGAGCCCGAGAACTGGCCTGAACTCGTTCAGCAAGGTTCGGCGCAGGGGCGCATGGATGTGCATCACCACCTACTGCCTCCTTTTTACCGTGCAGCGCTGCAGCGTGCGGGTGTTGGTGATTTCGCCGGTCTGGCGTTGCCTGAGTGGACGGTGGAGCAATCACTGGATTTGCTCGATACCCAGGGAATACAGGCGGCGATCCTCTCTTTACCGGCTCCGGGTGTGGATATCGGCGATGCTCATGTCGCCGTCGAGTTGGCGCGCCGGTGCAACGAATATGCTGCCGATCTGGTTCAGCGTTATCCCCGCCGCTTTGGCAGCTTTGCCACTGTGCCATTGCCGGCCACTGCCGAGGCCTGCGCCGAAGCGATTCATGCCCTGGATGTGCTCAAGGCCGATGGTGTGATGCTGCTTGCCAGCAACGCCGGGGTATTCCTCGGTGATCCGCGTTTCGACGAGTTGATGGCCGAGCTGGATCGTCGTGATGCGACAGTTTTCGTCCAGCCCAACTTGCATCCTCGCAGTCAGGATCTTGAGCTGGAGGCACCTGGTTTCCTCCTGGAGTTGGTTTGTGACACCACGCGTGCAGCTGTGAATCTGATCCTCTCCGGCACGATGGAGCGCTACCCACGGATTCGCTGGATACTCGCCAATGCAGGTGGTTTCCTGCCCTACGCGGCGTGGCGCGTATCGTTGGCCAACGCCATTCCCGAGTTTCAGGAGCGGGTGCCGCAGGGGGTGATGACCTACTTGCAGCGCTTCTATTTCGATACTGCCCTGGCACCTTCCGCGTCCAGCATGGCGGTGTTGCGTGAGCTGATCGAACCGCGTCAGGTGCTGTTCGGCAGTGGTTTTCCGAGCGCTCGGAGTGAGTTGGTCGAGCAGCAGATCGCTGAGCTCGGCGCCTCTACGCTGTGGTCGACAGCGCAGCTTGCCGGTATTGCGCGCCACCATGGCCTGAGCCTGTTCCCACGCTTCGCTGCGCCTGGCGAGAGTGTGGCGACGGTGCCTAGCCACGAATCCGAATCCACCTTGCACTGGCTGGGACGAACTGCCACTCAACCACTGGCTGCGTTGGCGCAGCGATTGAAGGACTGAACTCATGAGCAAGTTGTTCCTGCCGTTGCGTTTACCGAATGGTCAAGTCATCCCTAATCGAATCGCCAAGGCGGCCATGGAGGAAAACCTGGCAGGTGCCGAGCATGCGCCGAGCCCGGAACTTATCCAGCTTTACCGTAGCTGGGCGCAGGGCGGTGCCGGTTTGATCATCACCGGCAACGTGATGGTCGATCGTCATGCGCTGACCGGCCCGGGCGGCGTGGTGCTGGAAAACGATCAGCATCTGGCGCGGTTTCGCGACTGGTCGCAGGCTTGCCGCAGTCAAGGGGCGCAGGCCTGGCTGCAGATCAACCATCCTGGTCGGCAATTGATGGCTGTGCTTGGTCAGCCCGCGTTGGGGCCATCGGCTGTACCGGTCAATATTCCCGGCCTGGAAAAGCTCTTCGCCCAGCCTAGCGCCTTGTCCGAGGTGCAAATCGAGGCGCTGATCGGTCGTTATCTCACCACTGCCATGCTGGCCGAGCGTGCAGGTTTTACTGGGGTGCAGATCCACGCCGCCCATGGCTATCTGTTCAGTCAGTTCCTCTCGCCACTGAGCAATCGTCGAGAGGATCAGTGGGGCGGTAGCCTGGAGAATCGCGCACGCATTCTGTTGCGTACCGTGGAGGCAGTGCGGGCACGGGTCGCTCCCGCATTTTGTGTGGGGGTGAAACTTAATTCGGCCGACTTCCAGCGTGGTGGTTTCGATGTCGAGGATGCGGCTGCCGTGGTGCAGTTGCTCAACCAGAAAGGCGTGGATCTGCTCGAGCTTTCCGGCGGTAGCTACGAGAGCCCGGCGATGCAGGGGCAGACTCGTGATGGCAGCACATTGGCGCGCGAAGCCTATTTTCTCGAGTTTGCCGAGCGTATCAGCGAAGTGGCCAGCATGCCGGTCATGGTTACGGGGGGCGTACGTCGCATGGCGGTGGCCGAGCGCGTTCTGCAGGGGCGCGTGGCGATGGTCGGTATGGCCACTGCATTGGCAATCGAGCCGAAGTTGCCTGGGCGCTGGCGAGCCGGCGAGGATGCCGCAGTACAGCCCGTGGTGGTGAACTGGAAGAACAAGGCCTTAGCTGCTGCTGCGACCCAGGCGGTAGTCAAGAAGCAACTGGTGCTGTTGAGCAAGAACCGTCCTACCAACCCCAATGTATCGCCCTTGTTGGCATTGATCGGCAGTCAGTTGACGTTGCGGCAGCAGGCGCGCCGCTATCGGCGCTGGCTGGCGAGCATGCGTTAGTCCGGCAGGGCCTGGCGAGCCAGCTTGCGGGCTCTGGCCGGTGTGGCGCCCAGGGCCTTGAGGATCATTTCCGCGACCCGCGCATCATGTTCCGTTGTGCTGCGTCCCTCGACCGCACTGCGCATCGCACCCAGGGTGCAGGAGACCACCAGATCGAGGGCGATGCCTTCGTCTTCGTAGGTGAGCGTGCCTTCCTCGGCGCCGGCGCGCAGGTCAGCCAGCACATAGCCGGCGATCTTCGAGCGCATGGCCTGATCGAAGTGCACCACACGAAACACCGCGCTGGCCCATTGCGGGTCGGCGAGCGCACGCAGGATGAACAGGCGGACGCCCACGGCCAAGCGCTGTGCGCCGCTTCCAATACCTACGCTGCGGGCGGCGATCACTTCGGAAAAGTCGTCGGCCAGGCTCAGGCCAACGGCTTCCACCACTTCCTCGCGAGAGCGGAAGTAGTTGTAGATGGTGCCGCTGGCGACCTCGGCCTCAGCTGCCACGTCGAGCAATGCCACTTCACCCACCTCTTTGCGGGCGAACAGTCGCAGTGCCGCATCGATCAGGCCGCGGCGGGTGCGCTCACGCTTCTTATGCCCGCGGCTGGGCGGGGCTACGGGTGTGCTGCTGGGGGTATCGGCTCGGCTCATGCTCGGATTCCGCAGAGTGAGCGGCTGATGATAAGGGAACGAATACCCCTGAAGCCATTTACTTGCTCAACAGCTGCAAGCAATCATTGACGAGCCTGGCGGCATTCTCGGCGGGGCCATCGTGCATCACGATGCGATCCGGTCGAACCACCAGCAGCGAGCCTGCTGCGGCAGCTCCCATCAGGCTCTGTCCGAGGTCTTCGACGAAAGGGCTCGATCCTTTGCTGCGCTGACCATGCAGGCCAACCTGCAGGTAACGGCCACCTGCCTGCTCCCAGTGGTGCTTGAGATTGGCCGGCAGCCCCGCGCCGGGGTCGACGCCCAGTCCGACCAGGGTCAGGCCGTCGCCCAGCACGTCGTCACTGGGCAGGATGCGCCCGTCGTCGGTACGCACCAGCCCCTGGGGCAGTAGGCCACCACGTAGCACGCCGCAGCGGCGGGTTCTGCGCACGAACAGGCCATGCCGGAAAACGTTCTTCGGCTTGATCTCCAGTTCCTCGAAGTGACGGCGCGCGGGTGGGATCAGGCCAATGATGCGCATCAGGCCGTGGCCGAGTGCTGCAAGCAGGACGTTCCTCGGCATGATCAACCGACCCATGAACTTGGCCAGGTCGATCATTTGCTGGGCATGGGGACGGCGCTCCTCGTCATAGCTGTCGAGGATGCCTGGGCTCGCTCGACCTTGCAGCACCCAGCTCAGTTTCCAGGCCAGGTTGGCGGCGTCGCGCAGCCCAGCGACCAGCCCCTGGCCGACGAAGGGCGGAGTGATGTGGGCGGCGTCGCCGATGAGAAATACCCGGCCCTGCTGGAAGCGTTTGCAGCAGCGCGCGTGGAAGCGATACACGGCCTTGCGCTCGATGTGCAACTCGCTGGGCGCGATCCAGCGTTCGAGGAGCGTGCCAATCTTGTCGGCATGTTCCATCTGTTCGCGCGTCTCGCCTGCGCGCAGCATGAACTCCCAGCGTTCGCGGCCGCCCGGTGCCGGCATGTGCGGCGTCGGTCGACGGTGATCGCAGAGGAACTCCACATGGTCGATGGCCTTGCCTTCGCGTTGGCAGGCATCGACGATCAGCCAGTCCTCGGTATAGCTCTGGCCCTCGAAATCCTGCCCGATCAGGCCGCGCACCTTCGAGCTGGCGCCATCGGCACCCACCAGGTAGCGCGCACGTACCTGATGCCGGCTACCATCCTCGGCGCGCAGCGTGGCCGTGACGCCATCGTTGCCCTGGCGCAGGTCTTCCAGTTCCAGTCCACCGAGGCTGGTGACGTTGTCGAAGCGCTGGTATTGCGCACGCATCGAGCGCTCCAGATCCGGCTGGTAGAAGGTCACCAGCTTGGGATGCCCGTCCAGGCTGCCGCTGGTGTTGGCACGACCGAACTGGCCAACCATCGGGCAGTGCATGCGCACCTCGGGGATCACGATTTTGTCGAAGGCATCTTCGGCCAGTCCCGCCAACTGCAGGATGCGCAGTGCCTCATTGTCCAGCGCAATGGCGCGCGGCATCAGCAGGATGTCGTGGATCTTGTCGACGACCAGGGTCTGGACACCGTAGCGACCGAGCAGGGCGGCCAGTGAGGCGCCGACCGGGCCGGTGCCGATGATCAGTACATCGGTGGTGTCAGGCAGCGATTTCTTGTTGTTGTGCATGGCGGGCCCTTGTAATGGCTCATGGGTTTTATGGAAGATTATTCAAAAATGAATAATTGCTCAATATTGAGTTGTGAGTTAAAAACGGCCTACAACAAAAAACGCGCACGCCGTGCCGAAGGAGTTCACCCATGTCTTTCCCTGCATATCCCACTCGCGTCCTGAGCACCGAGGAAATTCAGCGTTACCGAGAGGACGGCGTCGTCATGATCAAGGGCGCCATCGATCGCAACTGGATGGCCCTGGTGGAGAGTGGTATCGAGACGGCGAGAGGCGATGCCTCGCTGGTGGGGCGCTTCATGTCACGCAAGGTCGAGGGCTACCAGATGGACATCTTTCTGTGGAAGCGCATTGATGCCCTGCGTGACCTGATCTACTACGGGCCTTTCGCGCGTTGGGCCCAGCAATTGATGGGGGCGCAGGAGGTGCGCTTCTTCTACGACCAGATGTTCGTCAAGGAACCGGGAACCGATGCGCCAACGCCCTGGCACCAGGATCTGAGTTTCTGGCCCATCCGTGGCGAGCAGGTCTGCTCGTTCTGGATTCCCTGCGATCCGGTCAATCGCGAGAACAGCGGGCTGCTGTACGTGAGGGGCTCGCACAAGTGGCCGCAGCGTTTCAAGGCCATCTCGCCGGATTATGTGGCGGCGATCATCGACGAGCAGATGGATGACATCCCCGATATCAACGCTCATCCCGAGCGTTACGAGTTGCTCGACTGGGACATGGAGCCAGGCGATATCCTGATGTTCCACCCGCTGACCCTGCACGGCTCATACGGCAACCAGTCACGCACGCGACGTCGTCGCGCCCTGGCTCTGCGCTGGGTCGGTGACGATGTGGTCTACGCGCCGTCGGCCAAGCGCATGCCGATCCACTTCGAGCACTCATCAGTACCGGGTGGTGCGCTGCAGGGGGCTGCGTTCCCACGCATCCTGCCCGAAATGGATGCGCAGGAGCGTGCCGCCCGAGCCAGGCCGGAGCGCCCCAGCACGGGCAAACTGCTGCGCTCTTCGCTGGACAACGCCGTGGCGGCAGCGAGGCTGGCGCTCAAGCCCAACAGAACGGCGTCGCTCAAGCAGACCTGGTCGAAGTCCGATACCTGACTGGGACGATGCAATCGGCAGCGACCTTAATCGTTGCCATGAATGCACGGCGCCCGCCAGGCATTAACCGTGGCGGGCGTCGATGTTGCGCGTGAAGGTGATCAGCGGAACGCCGGCACCACGTGCTCGATGAACAGTTCCAGCGACTTCTTCTTCTCGGCGTAGGGCAGGCTGTTGTCGGCCCAGAAGCTGAACTCGTCGACGCCCAGTTCCTGGTAGTGACGGATGCGCGCGATGATTTCTTCCGGGGTGCCGATCATGGTGTTCTTGCGGATGTTCTCCAGTTCGAACTCCGGACGCTCCTTGAATTTCTCTTTCGGGCTCGGCGGTAGCAAGCCGTTGACTGGCGTCTGCTTGTTGCCGAACCAGGCGTCGAAGGTGCGGTAGAAGCGCGAGATGGCTTCGGCTCCGACCTTCCAGCCGTCCGGGTCGTCCACCGTGTGCACGTGGGTGTGGCGTAGCACCATCAGTTGTGGGCGTGGCACATCCGGGTTGTTGGCCAGGGCGTTTTCGAACTTGTTCTTAAGGTCCACCACTTCTTCGTCGCCTTTCATCAGCGGCGTGACCATGACGTTGCAGCCGTTGGCGACAGCGAAGTTGTGCGAGTCGGGGTCGCGTGCTGCGATCCACATCGGCGGAGTCGGTTGCTGCAGTGGGCGAGGCGAGGAGGTGGAGGTGGGGAATTTCCAGATCTCACCTTCATGAGCGATATCGCCCCGCCACAGGGCTTTGACCACCGGAACCATCTCGCGCAGGTATTTGCCGCCATCGCCAGCCGGCATGCCGCCGGCCATGCGGTCGAATTCGTACTGGTAGGCGCCACGGGCCAGGCCGACTTCCATGCGACCGTTGCTGATCACGTCGAGCAGGGCGCATTCACCGGCAACGCGGATCGGGTGCCAGAACGGCGCGATGATGGTACCGGCGCCAAGATGGATGGTGCTGGTGCGGGCAGCCAGGTAGGCCAGCAGCGGCATGGGGCTGGGCGAGATGGTGTATTCCATCGCGTGGTGTTCACCGATCCATACGGTAGAGAAACCGCCGGCTTCGGCCATCAGTGTCAGTTCGGTCAGTTCTTCGAAAAGCTGGCGATGGCCGACCTGCTCGTCATAGCGCTCCATGTGAACGAACAAAGAGAATTTCATGCTGGTGTCCTCAAGTCTGTTGGGTCGTTTTCGACCTGCTGCGGCGAAGCGTGCACTGCGCTTCTGCTGGGGAGATGCCGCTATCGGGTTCGGCGCTATGCAAGGCGGCACGGATCGCTATATATTGGTATACCATAATATGGAATGTCTGCAAGACCTGCCATTCGACTATTCCCAAAACAACAAGGGCCGTCCATGAGTATCAAGCACAAACTGGTCATGATCTTCGCGCTCATCGCCAGCCTTCCCGTCATTCTGGTCGCGGTTCTGGTGGTGCTGAACCTGCGTGATTCGGCCAGGGAGGATTTCATCGACAGCAGCGGCCGCGAGATCCGTCAGGTGGAGAACGCCATGCGCCTGTTCTTCGACGGCATCAGCCAGAACGTCGATTACCTGGCTGCGCACCCACAGGTCGCCGCCACGGATGCGAGTCTCAAGCGCTTCATCAACGCTGAAGCGGCCGCCCAACCCGAGGGTGAGCAGGATCGCGCGCTGTTCGAGCTGTTCGCCGGGCTGGCTGCCAGCCATCCGGCCTATGCCTACGTGTCGCTGGGGACGAGTGAGGGTGGTTATGTGTTCTGGCCGGGCGATCCGAGCCTGAGCAACTACGATCCGCGCACGCGCCCTTGGTACCAGCGGGCGCTGGCCGAGCCGAACAGGACGCTGCGCACCGAGGCCTATTACTGGGCGGCCGACGACGTGGTGCTGGTGAGTACCGTGCGCAGCCTGGCTAATCGCCTCGGGCAGCAGGGCGGGGTGGTCAACATCGACGTCTCGTTGCGCCAGCTCACCGATATCGTCAAGCAGATCAAACTCGGTGACAGCGGCTACCTGATGCTGATGGAGCGCAACGGCACGGTGCTGGTCGACCCGAGCCAGCCGGAGCACAACTTCAAGGCGCTCAAGGATCTCGGCAGCGCTTACGCCGAACTGGCTGCTGCCCGCGGTGGCCTGGTGGAGCTAGCCATCGACGGTGAGCCATACATGGCCAATGTCTACTCCTCCGAGCAACTGGGCTGGCAGTTCATCGGCCTGATCAAGAAGAGTGAGGTGATGGCCAGCGCGACCCAGATGACCTGGCTGATCATCGCCATCGCTGCCCTGGTGGCGCTGGCCTTCGCCGTGTTGGGCGCGGTATTCGCCAGCATGATCGTGCGGCCGATCAGCGCGGTGGCCAGCGGCCTGGAAGGCATCGCCCAGGGTGAGGGCGACCTGACCAACAGCCTGGCCGTACGTGGCCGTGACGAGACGGCGCAACTGGCCGGCTGGTTCAACCGGTTCCTGGCGTCGATCCGCGACATGATCCTCAGCATCGGCCAGGCGGCCGGACGCATTCACAGCAGCTCCAGCAGCTCCAACGAGGTGGCGCAGGAACTGGCGGATGTGGCGGCGCGTCAGCGCGAGGCGGTGGACATGGTCTCCACCGCCTTCCACGAGATGGTGATGACCGCCAACGAAGTAGCGCGAGCCTGCTCCGAAGCGGCGGGGTCGGCGGATGCGGGGCAGCGCCAGGCGCACGATGGGCAACAGCAGATCGAGGCCTCGGCCAGCAGCGTGACGCGCCTGAGCGAGGAGATGCAGTTGTCGGTGCAGTCGATGCAGCAACTGCAGCAGGACAGTGATTCGATCCAGTCGATCCTCGGCACCATTCGCGCGATTGCCGAGCAGACCAACCTGCTGGCGTTGAACGCGGCCATCGAGGCGGCGCGAGCCGGTGAGCAGGGCCGCGGCTTTGCCGTGGTGGCCGATGAGGTGCGTGCGCTGGCCAAGCGCACCGCCGATGCCACCGGTGAGATCGACGGTCTGCTCGGCAACCTGGCGCGGCGCACACAGGACACCGCGCGGCAGATGCACGCGAGCCTCGATGTGTCGCGGCAGACGGTGAATTCGATTGGCGAGGCGCGTTCCAGTTTCGAACGTATTCGCGAGGCGGTGGACAACATCCGTGACATGAATACGCAGATCGCCACGGCAGCCGAGGAGCAGCACCAGGTCGCGGAGGACATCAACCGCCACATCAGCCAGATCCACAGCGACTCGCAACAGGTCGCCGACTTGGCCGACTCCACCAGTCGTGATGCGCGAACGCTGACGGCGCTCTCCGAAGAGCTGAATCAGCTGGTGAGGCGCTTCAAGACCTGAGGCCGGGCGCAGGCCCTAAGAGACTGTTTACAATCTGCTGCGCGTCGGCTAAACGGCGTTGAAAACAACCTCGGACTGCTATTTACAACGCGTAAAGTCGAGCGCGACTCCGACCGGCCCTCGGTCGTTTTCGCCGCCGTTTATCTCTAGCTCGCGAGATCGTAAACAGGCTCTAAGAAAACGGGGGAATGGATCACATCCATTCCCCCGTTTGCGTTACTAGGTGACCCGCGAGTGGAGGCGACTGTTTCAGGCCAGGGCGGGCAGGGCGCCCATCTTGCCGCGGCAGTAGATCATCGGCGCCGGGCTCTGCTCGGCCACGATCAGGTTCTTCACTTCACCGACCAGGATGGCGTGATCGCCGCCTTCGTACTCGCGCCACAGCTCGCATTCGATGACGGCGGTGGCGTTCGCCAGGATCGGGTTGCCCAGCTCGCTCAACGACCACTCGATGCCCTGCGCCTTGTCCTTGCCCTTCTTGGCGAAGGCATAGGCTTCGCCTTTCTGCTCGGCAGAGAACAGGTGGATGGCGAAGCGCCTGTTGCGGATCAGGGTGGGGTAGGAGTCGGAGCTGTAGTTGGGGCAGAACAGCACCAAGGCCGGTTCCATCGACAGCGAGCTGAAGGCGCTGGCGGTCAGGCCGACGATCTGGCCGTCATCATCGAGCGTGGTGATCACGGTTACGCCGGACGGGAAGGAACCCATGACTTTCTTGTAGGTATCTGCGTCGATCATTGTGAAGGGCCTGTACAGGGTGGTTTGTGGCTTTCGGTATTATGGTATACCAATTAAATGGGCGGGCAAGCCCTAATGCCGATCAGATAAGACGTAATGTCTGTCACGGATGGCCTTTGTAGGGTGCGCCGCGCGCACCGAAATGCCGGCGCCACCACCATTGGTGCGCACGGTCTAGGCGGCCCCGCGACACCCTACGTAACCTTATCCTGATGCTTAATTGACTGGCATTAGGGCAAGCCCTGGTTTCATCCGATGGTCGGCTTTGTCGTCAGCGCAGGGCAGGGCTTGACCACCGCCTTCAGGCAAGGCTGAGCGACGCGCGCTGATCGTGAGCGGTTGTCGGCGGCATCCGGGGATGCCGCCGGCTGAGGCACTTTGCGTCGAATCAGTGGCTGCCGGCGCCCTTGAGCAGGTCGCTCTCGTTCCACTCGCTGTAGACGCAGCTTTCCGCCGCCTGCCAGCGCACTCGTACCGAGCTGCCCGGTTGGGGCGAAGCGCTGGCGCCGGACAGTGCCTTGAGCGTCATGCGGCAGCCGCCTGCGGTGATTACACTGCAGGTCAGGCTGTCGCCGAGGAAGACCATCTCCTCGACCCGTGCGGCGATCTCGTTGCAGCCAGCCGGCAGCGGCGTTTGTTCGGCCTCCTGCTGGCTCAGCAGCGTGGCCTTCTCCGGGCGCACCATCAACACCACCTCCTGGCCGGTCTGCAGGTTGGCGGTGGGGCGGATGGCCAGTGGCTGGTTCTCGAACGTCACCGCAGCTGCGCCCTGCACCTTGGCCCTGAGGAAGTTGGAGTTGCCGAGGAAGGAGGCGACGAAGGCGTTCGGCGGATTCTGGTAGAGGTCGTAGCCGCTGCCCAGGCCGACGATCTTGCCGTGGCTGAAGATGGCGATGCGCTGGGACAGGCGCATGGCTTCTTCCTGGTCATGGGTGACGTAGACGATGGTGATACCCAGGCGACGGTGCAGGTGGCGCAGCTCGTCCTGCAGATCCTCGCGCAGCTTCTTGTCGAGGGCGCCGAGCGGTTCGTCCATCAGCAGGATGCGCGGTTCGTAAACCAGCGCCCGGGCAATGGCCACGCGCTGTTGCTGGCCGCCGGACATCTGTGAGGGGCGACGGTGGGCGAAGGCTTCGAGCTGAACCAGCTTGAGCATGGCGTCGACCTTGCGCGTCTGTTCGTCAGCGCTGAGCTTGCGGATGCCCAGGGGGAAGGCGATGTTGTCGCGCACATCGAGGTGCGGGAACAGCGAGTAGCGCTGGAACACCATGCCGATACCGCGCTTGTGCGGCGGCACGTTGATCAGGGACTTGCCTTCTACCAGGATCTCCCCGGAGCTGGGAGTCTCGAAGCCGGCGAGCATCGACAGCGTGGTGCTCTTGCCCGAGCCGCTGGAGCCGAGGAAGGTGAGGAACTCGCCCTCCTGGATGTCCAGGTTGATGTTGTCGACGGCGACGAAATCGCCGTAGTGCTTGTTCAGGTCGCGCAGGCTGACCAATGGCGTCTGGTTGAATTTTTCTTGGAGTACGGCACTCATCTCACTTACCTCGTGGTCAGGCGCGGTGTTCGCTGCGCCGACGGATGACGGCGGCAACGATCATGATCAATAGGGAAAGGCCGATCAGCAGCGTCGAAGCGACGGCGATCACCGGGGTCAGATCCTGGCGCAGGGTCGTCCACATCTTCACCGGCAAGGTTTGCAGGTTGGGGCTAGCCATCATCACGCTCAGTACCACTTCGTCCCACGACACCAGGAAGGCGAACAGTGCGCCGGCCATCATGCCGGGGCGGATCGCCGGGAAAGTCACCTTGACGATCGCCTGCACGCGTGACGCGCCGCAGATCACCGCAGCATCCTCGATGGAGTGGTCGAACAGCTTCAGCGAATTGATGATCGAGATGATGGTGAAGGGCAGGGCGACGATCACGTGGCTGATCACGAAGGCCAGCAGCGTGCCGGTGTAGCCGAGTTTGAGAAACAGGGCATAGACGGCCACGGCGATGATCACCAGTGGCACGATCATCGGCAGGGTGAACAGGGCATAGAGCAGCTCACGACCGGGGAACCTGCCGCGCACCAGAGCGAAGGCGCAGGGCAGGCCTAGGGCCAGCGCACAGACGGTGGTCAGCAGGGCGACCTTGAGGCTGGTGTAGGCGGCCTGCATCCAGTCCGGGTTGGAGAAGAACTGTTCGTACCATTTCAGCGTCCAGCCCGGTGGCGGGAATACCAGCCACTGCGAGGAGCCGAACGACAGCAGCACGATGAAGACGATGGGCAGCAGCAGGAATGCGGCAATCGCGCCCGTCGTCAGGAACAGGCCCGCGCGCAGGCGTGGCCCCATGGCATTCGGTGACAGCAGCATGGCTTACCTCGCGGTACTGGAGGCGACCGGGGATTCCGGTTGCAGCTTCAGGTAGGCGTAGAACAGCAGCAGGGTGATGGCGATCAGCAACGCGGCGGCGGCGCTGGCCAGGCCCCAGTTGAGGAAGGACTGCACCTGTTGAATGATGAATTCCGGCAGCATCATGTTCTGCGCGCCGCCGAGCAGCGCTGGGGTCACGTAGTAACCCAGCGACATCACGAAGACCATCAGCCCGCCGGAGAACAGGCCCGGCCGGCACAGCGGCAGGAACACCCGGAAGAAGTTGGTCCACGGGCTGGCGCCACAGATCGAGCCAGCCTGCAGCACCATCGGGTCGATGGCGCTCATGGTCGCCTGCAGCGGCAGCACGATGAACGGAATCATGATGTAGCTCATGCCGATCACCACGCCGGTCAGGTTGTGCACCATCTCCAGCGGCTGATCGGTCAGCCCGAGCCACATCAGGATCGAATTGACCACTCCCGAGCCCTGCAGCAGCACCAGCCAGGCATAGGTGCGCGCCAGCAGGCTGGTCCACATCGACAGCAGGACGATGCTCAGCAGCCAGCGGCCCCAGCCGCGCGGCACCAGGGTGATCACCCAGGCCAGCGGGAAGCCCAGTAGCACGCTGATCAGGGTGACCAGGCCGGCGACTGTGAAGGTATTGAGCAGCACTCGCGAATAGGCCGAGTTGGCGAACAGTGCTTCGTAGTTGGCCAGCCCCGGCTCGGGCTCCAGCACGCCGCGCAGCAGCAATCCGACCAGCGGAGCGATGAAGCACAGCGTCAGGAACAACAGCGCCGGCAACAGGGGCGTGAACCCACGCCAGCGCTGCAGGCGAGCCGGGCGGCTTGCGCCGCCGGCGGATGACGACGTCAACGGCACGGCGGCGACTTTCATTTGACCAGCCACTCGTTCCAGCGCGCGGCGATGTCGTTACCGTGCTCGGCCCAGTAGGCGAAGTCGAGGGTCACCTGCTCCGATGCATGGGCAGTCGGCAGGCTGGGGGCCAGTTCAGGTTCCAACTGGCTGACCGAGTCGAGGTTGACCGGCGCGTAGGCGGTCAGGTTGGCGAACTCGGCCTGGCCGGCGGCGCCACTGGCTGCGGCCAGGAACTTCATGGCGGCGTCCTTGTTCTTGGCGCCCTTGGGAATGACCAGGAAATCGGCCATGACTAGGTTCTGTTTCCAGCTCACGCCGACCGAGGCACCTTCTTGTTCCAGTGCATGGATGCGACCGTTCCAGAACTGCCCCATGCTCACTTCACCGGAGGCGAGCAGTTGCTGGGACTGCGCGCCACCACCCCACCAGACGATGTCTTTCTTGATGGTGTCGAGTTTCTTGAAGGCGCGGTCGAGATCGAGCGGATAGAGCTTGTCGGTCGGCACGCCATCGGCCAGCAGGGCCAGTTCCAGCACACCGGGGCTCGGCCATTTGTACAGAGCGCGTTTGCCGGGGTAGGCGGCGGTGTCGAACAGGGCGGACCAGTCTTGCGGTTGCTTGCCATCCAGGCGGCGCTGGTTGTAGCCGAGCACGAAGGAGAAGAAGAAGGAGCCGACGCCGTGGTCGGAGACGAAGCGTGGGTCGATGCGGTCGCGCTGAATCACGCTGAAGTCGAGGGGTTCGAGCAGGCCTTCGCGTGCGGCGCGCAGGGCGAAATCGGCCTCGACGTCGACCACGTCCCACTGCACGTTGCCGCTGTCGACCATGGCCTTGAGTTTGCCGTAGTCGGTAGGACCGTCCTGCAGCACTTTGATCCCGGTTTCCTGGGTAAAGGGTTCGGCCCATGCGCTCTTCTGCGCATCCTGAGTGGTACCGCCCCAACTGACGAAATTGAGGCTGTCACTGGCCATGGCGGTCGTGGCGGCCAGGCCAATGATCGCGGCACCGATGACCCTGTGTAACGTATTCTTGAACACCATCTTGCTTGCCCTCGTTGTTGTGTTTTTACGCAAGCGGGCGATTGTTCACGCCCGCCTTCAGGGAGCAGTGACCCCATCTCGGGGTGTGTTAAGTCTGGCCGTGACAGGAGCTTTCTTGGCGTTGTGCTGATGCGCCTGCCAGGTTATCGGCCTGTGGAATATCATATTATGGTATTCCAAAAATTATGCAAGCGACCTCCATCTCGATGACGTAATGCTCTGCCCGCAAAAACAGTCTTCGAAGCCTCTTAAGTTATTGGTTTTTTAGTCGATTCAATTGTGGGTGCGCATTCGCTCACCCATCCCCGATCCCTTCCTAGGAGCTCATCATGAGCTGGCTCGACAACGCCAAACTGGCGACCAAATTGATTTCTGCCTTCGTTCTGTCTGCCTTGATCACCTTGATCATTGGTGTCTTGGGTAGCAATGGCATCGGGCAGCTATCGAATGCGCTGCAACTGGTGTTCTCCAACAATCTGATTTCGGTGGCCAAGGTCAACAATGTCAACGCATCGCTCGTGGCGCAGCAGCGCGACCTCTATCGCCTGCTCAGTCTGACGGTGGCCCAGGAGCCGCAGTCTGCTCGTGATCAAGTTGTCGACAGCCTGCGGGTAAGTGGCCAGGAGGCGGCCAAGGATTTTGCCGACTATCGCGCCACGCTTCTGGCGGATGACGAGCGTGTCGCCGGGGACAAGATGGAGCGGGACTGGCCCAGCTACAACGCGACGATGACTCGCGTTCTGCAACTGCTGGATCAGGGCCAGACCAACGAGGCCAGCGTGCTGATCAATGGCGATCTGCGCCAACAGTTCACGGCGCTGAGCGAGAATCTGACGATCATCATCGACTCCAACAACCGGCAGGCGTCGGAGGGGGCGCAGGCGGCCAAAGCGCTGGAAAGCTCGGCCAACATGATGCTCTATGGCGGTGTAGCGGTTGCCTTCGTACTGGCTCTGGGCCTGGGCCTGTTGATCACCCGCAATGTCGCCGCGCCCATCGCTGCAGCAGTGGTCAGCGCCCAGCGCGTGGCCGATGGTGACCTGACCGTGCAGATCGACAGTGCTCGCCAGGATGAAGCAGGCCAACTGCTGCGCGCCCTGGGCAGCATGCAGAGCAGCCTGCGCCGTACCCTGCAGGAGATCGCTGGGGCTGCCGACCAACTGGCCTCGGCTGCCGAGGAACTGAGCGCGGTGACCGACGAAAGCACGCGTGGCCTGGTGCGCCAGAACGACGAGATCCAGCAGGCCGCTACGGCGGTCAACGAGATGACGGCGGCCGTGGAAGAGGTGGCGCGCAACGCCGTCTCCACCTCGGAAGCGTCGCGCGGAGCCAATCAGGAAGCCGAAGGTGGGCGTGATCGCGCCCGCGAAGCGGCGCAGGCGGTCAATGGCATGGTGCGTGAGCTGGGGGCTTCCAGTTCGACCGTGCAGACCCTGGCTGAGCAGGTGCGCAATATCGGTAACGTGGTCGACGTGATCCGTGGCATCGCCGAGCAGACCAACCTGCTGGCGCTCAACGCTGCCATCGAGGCCGCGCGTGCTGGCGAGCAGGGGCGTGGCTTCGCCGTGGTGGCCGACGAAGTGCGTGCTCTGGCGGCGCGTACGCAGACGTCCACTGGCGAGATCGAGTCGATCATCGGCACCGTGCAGAGCACAGCCGAGCAGGCCGTGCGTTCCATGGGGCAGAGCCAGGAGTTAGCGCAGAACACCCAGAGCCTGGCGCAGCAGGCCGGCGAAGCGCTGGAGCGCATCACCCAGGCCGTCGCCGGCATCAACGAGCGCAACCTGGTGATCGCCAGCGCCGCTGAAGAGCAGGCTCAGGTGGCGCGGGAAGTGGATCGCAACCTGGTGAATATCCAGGAGCTGTCGACTCAGACTGCCGCCGGCGCCAACCAGACCAGCGCCTCCAGTCAGGATCTGTCGCGCCTGGCCGTGTCCTTCAATCAGATGGTGGCACGTTTCAGGCTGTGATCGGCTCGAAGGGGAGGCTCTCCACGACCTCCAGGTCATAACCGGTGAGGCCCGCGTACTTCAGTGGCGGGCCCAGGTGGCGCAGTTTGCCGACGCCCAGATCCTGCAGGATTTGGGCACCGGTACCGACTTCGGAATAGATACGTGATTGCGAGCGGCTGAACTGCCGGCGTGGTTGCGTCAACTGCGGCACGCGCTCGAGCAGCGCCTGCGACGATTCGTTGTTGGCCAGCACTACCACCACGCCGTGGCCGGTTTCGGCGACCTTCTGCAGGGCCGCCCACAGTGTCCAGTTCTGCGGACCGTTGTACTCGGCACCGACCAGATCGCGCAGCGGGTCGATCACATGGACGCGTACCAGAGTAGGTTGATCGCGCTGGATATCGCCCATGACCATGGCCATGTGCACGCCACCTTCGATGCGATCCTCGAAGGTGACCAGGCGGAAGGTGCCATGCACCGTCGGCAGTTCGCGTTCGCCAATGCGCTCGACCGTGTGTTCGGTGCTCAGCCGGTAATGGATGAGGTCGGCGATGGTGCCGATCTTGATGCCATGCTTGGCCGCGAAGGCTTCCAGCTCCGGGCGCCGGGCCATGCTGCCATCGTCGTTCATCACCTCTACGATCACCGAGGCCGGGCTGAAACCGGCCAGGCGTGCCAGGTCGCAACCCGCCTCGGTGTGTCCGGCGCGGGTCAGCACGCCGCCTTCACGGGCGCGCAAGGGGAAGATGTGCCCCGGTTGAACCAGGTCATCGGCGACGGCGCCGGGGGCGACGGCGGTGAGCACCGTATGGCAGCGGTCGGCCGCCGAGATACCGGTGGTCACGCCCTGCGCCGCTTCGATGGAAATGGTGAACGCCGTGCTGTAGGCGCTGCCGTTGGCGGGCACCATCTGTTCCAGGCCGAGGCGCTGGCAGTGCTCGTCGGTCAGGGTCAGGCAGATCAGCCCCCGCGCTTCGCGGGCCATGAAGTTGATCGCGGCGGGCGTACACCGTTCGGCGGCCAGCAGCAGGTCGCCTTCGTTCTCACGATCTTCGTCATCGACCAGCAGCACCATCTTGCCCTGGCGGTAGTCTTCGATGATTTCTTCGATGGAATTGAACGGCATGGCAGGCACCTGATGGAGTAGGGTATTGTGCTTATTGGTATACCATAATACACATTGCTCGCAAGTTGCGGAGGTGAAGATGAAGGGCTACTGGATCGCGCATGTGGATGTCACGGATGCGCAGCAATACGCTGAATACACCCGTCGCGCGCCGGCGGCGTTCGCCTTGTATGGCGGGCGCTTCCTGGCCCGTGGCGGGCGTTCGCAGGCGCTGGAAGGACGCGAGACGCCGCAGCGCAGCGTGGTCATCGAATTCGATTCCTACGAACAGGCACTGGCCTGCTACCGCTCGGCCGAATACCAGGACGCCTGCGTGCATCGTCAGGGGGTGGCGAAGGCGCAAGTGATCATCGTCGAAGGGATCGAGGCGTAGTCCGGGTTGCATCCCGGCTGCGTGGTGAGGCGGCGCGCATGATGCACCCTACGGTGAGCGGGCGATCAGTCGTAGCCCGGATGCAATCCGGGGCACGCCGTCCATGAGTATTCCCGGATTTCATCCGGGCTACAGGGCGCGATCAGCGGATGAAGTGCACCTTGCCGGTGTCGTCATTGCCCATGTAGATGCCGTAGACACCGGCCTGGCGCTCCTCGATATAGCGTTCGAGAATCTGCCGGATGGCCGGATAGTAGATGGCATCCCAGGGTATTTCCTCGGGAGCGAAGAAACGGTAGTCCAGGGTCTCCGGCCCGTGCAGGCCGGTGATCTCCAGCGCGCAGGCGCGGAAGATGATGTACACCTCGCTGATGCGCGGGACGCTGAAGATGGAGTAGGGCGAGAGGATCTCGGCGCGCACGCCGGTTTCTTCCCAGACTTCGCGCAGGGCTGCCTGTTCGGTGGTTTCACCGTTTTCCATGAAACCGGCCGGCAGCGTCCAGGTACCTGGGCGCGGTGGAATGGCGCGTTGGCACAGCAGGTACTGGCCATCGCGCTCGATGATGCAGCCGGCGATGATCTTGGGGTTCTCGTAGTGGATGTAGCTACAGCCACCACAGATCAGTCGTGCATGCGTGTCCCCGTCGGGTTGCCGGCGGCTCATATCGGCTGAGCCGCACTGCGGGCAGAAGCGCGGGGTGGGCATGGCATCAGCGTCCGATGCGCGGCTCTTGCAGGGCGATGGGCGTGACGAAGTCGCGCACTTCACCCGGTTCTGCCTGCTTGGAACGCAGATAATCCAGCGCGACCTTGGCGGCGGCGCGCACGTGATCCACCGAAGCCTGGTGCGCTGCGAGCGGATCGCCGCTCTTGATCGCCTCGACGATGTGCTCCATTTCCTTGTTGCTGGTGCCGCGCCGGTTGACCTGCGACACCGAGGTGGCGCGCAGATAACTGATGCGTGCCTGCAACTGGCGCAACTGGGTGGCCGCGATCTGGTTGCCGGAGCCCTCCAGCAGCACGTCGTAGAAGCCCTGCACGGAATCGAGCACCTGTTGCAGGTCACCGCTTTCGAGGGTCTTGCGGTTGTCTTCCAGGGCCTTTTCCAGGGCACGAATGTCCTTGGGTTTGGCGTTGAGGGTAAAGAGCTGGACGATCAGGCCTTCGAGCACGCAGCGCAGCTCATAGATGTCGCGGGCGTCCTCCAGGGTGATGATGGCCACGCGTGGGCCTTTGCTGCCGGCGAACTCCACCAGGCCTTCGGATTCCAGGTGGCGCAGGGCTTCGCGCACCGAGGTACGGCTGACGCCCAGGCGCTCGCAGAGATCGCGCTCCACCAGGCGATCACCCGGCAGCAGTTGGAAGTTCATGATGGCGCTACGCAGCTTGTCGAGCACGATTTCGCGCAGGGTGACGGGGTTGCGATTGACCTTGAAGCTGTCGTCGAGTGGCAGGCGTTTCATAGGGTCCGCTCTTGTGTGGCTATCCGTAGAAAAACAACGAAGGAGCACCCGCGGGTGCTCCTTCATCAGTTCTGCTGGCCCTGTTCTTCTGTCTCCGCCTCGGCGAAGGCTTCCCGAGCGATGCGGAAGCTGTCCACTGCGGCAGGAACACCGCAATAGATGCCGACCTGCAGCAGAATCTCGCGGATCTGTTCACGGCTCAGGCCGTTGCGCAGTGCGCCGCGAATGTGCAGTTTCAGCTCGTGCGGGCGATTGAGGGCCGAAATCATCGCCAAGTTTATCATGCTGCGTTCTTTCAGCGATAAGCCGTCACGGCCCCAGACATGACCCCAGCAGTATTCGGTGACCAGCTCCTGCAGCGGGCGGTTGAAGTCGTCCGCGTTCTGCAGCGATTTGTTGACGTAGGCCTCGCCCAGCACCTGGGTACGTATGGCCAAGCCTCTTTCGTACTTTTCGTTGCTCATGCTGTCGTCCTCAAGTGGCTCATAGCCCGCCCATCAGGGTGTATTTGATTTCCAGGTAGTCGTCGATGCCGTACTTCGAGCCTTCACGGCCCAGGCCGGAGGATTTCACACCGCCGAACGGCGCCACCTCGGTGGAGATCAACCCTTCGTTGATGCCGACCATGCCATATTCCAGCGCCTCGCTCATGCGCCAGGCGCGGCCCAGGTCGCGGGTGTAGCAGTAAGCGGCCAGACCGTACTCGGTGTCATTGGCCAGGCGAACCGCCTCGGCTTCGTCGTCGAAACGGAATATGGCGGCCAGTGGGCCGAAGGTTTCCTCACGGGCGACCTTCATCTCGACCGTGACGCCGGCCAGCACCGTGGGCAGGAAGAAGCCGTGGCCGACTGGGTGGCGCTCGCCGCCCTGAACCAGGCGGGCGCCCTTGCTCAGCGCGTCCTGCACATGATCCTCGACCTTCTGTACGGCACGTTCGTTGATCAGCGGGCCGAGTTTCACCTCCGCGCTGAAACCATCGCCGATGCTGAGTTCGGCGACCCGTTCGGCCAGGCGGGTGACGAACGCGTCATGGATACCGCCCTGCACCAGGAAGCGGTTGACGCATACGCAGGTCTGGCCGTTGTTGCGGTACTTGGCGATCAGTGCACCGTCGACTGCCTTCTCCAGGTCGGCGTCATCGAAGACGATGAACGGCGCGTTGCCGCCCAGCTCCAGCGAGACCTTTTTCAAGGTGTTGGCCGACTGCGCCATGAGCAGCTTGCCGATGGCGGTGGAGCCGGTGAACGACAGCTTGCGCACCTCGGCGCTGGCGGTCAGCTCACCACCGATGGCCACGGCGTCGCCGGTGACGACATTGAGGATGCCAGCGGGAATACCGGCCTGTTCGGCGAGGGCCACGAGGGCGAGGGCGGTGAAGGGGGTTTCCGGCGCCGGCTTGACGATGCACGGACAACCGGCGGCCAGCGCCGGGCCGACCTTGCGGGTGATCATCGCCGCCGGGAAGTTCCAGGGTGTGATCGCCGCGACCACGCCGATCGGCTCCTTGCTCACGACGATGCGTGCATCGCCCTTGTGGCTGGGGATGGTGTCACCGTAGATACGCTTGGCTTCCTCGGCGAACCACTCGATGAAACTGGCGGCATAGAGAATCTCGCCCTTGGCCTCAGCCAATGGCTTGCCTTGTTCCAGCGTGAGAATTTCTGCCAGGGCATCGCTATGCTCGATGATCAGCCCGTACCAGCGCTTGAGTAGCTCGCTGCGCTGCTTGGCGGTCAATGCGCGCCAGGCCGGCCACGCGCGGTTGGCGGCCGCGATGGCCTGGCGGGTTTCGGCGGCGCCCATGTTCGGCACGCTGCCGATCTGCTCACCGTTGGCGGGGTTGAAGATGGCGCAGGTCGAGCCGTCCCGGGCATCGAGCCACTGGCCGTCGATGAAAGCCTGCTGGCGAAACAGTGGGGTCATGGCAGCTCCGTGAAAGTGGCGCATGAGCGAAAGGCTATGGCACGAGTAGGGTGCGCCGTGCGCACCAGAAGTCCCCATGACCACGGCGCGCATTAGCCATCGAATAAAAAAGGCCGCTACCGAGGGGGGGCTGGCGCGGCCAAGAAAATCAGGCGATGTGCGGCAAGGCGCCGAGTTTGCCGCGGTGATAGAGCATCGGCGTCACCTCCTGCTCGGGCAGGATCAGGTTCTTTACCGCGCCGACGATGATGGCGTGGTCGCCACCGTCGTATTCGCGCCACAGCTCGCATTCGATGATGGCGGTGGCCTTCGATAGCAGCGGGTTGCCCAGCTCGCTCAGGTGCCACTCGATGCCCTTGGTCTTGTCCTTGCCCTTCTTGGCGAAGGCGTAGGCCTCGGCCTGCTGGTCGGCGCACAGCAGATGAATGGCGAAGCGCTTGCTGTCGCGCAGGATCGGGTAGGTGTCCGAGGCGTAGTTGGGGCAGAACAGCACCAGCGCCGGGTCGATGGACAGGGCGCTGAAGGCGCTGGCGGTGATACCGACGATGTCGCCTTCGCTGTCCAGGGTGGTCACCACGGTGACACCGGACGGGAAGGAGCCCATCACTTCTTTGTAGATGCCGGGTTCGATCATGATGGTGCCCTCTCAGCGCATGACGAAGGGGTCAGGCATGGGCGCCTGCGAGAGGTTGATCCACACCGTTTTCAGCTCGGTGTAGGCCAGCACCGAATCGATGCCGCTCTCGCGGCCGTAGCCGCTGTTGTTGAAACCGCCGATGGGCGCCATGGCCGAGACCGCGCGGTAGGTGTTGACCCAGATGATGCCCGAGCGCACGCCTTTGGCCATGCGGTGAGCACGACCCAGATCGCGCGTCCAGATACCGGCAGCCAGGCCGAATTGCGAGTCGTTGGCCATGGCCAGGGCTTCGGCCTCGTCCTTGAAACGGATCACCGAGGCCACGGGGCCGAAGACTTCTTCCTGCATGATCTTCATCGAGTGGTCGTCGCACTCGAACAGCGTCGGCTCGTAGTACCAGCCATTGCCGTCGATGGCCGGGCGCTTGCCACCCAGGCGCAGGCGCGCGCCTTCAGCTAGGGCATCGGCGACCAGCCCTTCGACCACGGCCAGTTGCTGAGCGGTGGCCATCGGTCCCATTTCGCTGGCGTCGTCCTGCGGGCTGCCGATGCGGATGCGCCCCGCGCGCTCGATCAGGCGCTCGACGAACTCATCGTAGATGGCGTCCTGCACCAGCAGGCGCGAACCGGCCACGCAGCTTTGTCCGGAGGCAGCGTAGATGCCGGCCACGGCGCCGTTGATGGCGCTGTCCAGGTCGGCGTCGGCGAAGATGATGTTCGGCGACTTGCCGCCCAGCTCCAGCGACAGCTTGGCGAAGTTTTCCGCGCTGCTGCGCACCACATGGCGTGCAGTGGCGGCGCCACCGGTGAAGGCGATCTTGCGCACCAGCGGGTGGCGGGTCAGCGCCGCACCGGTGCTTGGGCCATAGCCGGTGACCACGTTGACCACGCCGGCCGGGAAGCCGGCTTCCAGCGCAAGGCGGGCCAGTTCGAGGATGGTCGCCGAGGCGTGTTCGGAGGGTTTGAGCACGATGGTGTTGCCGGCTGCCAGGGCTGGCGCGAGCTTGATCGCGGTGAGGTACAGCGGGCTGTTCCAGGGAATGATGCCGGCGACCACGCCAATCGGTTCGTGGGTGGTATAGGCGAACATGTCCGGTTTATCGAGGGGCAGGGTGCCGCCTTCGAGTTTGTCGGCCAGGCCGGCGGTGTAATGAAAGAACTCTGGCAGGTAGCCGACCTGGCCGCGGGTTTCGCGGATCAGCTTGCCGTTGTCGCGGCTTTCCAGTTGCGCCAGGTGTTCCTTGTTCTCGGCGATCAGGTCGCCCAGGCGACGCAGAAGTTTGCCGCGTGCAGTGGCGCTAAGCGCACGCCAGGCCTGGTTGTCGAAGGCTTTCTGGGCGGCCTGCACGGCGCGCTCGACATCGTCTGCGCCGGCATCGGGCAGCTCGGCCCAGGCTTCGGCCAAAGCCGGGTTCAGGCTCTGGAAGGTCTTGCCGGAGAGGGCGTCGACCCACTGTCCGTCAATGCACATCTGGAAGCGTGCGAGTGTCATGCGACGATCCCTTTTGACTGGTTCTTGAAGGCCTGGGCCTGCTGCAGGAAATGCAGCAGCACTTGGTTGACCAGGCGTGGTGATTCCACCGGCATCATGTGCCGTTGTTCATCGAGTATGGCGACCTGGGCGCCAGGAATGTGGCTGGCCAGTTGCCGCGCCATCTCCGGTGTCGAGCCGGGATCCAGCTCGCCGGTGGCGACCAGGGTCGGGGCCTGGATGCTGCCCAGATCCTCGACACGGTACATGTCCTGTGTGGCGAACAGTTCGTAGGTGGTCAAGTAGCCCTGCGGGTCGTTGCCGGCCAGCGTCTGGCGAATGGCGGCGATCTGCGCCGGGTTCGCGGCCTGGTATTCGTGGCTGAACCAACGTGACAAAGCCGCTTCTGCGTTGGCATCGGGGCCGTGCTCTGCGGCCTGGCGAGTACGCTCGATCACCCCGGCACGCTGTTCGGCGCTGCGGTTGAACACACTATTGAGAATGACCAGGCTGTCCAGCCGTTGCGGTTGGTGCAGGGCGAAAGCCCGCGCAACCAGCCCTCCCATGGAGAAGCCGATGACGCTGACGCGCGGCAGGCCGAGATGCTCGATCAGCTCGTGCAGTTGTTCGGCATAACCTTCCAGGCTGGTGCCAGGCTCCGGAAGCGGGCTATCGCCATGGCCGAGCATGTCATAGGCGATGACCTGAAAGTGTGGGGCCAGGCCGACGATCTGGCCCCCCCACATTTCCTTGTTGAGACCAACCCCGTGAATCAACACCACAGGATGGCCCTGGCCAGTGGCCAGGTAACTGGTACCGGCCGGCGTGCGTTCAGCGGTGAGCCGAATCATTGCGTGCTCCTGCCCAAGGTTGGCATCACTGGGCCTTCTCGGCGGCCAGCTCTTCCTGATCGATATAGCGGTTGCCGATGCGCGGGTGCAGGCGGCCACCGTCGGCAGCGCCCAGCACCACGATGATCTCATCGGCACGCGGCGCGTCCTCAATCTGCATTTCCAGGGTGATGTAGTGCGAGCGCAGGCCTTCGTCGTCCTTGTGCATCATCGGGATCTGGATCGAGGTGCCCGGGCCGCCACGCTTGTTGGTGAAGGAGAGGTAGCTCTTGGCCTTGACCGCTTCACGGTAGTGATTGCCGAAGCGCAGGGTGTGAATTACCGCAGAGGCGTGCTCGATCTCACCTTCGGCACCCACTACCGCGGCCTTGCCATAGGCCTCGATCTTGTCGGCGCCACCGATGGCAGCGGTCAGGCGCTCGACCATCAGGGCGCCGAGATCGGAGCAATTGGCCTTGATCTCGGGCTTGAGATCTTCGACGAAACCGCGCCCCAGCCAGGGGTTCTTGATGACCACGGCCAGGCCCACCATGGTCACCGGCTTGTCGGTGGCCTTGCCGCCTTCGATGCGGGTTTCTTCGAGGTAGGTGACGATCTTGCGGATTTCGAAACTCATGTGCGGTGCGCTCCTGGGGCGGGTGGGTCGATGTTCTTGTATCATGGTATACCATAATACTGATTACGCAAGTCAAGCACTCGCTCAGGGCTTCTGTCGTTCGATTGACGAGGCGAAGGCAGACACCCTGCGAGCGTTGAATCTCAATTATGGTTGATGGTATACCATAATATATCGCAAGGCTGGCCATTCTCCAGCGCGCACTCTGGCTCATCACTTCGGTGCGTCAGGTGCTGGTGGAGCCATACCCGGTTTGGCATCCATGCATGCCTGCGACGCCCCATTGGTTGCACAACAAGAATAAGGAGACGCCTGTGAGCGTACGCCCCAACTCGCCTCTCGAACGCTGGTTCGCGGGAGTCAGCCCAACCATGGCGATTGCCTCCATCGCCATGGTGTTCGCCTTCGTGCTGTTCACTGTCACCAACGCCGATCTGGCCAACGGCCTCTACAGCGGTGCTAAGGCCTGGATCGAGCGATCCTTGGGCTGGTACTACGTGGCGGTGGTCAGCGGCGTGCTGTTCTTCACCTGCTGGGTGGGCCTCAGCCGTTTCGGCAACCTGCGCTTGGGCAAGGATGATGAGCGTCCGGAGTTCAGCAACTATTCCTGGTTCGCCATGCTGTTCAGTGCGGCAGTGGGAACCGGCCTGTTGTTCTGGAGCATCGCCGAGCCGCTGATGCACATGCAGGGCAATCCCTTCATGGAGATGGCCGGTGTCGAAGCCGGTGGTGTGGAGGCCGCTCAGGTTGCGTTACGCATCACCATGTTCCACTGGGGCCTGCATGGCTGGGCCATCTACATCATCGTTGGCCTGATCCTGGCTTACTTCACCTACCGTCGTGGCCTGCCACTGACGGTGCGTTCGGCGCTCTATCCGATTCTGGGGGAGCGTATCCATGGGCCCATCGGTCACGCGGTCGATCTGCTGGCGATCTTCAGTACCCTGTTCGGTACTGCCACGACCCTCGGCCTGGGCGTGTC
Organism: Pseudomonas berkeleyensis; assembly: GCF_014109765.1. Lineage (NCBI taxonomy): Bacteria > Pseudomonadati > Pseudomonadota > Gammaproteobacteria > Pseudomonadales > Pseudomonadaceae > Pseudomonas > Pseudomonas berkeleyensis. The sequence goes on from NZ_CP059139.1 coordinate 2,580,572, forward strand.
ACAAATGAATGCGGGGCTCAGCTACATGTTCGGCTGGGAGGTATCGGTCGGTACGCAGCTGCTGTTGATCGCGGTGACCTCCATCGTGGCGACCCTCTCGGCGGTCTCCGGCGTCGGGCGCGGCATCCTCTGGCTCAGTCACTGGAACATCCGCTTGAGCAGTGTCCTTTTCCTGTTCCTTTTGCTGGCCGGGCCAACGGTTTTTCTGCTGGGGTTGTATGCCACCAGTATCGGCGACTACCTCGCTCATTTCGTGCCCATGGGGTTGTGGACCGACCCGCAGCCAGAGCGCCAATGGCAGGGCTGGTGGACCATCTTCTACTGGGGCTGGTGGCTGTCGTGGGGCCCGTTCGTGGGGATGTTCATCGCGCGCATCTCCCGCGGCCGTACCGTGCGCCAGGTGGTGGTAGGCGGCATGCTGTCGGCGACCCTGGGGGCTTTCCTGTGGATCGTCATCATGGGCGGTACTGGCGTGCACTTGCAGCTCAGTGGCGTCGATCTGGCCAGCGTTGCCAACAACGACCTGACGATGGTGCTGTACAAGACCATCGAAGGCCTGAGCGTGGAATGGGCGACCATGGCAATGGCCGCACTGGCGACGCTGATGATCGCCAGCTGGTTCGTCACCTCGGCTGACTCGGCGACCCTGGTGATCTGCACCATTCTGTCGATGGGCAATCCGAACCCGCCGCGTAGCTATCGCGTCATCTGGGGCATCGGCCTTGGTGCGTTGGCGGCTGTGTTGTTGCTGGCCGGTGGGTTGCAAGGGCTTCAAGCCGCCACGATTGTTGCGGCGCTGCCGTTCTCGCTGGTTCTGCTGCTGATCTGCTATTGCCTGGTCAAGGCAGTGCACGAGGAAGAGAGGGCGGCGTCGATGAATTCCCTCGAGGTATTGGCGGCGCCTGGCTCGCGATAGATCGTTCACCCATAAAAAAGCCCGCATGATGCGGGCTTTCTCGTTAATGCAGGGAATCAGGCAATGCGGTAATTGAGCACGCTGTCCTGTTCCTTGAGCGTCTTGCGTAGATCCGCCGGGATATTGCCGGCGCGCACGGCCAGTTCCAGGCGGATTTCTTCCAGGCTCTGGGCGAAGGCATTCTGGTCGGTGATTTGCGGCTTGGCCAGGACGCGGCTGTAGACGGTGCTGTCGCTCTCGTCGAGCAGGGCGAGGATGATGCTGCCGTCCGGTCGTGGCGAGCTGAAGCTGGCGCGCAGCGGATTGAACAGATGATCGACGAGTTGCTGGTTGGTGAGTTCCATGTCCTACTCCATCCTGAGGTTGGCAACCTTCGACCTCAGGATGATGATTTAGTTCAGGCTGTAAGCGACTGGCGGGTACGCTCGATCACCTGTTGCAGCGACTCGTCGTTGTACTGGCCAGGGTAGAGGCGCTGGCTGTACTGGGCGATACCGGTCTTGTCGACCAGGGTAAAGCTGAAGCTGCCCTTGCGCGCTGCCTGGATGCGGCAATCGAAGGGAGCGAAGGCGTGAGTCAGCGTGCTGATGGCTTTCTGAATTTGATGTTGAGCATTCATTTTTCTAGGTATTTCCTTAAAGCATGTGCGCTTCGTTGCGCGTGGTGTAGCTCCATGTGGTTGGCCGAAAAGCGGCCATAGCATGTCAACCGATCGGAGCTTGATTAGCACGATAAAGTTCCATTGTTACGGTTCTTCGGCGTGGTCGGTACGTCGGAGGCAGGCAGAGGAACTGCGCCGATAAACGGCGAGTCGGCCTGATCAGTCAGCAGGTGGGATCGGGGAGGGCGGTAGCGCGGGGATGCGCTAGACGTTGAACCGGGAAACCAGCGAGGGGGCGCAAAGGCCTTAATGACTTACAGCGTGGTACGAACGGCGCGGATGATACTGCTTTGTTCAAGAAATAACCAGCGCTATTTCTCGGGTCAGAGCGATGCCGCTGCATACATGCCGGTGGCGGATGCAATTTGCCGGTTGCTCCGCTAGGATTAGCCCACTTTTGCTTTCCTCATATGACGGTTTTCCATGAGTTATCAGGTTCTTGCACGTAAATGGCGTCCGCGCTCGTTCCGCGAAATGGTCGGCCAGACCCATGTGCTCAAAGCCCTGATCAACGCCCTGGATAGCCAGCGTCTGCACCATGCCTACCTGTTCACCGGCACCCGCGGCGTCGGTAAGACCACCATCGCGCGGATCATCGCCAAGTGCCTGAACTGCGAAACCGGCATCAGTTCCACGCCCTGCGGCACCTGCTCGGTGTGCCGGGAGATCGACGAGGGCCGCTTCGTCGACCTGATCGAAGTGGACGCCGCCAGCCGCACCAAGGTCGAAGACACCCGTGAGCTGCTCGACAACGTGCAGTATTCGCCGAGCCGCGGGCGCTTCAAGGTCTACCTGATCGACGAAGTGCACATGCTCTCCACCAGTTCCTTCAACGCCCTGTTGAAGACGCTGGAGGAGCCGCCACCCCACGTCAAATTCCTCCTCGCCACCACCGACCCGCAGAAATTGCCGGTCACCGTGCTGTCGCGCTGCCTGCAATTCTCGCTGAAGAACATGCCGCCGGAGCGGGTGGTCGAGCACCTGACCCACGTACTCACTGCCGAGAACGTACCGTTCGAGGACGACGCCCTGTGGCTGCTCGGCCGCGCGGCCGACGGCTCGATGCGCGACGCCATGAGCCTGACCGACCAGGCCATCGCTTTTGGGGAAGGCAAGGTACTGGCGGCTGACGTGCGCGCCATGCTCGGCACACTCGATCACGGTCAGGTCTATGGCGTATTGCATGCGCTGATCGAAGGTGATGCGCGGGCACTGATCGAAGCGGTGCGTCATCTGGCCGAGCAGGGGCCGGACTGGAATGGCGTGCTTTCGGAAATGCTCAACGTCCTGCATCGTGTGGCGATAGCCCAGGCGCTGCCTGAAGCAGTCGACAACGGTCAGGGTGACCGCGAGCGCGTACTGCAACTGGCCCAGGCACTGCCGGCCGAGGACGTGCAGTTCTACTATCAGATGGGCTTGATTGGCCGTCGTGATTTACCGCTGGCGCCTGAGCCGCGCGGTGGCTTCGAGATGGTGCTGCTGCGTATGCTGGCTTTCCGTCCGGCGGGAGGCGACGATGCACCCAAGGTCACGCTAAAGCCCTTGGGGATCAGCCAGGCCACTGCTGATTCCCAACAAAGCCCAGTGGCCGGCACCGCTATGCCGGCTCCCTTGGTTTCTGCTCCAGCTCCCGTCGTCGCTCCGGCGGCTGCAATCGCTCACGTCGCCCCTGCTGCGGTTGAGCCCAGCCCTGTGCTGCCGGCTCCAAGTGTCACATCGGTTGTCAGCGAGCCGGTTCGGCCTGCTGACGTGCCTGTAGCGCCGGCCGCTAGCCTGCCCGCCGAGCCCGAGCCCGAGCCCGAGCCCGAGTCCGAGCCCGAGCCCGAGCCCGCTGCTCCTGTGGTGGATGTGCCTTGGGCAACCGCCAAGGCTGCTGAGCCTGTCGCCGAGCCCGTTCAGCCAGTCGCCCCGGCTGAGCCGGAGATCAAGGCTGCCGAGCCTCTTGTCGAGCAGGCTGCACCGGCTGAAATGTCGGTGCCGAGTGAGATTGCACAACCACTCGCCGATACCGACGCTGGTGATGACGAGCCACCGCCTGGTGACTACGACTACGTCGAAATGGACGCCGAAACCCTCGATTACGATTTCGGCCAAGCTGAAACCGCGACGCCCGCGGTCGAAGAGCCTCTGCCGGCCGCCAAGCCGGCTACCGGTCTGGCGGCAGAGTGGCTGTCACTGTTCCCGCAGCTTGGCCTGGGCGGCATGACCGGCAGTATTGCTGCCAACTGCACCCTGATCGAAGCCAACGGTGACGACTGGCTGCTGCATCTGGATCCGGCGCACAGCGCGCTGTTCAACCCGACTCAGCAGCGTCGTCTGAATGATGCGCTGAACCAGCAGCAGGGGCGCAGCATCAAATTGCGCATCGAGCTGTGCAAGCCCGAGCAAGAAACCCCGGCGCAGGCCGCTGCGCGTCGTCGCGCTGAGCGCCAGCGCAGCGCCGAAGCGTCCATTCATGCCGACCCGCTGGTGCAGCAAATGATTCAGCAGTTCGCCGCCAAGGTGCGCGACGACAGCATCGAACCTATCGATACTCCCAGCTAACCGGTCGTTTCAACGATTTGTTTAACCCGAACACCGAGGATACCGAGATGATGAAAGGTGGTATGGCAGGCCTGATGAAGCAGGCCCAGCAGATGCAGGAAAAAATGCAGAAGATGCAGGAAGAGCTGGCCAATGCCGAAGTGACCGGCCAGTCCGGCGCTGGTCTGGTCAGCGTGGTGATGACCGGGCGTCACGACGTCAAGCGCATCAACCTGGATGACAGCCTGATGCAGGAAGACAAGGAAGTGCTCGAAGACCTGATCGCTGCAGCGGTCAACGATGCCGTGCGCAAGATCGAGCAGAACAGCCAGGACAAGATGTCCGGCATGACGGCAGGGATGCAGCTCCCCCCCGGCTTCAAAATGCCTTTCTGACAGGCTTCGTGCCGTCCAGTCGACGCACATGGCAGCGTTGCCGGCGAACTCGGAATCCTCATGTGCTCCAGCACACTGCGGTTCCTCGTTCGCCGGCGCCTTGCCCTGCACGCCGCCTGATCGCCACTCTTACTTGTGTTGATCGCATGTTCAGTTCGTAGGGTGGGCTTTAGCCCACCAGATCATTGCCCGCCAATTTTTGCAGGACTTCCATGAGCTTCAGCCCCCTTATTCGCCAGTTGATCGACTCTCTGCGCATCCTGCCTGGTGTTGGGCAGAAGACCGCACAGCGCATGGCGCTGCAACTGCTCGAGCGTGATCGCAGCGGCGGTCAGCGTCTGGCGCAGGCGCTCAATGCTGCAATGGAAGGGGTTGGGCATTGCAAGCGCTGCCGCAGTCTGAGCGAAGACGAGATCTGCCAGCTGTGCCTGGACGAGCGCCGCGATGACAGCTTGCTGTGCGTGGTGGAAGGCCCGATGGATGTGCATGCCGTGGAGCAGACCGGTTTTCGCGGGCGCTATTTCGTGCTCAAGGGGCATCTGTCGCCGCTTGATGGCCTGGGCCCGGAGGCCATTGGTATTCCAGCGTTGCTAGAGCGTATCGAGGCCGGTGCGTTCAGCGAAGTGATCCTGGCGACCAACCCGACGGTAGAGGGCGAGGCCACGGCGCACTACATCGCGCAGATCCTTGCCGGCAAAGGCCTGGTCGCTTCGCGTATCGCCCATGGCATGCCACTTGGTGGCGAGCTGGAATTGGTCGATGGCGGCACGCTGGCTCACGCACTGGCCGGTCGGCGCCCGATCAGTCTCTGAACCATCAGCCCCTTCTATTCGGAGTGCCTGTGATCAACGACACTCTGCGCCGTATTGCCCTGCTGCTCCTGCTGGCAGCGCCCCTGACCGCACAAGCCCAGTGCCCGACCGGGCAGATACAGGTGTGCCTGGGCGGCTCCTGCTTGTGCGTGCCGGATCCAGTGCGGATGCGTGAAGATGGCCTGAACCTGGCGGCGGCGCGGCTCGAAGCCTGGTTGCTGCAGTCTCGCCAGGCAGCGCTACGCGCTGGTACCGAACCGATCCCTCTGATGATTCGCGCACAGCTCGCGCCATTTTACGACGACGCTTTGCTGGATGAAGTGCGCTTTCGTGTGGGCATTACCGATGAGATGGATGCCGCCACCGTCATGCTGCAGAACCCTGATGTGCAAGCTGTGACGCTGGTCGATGTGGTGGTGTTTCGCAGCGCTGCTGCCGCTGAGCAGGATGCGACGCTCTGGGCGCACGAACTCTGGCACGTGCAGCAGTACCGCGAGTGGGGCACCGATGGCTTTGCCCAGCGCTACACCCGCGATTTTCAGTCGGTGGAAGGGCCGGCCTACGAGATGCAGGAGCGAGTGAGAAAGGCGCTGCGCGAGCAAAAATGAAACGCTCGCTTGAAAACCAAGCAAGCGCTAGGTTAGGGTGGCCGAAACAATAACGGGAGTACCCGCATGGCCGCCCCTCTGTCGTATTTCGATGAATCCCATCAACTGGTTCGCGATTCCGTTCGGCGCTTCGTCGAGCGCGAGATCTTGCCGCATATCGATGAATGGGAGGAGGCCGAGGAGTTTCCTCGTGAGCTTTACCTCAAGGCAGGCGCAGCAGGCATTCTCGGTATCGGTTACCCCGAGCAGTACGGTGGTAGTCACGAAGGTGATGTATTCGCCAAGGTCGCAGCCAGCGAAGAGTTGATGCGCTGTGGCTCCGGTGGGCTGGTGGCTGGGCTTGGCTCGCTGGATATCGGCCTGCCACCGGTGCTCAAGTGGGCCAAACCGGCCGTGCGCGATCGTGTGGTACCGCAGGTACTGGCTGGCGAGAAGATCATGGCGCTGGCAGTGACCGAGCCTTCCGGCGGCTCCGATGTCGCCAATCTCAAGACCCGTGCTATGCGTGAGGGCGATCACTACCGCATCAACGGCAGCAAGACCTTCATCACCAGCGGTGTACGCGCCGATTACTACACCGTCGCGGTGCGCACGGGCAACGAGGGCTTCGGTGGTGTCAGCCTGCTGCTGGTAGAGAAGGGCACGCCGGGTTTCAGCGTTGGCCGCAAGCTGAAGAAGATGGGGTGGTGGGCATCGGATACCGCCGAGCTGTTCTTCGACGACTGCAAGGTGCCGGTGGAGAACCTGATCGGTGTGGAGAACGCCGGTTTCGCCTGTATCATGGCCAACTTCCAGAGCGAACGCCTGAGCCTGGCGATCATGGCCAACATGACCGCGCAACTGGCGCTGGAAGAGTCGATGAAGTGGGCGCGTGAACGCCAGGCGTTCGGCAAGCCGGTAGGCAAGTTCCAGGTGCTCAAGCACCGCCTGGCCGAGATGGCCACGCAACTCGAAGTCTCCCGTGAGTTCACCTACCGTCAGGCCGCGCAGATGGCGGCCGGCAGGAGCGTGATCAAGGAGATTTCCATGGCCAAGAACTTCGCCACCGATATCGCCGACCGCCTGACCTACGACGCCGTGCAGATCATGGGCGGGATGGGTTACATGCGTGAGAGCCTGGTCGAGCGCCTGTACCGCGACAACCGCATCCTTTCCATCGGCGGTGGCACGCGGGAAATCATGAACGAGATCATCGCCAAGCAGATGGGTTTGTAGCTGCAGGCGTGGGAGGGGCTTCAGCCGCGATCAGCCTAAACGAGACGAAAAAGCTCGCCGCTGAAGCGCCTCCCACGGAAATCGGTGATCAGGAGGCTTGCTGGTTCTGCGCTGCCTGGCGCAGGCGCGCGATATCACGCTGTGGTGGTGCGCCGAACAGGCGGCTGTACTCGCGGCTGAACTGTGAGGGGCTTTCGTAGCCGACGCGATAGCTGGCTGCCGCGGCTTCGAGGTTGTCGCACAGCATCAGCCGACGGGCCTCCTGTAGGCGCAGTTGCTTCTGGTATTGCAGCGGGCTGAACGCCGTAACGGCCTTGAAACGATGGTGCAGGGTCGATGGGCTGAGATTGACCTCGCGGGCCAGTTCCTCGATGCGCAGCGGCTGATCGAAGTTCTTGCGCAGCCATTCGATGGCGCGGGAGATACGCTGGCTCTGACTGTCAGCGATCACAATCTCATGCAGGCGATGGCCCTGCGGGCTGAGCAGCATGCGATAGAAAATCTCGCGCAATGCCAATGGCGCCAGCATGGCGATATCGCGCGGGGTTTCCAGCAGGCGCAACAGGCGGATCACCGCATCCAGCAAGCGTGGGTCGAGACGGTCGAGAAACAGTGCGCGCTGTGAGGCGGCATCGGGCGCCGGAATCGGTGGCATCTCGGTGAGCAGGCTGCTGATCAGCGCCGGATCGATCTCCAGCGCGATACTCAGGTACGGCGCCTCGGGGCTGGCCTCGATCACCCGTCCAGTTACCGGCAGAACCACTGAAGCCACCAGATAATTCAGTGGATCGTAAACATAGAGCTCATCGCCCAGACGAATCTCCTTGCGCCCCTGCGCGATGATGCACAGGCACGGGTCGTAAACCGTCTGCATCGGCAGGCTCGGCGTGGTGGCGCGCGCCAGCTTCAGGCCGGGAACGGCGGTGAGGTGCAGTCCGTCCTCGGGGACGAAGCGTTCGACCAGGCGCGCCATTTCGTGGCTCAGTTCGGCAAGGGGAGTGTCGAGATTTGTTGCGGTGTGAATGGGTGACTGCATGGCGAGCCTCCGAAAGGTCAGCGAAGCCTATCCAGGTTTTTCAGGCAAGTCATGAGGGGCGGCAGGATTAGGCAAATATTTGCCAGTAATGGGCAAATGGCCAGTGATACAGAGTATTTCAGGGATTCTTGCTGTCCCGTTCACTCATCAGGTGCGTTCTTTGGTGTGGCAGTTTTAGGCAAGAATTTGCCAGTAATCGACTAACGTCTTCGTGACCTTCGCCCTAATCTCTGTAGCCATCGCGTCGTGCCCCTGCGCTGATGCGAGCGATGCCACCCCGTCGAGGTGGCTCATGGGCCAGGAGGAGGAGACCATGTCCGGCAAATGGCTGATCGCGCCGCTGACTCTGTTACTGCTAGCCACTGCCTGGCTCGACTCCAAGGTCGGCGGGCGCGTGGTTTTCGATGAGCCGAACGCAGCGCCCCATGTTCTGCAGCGAAATGCTGCCGGTATGTACTGAGCGATTCCAGGAGGTTGCCATGAGCATCATTTACCGTATGACCATCCGCGCTCGCCACGACCGTTCGATTCGGTTGGGGCAGTGCCTGGCCCGGTTGGACGAAATTGGCCGTGATATTCCCGGTTGTCTGCGTCTGCGGGTATTCCCACTGCGTAGCGACCCGCTGATCTGGCAGGTGGAAGGGCAGTGGCGCTCGGTGGCGGCACGCGAAGCCTTCCTCGGTAGCGAAGGCCTGCGCCTGGTGTTGGCGCAAGCGATCAATGAAGGGCTGTTCACCCATCTCGACTGTGCGGTGGAGTTGCAGCAGCAGGTCGCCTGAGCCGCTCAGGCTTGCCTTTGTGAATTTATCTCTATAGATTTTCATGAAATTAATCATTTTAAATTTCATGAGTCGTCTATGTTCCGCCACGCCAGTGAGCACGTCGATAGCTACTACGCCGACAGTTGCAGAGATCGACTGAAGCACTATCCGGCCCTGCAAGGTGCCTTGCAGTGTGATGTGCTGGTGGTCGGCGCTGGTTTCAGTGGCCTGCACACCGCGTTGCGTCTGGCTCAGGCGGGCCGTCGGGTCATTCTCCTGGAAGCGAGTCGCGTAGCCTGGGCTGCCTCCGGGCGCAACGGCGGACAAGCGATTCTGGGCTGGTCCTGCGATATGCCGCCGCTGGAACACGCACTCGGTCTCGAGCGTGCTCGCCGTCTGTGGGACGGCATGACCTGGGCAGCCCAGGAAATACGTGAATTGCCGCAGCGCCATGGTTTCGACTGTGATTACCGTCGCGGTCACCTGTGGACGGCGGTGTTGCCCCGGCGTGTGGCGTTGCTGCATGAGTGGCAGGAGGAGGCCGCGTACAAATGGGGGCACCGCGCACTGCAGTTCGTGTCCCGCGAGCAAATGCCTGAATGGGTCGCCAGCGAGCGTTATCGCGCCGGCCTCTATGACCCTGAAGCCGGGCATCTCAACCCGCTAAAGCTGGCGCTCGGTCTGGCCGAGGCCTTCGTCGATGCCGGTGGGCAGATCTTCGAGCAGAGTCGTGCGCTGAGCCAGAGCGTGCATGGCGATGGCTACCGCGTACGTACCGAGCAGGGCAGTGTGCAGGCTGACAAGCTGGTACTGGCTTGCAACACCTATGTCGACAGCCTGGAGCCCCGTCTGGCCCGGCGCATTCTGCCGGTCGGCACCTACCAGATCGCCACCGAACCGCTGGGTGCCGAGCGTGCCGAGGCATTGTTGCCGCGCAATGCCTGCGTGACCGACAACCAGTTCGTTCTCGACTATTTCCGCCGTACGCCGGATCACCGTCTGCTGTTCGGCGGTGGCTGCACCTACCTGGGCGGCTTGCCAAAGGACGTTGCGGCGGCCACTCGACCGTTCCTCGAACGTGTCTTCCCGCAGTTGTCAGGTGTGGCCATCGACTTCGCCTGGGGCGGCCACATCGACGTGACCCGCGCCCGTACGCCGGACATCGGCGGTGAGAACGGCCGCTACTGGCTGCAGGGCTTCTCCGGCCACGGCGTGTTGCCGACCCTGGCAGCGGCGCGGGCGGTCAGCGATGCCATTCTCGGCAATGACGACGAACTGGCGTTGTACCGGCAACTGCACAACCCCGAATTCCCGTTCGGCGAACGCCTGGCGGCGCCGCTCGAGGCCATCGGCAAGGCCTGGTACCGACTGAGAGACAGCTTCTGAAATGGACAGCCCTGATATGGACAAGAATCTGGAGATGGCCGCTCTGGCCGTGCTCATCCATGACCTGCGCAAGCATAAGAAGGTCACCCTCAATGAGCTGGCCGAGCGTATCGGTCGTTCCGTGGGCTTTCTCTCGCAGGTCGAACGTGGCCTGTCGCGCCCGACGGTGGAGGATCTGACCGCCATCGCCGAGGCGCTCGACGTACCGACCACCTATTTCTACAGCCTGCCCAAACCCAAGGAACTGGACTGGGTCACCCGCCCGGACGAGCGCCGCACCCTGTACCTGGCTGGCGGCATCACCGACATCATGGCGTCGCCCACCTTGCAGGGCGCGTTCATGGTGGTGGACAGCCTGCTCGAACCCGGCGCCAGCAGTGGCGAGCGGCAGATGAGCGACCGTTCCGAGCAGGCCGGCTACGTGCTCGAAGGCCAACTGACGCTGTGGCTGGGCGAGGACGAACAGAGCGCCACTCTTTACCCCGGCGACGTATTCCAGGTGCCGAGCTATGCGCGCCTGCGTTATGCCAACCAAGGCTACACCCCCGCGCGGGTGTTGTGGATCTACACCTGACCTCCCGTGAATCGGAAATAACCACAATGAACGCCACCCGAGTCGAGCTACTCGATGAAGTCCGTCAATTCCGCCAGGCCCACCCCGAGGTGCGCTTCGTCGACCTGATCTGCCTGGACATTCCCGGGCATTTCTATGGCAAGCGCTACCCCATCGAGATGCTGGAGAAGGTTGCCGCCGGCAGTGCTTTGAAACTGCCGCAGAACTGCGTGCTGCTCGGTGCTCAGGGCGGGCTCTACGAGATTGGCGACTACTGCTTCCATGATGGTGATCCGGACGCGCCGCGGCGCTTGATCCCCGGCACGCTCAAGCTAGTGAACTGGGAGCGCCAGCCGCTGGGGCAGATGCTGATCAGCTCCGATGGCACCGAAGCGCCCATCGAGTTCGAGCCGCGCGAGGTGCTGACGCGCGTGGTGCAGCGCTTGGCTGCGCGTGGCATTCGCCCGGTGGTGGCCTTCGAGCTGGAGTTCTACCTGTTCGACAAGTCGCTCAAGGATGGTCTGCCGCAGTACCCACGCGATGACGTGAGCGGTGATGCCGATGATCAACCGAACATGCACATCGAGCGGCTCTCGCGTTTCGCCGATGTACTCGACGACATCGCTGAGACCGCACGTCTGCAAGGTATCGACACCACGGTGATCACCGCCGAGATCGGCCCGGGGCAGTTCGAGATCAATTTTAGCCACAGCGCCGACCCGATGCAGGCTGCCGACTGGTCGGCGCTGTTCTGTCGGCTGACCCGTGGCGTGGCGTTGAAGCATGGCCATCGCGCCAGCTTCATGGCCAAGCCGTACCTGCAGTATCCGGGCAGTGGCATGCATATCCACGTCAGTCTGTACGACGAGGCTGGCGACAACCTGCTGGCGCGTGACGAGCAGCGCCCATTGCGGCATGCCGTGGCCGGCTGTCTGAGCCTGTTGCCGGAACTGATGCCGATCTACGCGCCGAACCACAACAGCTACCGCCGCTTTGGCGCCCAGGTGAACTCGGCGAGCAAGGCCAGTTGGGGCTTCGAGGATCGCGACGCCTGCGTGCGCATTCCCGAGTCGGACGCGCGCAACCTGCGCCTGGAGTTCCGCCTGCCGGGCGCCGATGCCAACCCCTATCTGGTGCTGGCGGCATTGCTGACCAGTATCGAGCATGGCCTCGACGCTCAGGTCGAACCCATCGCACCACTGAATGACGACCGCAGCAGCGGCGTCGACTTTCCCAACGACATGCTCGACGCCGTGCGCCGAATGCAGGCCAGCGAGCGCGTCGCCGCCGGCCTCGGCAGCGAGTTCGTCATGGTTTATTGCGAGAACAAACGCCAGGATCACCTGGCCTTCATGCACGACATCAGCCCGCGCGAATACCGCTGGTATCTGTGATGTCCCGGATCGAAGGAGGCGACATGAATAACTCGAAAACCGCACACTGGCAGGCGCTGAGCCAGGCCCACCACCTGGCGCCGTTCAGTGATTACAGGCAGCTGGCCGAGAAGGGCCCGCGCATCATCACCGAGGCCAAGGGTGTGCACCTGTGGGACAGCGAGGGCAACAAGATCCTCGATGGCATGGCTGGCCTGTGGTGCGTGGCCGTCGGCTATGGCCGCGAGGAGCTGGTCGCTGCAGCTTCCAAACAGATGTTGCAGCTGCCGTTCTACAACACCTTCTTCCAGACCGCTCACCCGCCAGTCCTGGAACTGGCGCATGCCATCTCCAAGTTGGCGCCGGCCGGCATGAACCATGTGTTCTTCACCGGTTCGGGTTCGGAAGGCAATGACACCATGCTGCGTCTGGTGCGCCACTACTGGGCGTGCAAGGGCCAGCCGAACAAGAAAATCATCATCGGTCGCGACAATGGCTACCACGGCTCCACCGTGGCCGGCGCCAGCCTCGGCGGCATGAAGTTCATGCACGAGCAGGGCGACCTGCCGATTCCAGGTATCGCGCATATCCCGCAGCCGTACTGGTTCGGCGAGGGCGGCGAGCAATCGCCGGAAGAGTTCGGCATCTGGGCCGCCGACCAGTTGGAGAAGAAGATTCTCGAACTGGGTGAAGACAATGTCGCAGCCTTTATCGCCGAGCCGATCCAGGGCGCCGGTGGCGTGATCATTCCGCCGGACAGCTACTGGCCGCGCATCAAGGAAATCCTCGCCAAGTACGACATTCTCTTCGTCGCCGACGAGGTGATCTGCGGCTTCGGCCGTACCGGCGAGTGGTTCGGCAGCCAGTACTACGACCTGAAACCTGACCTGATGACCATCGCCAAGGGCCTTACCAGCGGCTACGTGCCGATGGGTGGGCTGATCGTCAGCGACAAGGTGTTCGAGGTGATCGAGGCGCACGGCGACTTCAACCATGGCTTCACCTATTCCGGGCATCCGGTAGCGGCAGCGGTGGGGCTGGAGAACCTGCGTATTCTCAAGGAAGAGGGCATCGTCGAGCGCGTGAAGGCGCAAACCGCACCGTACCTGCAGAAGCGCCTGCGTGAGCTGGCGGATCATCCGTTGGTAGGCGAAGTGCGTGGCGTCGGCATGCTCGGTGCGATCGAGTTGGTGCAGGACAAAGCGACGCGCAAGCGTTATCCGGGTGATGTGGGCGTGGGCATGATCTGCCGCGGCCACTGCTTCGACAACGGCCTGATCATGCGCGCGGTGGGCGACACCATGATCATCGCGCCACCGCTGGTGATCAGCCAGGCGGAAGTGGATGAGCTGGTGGAGAAAGCGCGCAAGTGCCTGGATCTAACCTGGGAGCAGGTGCGTAGCGCCGTGTAAGCAGCAATTCGCGGCTGAAGCGGAATGGCGCCAAGTCGCTCCTACAGATGTAGCAGCGTTCGCGTAGGAGCGGCTTTAGCCGCGAAGGACGATGATCAAAAGAAAACCCCGCAACCGTTACCGGTGGCGGGGTTTCTTTTTTCAGCCACTTACTTGAGGCTGTTCTTCAGCGTCTGCGCAGCCTGATCCAGCGCAGTACGTACCGCCGGTACTTCAGCCACGACATTGAGCAGGCCATAGTCGTGGATCATGCCGTTGTAGCGCACGGTGGTCACCGGCACACCCGCCGCGTTCAGGCGACGGGCGTAGGCTTCGCCTTCATCGCGCAGCACGTCCATCTCGGCGGTTTGCACCAGGGCTGGCGGCAGACCTTTTAGCTGTTCCAGACTGGCGCGCAGTGGCGAGGCATAGATCTCGTTACGCTGTTTCGGGTCGGTGGTGTAGTTGTCCCAGAACCATTCCATCATGCCGCGGGTCAGGAAATGGCCTTCGGCGAACTGGTTGTAGGACGCATTGTTGAAGTTGGCATCGGTCACTGGCCACAGCAGCACCTGGGCGCGCAGTTTTGGCGTACCGGCTTCCTTGGCCTTGATGGCCACCACGGCTGCCATGTTGCCGCCAACGCTGTTGCCGGCTACTGCCAGGCGCGAACCGTCGACACTGATCTGGCTGCCGTTGTCAGCGACCCATTTGGTTGCAGCGTATGCCTGGTTGATCGCGGTCGGGTACTTGGCCTCGGGCGACGGCGTGTAGTCGACGTAGATCGCAGCAGCACCAGAGCCCACCACCAGATCACGGATCAGGCGTTCGTGAGTCGGATAGTCACCCAGCACCCAGCCACCGCCGTGGAAGAACATGAAGCCCGGCAGAATGCCGCGCGCACCTTCCGGTCGTACCACCTTGAGGGTGAGCGACTGGCCATTCACCTGGATCACCTTGGTGTCGACCACGATACCTGACAGATCCACCTTGACCCCGGCCTGAGCACCGACCAGTACGGCACGGGCGTCTTTCGGCGAGAGGGTTTCCAGTGGTTGACCGCCGCCAGCGGCCAGGGCGTCGAGGAACCCTTGGGTGGTGCGCTCGACGCCGGGGCTGCCGGCGGCGAAGCTGCTGTTGATGGCCAGGGCAAGCAGCCCGGCAGTCAGAGTGCGCGAGATTTTCATGGTCAAACTCCTTGTCGGTAGAGGGCTGCTGGAATCAGTTCTGGTTGGTGCAAACGCTGGACAGCTGCTCGTAGGTGAGCACTTCCAGCTGGCCGGCACTGCTGCGATAGGTCATTTTTGCGGTTACCACCTCGCACTGCGGGCTGGCCGGTACGTCGATGGAAATCACCTTGGCGATATCCAGCGGGGTGCCGTAGCGGTAGGGGGTGGCGGTGCTTTGGGCAAAGGCCCCGAGGGAGGCACTGAGCGAAACGGCTGCCAGAGCGGCGGTGAACAGGGGACGAGCTTTCATGGTGTGATCTCCTCTTGGGCCCCGCTCACGGCCTTGCCGTGAGCGTTCGCCCGAATCTGTCAGACGATGGTCAAAGTGACGTCGATGTTGCCGCGAGTGGCGTTGGAGTACGGGCAGACGATGTGCGCGCGATCCACCAGGGTTTGTGCTGCTTCAGGGGCCAGGCCGGGCAGGCTGATGCGCAGTTCCACTTCGATGCCAAAGCCAGTGGGGATCGCGCCGATGCCCACGGTGCCTTCGATGAAGGTGTCGGCCGGGATGTTCAGCTTGTCGCGAGCGGCGACGAACTTCAGGGCACCGAGGAAGCAGGCGGAGTAGCCAGCGGCGAACAGTTGCTCCGGGTTGGTGCCGTTGCCGCCAGCGCCGCCGAGCTCTTTCGGGGTGGTCAGGGCGATGTCCAGGATGCCGTCGGAGGAAACAGCGCGGCCTTCACGGCCACCAAAGGCTTCAGCGGTTGCACGGTAGAGAACGTTTTCGATAGTCATGGCGGTAATCCTCATTGGGTAATTGGTGATGGATTGGTTTGCTAATGTTTTGTGCGCTAACCGTTTCCATGGAGCGAACTCTATTGCGCAAATGTTTTGCGCGCAAGTTAATTGGGTTGAATATTTAGCTATATGCAGGTTTGCCTAGTGGAATAAGCAGATGGATCGCGGTCTACAGCGCTATTTCTCAGGAAATAGACTGGGAAATTTCTGATCTGAGGGTAGGCAGAAGCCTGAAGAGAAGGGGAGACGCCTGCGCAGACCCGTCGGGTTCGCCGTGCGTAGCGAAGAGCTGCTAAGAGAGATGCCTGGCTAATCAGGACGAGGATAAGTGGCGATGGCCGTCATCGCCTGGGATCAGAGGGCGTCTTGCAGATGGCTGCGCAGCTCGACCAGGTCGTTGCGTAGTTCGCCGAGCTTTTCCAGATTCAGGCCGCTGGCCTTGAGGATGCAAGCCGGCAGAGCCTTGGCCTGTTCGTGCAGGGCTCGACCCTTGTCGGTCAGATGCAACTGCACCACGCGTTCGTCCTGGCTGCTGCGCTGGCGCTGGAGCAAACCTTCGCTTTCCAGACGCTTGAGCAGCGGGGTGAGCGACCCGGGATCGGTGAGCATACGTGCACTGATCTCGCTGACGGTGATGCCTTCGTTCTCCCACAGCACCAGCATGGCCAGGTATTGCGGGTAGGTAAGCCCCAGCGCCTGCAGCAACGGCTTGTAGGTCTTGGTCATCATCAGCGAGGTGGAATAGAGGGCGAAGCACAGCTGGTTGTCCAGCAGCAGTTCGGCGCAAGGTTCCACTTTGGAGGTCATGTCGGCAGCTCGTCAGATAGCGGTTCAGGTAAAGGCTAGCGCGCTAATTATCATTGCGCTAGAGGATGCACGGAAACCTGCGTCGGTAGATCTGCCGTCGCCTCATTCGCATCATATGGTGCTCCATGAAGCGGCGGCAGGTGCAAATCAGCCGCAGGAAACGCGGGTGATGATGCGCTGATCGTCGACGTTGAGGTTCAGGCGCTGGCCGTTGTATTCCAGGGTTACCACACTGCCCGGGGTGAGTACGCGTGCGGTGGTGGCGCCTGCCTGTTGGCGGGCTTGTTCGAGCAACTCCGGTGTGGCCACCTTGCCTTGCAGGTGCTCTACGGCTGAGGAAGTGCAGCCCTGGCTGGTATCGGCAGGCTTGGCCGCCGGTTCGGATTTTTCAGCCGTGCTGCTGCAACCGGCAGCGAACAGGGCGGTGGCGAGAATCAGGCTGAAACGAGTCTTGAGGTTCAACGCTGTGGGCTCCTTTTCCATGGGTAAATCGGTTATTGCGCGCCTTCTAGGCGCGCCAGGCGTTCTTCGAGTGCGGCAATGCGCGCTTCCAGTTCGACCAGCCGATCGTCGTTAGGTGCCGGCGCCTCGCTGCGTCCGCTCGGACGGCTGGCCAGCAGGCTCTCCAGATCGGCAGGCTCGCCCAGCAGATGCATGTAGCGATCTTCGCGCTGACCGCTCTGACGCGGCAGCAGCACGGCCAGGCCACGACCGATCAGGCGTTCCAGCTGGTGCTGGATCTCCTCGACATCGTCGAAGTCGTGCATGCGGTTGCTGCGGGTAAGCAGCTCGTTGAGCGTCTGCGGGCCGCGCAACAGGAGCAGGCCGAGCAGTACGGTTTGCGGCTTGACCAGTTCCAGTTGCTTCTCGCAGCGCTGTTCCCAGCGGTCGGCACGACTGCCCATCACCAGGTGCACCAGCTTGCGGCCTTCCAGGCTGCGCAGGTAACGCCCGACCTCACCGGTTTCCAGGTTCATCAGCGGCTCACGGCTGGTCTTCTGGTTGCAGGCCAACTGCACGGCATTGAGCGTCAGTGGGTAGGTTTCCGGGGTGGTCAGTTGCTTCTCGATCAGGCAACCGAGGATGCGCACCTCGACGGCGTGCAGCGGGGTTTCACCAACCAGCGGGGAAGGGGTGTGCGACATGGGTCGATCCTGGCAGAAAGAACCTGCCTAGGGTAACGGTATCGGCGCTTGGCCGACAGGCTTCAATGTGTGTTCGAGCATGTCCAGGCTGGCGCCGAGTACCTGCTGGCGAGATTCCTGACTGGCCATCATGCGTGCCAGCAACAGGCTGCCCAGGCATTGCGCGAGAATCGTCCAGGCCACTTGCGGGTCACCGATGATCTCGGCCCAGGTGGTTTGCAACTGCAAGATCTGCTGCTCGGTTCGTTGTCGTACGCTTTCATCGGCACGCGCGATTTCCGCCCCAAGTGCCGGCAGCACGCAGCCTCTGTCGGGTTGCTCGACATGTGCCAGGCTGAGATAGGCAGCCAGGCAACGCTGCAGCTTGTCACGCCCAGCGTCACCCGGCTCGCCGCCAAGGCGGCTCAGGCTGTTGCGCAGCTCGCGCTCGATCAATTCGGCGAACAGGGCATCCTTGCTGGGGAAATGGCTGTAGAAGGCAGCGCCGGTCAGGCCGAGGGTTTTCATCAGCGCATCGACGCCGGTCACGGCAAATCCGTGCTGCTTGGCAATGGCACCGCTATTGGCCAGCAGGCGTTCGCGGGTTTCGGCCTTGTGTTCGGCGGAATAGCGCATGAGGGCTCCGTTATGAAGATGGCTTGACCTGTCCAGAATCGTAGCATAACGTTCGTTCAGCTAACGATCGTTAGTCAATGGAGAAGACCATGAACGAGAACAAGAAGGTCGCTTTGATCATTGGCGCTGGCGATGCCACCGGTGGTGCCATTGCCCGGCGTTTTGCCCGTGAAGGCTATGTCGCCTGCGTGACCCGGCGCAGCCTCGACAAGCTGCAGCCGCTGCTGGACGAGATCCGCCGTGAAGGTGGTGAGGCGCATGGCTTTGCCTCCGATGCGCGGCGCGAAGAGCAGGTAGCGGAGCTGGTCGAGGGTATCGAGCGCGATATTGGGCCAATCGAAGTGATGGTCTTCAACATCGGCGCCAATGTGCCGTGCAGCATCCTCGACGAGACGGCGCGCAAGTATTTCAAGATCTGGGAAATGGCCTGCTTCGCGGGTTTTCTCACCAGCCAGGCGGTGGCCAAGCGCATGGTTCCACGCGGGCGCGGCACTATCCTGTTCACGGGGGCCACAGCTGGCTTGCGTGGCGCCGCCGGGTTCGCCGCCTTCGCCGGGGCCAAGCATGGCATCCGCGCGCTGGCGCAGAGCATGGCGCGTGAGCTGGGGCCGCTCAACGTGCATGTGGCTCATGTGGTGGTCGATGGTGCCATCGACACTGCCTTCATCCGCGACAGCTTTCCCGAGCTGTACGCGAAGAAGGATCAGGACGGCATTCTCGATCCGGAGCATATCGCCGACAGTTACTGGTTCCTGCACGCGCAGCCTCGCGATGCCTGGACCTTCGAACTGGATCTGCGTCCGTGGATGGAGCGCTGGTAACCTGCACTGAGCTGATAACCACAATAACGAGCGAGTGAAGCTGATGAGCAAGACGGTGGAGTTCTTCTTCGACCTGGGCAGCCCTGCGTCCTACCTGGCCCATACCCAGTTGCCTGAACTGTGCCGCGAAACCGGAGCAACGCTGGTCTATCGGCCGATGCTGCTCGGTGGTGTATTTCAGGCAACCGGCAACGCCTCGCCAGCGATGATTCCGGCCAAGGGGCGCTACATGATTCGCGACCTGGCGCGTTTTGCCGAGCGCTATGGCGTGCCGATGCGCTTCAACCCGCATTTCCCGATCAACACCCTGATGCTGATGCGCCTGCTGGTGGCCGTTCAATTGCACCAGCCCGAGCGCTTCGCCGAGGCCGTGCGGGTGCTGTTCCAGGCGATCTGGGTGGACGGGGTAAATATGGGCGATCCAGCCAAGGTGGCCGGCGTACTGGCGGCAGCCGGGTTCGATGCGGCTGCGTTGCAAGCACAGATCGCCGAACCGCAGGTGAAGGATGCGCTCAAGGCAACCACCGAGGAGGCGGTCAAACGCGACGTTTTCGGGGCGCCGACCTGCTTCGTCGGCGAGGAGATGTTCTTCGGTCAGGATCGTTTGGACTTCGTCCGTGAGGCTCTTGGCTCCTAGACGCTTTTCGCGCAGGGCCTGATGCCTGGCACAATGGCCGGAATATTTTCCGGCCATTCGAGCAACTCATGAATCCCGAAGCGCTGAAACTCCTGGTGACCCGTCGCATGCCCTATGGCAAGTACAAGGATCGGCTGATCGCCGATCTGCCAGGGCACTATCTCAATTGGTTCGCCCGTGAAGGCTTCCCCAAGGGCGAGTTGGGCCAGTTGTTGGCGCTGATGCAGGAGATCGACCACAACGGCCTCAAACCGCTGCTCGATCCTCTACGCAAGGATGCTTAAGCCGTAGGGTGTGCCATGCGCACCGGCATGCGCATGTGCGCACAGCGCACCCTACGGTAATGCAGTCATCTCAATGCCAGTTGCGCCCGTGATCCAGCTTTTGATCCACCAGCCATCTACCGTGGGCGATGGACGCGTGTTGGGCTTTGCTCAGGTCATCCATGAAGGCGTAATCCACCGGCAAGGTCTGGCGCTTGCTGGTGTTGCCGTCGGGATCGGTGATCTGGCAACCGCCGGCCCAGGGCGTTGGCAGGCCGGGGTGCTCCATGACGCTGGCGCGGATGGTGTGATCACGGTGGGTGCAGGTAAGCGCGCTCATGAGGCCACCTCCTGAATCAAGGCGCCGCCCTCGGCGTCGACGCTGCACCGAGGTTCCAGCCGGGAGCCGGTAGCGGCGCCGTATGGGTGAGTGGTGCGTCTGTTTCCTTACCTTAGCCCAGGTGCCACGGCCGTGGGCGTTGCCCGACAAACGTACAGGGCCGACATTGGCCGGCCCTGTGTTGATCGTTCAGTCGGTTCTACTCGGTCGCTTCACGTACCTTGTCCGCTCTCGGTTTGGGTGCGAAACGCGCTGCCAGGCGCATCGAAGCGGTCACCAGGCGTTGATACAACGCCGGCATGCTGCGCTGCATCCAGTCCAGGGCATGGGCATCGGCTCCGATCAGGATGCGTCGCCTGTTGGCCAGTACGCCGTTCACGATGACCTTGGCCGCCTGTTCCGGCGTGGTGCGCAGCAACTGATCGTTGAACTGCTGGCGCGCCTGTTCGGCGCCCTGGCCGGTGACCTTGGCCAGGCTGTCGTTCATCCGCGCGGTCTTGGCGATGTTGGTGCGGATGCCACCGGGGTGCACGCAACTGGCAGACACACCGCAATCGGCCATGTCCAGCTCCTGGCGCAGTGATTCGGTGAAACCGCGTACGGCGAACTTGCTGGCGTTGTAGGCGCTCATGCCCGGCTGCGAGAACAGGCCGAAAACGCTGGATACGTTCACCACATGCCCTTGCCCGGCGGCCTTGATGTAGGGCAGGAAGGCCTTGGTGCCGTTGACCACGCCCCAGAAGTTGATGTTCATGATCCACTCGTAGTCGACGTAGTCGTTGCCTTCCACGGTGCCACCCTGGGCCACGCCGGCGTTGTTGAAGATGGCGTTGACCCGGCCGAACTCGCTGACGATCTGTTCGGCCCAGGCCTCGACGGCGGCGCGGTCGGCGACATCGACACGCTGCTCGCTGACGGTGACGCCGATCTTGCGCGCCTGCTCTGCGGTTTCTTTCAGCCCCTCGCTGTTGACGTCCGACAGTGCCAGATGACAGCCCTGGCGAGCCAGGTGATAGGCGAGGGCGCGGCCGATACCGGAGCCGGCGCCAGTGATGGCGGCTACTTTGTTTTCGAAGGATTTCATGCGGTGGCCTCCTGCACATCGAGGATGATGGCGTTGCTCTGTGCCGGGTGAGCGGCCTGCTTGCGGCTGAAGTGATAGGCATGCGGGTCGAAGTTGCGCGTCAGCATGCGGTAGCGCCAGGTAAAGCCTGGCCACACCGTGCAGTTGCGTCCGCTGACCGGATGCAGGTACCAGCTCATGCAGCCACCGGCGTTCCACACGGTGTTGCCGAGGGTGCCCTGAATCTTTTTGTTGAAGGTGTCCTGCGCCTCGCGCTTGGGCTCCAGACTTTGCAGGCGACCTTCCTCGAGCTGACGCAGTGCGCCGAGTACGTAGGTGATCTGCGACTCGATCATGTAGACCATGGAGTTGTGCCCCAGCCCGGTATTCGGCCCCATGAGGAAGAACAGGTTGGGGAAGCCGGCGGTCATGGTGCCTTTGTAGGCTTCCGGGCCCATGGGCCAGGTGTCGAGCAGGTCGACGCCGCCGCGGCCGAACACCGTGCCACGGGGCAGCGGGTCGCTGGGGGTGAAGCCGGTGCCGAAGATGATGGCGTCGACTTCGCGTTCCTGGCCGTCGGCAGTACGCACACCGTGCGGTAGGATTTCGGTGACACCCTCGGTGATCACCTCGACATTGGCCTGGGTCAGCGCCGGGTAATAGTCGTTGGAGATCAGTACACGCTTGCAGCCCATGGTGTAGTCCGGGGTGACTTTGGCGCGCAGCACGGGATCCTTGATCTGCTTCTTGATGTACAGCTTGGCGATGCCCTGGGCCATGCGTAGCAGGCGCGGGGCGAAGGCGAAGGCGATCACCCGGCTCTCGAGGATGCCATACAGGGCGCCACGCCAAAGCTTCTGCGCCAGTGGGAAGCGTTTGAAGCGGGTGCGCTCGCCATCGCGGATGGCGCGATCCGGCTTGGGCATGATCCACGGGGCGGTGCGCTGGTAGAGGTTGAGGCGCTCGACCTGCTTCTGGATTTGCGGGACGAACTGGATGGCCGAGGCGCCGGTGCCGATCACCGCAACACGCTTGCCGGTCAGGTCGTAGTCGTGATTCCACTGCTGCGAATGGAAGACCTCACCGGTGAAGTTCTCCAGGCCCTTGAGCTTGGGAATCGATGGCGTGGACAGGGCGCCCATGCCCGAGACCACGAACTGTGCGCTGTAGTGGTTACCGGCGCGATCCTGCAGGTGCCACAGCTCGGCGTGCTCGTCCCAGCGGATCTGCACGACCTCGGTGCCCAGCAGGGTTTTGTCCTGCAGGCGATATTTTTCCCAACAGCCTTCCAGATAGGCCTTGATCTCCGGCTGCTTGGCGAACATCCGCGTCCAGTTCGGGTTCGGCTCGAAGGAGAAGGAGTACAGATGCGATTGCACGTCGCAGCCGCAGCCCGGGTAGTTGTTCACGCGCCAGGTGCCGCCGACACCAGCCTCTTTTTCGAACAGCAGGAAGTCCTGCTCGCCCTGCTGCTTGAGACGGATGGCCATGCCGAGGCCGGAGAAGCCGCTGCCGAGGATGGCTATCTTGCAATGGCGGGCAGCGGTAGGGGGTGACACGGGCGCATTCATGGCCGAACTCCTGCTTGTCGTTCTTGTTGGTGTCTACATCTGTATACCAAGGTAGACAGGTGTATACTCAGCTGCAAGCCATTGGAGCAACAAGCCAACTTTAGGTAGGGGTAAGGATGCAAAGCGACGAAGAGCAGGTGCGCGAGAAGCCCGGCGCAGCCCCCGGAAAGCGTCTATTGCTGGAGGCAGCGTTACGTCTCACCTCAACCAGCCGCAGTCTCAGCAGTCTCGGGTTGCGTGAGCTGGCTCGCGAGGCGGGGCTGAACCCCAACACGTTCTACCGCCATTTTCGTGATGTCGACGATCTCGGCCTGACGGTGATCGGCGAGATCACCACGCTGCTGCGTCAGCCGTTGCGTGACCTGCGTCGTGAGGCTGCGCAGCGGGCGGTCAAGGATGACGGCGCGATGCTGCCCAAGCTGCTGGGCATCGATCTCGGACGGGGGCGGCGGGTATGTCACGAAACGGTGCAACTGTTCTTCGATTTCGTCGCCGAGCACCCCGAGGCGTTCATCATCGGTGTGCGTGAGCTGCATGGCGCTTCGCCAGTGCTACGCGAGGCGTTGCGCCAGGTGATGGACGATTTCGCCGACGACATGGCCGAGGACATCATCGAGTTCAAACTGTTGCCGGGCATCGTCAGTGCGGCAGCGGTGCGTCAGGTATCGGGCCTGATCAGTCGCAGCCTGTTCGAGCAATCGCTGGACTATATCGGTCGACCGCAGCAGCGTGAGGCGATCTGTGCATTGGCCGAAGAGCAGATCGTTATGCTTTTCACCGGCGCCAGCGTGTTGCAGAGCCTGGGGCAGCTTCGCTTGGGCTGACGGGGGTGCGCATCACGGCCGAGTTCTCGGTGCGCATGGCGCACCCTACGGTGAAATGAAAAAGGGCGGCCTAGGCCGCCCGCAGGGATATCAGCTGGTGAAACCGAGGCGCTCGCGCCAGCGGCTCTCCAGCTTTTCGGTGTCGTGATCCTTGGGGTGGAAACCCGGGCGGTAGTAATCCAGATACGGACCGATCAGCTTGGTGAAGAAACCATTGCGTGGGCCGAACAGCTTCTTCAGGCCGAAGCCCCAACTACGCCAGTTGAACAACTGGCCGTCCTTGCGCAGAAGATGAACCTGGAACCAGCCGATCACGCCGAAAAACACCACGGTGGTCAGCATCATGATCAGCGTGCGGGTGAAATAGCCACCGTAGACCTTCTGGTACACGTCATAGCAGACGGCCTTGTGCTCGTTCTCCTCGATGGCGTGCCACATCCACAGCTGATACAGCTTTGGGTCGTTCATCTGCGTGGTCAGGTCTTCACGCTTGAGCAGTTGCTCGGCCATGGTCGCCGTGAAGTGCTCCAGGGCGCAGGTCATGGCCAGGCGCTGCTTCTTGGTGCTGAAGCGGGTGACCCATTCCAGCAGCACCTTGATGCGCAGTTCGAGGCGCTCCAGGTCGATGTCATGCTGATTGGCGTAGTCGTTGTACGCCGCATGCTCCTTGGAGTGCATGGCTTCCTGGCCGATGAAGGCGCTGATGTCCTTCTTCAGTTGCGGCTCGGTGACCTGGTCGCGCACGGCGCGCACGCTGTCGACGAAGAACTTCTCGCCATAAGGAAACAGCGATGACAGGTTGTTCATGAACTGGCTCATGAAGGGGTCGTCGTAGAACCAGTATTTGGGTGTTTCGGTGAAGCTGAAATCCATGCGGCGAACCGGAAAGCTGGGTTTCGGCTGGGGCAGGGTGGCACTGGCGCTCATCGTTCGAGTCCTCTTCTGGGGAGTTGGTGCTCCCGATTGTTGTGCGGCTCTGGCTGACAGCACTCGGGGTCGCAGGTGGTTAACCTCAACAGACCAACTGTGTCATTGAACGATGTAACTATCGGACGTTGGCGCGTTGTGCGCTGCCAACTTAAGGCGGGTGATGGG
Source organism: Pseudomonas berkeleyensis (assembly GCF_014109765.1). Classification (NCBI taxonomy): domain Bacteria; kingdom Pseudomonadati; phylum Pseudomonadota; class Gammaproteobacteria; order Pseudomonadales; family Pseudomonadaceae; genus Pseudomonas; species Pseudomonas berkeleyensis. The sequence goes on from NZ_CP059139.1 coordinate 2,605,350, forward strand.
GTTTGAGGTGCGCTGAAGAGGCGGCGAAGTAACAGAGTTACTCCGCCGTAATGCTGTTTATCTCAGTGGTTGCGCCGCAATTCGGCGATTTCCGTGCGTAGCGCCTTGAGCTCGTCAAGTATGGCCTGGTCGCGCTGGATCTTTTCCTGCTCTTCGGCGCTGGGTTCCTGAGCGTCCTGCATGGCGTTGACGATCACCGCGATGAACAGGTTGAGCATCATGAACGTGGCGATCAGCACGTAAGGGATGAAGAACATCCAGGCGTGCGGATACACCTCCATGATCGGCCGCACGGTGCCGCTCGACCAACTGTCCAGGGTCATCATCTGGAACAGCGAGTAGAGGCTGGCGGTCAGGCTGCCGAACCATTCCGGAAAGCGTTCGCCGAACAGCTGTGTGGCCATCACCGCAGCAACGTAGAAGATCAGACTCATCAGCATGATGATGCTGCCCATGCCTGGCAGCGAGGCGAGCAGCGCCTGCACCACCTTGCGCATGCTCGGGTTGATCGACACCAGGCGCAACACGCGCAATACGCGCAGGGCACGCAGTACGGCAAAGGGGCCGCTGGCCGGCACCAGGGCAATGCCGACGACGATGCAGTCGAACACGGCCCATGGATCACGCAACAGGGCGACCCCACGAGCGGCAAAACGCAGTGCCAGTTCGACGACGAAACAGGCGAGGATGATTGCGTCCAGTGGCAGCAGCAGCCAGCCCCACTGCTCGACGGTTTCCTTGGAGGTCAGCAGGCCGAGAATGGCGGCGTTGACCAGAATCAGCACGGTAACCAGGCGCTGTATGGCCTTGCCGTCCATGATCTGGGCCAGACGCTGGCGCCAGTCGGCAGGGGATTGGTTCGAATCGAGTTCAGGCATGGCGGTTTTCAGTGGCGGTCGAGGCGATAGCCCGGACGGCTGCCGGGCTGGAGGTACTCAGCGGTCGTCTAGCGCGAAGGCAGTGAGGGTGAAAACCGGGATATTGGCATCCTGCAGTTTCTGCGAACCACCCAGCTCCGGCAGGTCGATGATGGCGGCGGCCTCGAAGACCGTGGCGCGCATGCGTCGTACCAGATTGGCAGCAGCGATCAGGGTGCCGCCGGTGGCGATCAGGTCATCGAAGATCAGCACCGAGTCGCCCTCGCAGAGGCTGTCGCTGTGCACTTCGAGAAAGGCTTCGCCGTATTCGGTCTGATAACCCTCACTGAGTACGTCAGCTGGCAGTTTGCCCTGCTTGCGGAACAGCACCAGCGGTTTGTTCAGTTCATAGGCGATGATCGAGCCGATCAGAAAACCGCGTGCATCCATGGCGCCGATATGCGTGAACTCGGCCTCCACGTAGCGCTGAATGAAGCTGTCGGCAACCATGCGCAAGGCACGGGGCGACTGGAACAGCGGGGTGATGTCGCGAAAGATCACACCCGGTTTGGGAAAGTCCGGTACCGGGCGGATCAGGGTCTTGATGCTGAATTCGTCGAAAATCATCGTGGGATCCTAAATGCGTTGAACCCGCGATTATACGAATGCAGGGGCGGGCTCAGACGTCTAGATTACCGCCAGCCAGGGCGCATAGCTCGATGGGGTCGAGAATATGCACTTCCTTGCCTTCGGCTTCGAGCAGCTTGTTCTGTTGGAAGCGGGTAAATACGCGAGACACGGTTTCCACGGCAAGGCCCAAATAGTTACCAATTTCGTTGCGCGACATGGCCAGGCGGAACTGGTTGGCCGAGAAACCACGGGCGCGGAAGCGGGCGGAGAGGTTGACCAGGAAGGTGGCGATGCGTTCGTCGGCGGTCTTCTTCGACAACAGCAGCATCATCTGCTGATCGTCGCGAATCTCGCGGCTCATGATGCGCATCAACTGGCGGCGCAGTTGGGGCAGTTGTAGCGCCAGGTCATCGAGGCGCTCGAAGGGAATCTCGCAGACCGAGGTGGTTTCCAGCGCCTGGGCTGAGACCGGGTAGCGTTCGCCGTCGACACCGGAAAGACCGACCAGCTCACTGGGCAGGTGGAAGCCGGTGATCTGTTCCTCGCCCGAGTCGCTCAGGCTGAAGGTCTTCAGGGCGCCGGAACGCACGGCGAAGACCGAGCCGAAAGCATCGCCCTGACGGAAGAGAAACTCGCCTTTTTTCAGTGGGCGGCCACGTTTGACGATTTCGTCCAGCGCGTCCATGTCTTCCAGATTCAGGGAGATTGGCAGGCACAGGGCGGCCAGACTGCAATCCTTGCAATGGGCTTGGTGCTGCGAACGCAGCTTGATGCTCTCGGACATCGTTAGACTTCCCAGGTAAACACGCAATGACCGTAAGGTTACCCCAGGGGGCGGGTAGGGGCCAGCCATAAGACGTTCTGACCGAATACTCAAGTTTGTCCCCAGGGGGCCGATAACGGCTGTAGAACCATAGTCCAACGCAGGGAGCAGCGCGATGCGCATCCAATCCACCGGACCTCTGAACAATCTGGTTGAGGGGGTTCAGCGACAATTTAACGCAGTCGAGCAAACCCCGGAGCAGGTGCGCGAGGGGTTGCGGGTGAGCTTGTCCGAGCTGGGCAAGAGCATGGCGGCCAAGCCAGACGAGAACGAAGATATCGACGGCAGTGACTTGCCTCAGGCAATCAAGGATCTGCTCAAGATGATTCGCGAGCTGCGAGCACAGATCGTCGAGAAGCAGGCGCAGGTCGAGGCGATCATGAGTGACCAGAGCCTCGATCCGGAAACCAAACGTCAGCAACTGGAAGCACTGCAGACCGAACTCGCTTCGCTCAACAGCGCGTTGACCACGGCCAATGCCAACCTGATCAAACTGATGCGCGAGAACGGCCTGTCGAGTGAGCAGATGCAGACTGCCGCCACGCTGGCGATGGGCTGACGCATCGCCCCGTGACGGTCTTAGCCGTCACGGGGCGATTTCGCGTGTTCTTCAGATCACCCGAGAAAAGCGCTGGCGCACCTGGTCGTTGAGATAGCGATCGAACAGCATGCACAGCGAACGCACCAGCAGACGACCGGCCGGGCGTACTTCGATACTCTGCTCGTCGAGCGAAATCAGGCCGTCGCGAGCGAGTTGTTCCAGCTCGGGCCAGAGCGCGGCGAAGTAATCACGGAACACCACCCCATGCGCTTGCTCGATATCGGCGAAGCGCAACTCGAAATGACAGATCAGCTGCTGGATCACGGCGCGGCGCAGGCGGTCGTCTGCATTGCAGTGCAGGCCGCGGCGCGTTGCCAGCTGGCCGTTGCCCAGACTTTGCTGGTAGCTGGCGATGTCGCTGTCGTTCTGGCTGTAGAGATCGCCGATCTGGCTGATGGCGGAAACACCCAGGCCGATCAGGTCGCAATGGCCGTGAGTGGTGTAGCCTTGGAAGTTGCGCTGCAGCGTGCCTTCCTCCTGGGCGATGGCAAGTTCGTCGTCGGGCAGGGCGAAGTGATCCATGCCGATGTAGCGGTAGCCTGCACGGGTCAGCTGCTCGATGCTGCTCTGCAGCATGGCCAGCTTATCCGCCGGGCTGGGCAGGTCATCGGCGCTGATGCGGCGTTGCGGCATGAAGCGTTCGGGCATGTGCGCGTAGTTGAACAGTGACAGCCGATCCGGCTGCAGGGCGATCACCTCGGCCACGGTACGGGCGAAACGCTCCGGCGTCTGCTTGGGCAGGCCATAGATCAGGTCGATGTTCACCGAGCGAAATTGCAGCGTGCGTGCCGCTTCGATGATGGCGCGGGTTTCCTCGAGGGTCTGCAGGCGATTGACTGCGCGCTGCACCTCCGGATCGAGATCCTGCACGCCAAGGCTGACGCGGTTGAAACCCAGCTCGCGTAGCAGGCCCATGGTCGACCAGTCGGCTTCGCGTGGGTCGATCTCGATGCTGTAGTCGCCGCTGTCGTCATCCAGCAGGTTGAAGTGCTGACGCAGGTGCTGCATCAGGCGGCGCAGTTCGTCGTGGTTGAGGAAGGTGGGCGTACCGCCGCCGAAATGCAGCTGTTCAATGGGCTGGGACTTGTCCACGTAACGGCTGACGATCTCGATTTCGCGCTCGAGTTTTTCCAGGTAGGGCAGGGCGCGGCCGCGATCCTTGGTGATCACCTTGTTGCAGGCGCAGTAGTAGCAAATGTGCGCGCAGAATGGGATGTGCACATACAGCGACAGCGGGCGTTGCGCCTTGCGGCTGTCGCGCAGGGCGTGCAGCAGGTCGAACGGGCCGATATCGTCGTGAAACTGCACGGCGGTCGGGTAGGAGGTGTAACGCGGGCCGGCGAGATCGTAGCGGCGGATCAGGGCGGCGTCCCACTGGATGGTGTCGAGCATGGGAAAGAATCCTGGACAGGCTGTGCGGCCAGTCTAGAGAGCTGGCCTGCCTTGAGCCTTGACCTGTATCAACGGCCGTGGACGGTGCGCGTTGCGTCGGCGCCGATGCTCTGTAGCGTCTTGAGCTACAGTCGCCGGTCTTTTTCGAGCAGTACGGCGAATGCGTCCAGGCTCAGCAGGAATGAGGACTTCGCATTGCCCTGGGTATCGTCGCGGCGGTGGATGTAGTGATGCTCTGGCGCTCCGCTTTCGATCAATCCAGCAAGGGTGACGAAAGGCAGGCTGTAGATGCCGGCCAGGTAGTCGACGCGGCCGTACTTCGACTCCGTTTGCGTCCAATCCACCCAGAAGTAGATGTCGATATCAGGATAGAGCTCGCTGTAGCGTTCGTAGTCCTTGCGGTTGAAGGTGACCGTACGGCGCGGATCCATGTCGTAGCGGCTGGAAACGAAGAAGGGCGTGTTCTGTACCTTCAGATCCGCCACACGGCCGGCGACGATCAGATCCGGCGCATAGGGGTTGTCACGTTTCTCCGGGTTTTCCCAGGCGGGCAGGTTCAGGTGGGTGTTGCACAGCGCAACGAAGCTGCGCTCCAGCTTGAGTCCGTGATGGCACCACCAGCCCTTGTCTTCCGTGTCGTGGATGATGCCATCGTTACGATTGTTCATCTCGCCTCCTTGCGGCTTGTCAGCCCCAGGCTGGAATCCTGGGTTATGTCTTGGGCTTGCTCAGTGCCCCATCAACCAGTGCTGGTGCGGGCCTGGCAGTGTCCAGATACCAAACAGAATGACCAGCAGTCCACCGGCCATGCGAACGCCCCGTTTGCGTAGCAGGGTGGTAATACGCTCGGCGGCGAGGCCGGTTGCCAGCAACACCGGCCAGGTGCCCAGGCCGAAGGCCAGCATCAATAGCGCACTGTTGATGGCGTTGCCCTGGCTGGAGGCCCAGAGCAGCGTACTGTAGACCAGGCCACAGGGTAGCCAGCCCCACAGACCGCCGAGAACCATGGCCCGGGGCAGGCTGGTGACGGGCATGAAACGCCGGGTCAGGGGCTGGATATGACGCCAGAGGCCGCGCCCCAGTGCTTCGATATGGGTCAGGCCGCTCCACCAACCAGCCAGGTACAGCCCCATGGCAATCAGCAGCAGAGCGGCCAGTGAGCGCATGATCACCTCGGCGGCGCTGCCGGCCACGGCCCAACCCGCCAAGCCTATGAGCAGGCCGGCGGTGGCATAGCTGAGAATGCGCCCCAGGTTGTAGGCCAGCAGCAGTTGCAGACGGCGACTGCGTTGTTCAGGAGGAATGGCCAGGGTGAGCGCACCCATCAGGCCGCCGCACATGCCCAGGCAATGTCCGCCGCCAAGCAGGCCGAGAATCAGCGCTGACAGCAGCAGAGGCAGCAGTTCAGTCACGCGGTCGATCCTGCTGTGCTTCGTCGCCTTTGGCCTGTTCGACACCAGCCTTGTGCAGCGGGTCTTCGTCGTCGAACAGAATGCTGTGCGCCGGTCCATCGAGGTCGTCGTACTGGCCGCTGTCCACCGCCCAGAAGAACAGCCAGATGGCGAAACCGACCAGGCCGATGGCCACGGGAATCAGGATATAGAGGGCGGACATGCGGTCTCCGGAAATTGGGCTGGGGAGCTACTGCTCGGCGAAACGCTAAGCCTCACATGAGCGTCATAGGGTGTACCGGGCGGTGATCCGTTTGCGAAGCAGGGCGCCTGAAGATGTATGTGCAAGCAAGCGGCGGATTGTTCGCTTCGCTCCTGAATCCGCCCTGCATCAATCTGCAGTTTACCGACTCAGGCGCAGGGCGTTGAGCACCACCAGCAGCGAGCTCAGCGACATGCCTACGGCAGCCCATATCGGCGTGATCCAGCCCATGGCGGCAAAAGGCAGCACCAGGCCATTGTACAGGCTGGCCCAGGCCAGGTTCTCGATGATGATGCGACGGGTGCGTTTGGCCATGCTCAGGCTTTGCACCAGGCTGCTCAGGCGGTTGGACAGCAGCACAGCGTCGGCGCTGGTCTTGGCCAGATCCGAGGCCGAGCCCATGGCCACGCTGATATCGGCTGCCGCCAATACCGGCACGTCGTTGACGCCATCGCCGAGCATCAGCACACGGCGGCCTTCGCCGTGCAGTCGCTTGAGCACGGCCAGCTTGTCGTCCGGCGTCAGGCCGCCGCGGGCATCGTCGATACCCAGTTGTCGCGCCACTTCGCCGACCATTGGTGAGCTGTCGCCTGAGAGCAGATGGATGCGCCAGCCGCGTGCGCGCGCTGCCTCGATCAGCTGCGGCGCATCCTCGCGCAGGCGATCATCGAGGACGAACCAGGCCAGAGGCCCGCGCTCATCGCCGAGCAGCAGCCATTGCCCGTGTTCGCTGGCGATCGACGGCACCGTCTGACCACTCAGGGCGCAGACGAAATGGGCTTCGCCGATGCGTAGCAGGCGTCCGTCGACGACGCCCTGCAGGCCCTGGCCTGGATGGCTGTCGACGGATTCCGCAGCGCGTGGTGCCTGGCTGAAGGCGCGGGCAATGGGGTGTTCCGAGCGATTCTCCAGTGCGGCAGCCAGCGCCAGGCAGTCACCTTCGTCAAGATCGCGCAGCGGGTGGATGGCCTTGAGCGTCAGGCGGCCCTCGGTCAGCGTGCCGGTCTTGTCCAATACCAGCGTGTCGATCTGGTTGAGGCCTTCGAGCACATGCCCGCGTGTGAGCAGCATACCCAGCTTGTGCAGGCTGCCGGTGGCAGTGGTCAGCGCCGTCGGGGTGGCCAGCGCCAGTGCGCAGGGGCAGGTGGCGACCAGCAGGGAAAGAACGATCCAGAAGGCCCGCGCGCTGTCGATCTGCCACCAGACCAGGCCAACGCAAGCTGCGGCGATCAGGATGAACAACAGGAACCACTGGGATACGCGATCGGCGATTTCCGCCAGGCGTGGTTTCTCGCTTTGCGCGCGCTCCAGCAGGCGGACGATGGCTGATAGGCGCGTGGCGTCGCCCAGTGCCTGGACTTCGATTGTCAGCGGCCCCTCGACATTGAGGGTGCCGGCCGTGACGCTATCGCCCATGCCACGTGGTTGCGGCAGGTATTCGCCGGTCAGCAGCGATTCGTCGATGCTGGATTGTCCGGCGCGCACCTGGCCATCGGCAGGAATCAGCGAACCTGGTTGTACCAGCACCCGCTCACCGATGCGCAGTTCGCTCAGGAGGATGCGCTGGCTCTGGCCATCATCTTCCAGGCGCAGGCAGGACGCCGGCAGCAGTTGCACCAGCTGCGCGGTGGCGGCGGCGGTGCGCTCGCGTGCGCGGCGTTCGAGATAACGGCCGGCGAGCAGGAACAGGGCAAACATGCCCACCGCATCGAAGTACAGCTCGCCGTGGCCGGTGATGGTGGACCAGATGCCGGCGACATAGGCGCCACCAATCGCCAGCGATACCGAGACGTCCATGGTCAGATGGCGCGTGCGCAGGTCGCGCAGGGCGCCACGGAAGAACTGTCCGCAGCAATAGAAGACGATTGGCGTGGTAAGGAACAGGCTGGTCCAGCGCAGGATCTTGTCCAGTTCCGGCGACAGGTCGATGTTGAATTCCGGCCAGGTGGCCATGGTCGCCATCATCACCTGCATCCACAGCAATCCTGCCACGCCCAGCTCGCGCATGCGCCGGCGGTTTTCTGCGACCAGGCGTGCGGCGGCTTCGTCGGCTCGCCAGGGATGGGCCGCGTACCCGATGCGGCGTAGTTCGGCGAGCAGTTTGCTCAGCGGAATTTGCCTGTCCTGCCAGCGTACCAGCAGGCGGTGGTTGGACAGGTTCAGATGCGCTTCGGCCACGCCCGGTACGCCGCGCAGGTGTTTCTCGATCAGCCAGCCGCACGCGGCGCAACTGATGCCTTCGATCAACAGCTGGGTTTCGCTCAGTTCGCCCTCGTGTTGTACGAAGGGCTGCTGCACGTCGCTACGGTCGTATAGCGCCAGTTCGTCAGGCAGTGCCTGGGGCAGGGCCTGAGGATTGGCGGCGTTCTCACTACGATGGCTGTAGTAGTGCTCCAGCCCACCGGCAACGATGGCTTCGGCCACGGCCTGGCAGCCGGGACAGCACATCTCGCGAGTCTGGCCGAGGACGTCGGCACGAAAGGCGCTGCCGGCAGGCACCGGCAGGCCACAGTGGTAGCAGGGAGTAGGGGCGGGCATCGGCTGGGTCAGTAGGAGGGATTGTCACCGATCATGATGGCCTGGCCATCGGTGATGTTCTCTTCCTCGAATAGACGCCAGTTCTGGCTGCCTTCCTGGCCGAGCAGTTCGACGAAACGACGACCGCTGACCTCATCGACCATCTGCCCGCGGTACTGGCCGTCGGCAGCGGGTTGCAGGATGACGCGGCGATCACGCTCCGGCTGGGTTGGCGAGATCAGGTTGAGCACGATCTGCTGCGGCCGGCTGTTGCCTTCCAGGGTCAGGGTGGCGACGCCGGTGGTGTTGTCGAGGTTCAGTTGGCCATGCAGTTGCAGGCGCTCAGCGAACTTCTCCCGCTCCAGTGACTGGTTGATGCCTTTGCCGACGTCGTAGTAATCGTCGGAGATCAGCCCTGGTGGGTTGCGCGTGGCAACGGTGAGCAGGGTCAGCCCCTGCACCACGGAGTAGCCCAGCAGGAAGATGATGAACCAGGGCCAGAACTGCTTGTACCAGGGTTTGACTGGCGATGTGGTTTGCTCGGTCATGCGTTTTCCGTTGTCAGCGGACGCTTGGGCCGATGAAGCGGCTGTCGGCGTCGTTCTTGATACTGGGGTCATCCGCGGATTGTACGTGGAAGACGATGTTGTTGGCGCTGGAGGGCAGCTTCTCAGGAGCGATGGACAGCTCGACCGGGAAGGAATACACCTCGCCCGCTAGGGCTCGCACTTCGCGCTTGCCTTCGTACACCAGGCCATCGAGGCCGTCGGCGGTGATCACGTAGGTCATGTCACGCTGCGCTTTGTTCATGATCTTCAGGGTGTAGACGTTCTCGATATGACCGCGCTCGTTCTCGCGGAACAGCACGCGATCCTTGAGCACGTCCAGCTCGACCAGCGGCCGGTTGGCCACGGCCCAGGCGAACAGGCCGATCATGGCAACCAGCGCGACAGCGTACCCGATCAGGCGTGGGCGCAGCAGGTGCGTCTTGCGTCCGGACAGGTTGTGTTCAGTGGTGTAGCTGATCAGTCCCTTGGGATAGTTCATCTTCTCCATGATGTCGTCGCAGGCATCGATGCACGCGGCGCAGCCGATGCATTCGATCTGCAGACCATCACGGATGTCGATGCCGGTGGGGCAGACCTGCACGCACATCTTGCAGTCGATGCAGTCGCCAAGCCCCTGAGCCTTGTAGTCGGCGTCCTTCTTGCGTGGGCCGCGTGATTCGCCGCGACGCGGGTCGTAGGAGACGATCAGGGTGTCCTGGTCGAACATCACGCTCTGGAAGCGGGCGTAGGGACACATGTAGATGCACACCTGTTCGCGCAGCCAGCCGGCGTTGCCGTAGGTGGCGAGGGTGAAGAAACCGATCCAAAAGTAGGCCCAGCCGCTGGCTTCACCGGTGAAGATCTCGATGACCAGATCACGAATCGGCGTGAAGTAGCCAACGAAGGTAATGGCGGTCAACAGCGACACACCGATCCAGATGCTGTGTTTGGCCAGCTTGCGTCCCAGCTTCTTGCCGCTCATGGGTTGCTTGTCCAGCTTCATGCGCTGGTTGCGGTCACCCTCGGTGACCTTCTCGGCCCACATGAATACCCAGGTGAATACGCTCTGCGGGCAGGTATAGCCGCACCAGACGCGGCCGGCGAAAACGGTGATGAAGAACAGGCCGAAGGCGCAGATGATCAACAGCCAGGACAGCAGCATGAAGTCCTGAGGCCAATAGGTTGCGCTGAAAATGTGGAATTTGCGTTCCGGCAGGTTCCACCAGACGGCCTGATGACCATTCCAGTTGATCCATACGGTGCCGAAGAACAGCAGGAAGAGGAGGGCGCCACCCGCGAGTCGCAGATTGCGGAACAGCCCGGTGAACGCGCGCGTGTAGATCTTCTCTTGACTGGCGTAGAGGTCGACGCTGGCGTTCTTGGCGGAAGGAGGGGTGACGTCCTGAACGGGAATCTGTTTGCTCATCAATGCATACCACGGCGGTTGATTGGCAGCCCGGACCGTACGTGCGGTCAGAGTCGTTTCACGGTTGCCCTATGGTACGCCTGATGAAGCACCATCTGGGTGCGACCGGCGGTCGCGTCCCAGACGGCTTGGCCCTTGCAGGCAAGGGCCGTGAGGCTTACTGCTCTTGTGCCTTGTGCGACAGGCTGTACACGTAGGCGGCCAGCAGGTGCACCTTGTCGTTGCCGAGGAATTCTTCCTGGGCAGGCATGTTGCCGTGACGACCGTAGCGGATGGTCTGCTGCAGTTGAGCATAGCTGCTGCCGTAGATGAACGCTGCCGGGTTGGTCAGGTTCGGTGCACCCATGGCAGGAGTACCCTTGCCGTCGGCGCCGTGGCAGGCGAAGCAGGTACCGGCGAAGACCTTCTGGCCTGCTTCGATATCGGCTTCAACGCCTTCCGGCAGTTGACGACCAGCCAGTTGGGTCAGCACGTAGGCAGCGACGTTGCGTACGCCGTCTTCGCCGATGGCCGGGCCTTGGGCCGGCATTGCGCCCTGGCGACCATGCAGGATGGTGGTCTTGATGGTCTCCGGCTCGCCGCCCCAGCGCCACTCGTTGTCGGTCAGATTGGGGAAGCCGTAGCTGCCCTTGGCATCGGAGCCGTGGCAAACGGAGCAGTTGGAGGCGAACAGGCGGCCACCCATTTTCAGGGCTTGCTCGTCCTTGGCCACTTCCTCGATCGGCATGGCAGCGTATTTGGCGAACAGCGGGCCGTATTGCTCGTCGGCGCGCGCCATTTCCTTCTCCCACTGGTGCACGCCGGTCCAGCCGGCATGACGCATGGAGCCGTCAGCGATCTGTACGCCAGCAGCGAAGGGGGTTTGCTTCTCGTTGTCGAGGTAGTTGTAACCCGGCAGCACGCCTTTCCAGTTGCCCAGGCCCGGATACAGAGCGAGGTAGCCCAGGGCGAAGATGATGGTGGCGACGAACAGCATGAACCACCACTTCGGCAGCGGGTTGTCATACTCCTCGATGCCGTCGAAGCTGTGCCCGACGGTTTCCTCGGTAGTCTCCTGGCGCTGGCCCTTGCGGGTGCCGAAGATCAGCCAGGTCAGGGCGAAGATGGTGCCCAGAGACAGAATGGTTACGTACCAACTCCAGAACGTGGTCATTGGTTATTGCTCCTGGAAGAGTCCTGATCGCGCTTGGACTCGGGCTTGGGATCGTCGGCGAAGGGCAGGTTGGCAGCTTCGTCGAAGCTGGACTTGCGCTTGCTGCTGTAAGCCCAGAGCACCACGCCGATGAAGGCGATGAAAACCACCGCCGTGCCGATGCCGCGAATCATCCCGATGTCCATAGCGTCTTACCGTTTGTTCTTGATGGAAGTGCCGAGAACCTGCAGGTACGCGATCAGCGCGTCCATTTCGGTCTTGCCTTTCACTGCATCGCGGGCGCCGGCGATATCTTCGTCGGTGTACGGGATGCCGAAGCCACGCATGACTTCCATCTTCTTGGCGGTGTCGCGACCGTCGAGCTTGTTCTCCACCAGCCATGGGTAGGCAGGCATCTTCGACTCAGGCACTACGTTGCGCGGGTTGTACAGGTGGGCGCGATGCCACTCGTCCGAGTAACGGCCGCCGACGCGGGCCAGATCCGGACCGGTACGCTTGGAGCCCCACAGGAAGGGGTGATCCCAGACGCTTTCACCGGCGACGGAGTAGTGGCCGTAACGCTCGGTCTCGGCGCGGAACGGACGGATCATCTGCGAGTGGCAGCCGACGCAGCCTTCACGGATGTAGATATCGCGACCTTCCAGTTGCATGGCGGTGTAGGGCTTGAGGCCTTCCACCGGCTCGTTGGTGACGTCCTGGAAGAACAGCGGGACGATCTGGGTCAGGCCACCGATGCTGACGGCAATCACCATCAGCAGCGCCATCAGGCCGATATTCTTCTCGATGATTTCGTGTTTCATCAGTGAGCTACTCCGGCGGGAATCTGCGCAGCCGCTTCGTATTCAGCCGGCTTGGCGGCACGCACGGTGCGGAAGGTGTTGTAGGCCATCAGCAGCATGCCGGTCACGAAGAAGGCGCCGCCGATCATGCGTACGACATAGCCTGCATGGCTGGCTTCCAGGGCTTCGACGAAGGAGTAGGTGAGGGTGCCGTCTTCGTTGACTGCACGCCACATCAAGCCCTGGGTGATGCCGTTGACCCACATCGAGGCGATGTACAGCACGGTGCCGATGGTCGCCAGCCAGAAGTGTGCGTTGATCAGGCCGATGCTGTGCATCTGCTCACGACCGAAGACTTTCGGGATCAGGTGATACAGCGAGCCGATGGAAATCATCGCTACCCAGCCGAGGGCGCCAGCGTGCACGTGGCCGATGGTCCAGTCGGTGTAGTGGGACAGGGCGTTGACGGTCTTGATGGCCATCATCGGGCCTTCGAAGGTGGACATGCCGTAGAAGGCCAGGGATACCACCAAAAAGCGCAGGATTGGGTCGGTGCGCAGCTTATGCCAGGCGCCAGACAGGCTCATCATGCCGTTGATCATGCCGCCCCAGCTCGGAGCCAGCAGGATGACCGACATGGCCATGCCCAGGGACTGAGCCCAGTCCGGCAGCGCGGTGTAGTGCAGGTGGTGCGGGCCGGCCCAGATGTACAGGGTGATCAGCGCCCAGAAGTGCACGATGGACAGGCGGTAGGAGTAGATCGGACGCTCGGCCTGCTTGGGTACGAAGTAGTACATCATGCCCAGGAAGCCGGTGGTCAGGAAGAATCCCACGGCGTTGTGGCCGTACCACCACTGGATCATCGCGTCGGTAGCACCGGCATAGGCCGAGTACGACTTGAACAGGCTCACCGGCATGGCGGCACTGTTGACGATGTGCAGCATGGCGGTAACCAGGATGAAGGCACCGAAGAACCAGTTGCCCACATAGATGTGCTTGGTCTTGCGCTTGACGATGGTACCGAAGAACACCAGCAGGTAGGTGATCCAGACGATGCCCAGGAGCACGTCGATCGGCCATTCCAGCTCAGCGTATTCCTTGGAGCTGGTGTAGCCCATCGGCAGGGTGATCACCGCGAGCACGATGACCGCTTGCCAGCCCCAGAAGGTGAAGGCAGCCAGACCGTCGGAAATCAGGCGCGTTTGGCAGGTGCGCTGGACCACGTAGTACGAGGTCGCGAACAGTGCGCATCCGCCGAAGGCGAAGATCACCGCGTTGGTGTGAAGCGGGCGCAGACGGCCGAAGCTGGTCCACGGCAGGCCAAGGTTGAGTTCCGGCCACACGAGTTGTGCGGCGATGAACACGCCTAGACCCATCCCAATGACCCCCCAGATCACCGTCATAATGGCGAACTGGCGGACCACCTTATAGTTATAAGCAGTCTGACTGATTGCTGTGCTCATGCTAGGGGTTCCACGGTTAATGGATTTTTATGGGGCAAAAATCGGCGGCAAGTATGGAGAAAGCAGGTAGCCATTGCAACGTAACGTGCCGACACGAATAGGGTTTCAGAGCCTTTCTGAAGCCATATCGGACGGTCAGAAAATTACTCTGGCAGCTTTTGGCGCAACCAGTTTGCGCGGCGCTAAGGAAGGATCGCCTTGGAGTTATGACAAATGGCGACTGAAAGGTAGCTTAGCCCAGGTCAAGGAATTTGCAGGGCAGTTGGTCGGCAGGTGCGACACTGAGTCGCACATATATAAGGAAGGATCGGCGACCGCATGACGGTCGCCGGTACAGCAGGGTTAACAGTAGATTACTTGGCGTCCTCCTGGCTCAGTTTGTAGACATAGGCGGCCAGCAGGTGGGCCTTGTCGTTGCCGAGGAAGTCGCCCTGGGCGGGCATGTTGCCACTACGGCCGTAGCGGATGGTTTGTTGCAACTGGGCGAAGCTGCTGCCGTAGATGAAGGCGCTCGGTTGAGTCAGGTTCGGGGCGCCCATCGCTGGCGTGCCGGTGCCGGCCGGGGTGTGGCAGGCGGAGCAGAGGGTGGCGAAGATCTGCTTGCCGGCGGCGACATCCGCGTTCGCATCCTGCGGCAGCTCGCGGCCACCCAGTTCGCTGAGCACGTAAGCTGCGACGTTACGTACGCCATCTTCGCCGATCATCGGGCCTTGTGCCGGCATTACGCCGATACGACCATGCATGATGGTGGTTTTGATGGTTTCCGGCTCGCCGCCCCAGCGCCAGCTGCTGTCGGCCAGGTTGGGGAAGCCATAGCTGCCCTTGGCGTCCGAGCCGTGGCACACGGCGCAGTTGGAGGCGAACAGGCGACCGCCCATTTTCAGCGCGCGCTCGTCCTTGGCCACTTCCTCGATCGGCATGGCGGCGTATTTGGCGAAGATCGGGCCGTACAGCTCATCGGCACGATCCATCTCGCGCTGCCACTGGTTGACCTGAGTCCAGCCGTCCTTGTAGCCGGGCAGCAGGCCCTTGAAGTTGCCCAGGCCGGGGTAGAGCACCAGGTAGCCGACGGAGAACACCAGGGTGCCGAGGAACAACATGAACCACCACTTGGGCAGTGGGTTGTCGTACTCCTCGATGCCATCGAAGGCGTGACCCATGGTCTGCTCGGTCGGGTTCTTGTGCACTTCGCTCTTGCGGGTGGCGAAGATCAGCCAGAACAGCGCGACCAGCGAACCGACGGTCAGCAGGGTGATGTACCAACTCCAGAAGGTGGTCATGCTTGGATCCTCGTAACGGCGGGCTTGGGCTCGTCGGCGAAGGGCAGGTTGGCCGCTTCGGCGAAGGCGTCGCGGCGTTTGCCGCTATAGGCCCAGAGGGTGACGGCGGTGAAGGCGATCAGAACCAGCGCAGTGCCTAGGCCACGCAGGGTGCCGATATCGATAAGCTCGAACATGGCACTCACCTCTTGTTCTTCACGGCGGTGCCCAGCACCTGCAGGTAGGCGACGAGAGCGTCCATCTCGCTCTTGCCCTTGACCGCGTCGCTGGCACCGGCGATGTCCTCTTCGCTGTAGGGCACGCCGAGAGTGCGCAGGGCACTCATCTTCTTGGCGGTGTCCTTGCCATCGAGGGTGTGCTCCACCAGCCAGGGGTAGGCGGGCATGATCGATTCCGGTACGACGTTGCGCGGGTTGTACAGGTGGGCGCGATGCCACTCGTCCGAGTACCGCGCGCCGACGCGAGCCAGATCCGGACCGGTGCGCTTGGAACCCCACAGGAAGGGGTGATCCCAGACGCTTTCACCGGCGACGGAGTAGTGGCCGTAGCGCTCGGTTTCGGCACGGAACGGACGGATCATCTGCGAGTGGCAGCCGACGCAGCCTTCGCGGATGTAGATGTCGCGACCTTCCAGTTGCAGCGCGTTGTAAGGCTTGAGGCCTTCCACCGGCTCGTTGGTGACGTCCTGGAAGAACAGCGGAACGATCTGGGTCAGACCACCGATGCTGACCGCCAGGATCATCACCAGGGCCATCAGGCCGATGTTCTTCTCGAGAATCTCGTGTTTCATCAGTGGGCTCCTTCTACCGAGAACTGCGCAGCGGCTTCCATCTCGGTCGATTTGGCGCTGCGTACGGTCAGCCAGACGTTCCAGGCCATCAGCAGCATGCCGCTGAAGAAGATGGCGCCGCCGATCACCCGCACCACGAAGCCGACATGGCTGGCTTCCAGCGCTTCGACGAAGGAGTAGGTGAGGGTGCCGTCTTCGTTGACTGCACGCCACATCAGGCCCTGGGTGATGCCGTTGACCCACATCGAGGCGATGTACAGCACGGTGCCGATGGTCGCCAGCCAGAAGTGGCCGTTGATCAGGCCGATGCTGTGCATCTGCTCACGACCGAAGACTTTCGGGATCAGGTGGTACAGCGAGCCGATCGACACCATGGCTACCCAGCCGAGAGCGCCAGCGTGCACGTGGCCGATGGTCCAGTCGGTGTAGTGGGACAGGGCGTTGACGGTCTTGATGGCCATCATCGGGCCTTCGAAGGTCGACATGCCGTAGAAGGCCAGGGATACCACCAAAAAGCGCAGGATCGGGTCGGTGCGCAGTTTGTGCCAGGCACCCGAGAGGGTCATCATGCCGTTGATCATGCCGCCCCAGCTGGGCGCCAGCAGGATCAGCGACATCACCATGCCGAGCGATTGAGCCCAGTCCGGCAGCGCGGTGTAGTGCAGGTGGTGCGGGCCGGCCCAGATGTAGACCGCGATCAGTGCCCAGAAGTGGACGATGGACAGGCGGTAGGAGTAGACCGGGCGACCGGCCTGCTTGGGCACGAAGTAGTACATCATCCCGAGGAAACCGGCGGTCAGGAAGAAGCCCACGGCGTTGTGGCCGTACCACCACTGGATCATCGCATCGGTGGCGCCCGCATAGAGCGAGTAGGACTTGGTCAGGGTGACCGGGATTTCCAGGTTGTTGATCACGTGCAGGATGGCCACGGTGAGGATGAAGCCACCGAAGAACCAGTTGCCCACGTAGATGTGACTGACCTTGCGTTGCATCACCGTGCCGAAGAAGACGATGGCGTAGGACACCCACACGATGGTGATCAGGATGTCGATCGGCCACTCCAGTTCGGCGTATTCCTTGGAGCTGGTCCAGCCCAGCGGCAGGCTGATGGCAGCCAGCACGATCACCAGTTGCCAGCCCCAGAAGGTGAAGGCAGCCAGTTTGGGGGCGAACAGGGTGGTCTGGCTGGTGCGCTGTACCGCGTAGTAGCTGGTGGCGAACAGTGCGCAGCCGCCAAAGGCGAAGATCACCGCATTGGTGTGCAGGGGGCGGAGCCGGCCGAAGCTGGTCCAGGGTAGGTTGAAGTTGAGGTCGGGCCAAGCCAGTTGGGCGGCGATGAAAACGCCGAGTCCCATACCAACGATGCCCCAAACCACCGTCATAATGGCGAACTGGCGAACCACCCTGTAGTTGTAGGCGGAACGGGTTGTTGTGTTCATGTCTGGGCTTCCATACACGGTTATGGCAGAGCGTCCGATAACCGTGGCGGCCGCAGGCATGAGCAAGCCACGGACACCACGGATATCGACGCGAGGCAAGCATGAGCAAAGGGCCATCTGGGTTTATTGACGCTGATCAATGTGAGGGGAAGCAGCCCTGGCTGTGGGACGAAGCGCCGCAGGGGGCTGCGGTGACCCTGATCCTGGCGCATGGCGCGGGCGCACCGATGGACAGCCCGTTCATGCAGCGCATGGCGCAGAGCCTTGCGGCGCGTGGTGTACGGGTGGTGCGCTTCGAGTTCGCCTACATGGCGCAGCGACGGGTGGATGGGCGCAAACGCCCCCCCAATCCGCAGGCGCAACTGCTGCAGCAATGGCGTGAGGTGTATGCCCGGGTGTGCCAACAGGTCGCAGGCCCTGTGGCCATTGGCGGCAAGTCCATGGGCGGACGCATGGCCAGCCTGCTGGCCGACGAGTTGGATGCGGCAGCGCTGATTTGTCTCGGTTATCCCTTCTATGCCGCGGGCAAGCCGGAGAAGCCGCGCGTTGCACATCTGGCCGAGCTGCGCACGCCGACTCTCATCGTTCAGGGCGAGCGTGATGCCTTGGGCAATCGCGAGGCCGTGGCCGGTTACAACCTGTCAGCCGCCATCGAGTTGCACTGGCTGGCGGCAGCTGATCATGACCTCAAGCCTTTGAAGGCTTCCGGTTTCAGCCATGAGCAGCATCTCGACACCGCCACTCGGGTCATCACCGATTTTCTGGGCGTAAGCTGAGGCAGGGCTTCGTATGCGTGAACCCTAGGCGTCCGCGGCTGGACTTCATTCGGGCTGCCTCTCATTCAAACACGTTTTAACGGGCGTTACCGCTGCAAAAGCGGTTGCGCTTGACCGGTCGGTCACGCAATGTGACAAGTACGTGTCCGGGCCCGCTGCAGAGCGGGGGCTGCAGGCTTTTTGCCTTCACCGCGCACTGCCCATGGCCAGCGGGATTTTGCTGTGCCACGCAATGGGGCGGCGCCTCATGACAGAAACATTGCGCAGCACCATTGTGGTGCGTTTTGTTTGGGTGTTGTTGGTATCTGATTGAAATTAAAGGATTAATTGTGCTGGCTCGGGCCTTGCAGAGGATGCTGCAAGTCCGGGTGACAAGGAGTACGGCATGGCCCGCACCTTTTATGACGAGATGTACGACGCGAGCGGTGCAGTCCGCCCGCATTATCGGGAGTTTGCCCGCTGGTTGGCTGATACCCCCGATGACCTGCTGGCCCAGCGCCGCCGAGAGGCGGATCTCCTGTTCCACAGAGCTGGTATCACGTTCACCCTCTATGGTGACGATCAAGGCACCGAACGCCTGATTCCCTTCGACATCATTCCTCGCTCCATCCCCGCCAGCGAATGGCGCATCGTCGAACGCGGCTGCATACAGCGCGTGCAGGCGCTCAACCTGTTCCTCGCCGACCTCTACCATGACCAGCGCATCATCAAGGCGGGGATCATTCCTGCCGAGCAGGTGCTGGCCAACGAGGGTTACCAGATGGCCATGCAGGGCCTCGACCTGCACCGTGACATCTACGCGCACATCGCCGGGGTCGACCTGGTGCGTGACGGCGACGGTAGCTACTACGTGCTGGAAGACAACTTGCGTACGCCCAGCGGTGTGAGCTACATGCTCGAAGACCGCAAGATGATGATGCGCCTGTTTCCTGAGCTGTTCTCCGCGCAGCGCGTGGCGCCGGTGGATCACTACCCGAACCTGCTGCTCGACGCGCTGAAGAGTTCCAGCCCGCTGGACAACCCCACGGTGGTGGTGCTGACGCCGGGGCGTTTCAACAGTGCCTACTTCGAGCACGCCTTCCTCGCTCGCGAGATGGGCGTGGAGCTGGTGGAGGGGGCCGACCTGTTCGTACGTGACGACAAGGTGTACATGCGCACCACGGCCGGTGCGAAGCAGGTTGACGTGATCTACCGACGCCTCGATGACGCCTTCCTCGATCCGCTGGCCTTCAATCCCGATTCCATGCTCGGTGTGCCCGGGCTGCTCTCGGCTTATCGCTCACGCAACGTGGTGCTGGCCAACGCCATTGGCACTGGCGTGGCTGACGACAAGTCGATCTACCCTTATGTCGGCGACATGATCCGCTTCTATCTGGACGAGGAGCCGATCCTCAAGAACGTACCGACCTGGCAGTGCCGCAAACCGGAAGAACTCTCCCACGTCTTGGCCAACCTGCCCGAACTGGTGGTCAAGGAGACCCAGGGCTCCGGCGGCTACGGCATGCTAGTCGGCCCAGCGGCGACCAAGGCCGAAATCGAGAACTTCCGCGCGCGCCTGATCGCCAAGCCGGAGGCGTATATCGCCCAGCCGACGCTGAGCCTGTCGACCTGCCCGACCTTCGTCGAACGCGGTATCGCACCGCGTCATATCGATCTGCGTCCGTTCGTTCTGACTGGCCGCGAAACCCGCCTGGTGCCCGGTGGACTGACGCGTGTGGCATTGCGCGAAGGCTCGCTGGTGGTCAACTCGTCGCAAGGCGGCGGTACCAAGGACACCTGGGTGGTGGAGGACTGACCCATGCTTTCGAGAACTGCCTCCGATCTGTACTGGATGTCGCGTTACCTGGAGCGTGCCGAGAACCTCGCACGCATGCTCGACGTCAGCTATTCGCTGTCATTGATGCCGCAGGATGGCCGTGGTGATGGCCTCGATGAACTGGCCATGCCGCTGTTGATCACCGGCACCCTGGACGACTACCTGGAGCGCCACGGCCCGCTACACGCCGAGCGCATGCTGCACTTCTTCGCTCTCGATGCGAGTAACCCGGGCAGCATCTACTGCTGCCTGCAGGCCGCGCGCAGCAATGCCCATGCGGTACGCGGGCGGATCACCGCCGACATGTGGGAGAACATCAACGCCACCTGGCTGGAGATGCGCGGCATCGCCGAACAGGGGTTGGGACGTTACGGCATCAGCCGTTTCTGCGAGTGGGTCAAGGAGCGTTCACACCTGTTCCGTGGCGCCACCTTCGGCACCATCATGCGCGGCGAGGCCTACCGCTTCATCCGTCTGGGTACCTTCATCGAGCGTGCCGACAACACCCTGCGCCTGCTCGACGCGCGCTACGAAATGCTCGGCGAAGAGATCGACGAACTGGAAGAGCGCAGCGCGCGCAGCTATTACCAATGGAGTGCGCTGCTACGGGCGCTGTCCTCGTTCGAGGCTTTCGCCGAGATCTACCGTGGCTCACCACGCACGCGCAAGGTTGCCGAGTTGTTGCTGCTGCGCCCCGACGTGCCGCGCTCACTGCGTGCCTGCATGGAAGAACTCAACCTGATGCTTGCGGGTCTACCCGGAGAGAACGGTCGTCCTGCGCAGCGCCTGGCTGCCGAACTGGATGCGCGGTTGCGCTACACCAGCATCGACGAAGTGCTCGACGAAGGCCTGCATGCCTGGCTTACCGACTTCATCCTGCTGGTGCGCCAGCTGGGCAATACCATCCATACGTCCTATCTGGAGGTCGCATGAGACTCTCGATCAGCCATGACACCACCTACCGTTACGATGATCAGGTGCGCGCGAGCATCCAGTACCTGCGCCTGACCCCGCACGACAGCGAGCGCCAGCAGGTGCTCAGTTGGCAGCTCGACCTGCCGCGCCCGGTGCACGCCCAGCTCGACCCCTACGGCAACATCCTCCATGTGCTGACCCTGGATGAGCCGCATGAGGCCATCGTTATCGGTGCCCGCGGCCAGGTTGAGATCGATGAAACCTGCGAGGCCGAGCATGAGCGTCAATCGGCGTTGCCATTCCTGCGTTTCACCCGCCTGACCCAGGCCGACGACGCCATTCGCGAGTTCGCCGCGCAACACGGCAAGGCACGTAGCGACCGCAATGGCCTGATCGATCTGATGCATGCGCTCAACGCGCATATCGCTTATCAGCCCGGTATCACCGAGGTAGACACCAGCGCCGCCGAGGCCTTCGCCGGTCGCCGTGGGGTCTGCCAGGATCACACCCATGCCTTTCTCGCCTGCGCGCGCAGCCTGGGCGTGCCGGCGCGTTACGTCTCTGGCTATCTCTACACTGATGACTCCGAGCACCTGGCCAGCCATGCCTGGGCCGAAGCCTGGGTGGGCGACGCCTGGTACAGCTTCGATGTGACCAACTGCCTGGCGCGCCCGGAACGCCACCTCAAGCTGGCAGTCGGCCTGGACTATCTGGATGCCTGCCCGGTACGCGGCATGCGCCGGGGCGGTGGTTGCGAGCAGATGCACGCCCAGGTTCAAGTCGCCCCCTTGTTGCAGGTGCGCCAGCAGTAGGGGCTAGTGTTGTTCCGGGGTGTCTTGTCGCGGCTCATCCAGTTGGCGGGCGATTTTGCGGAAGATCGCCGTATAGAGTGCCGAGTACCGTAGTTCCTGAACCAGCCCCCAGAGCTGGTAGAGGAGAATCGACAGGGCACCGATGGTGACGGCGTGCAGTTGTCCGCTCAGTGCCCCGTAGATGATGAAGGCGATGCCCGGCGCGATCCAGGGCAGGTGCCCGAGGATGCGCTCGAGCTTGCTGTCGCTGCCGCTGGCGACCGCCAGGATGAGGGCGCGTTCTTCGTCCGTGAATTCAGGTCTTTCCATCTGTGTTCGTGTTCCAGTGGTTGGCGTGTTCGTCGAAACCGGCGCGATAGGGACTGCCGACGCAGAAGCGATGACCGCTGGGTGCCTGCATCACCACCCAGGCCTCCTTACGGGTCACGACACTGGCGCCGAGGCCTTCCAGGCGTGCCACTTCATCAGCGATCGAATCGGTGTCGATGTCCAGGTGGGCGCGAGCTTCGTGCTGTACGCGCTGGATGATCACCTGCACCTCTCCCGGCGGGGTCTGTAGCTGAATGTACGTGGTTTCGTCCTCGATTTTCTCTGGTAGCGGATAGCCCAGCGCCTGACTCCAGAATCTGGCTTCGGCTAGCAGGTCGCCAGTGTTGCAGTCGATCACGATGTTGCCCAGTCTGCTGCGATGCATGTTGTCCCCCTAGCGCGTGACCTTGCGTTGCGCCATATGCTGCAGATAGCCGATCAGTTGCTCCAGCTCATGGGCGCGTATGGCTTGCTCGCTGAACCCAGGCATGCGCCCCTGCGGCCAGCGCCGCAGGCTCTGTGGGTCGCGGATGTACTGACGCAGGAAGTCGCCCGTGAAGTATTCGGTCGGGTTGTGCGGGATATTCAGATCCGGGCCGAAGGCGGAGTCACCCGCACCATTGAGGCGATGGCAGGCCATGCAGTTCTTCTGATAGAGGGCGAACCCTGCCTGCACCTCGCTGCTGGCATCTGCTGCCGGTAGCAGGGCGGGGAAACGCTGTTCCACGGGCGCCAACTGACGAATCCTGGCGACCTGAAACGGCCACTGCTCAGGGCCGATCTGGCTGGCCGCAGGGTCTGTCCAGACCAGATAGAACGGGCCCGCACTGGGCTTGCCTGAGGCCAGTGGCGGCCAGGGATGCTGCGGGTCTTCGATGGCCAGCCAGGCCTTGGCCCCTTCGCTGGCCAGCAGAATGGCTGCCGGCAGCTCGGCGGCAAAACCGTCCAGTGCCACGGCTTGCAGATGATCGCCCGGCGTTACGCCGTCCAGTAATGCGCTGATCGGCACGGCGCGGTATTTCATGGGGCGCTTGTAGCTGACGTCGTCGGCAATTTCGATCTCACGAGCCTGCGGGTGATTCAGCAGTTCGCTGCTGCTCCAGGTGTGCCGGGTATCGTTGAGTTGCACCTCGAACTCGGCGGCCTGTGCGGTGCAGCTCAGGACGATCAGGGAGAACAGCAGGGACTTCATTCTTTGTTCTCCAGCAGAGGCAGCAGGTCGTCGTAGGCGCCGGCATTGATGACGTGACGATAACCGAGGTTCTCCAGGCTTTGCTGGGCCAGCGCCGAGCGTCGGCCGCTGCGGCAGTAGAGTACCAGCGGGCGGTTCTTGTCGGGGCTGATGGTGTGGATCTGCGCGGCGATATCCTCGTGGCCGATACGCATCGCGCCGGGCAGTGCACCCTCTGCAAATTCTTCGGCGCTGCGTACGTCGATCAGCAGGCTGTCGTCGCGCTGCAAGGCCGTGAGGGCCGCCTGCTGGTCGATTTCGTTCGCGTGGGCATCGAGTAGGCCGAGCAGGGCGGTGAGCAGGAGAATCAAACGCATGGTGCACTCCAGAGCGGCTCGAATGGCCGAGCATGATTGCCCGAGCCTTTTATGCAGTCTAGGATGCCTCGCTTGACCTGACGGGAGTAGTAGATGTTAGCCGAGTTGTTTGCCGTTCTGGCACCGGTACTGATAGCGGCAGGCATCGGCTACGGCTGGGTGCGCAGTGGTCAGCAATATCCCACGGATTTCATCGCGCGGCTGGTGCTCAACATTGGCACGCCGTGTCTGGTGCTCTCGACGCTCAGTCGGGCCGAACTGGAAATGAGCGCCTTCTCGCAAATGGCGTTGGCCTGCGTGCTGGTGACCTCGTCCATGGGGCTGGTCGGTTGGCTGCTGAGCCGACTGTTCGGGTTGGATTGGAAGGTGCTGGTGCCGGCCTACCTGTTTCCCAACTCCGGCAACATGGGGTTGCCCATGGCGCTGTTCGCCTTCGGCGAGGCGGGCCTGGCGTTGGCCGTGGCATTCTTTCTGGTGCTCTCGGTGGGTCATTTCAGTATCGGCATGTTGTTGTCGGGCGCTGAGGGTTCACTCAAGGGGCTGTTGCTCAATCCGATCATGATCAGTCTGGCATTGGTGCTGCCGGTGCTGTTTCTCGATCTGGAATTGCCGCGCTGGCTGGCCAATACCGTCGACCTGTTGGGCGGCATGACCATCCCGCTGATGTTGATCACCCTGGGCGTTTCCCTGGCCAGTATCCGCGTGCAGCACCTGGGTAACGGGATGCTGCTGGGCTTGCTGCGCATTCTCTGTGGCGCGGCGCTGGGCTGGCTCATCGGCTGGGCGATTGGCCTGCAACCACTGGCGCACGCTGTGCTGGTGTTGCAGTCGTCGATGCCGGTGGCGGTGTTCAACTATCTCTTTGCGGTACGCGCCGGCCGCTCGCCCGAGCAGGTCGCCAGCCTGGTGCTGTGTTCGACGCTGCTGGCTTTTGCGCTGATTCCACTGTTGCTCGCCTGGTGGATGCCCGCACTGCGCTGAGCGCGCTACGGCGTCTGCGCAGTTACGGGCACGGTGGGTGATCAACTGACCAGACGGGTCAGGTTGGGAAGGATCAGGATGACCGCTGTGGCGAAAAGAATGACGCCAGCCTGACGGTATTTCGGCTGTTTGAACATGGCCGTATGCCTTTTGTTGTTATCGGTGTGGCATCGGGCGCCTGCCGTACTACCTGGGGGCGCCGCGTCACACCTGGGCGTGCCGCTGATTCACCGCCCCGGCATGACCCGGCGGCGGCTCCCTGCACTGATTTCTCTGTCAGTGCCTGAATAACTCTAGGGTTGCAGTCACACTGGCCTTAGATGACTTGGTTTCTAAGCACAGGCTGTTAGAAGGTTCGAGCTATTTCTCCTGCCTGCTGAAACTACGCAGGCCTTGAGGCAGACAGCTTGCTTGCATGCTCGGTGATCAATCGAACAAACGACCGTTCGTCTGAGCTCAGTGGTCAATGGCGCTGAGCGCTTAGGTCATTGAGCGCGGGCCGCTGCGCGTTAAGGTAGAGGTGCTCAAACAAGAACCAGCGCGTCGGCGCCATTGTCGTCGCCAGCGCTGCATAACCTTTCGAGGATGCCATGACCGAAGCATATATTTTCGACGCGGTGCGCACGCCCCGTGGCAAGGGCAAGAAGGACGGCGCGTTATACAGCGTCAAGCCCGTTCAATTGGTTGCCGGCCTGCTGAACGCTTTGCAAACGCGCAACGATCTGGATACCAGCCAGGTTGACGACATCGTGCTGGGTTGCGTGACGCCAGTGGGTGACCAGGGCGCCGATATCGCCAAGACCGCTGCCATGGTCGCGGACTGGGATGTCAGCGTGGCGGGCGTGCAGCTCAACCGCTTCTGCGCTTCTGGCCTGGAGGCGGTGAACATGGGGGCGATGAAGGTGCGCTCTGGCTTCGAGGATCTGGTGGTGGTCGGTGGCGTGGAGTCCATGTCGCGCATTCCCATGGGTTCTGATGGCGGCGCTTGGGTGATGGATCCAGAAACCAATATCCACACCAATTTCGTGCCGCAGGGTATCGGCGCCGACCTGATCGCCACCCTGGAGGGCTTCAGCCGCAGCGATGTCGATGCCTTCGCCCTGCGTTCGCAGCAGAAGGCGGCACGGGCCAACGCTGATGGTTCGTTCGGCAAGTCGCTGATTCCGGTGGCCGACCAGAACGGCATCGTGCTGCTCGACCATGACGAATTCATTCGTGGCGACTCCACACTGGATGGCCTCGGCAAGCTCAAGCCCAGCTTCGAGATGATGGGGCAGATGGGCTTCGACTCCACCGCGCTGCGCGTTTACAGCCATGTCGAGCGTATCGAGCACGTGCATACGCCGGGCAACAGCTCGGGCATCGTCGATGGCGCGGCGCTGATGCTGATTGGCTCCGAGGCCAAGGGTAAGGAACTGGGCCTGAAACCGCGTGCACGCATCGTCGCCACGGCGGTGACCAGTACCGACCCGACCATCATGCTTACAGGCCCGGCGCCGGCTACGCGCAAGGCATTGGCCAAGGCTGGGCTGTCCATCGATGACATCGATCTGTTCGAGGTCAACGAGGCCTTCGCCTCGGTGGTGATGAAGTTCATGAAGGACATGGGCGTGAGCGAGAACAAGGTCAACGTCAATGGCGGCTCGATCGCCATGGGTCATCCGCTGGGCGCCACCGGTTGCGCCATCCTCGGCACGCTGCTCGACGAGCTGGAGAAACGTCAGTTGCGCTACGGCTTGGCCACATTGTGCGTCGGCGGTGGCATGGGCATCGCCACGATCATCGAACGAGTCTGACCGGTAGGGCGGGTGAAACCCGCCATTCGTATGTTGGCGGGTTGTACCCGCCCTACGCAGCTCTCGCAGCTTTGGGAAGAGAATACAAAAATGACTGACGCCATCCGTTACGAAAAGGGCCAGGACAATATCGTCGTCCTGACCATGGACATGCCCGGCCAGAGTGCTAACACCATGAACGCGGTCTACCGCGAAGCCATGGGCCAGATCGTCGATCGCCTGGAAGCGGAAAAGGATTCGATTGCCGGGGTGATCGTCACCTCGGCGAAGAAGACCTTCTTCGCCGGCGGCGATCTAAACGAGCTGATCAAGGTCACCAAGGCCGAGGCTCAAGGCTTCTACGAGATGATCCTGAAGATCAAGGGGCAGCTACGCCGCCTGGAAACCCTCGGCAAGCCCGTGGTCGCTGCCATCAACGGTGCGGCGCTGGGCGGCGGTTGGGAAATCGCCCTGGCCTGTCACCACCGCATCGCCCTGAATGAGAGCCACGTGCAGCTCGGTTTGCCGGAAGTGACTCTCGGCCTGCTGCCGGGCGGCGGCGGGGTGGTGCGTATGGTGCGCATCCTTGGCCTGGAAAAGGCCCTGCCGTACCTGGCCGAAGGCAAGAAGGTGCGCCCGGACGCGGCGCTCAAGGCCGGCCTGATCCACGACCTGGCCAGCGACCGCGATGACATGCTGGCCAAGGCCCGCGCCTGGATCGCCGCCAACCCGGCCGCCAAGCAACCGTGGGACGTGCAGGGCTACAAGATCCCCGGTGGCACGCCCAGCTCGCCGAACGTGGCGCAGATGTTGGCCATCGCCCCGAGCGTGTTGCGCGACAAGACCAAGGGTTGTTTCCCAGCGCCGGAGAAGATCATGTGCGCGGCTGTCGAAGGCGCGCAGGTCGACTTCGATACCGCGCAGATCATCGAGGCGCGCTACTTCACCGAGCTGACCACCGGCCAGGTGGCGAAGAACATGATCGGCACCTTCTGGTTCCAGCTCAACGAGATCAATGCCGGCGGCTCACGCCCACAGGGTTATCCGAAATCGGTGACGAAGAAAGTCGGCGTGCTCGGTGCCGGCATGATGGGCGCCGGTATCGCCTACGTTTCGGCGGCGGCCGGCATCGAAGTAGTGCTCAAGGATGTGTCCCTCGAAGCAGCGGAGAAGGGCAAGGCCTACTCGGCCAAGCTGCTGGACAAGAAAGTCAGCAAGGGCCATATGACGGCCGAGCAGCGCGAGGCCTTCCTGGCGTTGATCAAGGCGACCGATAGCGAGGCGGACTTCGCCGGCTGTGACCTGATCATCGAGGCGGTATTCGAGGATCGTGCGCTCAAGGGCGAGGTCACCGCGGCAGCCGAATCTGCTGCGCTGAGCGATGCAGTGATCGCTTCCAACACCTCGACGTTGCCGATAACCGGCCTGGCCACTGCCGTGGCCAAGCCGGAAAAATTCATCGGCCTGCACTTCTTCAGCCCGGTCGACAAGATGCCGCTTGTGGAGATCATCCGTGGCGAGCAGACCAGCGATGAGACGCTGGCGCGCGGCTTCGACTACGTCATGCAGATCAAGAAGACGCCCATCGTGGTCAACGACAGCCGCGGCTTCTTCACCTCGCGGGTGTTCGGCACCTTCACCAACGAAGGCCTGGCCATGCTCGGCGAAGGCGTGAATGCGGCGATGATCGAGAACGAGGCACGCAAGGCCGGCATGCCGGTCGGCCCCTTGGCGATCAGCGATGAAGTGTCGATGAGCCTGATGAACCACATCCGTCAGCAGACCATCAAGGATCTGGCCGCCGAGGGTAAATCCATCCCTGAACATCCGGCCTTCGCTGTCATCGACCTGATGCTCAATGAGTACAAACGTCCGGGCAAGGCGGCTGGTGCTGGTTTCTACGACTACCCGGCGGCCGGTGCTCCGGCCGGTGGCAAGAAGCACCTGTGGCCCGAACTCAGGGCGCGCTTCGAGAAGGCGGATGCGCAGATCTCGCAGGAAGACGTGCGCGATCGTATCCTCTTCATCCAGGCCATCGAGACGGTGCGTTGCGTGGAGGAGGGTGTGCTGAAGTCGGTGGCCGACGCCAACATCGGCTCGATCTTCGGTATTGGCTTCGCGGCCTGGACGGGCGGTGCGCTGCAATTCATCAACCAGTACGGCGTAAAGGACTTCGTCGCCCGGGCCCAGTACCTGGCCGAGCAGTACGGCGAGCGCTTCCTGCCGCCAGCGCTGCTGCTGGAGAAGGCGGCCAAGGGCGAGACGTTCTGAGAACTGCCCTTGTAGGGTGCGCCATGTGCACCGCTCAAGCGGAGTGTCCCAGGTGCGCATGGCGCACCCTACGGATGCAGAAACGGCCCCGAAAGGGCCGTTTCTCATTGACTGGATGAGTCAATCGTCCAACTGGTCGCGAATCACTGCACCGCTCTTGCCGTCGATACGGAATTCGTGAAGGCGGCCATCTTCTTTCAGGCCTTCGCCTTCCCAGTAACCGTCATTGTCGGCCTCGATCTTGTGCAGTTCGGTGTAGCCGGCTGCGCGGGCCTTGCTCAGGGCGTCCTCGATGCTGATCCAGTCACTGCCGGGGCGATCGGCGAAGGCATGGCCAGTCAGCAGCAGGCTGCCAGCGAGCAGGGCGATCAGGTTGCGTGTCTGCATGGTCTGGTTCCTCTTTCCGTTGAAGAAGGCGCCTGAAGGGCGCCTTGAGGAGTCTAGACCATCGCGATTTCACGCCGCCTGGCACCAGCCCTGCTGGATGCACACGGCTTCATGGATTGCCAATATTTCGCTGTGGCGGGTCGGCATGCGCAGGGTCAGCATGCTGCCGTCGTCGAGCTGCAGGGCGGCTTCGGTTTCGAATTGCAGGCCACCGTCTTGCAGATGAACATAGGTGACGCCGTAGGCGTCATGACTGAGTTGGCTGTGCATGGCTGTTCTCCTGCGTAGGCTGTCAGCTTTTACGGATGTCGCGGGCGGCTGGTGCTGCAGGCGCGGGACGAGCCGGAGCCGAAGTCTGGAAGGCGGAAGCAGCGGCGAAGCTGGCGAGTGCGGCATAGATGCTCATGGTGAATTTCCTTCTGTGCAATGAGGGCGACTGCCCGATGTGGCGATATTCGCCGCGGGGCGGCAATCACAGAAGTGAATGAGGCGCATGGTAACTATCGAGGCGGCTGATAACGCGCCGAGCGGTACTTCCGTATAAGATAATTGTAAATTTTAATTGACGACTGTTTGGGGCCTTGCACAATGGCGGCGAAAGGCGAATATGCAGGGAAATCAAGCCCGGCTATTTCTTTGTGCAGGTTCATGTGTTAAGAAAAACGCACAAATCATCTGCACTTCGTGCTCACCACAGGAAACCTCATGTCACTGCGTATCTGCATCCTGGAAACTGACATTCTGCGCCCCGAGCTGGTCGACCAGTACCAAGGGTACGGCCGCATGTTCGAGCAATTGTTCGCCAAGCAACCGCTGGCCGCAGAGTTCAGTGTCTACAACGTAGTGGAGGGTAACTACCCGCCCGATAGCGAGCATTTCGATGCCTATCTGGTGACGGGCAGCAAGGCTGACTCGTTCGGCAGCGACCCCTGGATCCAGACGCTCAAGGCCTATCTGCTCGATCGCTACCAGCGTGGCCACAAGCTGCTCGGTATCTGCTTCGGCCATCAGTTGCTGGCTCTGCTGCTGGGTGGCAAGACGGAGCGCGCCGAGCAGGGGTGGGGCGTTGGTGTGCACAACTACCGGATTGCCAGCCAGCCGCAGTGGATGGATCCGCCCTTGGATAACCTGCAGTTGCTGATCAGCCATCAGGATCAGGTCACCCGATTGCCGGAGAACGCCACGCTGCTTGCTACCAGTGATTTCTGCCCGAACGCGGCCTATCACATCGAAGACCAGGTGCTGTGCTTCCAGGGGCATCCGGAATTCATCCACGACTATTCGCGGGCGTTGCTCGAGCTGCGCCAGCAGCACCTGGGCGAGCAGGTCTACCAGAGCGGTGTCGAGAGCCTCCAGCACCCCCAACAAGGCAATGCAGTCGCTGAGTGGATGATGCGCTTCGTCGCCCAGGGTAAAGAAGCCAAGGCGTGAAACCTGACGCTTGCCGGCATGAAAAAGCCCGGTTTTCCGGGTTTTTTCATGCGTGCTGAGTGAGCACGAAGTGGGCGGACAGCGCTTCACGTCTGCCGGGCGGCGGACTGTTCAGTTGCCGCTTGAGGCTCTCGGCCAGATCGAGGTGGTGGGCCAGCTTGTGCGTGCATTCGATATTGCGCGCCACGGCACCGGCCGAGCTCTTGCCGATACCGCAGAGTGCCAGCAGGGTGGTCAGTAGCGCCATGCCGGTCAGCATCAACAGCCGGGTGCGTTGGGTTCTGATCATGACCGTCCCCTAACCCCGCGAAGCTGCGCCGAGCAGGGCAGGCAGATGAGTGATCAGGTTCTGCAGCGGGCCTGGCTGTTCGACGGTCGGGGTGCTGGGGTGCAAGGTGGCGTAGCTCAATACCAGCACGGTGGAGGTGCTGATCAGGTACAGGCCGATGGCGGCCAGGGCGCCATTGCGGGCGGCTTGAGAGAGGCGGGACATGTTCTGTGCTCCAGGTCGGGAGGTGGCGTGGGCACAGAATCGCTTAAGTCATTTCGATTGAATAATGGATGCTCTTCAGAGTAACTATCGATCAAGTTGATGGTTGATGCGGGCTGCGATTTCGCAACGGCAACCCGCATGTTCCCTCAAGCCGTTGCCAGCTCTGCATCCATGCTGTTGATGCACTCGCTCATGGCCTGCTGGCAGCGCTCCATCAAAGCGGGCATGTCGTCCAGGCTCAACCCTTCGGTCGGGATCGCCGGGAGCGAGCGGATCATGATGCGGCCGCTGCTCCAGCGGTTGAGGCGCATGGACTTGGCGTAGTTGCTGACGCACACCGGAATGATCGGCACGCCGGCGGTTATCGCCATCTGAAACGCGCCTTTCTTGAATGGCAGCAGGCCGCGGCCCTGGTTGCGGGTGCCTTCGGGGAAGACCCAGATCGAGGTGTCGCGATTACGCAGGGTTTCGGTGGTGGTCAGCATCGCGCGCTTGGCGGCCACCGCATTGCTGCGGTCGATCAGCACGTTGCCGGCCAGCCAGTACAACTGGCCGAAGAATGGCACCCATTTGAGGCTTTTCTTGCCGATGCTTACGGTGCGCTCCGGCACCACGCGGCCAAGCACGTACAGGTCGAAGTTGGATTGGTGGTTGGCGATGATCACGCAGGAGCGCTGGTGCTCCAGCAGTGGGCGTACATCGGTATTCAGCTTCAGGCGCAGCAGGCACAGGGCAGGGAGCGAATAGAGGCGTGCGCATAGGCGACTGTTGTCTGGGTTGAATGGGCGACACAGGCCGAGCAACAGGCCGAGTAGACCGGCCACAACAAAGTGCACGCCCATCAGCAGCATGCGCAAAACGAAAAGCATGAGGGAAAACCGTCAGAGGAGGGGCGCGCAGTGTACGGGCGTTCACTTTGTCGGGCAATTGCCCGGAACTGCTGCTTGAGGTGGGCGAACGTCCAGAATTGTCGCAGATCTTGTCTGGCTCGAAACAGCAAACAGAAAGGGCGCCTTGCGGCGCCCTTTGTTCTTACTCGTTCTCGGTCTTGGCCGTTTTGCCCGGCAGTAATCCATCCGCCCGGAACATCGCCTTGATGCCGCGCAGCGCCTGACGGCTGCGATCCTGGTTCTCGATCAGGGCGAAGCGCACATGGTCGTCGCCGTAATCACCGAAGCCCAGACCGGGCGAGACGCAGACCTTGGCTTCTGCCAGGAGCTTCTTGGCGAACTCCAGCGAGCCCAGGTGGGCGTAAGCGTCGGGAATCTTGGCCCAGATGTACATCGAGGCTTTGGGTTTTTCCACCATCCAGCCGATCTCGTGCAGGCCCTTGACCAACAGGTTGCGGCGCTGGCGGTACTGCTCGGCGATATCGCGCACGCATTGTTGATCGCCTTCCAGTGCGGCGATGGCCGCGACCTGCAGCGGCGTGAAGGTGCCGTAATCGTGGTAGCTCTTGATCCGCGCCAAGGCGCTGACCAGTTCCGGGTTGCCGACCATGAAGCCGATACGCCAGCCGGCCATGTTGTAGCTCTTGGACAGGGTGAAGAACTCCACCGCAATGTCCTTGGCGCCCGGTACCTGCATGATCGATGGCGCTTTCCAGCCGTCGTAGACGATGTCGGCGTAGGCCAGGTCGTGAATTACCAGCACGTCGTACTGCTTGGCCAGGGTCACCACGCGTTCGAAGAAGTCCAGCTCCACGCATTGCGCGGTGGGGTTGGAGGGGAAGCCGAGAATCATCATCTTTGGCTTGGGGATCGATTCGCGAATGGCGCGTTCCAGCTCGGCGAAGAAGTCCACGCCCGGGATCAGCGGCACGGAGCGCACCTGGGCGCCAGCGATCACTGCGCCATAGATGTGGATCGGGTAACTGGGGTTGGGCACCAGTACGGTGTCGCCATGATCCAGGGTGGCCAGCATCAGGTGCGCCAGGCCTTCTTTGGAACCGATGGTGACAATGGCTTCGCTTTCCGGATCGATCTCCACGTCGTAGCGGTCCTTGTACCAGCGCGAAATGGCACGGCGCAGGCGGGGAATACCGCGAGAGGTGGAGTATCCGTGGGTGTCTTCGCGTTGTGCGACCTGCACGAGTTTCTCGACGATATGCGGCGGAGTCGCACCGTCGGGGTTGCCCATGGAGAAGTCGATGATGTCCTCGCCGCGACGGCGTGCAGCCATCTTGAGTTCGGCGGTGATGTTGAAGACGTAGGGGGGGAGACGATCGATGCGCGCAAAGCGGCGCTTGGCGTTCTCAGCCATGATTTCCTCGGATACGTGAGCGCCCGGAACCGTCCGAGCGACGTTGGCCACTGCTGCAGCCTGCGGCGAAGATACGCGCGCCGCCGTCTCGCTGTCCAGTACAGTCAGCGAGCGGAGTAGCGCAACAGTCAGCCGCCGAGCATGTCGTGCATGGCGATGATCTGCTCGGCCACCTGGATCAGCTTCTGCTGGCGGCTCATAGCCTGGCGACGCATCAGGGTATAGGCCTCTTCCTCGTTGCAGTTCTTCATCTTCATCAACAGGCCCTTGGCCAGTTCCACGCGCTTGCGCTCGGCCAGTTGCGCATCGCGCGCCTGCAGTTGTGCGCGCAGCGCCTGATCGCTCTCGAAGCGGGCCATGGCCACGTCGAGAATGGGCTGCAGGCGCTGGGCATGGATGCCCTCGACGATGTAGGCGCTGACGCCGCTCTGGATCGCCTGGCGCATCACGCCGGGGTCGTGTTCGTCGGTGAACATGACGATGGGCCGTGGTTGGTCGCGGCTGACCAGTACCACCTGTTCCATCACATCGCGACTGGGCGACTCGGTGTCGATCAGGATCACATCGGGTCGTACCGCCTCCACGCGCTCGGGCAGGTCGATGGTCAGGCCGGACTCGTCGATCACCTCGAAACCGGCTTCGATCAGTGCGCATTTGAGGCGGCCGACCTTCTTCGGGGTGTCATTGATCAAAAGGATACGCAGCATCGATGGCTCTCCCGGCAGTTACAGGCTGTCAGCCAGGGCATGCAGGTGGAAACTGCGGGCATAGGCGGCGGGGTCGCTGCCGTCCCAGCAGGTGCCGTCCTGCAGGATAGAGCTGCGCATCTCGCCCGGCACCGTCATGCCCAGCGCCGATGCAGCCTCGCGGTACAGGGCCAGTTGTTGCACCTGGCGGGCTACGCCGAGGTAGTCGGGATCGCTGCGCAGCAGGCCCCAGCGGCGGAACTGGGTCATGAACCACATGGCGTCGGACAGGTAGGGTTGGTTGACCAGGCCGCCTGCGTGGAAACGCAATGGATGTTCGTCCTGCCAGGCATTGCCGAGGCCGTCCTGGTAGTGGCCAAGAAAGCGCGGGGTGATGGCCGAAACCGGTGCATTGACGTAGTCGTTGCCGCTGAGCAGCAGGGCGGTACTGCGTTTGTTTTCCCCGTTCTCATCGATGAAGCGTGCAGCGTCGAGCACGGCCATGATCAGGGCGCGGGCGGTGTTGGGATTCTGCTCGACGAAGGCACGGGTGCAGCCCAGTACCTTTTCCGGATGATCCGGCCAGATCGCCTGGATGGTGGTCAGGGTACAACCGAGATGTTCATCGACTGCCTTGGCCGTCCAGGGTTCGCCGACGCAAAAGCCGTCGATGCGCTTGGCTTCCAGGTGCTCGACCATTTGCGGTGGTGGCACCACCACGCTGTCGACATCGCGCAGCGGGTGGATGCCCTGGCTGGCCAGCCAGTAGTAAAGCCACATGGCGTGGGTGCCGGTGGGGAAGGTCTGGGCGAAGGTCAAGCGCGCTTCATGCTGGTGCACATATTGGCGCAGTGCTTCGCCGCTGGTCACGCCGGCGGCTTGCAGGGTGTGCGACAGGTTGATGCTCTGGCCATTCTGGTTCAGTCCCATGAGCACGGCCATGTCCGTTGCCGCTGCGCCGCCAAGGCCCAGCTGTACGCCGTAGATCAGTCCGTACAGGCTATGTGCGGCATCCAGTTCACCACTGAGCAGACGGTCGCGCGAGCTTGCCCAGGACGTTTGGCGTTGCAGCTTGAGGCTCAGGCCGTATTTCTCGGCGAAGCCTTGGGTCGCGGCAACGATCACCGAAGCGGAATCGCTCAGCGCCATGAAGCCGATGTTCAGCACGCTCTTCTCCGGGGCGTCGCTGCCCCAGGCCCAGGTCAGGGCGTCGTCACGTGGGGTGTCGTGTTCACTCATGCTGCTTCCTTACCGTTCACGCAAAAGACTCGGGCTCATGGACGGCTGTCCATAAAAAAGCGTCGTACCAGATCCAGGCGCAAAAGCTCCGGGATTCGATACGACGCCGTTGTCGATCAAGCCATTCCGCCGTTGGAAAGGCTGTGTGCGAAGTGACGAAGCAAGGCATATGCCAGAAGGCCGGCGTAACAAGAGCCGGGAACCATTCATGGCGTTGCGCAGTGATGGCGCGAAGGGCGGCCGACAGGATGGCAGGCATAAAAAAGCCCCGCACTGGGCGGGGCTCTTTTTTACGACGCTAGATCAGGCCTGAACGACCGGGATCTTGGCGTTCGCCGCAGCTTCACGGAAGTCGGCGATCTGGTCGAAGCTCAGGTAGCGGTAGATGTCGCCAGCCATGCTGTCGATGTTCTTCGCGTACTCCATGTACTCCTCGACGGTCGGCAGCTTGCCGATGATCGAAGCGACCGCTGCCAGTTCGGCAGAGGCCAGGTACACGTTGGCGCCATCGCCCAGACGGTTCGGGAAGTTACGCGTCGAGGTCGATACCACGGTGGAGTTCGCCGCTACACGTGCCTGGTTACCCATGCACAGCGAGCACCCCGGCATTTCCATGCGCGCGCCAGCCTTGCCGTAGATGCCGTAGTAGCCTTCTTCGGTCAGCTGGTGAGCGTCCATCTTGGTCGGCGGCGACAGCCACAGACGGGTTGGGATGGAGCCTTTGACCTTGTCGAGCAGCTTGCCGGCAGCGCGGAAGTGACCGATGTTGGTCATGCACGAACCGATGAACACTTCGTCGATCTTCTCGCCCTGAACGGTCGACAGCAGACGCGCGTCATCCGGGTCGTTCGGCGCGCAGAGCACAGGCTCCTTGACGTCGGCCAGGTCGATTTCGATGATTTCGGCGTACTCGGCATCGGCGTCGGCGGACAGCAGTTGCGGGTTGGCCAGCCAGGCTTCCATGGCTTGAGCGCGACGCTCCATGGTGCGGGCATCGCCGTAGCCTTCGCTGATCATCCAGCGCAGCAGGGTGATGTTCGACTTCAGGTACTCGGCAATGGCCTTTTCCGGCAGCTTGATGGTGCAGCCGGCAGCCGAACGCTCGGCAGAGGCGTCGGACAGCTCGAACGCTTGCTCGACGGTCAGTTCGTCGAGGCCTTCGATCTCGAGGATGCGGCCGGAGAAGATGTTCTTCTTGCCTTTCTTCTCGACGGTCAGCAGGCCCTTCTGGATGGCGTAGTAGGGGATGGCGTGTACCAGGTCACGCAGGGTGATGCCCGGTTGCAGCTTGCCCTTGAAACGCACCAGTACGGATTCCGGCATGTCCAGCGGCATGACGCCAGTGGCAGCTGCGAAGGCCACCAGGCCGGAACCTGCCGGGAAGCTGATGCCGATCGGGAAGCGGGTGTGCGAGTCGCCGCCGGTGCCGACGGTGTCAGGCAACAGCATGCGGTTCAGCCAGCTGTGGATGATGCCGTCGCCCGGACGCAGGGACACGCCGCCACGGGTGCGGATGAAATCCGGCAGGGTGTGGTGGGTGGTGACGTCGATCGGCTTCGGATAGGCCGCGGTGTGGCAGAACGACTGCATGACCAGGTCAGCGGAGAAGCCCAGGCACGCCAGGTCTTTCAGCTCGTCGCGGGTCATCGGGCCAGTGGTGTCCTGGGAACCGACGGTGGTCATCTTCGGTTCGCAGTAAGTGCCTGGGCGAACGCCTTTGCCTTCCGGCAGGCCGCAGGCCTTGCCGACCATCTTCTGCGCCAGGGTGTAGCCCTTGCCGGTGTCGACAGGTGCTTCAGGCAGCTTGAACAGGTTGGTTGGGCCCAGGCCCAGCTCGGTGCGAGCCTTTTCAGTCAGGCCACGGCCGACGATCAGCGGGATGCGGCCGCCAGCGCGGACTTCGTCGAGCAGCACCGGGGTCTTCAGTTCGAAGGTGGTGATGACCTCGTCGGTGCCGTGCTTGCAGACCTTGCCAGCGTGCGGGTAGACGTCAATCACGTCGCCCATGTTGATGTTCGACACGTCGAACTCGATCGGCAGGGCGCCGGCATCTTCCATGGTGTTGTAGAAGATCGGGGCGATCTTGGAGCCGAAGCAGAAACCGCCAGCACGCTTGTTCGGAACGTACGGGATGTCGTCGCCGAAGAACCACAGCACCGAGTTGGTGGCGGACTTACGGGAAGAACCGGTACCGACCACGTCACCGACGTAGGCGACCGGGAAGCCCTTGGCCTTGATCTCTTCGATCTGCTTGAGCGGGCCGATGGCGCCTTGTTGCTCCGGCACGATGCCGTCGCGAGCCATTTTCAGCATGGCAAGGGCGTGCAGCGGGATGTCAGGGCGCGACCAGGCGTCCGGGGCAGGGGACAGGTCATCGGTGTTGGTTTCGCCAGGCACCTTGAATACAGCCAGGCTGTATTTCTCGGCAATGGCCGGCTTGTTGGTGAACCACTCGCCATCGGCCCAGGACTGCAGAACGGCTTTGGCGTTGGCATTGCCAGCCTTGGCTTTCTCGGCAACGTCGTGGAAGGCGTCGAACATCAGCAGGGTGTGCTTGAGTTGCTCGGCGGCAACGGCGCCCAGGGCAGCGTCGTCCAGCAGTTCGACCAGGGTGGCGATGTTGTAGCCGCCCTGCATGGTGCCCAGCAGCTCAACGGCGCGCTGCTTGCTGATCAGCGGGGAAGTGGCTTCGCCCTTGGCAACGGCAGAGAGGAAACCGGCCTTGACGTAGGCAGCTTCGTCCACGCCTGGCGGTACGCGATTGGTGATCAGGTCTACGAGGAATTCTTCTTCGCCAGCCGGCGGGTTTTTCAGCAGCTCGACCAGGCCTGCGGTTTGTTCGGCGTTCAGCGGCTGGGGCACGATACCCTGAGCGGCACGCTCTGCTACGTGTTTGCGATAGGCTTCAAGCACAGTTATTACCCTCATCAGTGGTCCCAAAGGGTTGTCCGGGACGCGATCCAGATACCCATGAACCGGGCGCTTTTCGACTTTATGAGCCGATCAGCCGAGGTTTCATGAGTCTCTTGTAGAAGCTGCTTTCAAAGTTTTACGCCGGCAGGACGGTTTCTGATGAGGGCTGACGCAGGGGCTCGGGGGGACTCCAAGACGCTGCGCCGCCATCGTACCTGCAGGATCGACTGTGCTCGTGACGCTTTGAAAACAGCTTCCAACGGACATTGGCGCCGTAAAAGGCGGGCCGATTCTAATGGAAAGCGCGGATAAAGTTAAGCCGATGTCCCCGTATCGACAGGCCGTTGAAAATGTAGGCGCGGCAAGCCCATATCGATGGCGATCCTGCGAAAAGCGCTGAAAAAGCGCAGTTTAGGTGTTCTAAATGAGCGTTTTGAGGCCATTTTGACGCAGTGCGGCCAGCGTAGGTGGTTTTTCTGCGGCCTGTTGGCAGGGGTGAACTGAATTAGACAAAGGGCTAAGATGCCAGGCCGTTTTGCTGTCTATGTTGTTTCGTCATGTCCAATCAGCGCATCAAGACACCTTGTGTGGGGCTGTGCTCGACCGTCTACGGTGATGTTGTCTGCCGCGGTTGCAAGCGCTTTCACCACGAGGTGATCAACTGGAACAGCTACAACGACGACGAGAAGCGCGCCGTCTGGACGCGCCTGGAAGTGTTGCTGGTGCAGGTGATGACGGCCAAGGTCGAGGTGTTCGACGAGCAGCGTCTACGGGGTCAGCTGGAACAGCGGCAGATTCGTTTCGTGCCGCAACAGTCGCCTTACTGCTGGGCCTATCAACTGATCGCGCGTGGCGCGCGGATGATCAATCAGTTGGAGGCATACGGCATGGTGGTGCTGCCTGAATTTCGCAATTGGGCGTTGCCGTCACTGCGTGACGCCATCGACCGCGAATTCTTCCTGCTCTCGGAGGCGCACTACGAGCGCTACATCGCGCCGAAATTCCTGCGTGAAGGATTGGAAGTTCGCGTGTGAGAGGCGATGACCCGTAGGGTGCGCTGCTGGGCGCACCGCTTCGGGGTCGGTCAAACCGCTGGTGCGCACGGCGCACCCTACGTTCTAACGTTGCGCCACCAGTTCTTCCAGATGCGCAATGATGTCGTCCGGCTTGAGCACCAGCACGTCGCTTTCCAGAGAATCCAGCACCACTTCTGCGGTATTGCCGATTAGTGCGCCGGAGATGCCAGTGCGAGCCACGGTGCCGATCACTGTCACGGCGGCGCTCAACTGCTGAGCTATATGCGGGATCATTACATCGGCAGGCCCCTCGACGACGTGCAGGCGTTCGTCGCTGATGTCGTACTCGGCCTGGAAACTGCGGCACTGCTCGCGATAGCGCGCTTCGATGGTTTCCTTGAGCTGGAAGGTGGGATCGGCCGCTGACAGCATCG
This sequence comes from Pseudomonas berkeleyensis, assembly GCF_014109765.1. Lineage (NCBI taxonomy): Bacteria > Pseudomonadati > Pseudomonadota > Gammaproteobacteria > Pseudomonadales > Pseudomonadaceae > Pseudomonas > Pseudomonas berkeleyensis. The sequence goes on from NZ_CP059139.1 coordinate 2,644,765, forward strand.
GCGTCGGATGGGCGGTGACCACGTGCAGCGTGCCCTTGGCCAGGCCAGCGATGTCGTAGCCATTGCTGACGATCCCGGCGTGCAGCGTGCGGTGCTCGCCATCGGCGTTGCCGACGTCAACGGCTGCGAGGATATTGCCGCCGGTCCAGGGCGATTCGGTCTTGACCATCAGGACGGGGGCAGGGCAGTAGCGCAGCAGTTTCCAGTCATCCGGAGTAAGGATGGCTTTCTTCAATGGATTGTCAGGAACGTGCTGCTTGATCACCAGGCCACAGCCTTCAGCCTGTTGCACGGCGATGATGGTCTGGTGCGGATTGTCATGCCAGGCCTGCTGCGTGGAGGTGGCATAACCTTCTTCGTTCAGAACGCTGCTGAGGTCGTTGAGCCAGGCGCTGTGATCAGCTTTCTTGTCACACACCAGCAGGTGCAATTGGGATTGAGTGACGCCGGCTATCAGCTTGGCCCGCTTGAGTGCGAGGCCCTCCGGGTGTTGTGGTTCCACTACTACCAGAATGCTTCGAATCGCTTGCATGGTCGGCTCCCTGAAAATCAATGGCATTGATTCAACTATAGGCGTGCCATTCACCAGGTCTTGTTGACCTGTATCAACGGCGTGCTGGTCGTCCTGCTTGCCACTCGTATAATGGCCCGCCATTGGCAACCTGGCCAGCACCGAGAGCGCTTCAAATATGATGTCAACTGCCCAGCATGTTCCGAGTAACAGTGAGGAACCTGTATCGATCCTGCAGGAAATTCTCGAGTTTCTCGGCGGCGTCGCCACCCCTGATGCCTGGCTGGAAGAGGCCTTGCGTCAGCAGGAGATTCTTCTGCTCGACCATCGCAACCTGGAATACAAGGCGGCGCAGACGGCCCTGAGCCTGATGGGGCGCTACCTGACCAAGACCGAATTGACCGCGAGAATGTCGCGTTTGGCCCGTGAAGAGCTGGTGCACTTCGAGCAGGTGAGCAAGATCATCCGCGGGCGTGGCATCGAGGTGCGCCATGTGTCCGCTTCCCGCTACGCTGCTGGCCTGCGCGCACTGTTGCGTGGTGGCGAAGTGGAGCGGCTGGTGGATGTGCTGGTGGTCGGCGCTTTCATCGAGGCACGCTCCTGCGAGCGTTTCGCCGCGCTGGTGCCGCACCTGGATGCGGAGTTGGCCAAGTTCTACGCCGGGTTGCTGGAGAGCGAAGGGCGCCACTACCGGGGTTATCTCAAGCTCGCCTATCTGTATGGTGACGCAGCAGACGTGGATGCACGTATCGAGGTGGTACGCGCGGTGGAGCAGGAACTGATCACTACGCCGGATGAGCAATTCCGTTTCCACAGCGGTGTGCCTGCAGAAAGCAGCCGCGAAGCGGTTTTCCAATAATTGTAGGAGCGGCTTCAGCCGCGAACACTGCAATAGACGGGTAGGGCGGGTGAAACCCGCCGCGAGGGAAATGGCGGGTTTCACCCGCCCTACATCGTGGCTTTTCGCGGCTGAAGCCGCTCCTACAACCGTTTATGGGCTACGGTTTGGAGGCGTTTGCAGGCGTGAGCTCGAACGGCGCCTGGTTGAATCCTTTGTCATCGATCTGCAACGCCCAGCCCTGACTATCCCAGTCCCCCAACACGATGCGTCGTGCCGGTTGGCCATTGACGTGCAGCTCATGCACGGCCGGTCTGTGGGTATGACCATGGATCAGCGTGCGCACGCCGTACTCGGCCATTACCCGAACAACTTCCTCGGGCGTGACATCGACGATGTCGCTGGCCTTCATCCGCGTTTGCGCGCGGCTTTCGTTGCGCAGCTTGCGCGCCAGCTTCTGCCGGGTGCTCAGCGGCAGATTGCGTAGGATCAGCAGCGACAGCGGGTTGCGCAGCCAGCGGCGCAACTTCATGTAGCCGACGTCCAGAGTGCACAAACTGTCGCCGTGCATCAGCAGCACCGGCTCGCCACCCATCTGCACCTTGTGCGGATCGCTCAGCAAAGTGCAGCCCGCCTCGCTGCAGAAGCGCTTGCCGATGAGAAAGTCGCGATTGCCGTGCATCAGGTAGATGCGCGTGCCTGCATCGCTCAGCTCGCGCAGGGCGCGGGCGATTTCATGCTGGAAGGGCGACATGCCATCGTCGCCGATCCAGACTTCGAAGAAGTCGCCGAGGATGTACAGCGCCTCGGCCTGGCGCGCGCGGGTGGCGAGAAAAAGCAGAAACGCCCGGGTGATATCCGGGCGTTTCTCTTCGAGGTGCAGATCGGAGATCAGCAGGATCATCGACTTACTCGGCTACGACTTCAGCCTTCTCGATGATCACGTCGTCGACCGGTACGTCCTGGTGGCCCGATTTCATGGTGGTGGCGACGCCTTTGATCTTCTCGACCACGTCCATGCCTTCGACCACTTCACCGAATACGGCGTAGCCCCAGCCTTGAACGGTCGGTGCGCTGTGGTTGAGGAAGCTGTTGTCGGCGACGTTGATGAAGAACTGCGCGCTGGCCGAGTGCGGCTCCATGGTGCGAGCCATGGCGACGGTGCCGACCTTGTTGGCCACGCCGTTGTTGGCTTCGTTCTTGATCGGTGCGCGGGTTGGCTTCTGCTTCATGCCCGGCTCGAAACCGCCGCCCTGGATCATGAAGTTGCCGATCACGCGGTGGAAAATGGTGCCGTCGTAATGGCCTTCCTTCACGTATTGCTCGAAGTTGGCCACAGTTTCCGGGGCCTTGTCGGCGAACAGGTTCAGGGTGATGACGCCGTGGTTGGTGTGCAGTTTGATCATGATCGTATCCGTGATGGGGCAGGTTCGAGCCGATGGCTCGGGGTGAACAGCGCTTGCCAAGGTGGCGTGCACCCTGTCAGGGGCTTGACAGGTTGGTTATGATACGGACTTTGCCCGAAGCGGCCTACCCTGTGCCGCGCCAGTATTGTTAAGGACACCATGAGCAAGCCTACCGTCGAAAAAGCTGCTAACTTCCTGCGTCCCATCGTCCAGGCTGACCTGGACAGCGGCAAGCACGCCAAGATCGTGACCCGCTTTCCGCCGGAGCCCAACGGCTACCTGCACATCGGCCATGCCAAGAGCATCTGCCTGAACTTCGGCCTGGCCGAAGAGTTCGGTGGCCAGTGCAACCTGCGTTTCGACGACACCAACCCGGCCAAGGAAGACCAGGAATACATCGACGCGATCAAGGCCGATGTCGAGTGGCTGGGCTTCAAGTGGGCCGGCGAGGAGCGCTACGCCTCCAATTATTTCGACCAACTGCACGCCTGGGCCATCGAGCTGATCAAGGCGGGCAAAGCCTTCGTCTGCGACCTCAATGCCGAAGAAATGCGCGAGTATCGCGGCAACCTGACCGAGCCGGGCAAGAACAGCCCGTTCCGTGAGCGCAGTGTCGAAGAGAATCTCGACCTGTTCGCCCGCATGAAGGCCGGCGAGTTCCCCGATGGCGCCCGTTCGCTGCGCGCCAAGATCGACATGGCCTCACCGAACATCAATCTGCGCGACCCGATCCTCTACCGCATCCGCCACGCCCATCACCACCAGACCGGTGACAAGTGGTGCATCTACCCGAGCTACGACTTCACTCACGGCCAGTCGGACGCCATCGAGGGTATCACCCATTCCATCTGCACCCTGGAGTTCGAGGATCATCGCCCGCTGTACGAGTGGTTCCTGGAGAATCTGCCGGTGCCTGCGCAGCCGCGCCAGTACGAATTCGCCCGCCTGAACCTGAACTACACCATCACCAGCAAGCGCAAGCTCAAGCAACTGGTCGATGAAGGTCACGTCAATGGTTGGGACGACCCGCGCATGTCGACGCTGTCCGGCTACCGCCGTCGCGGCTACACGCCGGCTTCGATCCGCGCCTTCTGCGACATGATCGGCGTCAACCGCGCCGGCGGCCTGGTGGATATCGGCATGCTCGAGTTCGCCATCCGCGATGATCTGGACGCCAATGCCGCGCGCGCCATGTGCGTGCTCAAGCCGCTGAAAGTGGTGATCACCAATTATCCGCAAGGCCAGGTCGAGAACCTGGAGCTGGCGCGTCATCCCAAGCAGGACATGGGCGTTCGCGTGCTGCCGTTCTCCCGCGAGATTTACATCGACGCCAGTGATTTCGAGGAAACCCCGCCGGATGGCTTCAAGCGCCTGATCCCGGGTGGCGAAGTACGTCTGCGTGGCAGCTACGTGATTCGCGCCGATGAAGCCATCAAGGACGCTGCTGGCAATATCGTCGAACTGCGCTGCAGCTATGACGAGAATACCCTGGGCAAGAACCCCGAAGGGCGCAAGGTCAAGGGCGTGATCCACTGGGTGCCGGCCGCCGAGAGCGTCGAGTGCGAAGTACGCCTATACGATCGCCTGTTCCGCTCGGCCAATCCTGAGAAGAGCGAAGAGGGCGGCAGCTTCCTCGACAACATCAATCCCGAGTCGCTGGTGGTGCTCACCGGCTGCCGCGCTGAGCCATCCCTGGCCAAGGCCAGCGCTGACGACCGCTTCCAGTTCGAGCGTGAAGGCTACTTCTGCCTGGACAAGGATTCGCAGCCTGGTAAGCCGGTGTTCAACCGTACCGTCACGCTGCGCGATTCGTGGGGTCAGTAATGGCACTGTCGATCTACAACACGCTCAGCAAGGTCAAGGAACCGTTCAAGCCGCTGATCGGTAACAGCGTGCGCATGTACGTGTGCGGCATGACCGTTTATGACTTCTGCCATATCGGTCACGCCCGGGTAATGGTTGCCTTTGACGTGGTCACCCGCTGGCTGCGTCAGCGCGGCTATGACGTGACCTACGTGCGCAATATCACTGACATCGACGACAAGATCATCAAGCGCGCCAATGAGAACGGCGAGCCGTTCGAGGCGCTGGTCGAGCGCATGATCGCGGCGATGCATGAGGATGAGGCGCGCCTGTCCGTGCTGCGCCCGGACATCGAGCCGCGTGCCACCGGCCATATCGCCGGCATGCACCAGATGATCCAGACCCTGATCGACAAGGGCTATGCCTATGCGCCGGGTAATGGCGACGTGTACTACCGCGTCGGCAAGTTCGTTGGCTACGGCAAGCTGTCGCGCAAGAAGATCGAAGACCTGAAGATCGGTGCGCGCATCGAGGTCGACGAGGCCAAGGAAGACCCGCTGGACTTCGTCCTGTGGAAGGGCGTCAAACCGGGCGAGCCGAGCTGGGAGTCGCCTTGGGGCGCAGGGCGCCCGGGCTGGCATATCGAGTGCTCGGTGATGTCCACCTGCTGCCTCGGTGAGACCTTCGACATTCATGGCGGCGGCCCGGATCTGGTGTTCCCGCACCACGAGAACGAGATCGCACAGAGCGAGGCGGCCACTGGTAAGCAGTACGCCAATGCCTGGATGCACGCCGGCGCCGTGCGCGTGGATGGCGAGAAGATGTCCAAGAGCCTGGGCAACTTCTTCACCATTCGTGAGGTGCTGGAGAAGTACCACCCGGAGGTGGTGCGCTACCTGCTGGTATCCAGCCACTACCGCAGCCCGATCAACTATTCGGAAGAGAGCCTCAAGGAAGCCAAGGGCGCCCTGGAGCGCTTCTACAACGGCCTCAAAGGCCTGCCGGAAGCCACGCCTGTTGGCGGCGAGGCGTTCGTCGAGCGTTTCGGCGCGGCGATGGACGACGACTTCAACTCGCCGGAAGCCTGCGCGGTGCTGTTCGAGATGATTCGTGAGGTCAACCGCCTGCGTGAGTCGGACGTGCAGGCCGCTGCCGGCCTGGCTGCCCAGCTCAAGCAACTGGCCAGCGTGCTCGGCGTGCTGCAACTGGAGCCGGAAGCCTTCCTTCAGGCGGGCGCTGCCGGCAAGGTTGATGCCGCGGAGGTCGATGCGCTGATCGCCGCACGCCTGCAGGCTCGTGCCGACAAGAACTGGGCGGAAAGTGACCGTATCCGCGACCAGCTCACTGCGATGGGCGTGGTGCTGGAAGACGGTAAGGGCGGCACCACCTGGCGTCTAGCCGAGTAAGTGCTGCGCTGAACGACAAAGGCCGCTGGATAGCGGCCTTTGTCGTTTCTGGGAGGGCTGCTAGCGGCGTTGGCGAGCGTCGAAACGCTCCACCCAGCGGTGTTCACGAAATCGCTCGACGATGAAGTCGATGAATACTCGGGTCTTGGCCGGCAGCAGCTTCTGCGCGCTGAAGTACAGGCTCAGGCTGCCGGTGTCGACGTACCAGTCCGGTAATACCCGCTGCAGGCTGTCGCGTTGCAGATAGGGCAGCGCGTGGACGGTGCTGACCAGGGTGATGCCAAGGCCTTGCAGAGCGGCATGGCAAGCCGCATCGGGATCGTTCATGGTCATGCGCTGCTTCAGTTCGAGGGTGGCTTGTTGGTCGTCACGCGTACGCAGTGGCCAAGTGCGCACGCGACCCGTCTGCGGCGAGCGGATGAGAATGCCGTCATGCTGCGTCAGATCCTCCGGTCGCGCGATGGGCGCGTGTTTGGCGAGATAGGCCGGAGCTGCCAGCAGCACCCGGTGGGCAGGCGCCAGTTGCCGGGCAATCGCACCGGGAGGCAATTCGAAGCCGCCGCCGATGGCCGCGTCGAAGCCTTCACCAATGAGGTCTACGGCACGGTTGTCGAAGTGCCAGTCCGGGGTGATCGCCGGGTAGCGTGTGAGGAAATCGCTCAGGTGCGGCAGGATGTAGTCGCGGCCGAAGGCCATACCCATGCTCACCTTCAACGTACCCGCAGGTTGCCCCTGGCTGCTCGCCAGGTTCGCCACCGCGCCCTGAATGCTCGCCAGGCCGCCGCTTACTTCCGCCAGAAAGCGTTCGCCGGCTTCGGTCAAGGTCAGCCGGCGCGTACTGCGCAGGAACAGGCGTACGCCGAGGTTGGACTCCAGGCGTGCGACGTTCTTGCCAACGGCTGCCGGGGTCAGGCCCAAGCGCCGCGCGGCTTCGGCGAAGCTGCCTGCCTCGGCGGTGCGGACGAAGCACTCGATGCTGCTGAGGGTTTCCATGGGCACTCCATAAACCATTGGTATCGACTGAAGATAGCAATTGCCAGCTTATCGGTTTTGAATGCCGAGTGAATACTGAGGGCGTGTTCCATTCAACCCCTCAGTTTCAGGAGATTTCCCATGAGCACTCAGAAAACCCTCGAAAACAAGGTCGCCTTCATTCAGGGTGGCTCCCGCGGCATCGGTGCCGCCATTGCCCAGCGCCTGGCAAAAGAAGGTGCTGCCGTTGCACTGACCTACGTTTCATCGGCTACAGGCGCCCTCGATGTGGTGCGTGCAATCGAAGCCGGCGGCGGCCGCGCTATCGCCATCCAGGCCGACAGCCGTGACGAGCAGGCTATTCGCGCTGCCATCCGCCACACGCAGGAGAGTTTCGGGCGCCTCGATATCCTGGTGAACAACGCCGGTGTGCTGGCGGTAGCGCCGATCGATGAATTCAGCATCGAGGATCTGGATCGCACCCTGGATGTCAACGTGCGCAGCGTGGTGATCGCCAGCCAGGAAGCAGCGCGGCTGATGGGTGAGGGCGGTCGCATCATCACCATCGGCAGCACCAACGCCGAGCGCATGCCGTTCGCCGGTGGTTCGGTCTATGCGCTGAGCAAGGCGGCGGTAGCTGGTTTCACCAAGGGCCTGGCGCGTGACCTGGGGCCGCGTGACATCACCGTCAACAATGTGCAACCGGGCCCGGTGGATACCGACATGAACCCGGATCAGGGGGATTTCGCCGAGTCGCTGAAGCAGACCATGGCCCTGCCGCGCTACGGCAAGGCCGAGGAAATCGCCAGTTTCGTCGCCTATCTGGCTGGCCCGGAGGCGGCGTATATCACCGGTGCCAACCTGACCATCGATGGTGGCTTCTCGGCCTGACGAAGTCGGCAGGGCTGTCAGTAGGGTGCGCTGTGCGCACCGATGCTGCCCGCGCTCACGTGCGTTGCCGGGATTAGGTTACTGCTCGATGGCATCGAGCAGTTGCAGTGCCAGGCGCACGCGCTCGGCGTTGGGGTAATTACGGTTAGCGAGTATCACCAGCCCGGTATCGCGCGCCGGTAGCAGCAGGATGTAGGCGCCGAAACCATTGGTCGAACCCGTCTTGTTCAGCAGCAGATCGCCTTCGGCTGGTTTGGGCACGCTGAAGCGCTCCACTATCTGGGGTTGCAGCGCCATTTCCGCTGAGTTGCCGGCCTGCAGTTTCTCCAGGCTGATGGGGTAGGTGTAGCGCTCCCAGCCCAGTGCCTGGGTCATGTCACCGATCTGGTAATAGCCGCGATGGGTGGAGCTGATGGCCTGGTGCAGGGGGGCGGGCAGTTTGTCCGGGCGCAGGTTGGCGTCGATGAAGCGCAGCATATCGGCGGCACTGGATTTCAGGCCGTAGGCTTCGGCGTCCAGTACGCCGGGGTTTACCCGCACAGGTTTGTCATCGCGATAACCCCAGGCATAACGCGTCATCTGCTCGGCGGGTATCTGCACGTAGCTTTCCTGCAGACCCAGTTGTGGCAGCAGATCCTTCTCCATCAACTGTTGAAACGGCTCGGCCAGGCTGGCAGCTGCCAGGTGACCGAACAGGCCGATGCTGGGGTTGGAGTACAGGCGCTGCGTACCTGGCGGGTAGACCGCCTGCCAGTTGCGGTAGTAATCGAGCATCTGCTGCTCATTGCTGACTGCGTCCGGAAACTGTAGCGGTAGGCCGCCGGCTGTGTAGGTGGCCAGATCCAGCAGGCTGATGTGATCGAAGGCGCTGCCGCGCAGGGCTGGCAGGTACTGGCTGGCGTTGTCGCTGAGATTCAGCGTGCCGCGGGCTTCGGCGTAGGCGCCAAGGGTGGCGGTGAACAGTTTGCTGATCGAACCCAGCTCGAACAGGGTGTGGCGATCCACGGCCTTGCCGCTTTCGCGGGATGCGACGCCGTACCCGAAGACATGCGACTGTCCCTTGTGGCTGATGGCAATGGCCATGCCGGGAATGGCGTAGGCCTGCATCATCGGTTTCACGGCAGCATCGACTGCCTGGTTCAGTTCGGCGAGGGCCGCCTGACTGCTGAGGCATAGGCCGAGCGTGACGAGCAGGGAGCGTAGGGATGAGCGCATGATCGTTCCTTGTCAGTTCATCGGGGGCAGTCGGCGGGGAACCGAGGTCTTCTTGACGATGGCGGTATTGGTTTCGGCGTAGCCGTTGATGCGGTCGAGCACTTCGTCCAGCTGTTCCATGGAGCGTACGTGCAGGCGAGCGACGAAGCAGTCCTCGCCAGTGACCTTGTCGCACTCGGTGAACTCCGGCGTGGCCTGAAGCAATCGCTCCACCTCGTGCAGCTTGCCGGGCAGTGGTCGCACGCGAACGATGGCCTGCAACTGATAGCCAAAATGACGTGGATCGATCTCCACCGTATAGCCCTTGAGCACGCCGCGTTCCTCCAGGCGGCGCAAGCGCTCGGCCACGCTGGGGGAGGAAAGGCCACTGATCTGCGCCAGGGCTTTGAGCGAACGTCGCGAATCTTCCATCAGTGCGGCGATCAGGGTCTGGTCGATTTCATCGGTCATTGCAGGTCTCGTTAGGGAAAAGCTGGAATCTGCCATCGTAAAAAAGGTGAGAGCCGGATTCTGCCTCAGATTCTCCATGGTGAGGGAAGTTGCACCTTCGGATAATCATTGCCTCACTTGAGGAGGCTCTACTGATGGACAACAACCTCAAACGCGGCTCGCTGGAAATGGTCGCCGCCATGTTGATTTCCGGCACTATCGGCTGGTTCGTGCTGGTGTCCGGCCAGGCCGTGGTGGATGTAGTGTTCTGGCGCTGCCTGATCGGCGGCGGCATGCTGCTATTGGTCTGCGCCGCGTTGGGCCTGCTGCGCGCCGAGTTGCTGGGACGACGAGTATTACTGCTGGCCGTGCTCAGCGGCGTGGCCATCGTCGGCAACTGGCTGCTGTTGTTCGCCTCCTATGCGCAGGCCTCCATCGCCGTCAGTACCGTGGTGTACAACGTCCAGCCATTCATACTGGTGGGCTTGGCGGCGCTGTTTCTTGGCGAGCGGATCACCTTGCACAAGCTTGGTTGGCTGGCATTGGCCTTCATCGGCATGCTGGCGATCGTCAGTGCACATGGTCAGGGCGCGGTGGCCGGTGGCAACTACCTGTTGGGTATCGCCCTGGCGCTGGCTGCGGCGCTGCTCTATGCGGCTGCAGCACTGATCGTCAAACGTCTCAGCGGTACGCCGCCGCACCTGATTGCCTTGATCCAGTTGCTAACGGGTGTGCTGATGCTGGCGCCGTTGATGGGGTGGCAGTTACCCCTGGGTGATGTCGCCTGGGCCAGCCTGGCGACGCTGGGCATCGTGCACACGGGATTGATGTACATGCTGCTGTATGGCGCGATCCAGAAGTTGCCGACCGCGCTGACCGGTGCGCTGTCGTTCATCTACCCGGTCGCGGCGATCCTGGTCGACTGGCTGGCCTTCGATCATTGGTTGAGTGCACTGCAGTGGCTCGGTGTGGCGGCCATCCTGTTGGCGGCAGCGGGCATGCAGCAGGGCTGGCGACTGGGAATCAGGGCGAGACGCCCTGTCAGGGTCTGACACCTTGTTCGCGCAAACGCTTGTACAGGGTATTGCGGCTTAGGCCGAGGTGACGGGCGAGGTAGGAGATATTGCCGCCGCAAGCCTGGTACTGGCTGGCCAGGTCATCGGACTCGAGATGCGCTGGCAGGGGTACCTCCGTTGGCAGGTCGAGGAAGAAGTCGTCCGGCAGGTGCTCGGCGCGGATGGGCTGGTCGTCGGCCATGGCCAGTGCCACGCGCAACACGCTGCTGAGCTGGCGCAGGTTGCCTGGCCAGGGGTGATGCTGGAACAGCTCCAGTACTTCGCGGCTGATGCCCGCACGTTGGCCAGGTTCACGGTGCTGCTCCCAGAGTTTCTGGAACAGCGCCTGCTTGTCGCTGCGCTCACGCAGTGGTGGCAGTTCCAGGTTCAGGCCGCTGATGCGGTAATACAGGTCGGCGCGGAACTGCCCACTGTCGACGTCCTGGCGCAGTGGGCGGTTGGTGGCAGACACCAACCGCACATCCACCGGGTGCAGTTCGCTGCTCCCCAGCGGTTGTACGCAGCGCTCCTGCAGCACGCGCAGCAGTCGGGCCTGCACGCGCAGCGGCATGTCGCCGATCTCGTCGAGAAACAGCGTGCCTTTGTGCGCCTTGCGGATCAGCCCGACATGGCCTTTCTGGCTGGCACCGGTGAAGGCGCCTTTCTCGTAGCCGAACAGTTCCGACTCCACCAGTTCTGCCGGAATGGCCGCGCAGTTGACCGCGATGAAGGGCTGCTCGGCGCGTGAGCTGGCGCGATGCAGCGCCTTGACGAAGACCTCCTTGCCGGCGCCGGTTTCGCCCTGTACCAGGATCGGGATGTCCTTTTCCAGCAAGCGTTCGGCCTGACGGATGGCCTTGTCCATGCGCGCATCGCCCAGGCTCAGCGCATGCAGTCGTGGCTCCTCGAGCGCTCTGGGCGTGGCGGGTGGGCGGAAATCGCGCGCCCGGATCGGCACGGGCCGGGCAGGGCGCCGTACCCGTGCGTGAAAACGAAAGTGGCCGCTGGTGCGCAGGTTGAATGGCTGGCCGTCCGGCTGGTTGAGCAACTGCTGCAGCGGCACATCGAACAGCTGCTCGATGGCGCCGTAGGTCAGGGGCTGGCCGAGCAGGTTATCGGCGCGGCGGTTGGCTGACACCACGTGGCCCCGCTCGTCGAACACCACCAGGCCGGCCCAGGGGCTGTCGAGGTTGTCGAGGCTGGTATTGAAGCTGAGCAGGTGGTACTGGTCGGCGAACAGCTTGAGGATCAGGCGGTTCTCCACCGATTGGCTCATCATCTTGACCATGCCGAGGGTGTGCGCCTGCGGCAGGTAGCTGTCGCTGGACACGTCGAGCACGGCGATCATGCGCCGTTGTTCGTCGAAGATCGGCGAGGCCGAGCCGGTCATGAAACGGTTGGCCTTGAGAAAGTGCTCGTCGTGCTGGATATGCACGGCCTGGCCGCAACTGAGCGCGGTGCCGATGGCGTTGGTGCCGGTGTAACGCTCCAGCCAGCTGGCACCGGCGACGAATCCGGCGGCCTGGCGTGGTTCGATGAAGCGCTGGTCGCCCCAGGATTGCAGCAGTCGGCCCTGGTCGTCGGCGAGCATGATCAGGCAATTGGAGTTGGACAGGATGGTGCCGTAGTAGGGCAGCACTTCCTGGTGAGTGGTCTGCACCAGGGCCTGGCGGCTTTCCAGCAGGGCCGAAAGATCGCCGGGCGCCGGTGGGTCGAAGCGTGGCGTGCTCTGGTGAGTCAGGCCGTAGTCACGGCAGCGCGACCAGGACTCCTGGATGATGGCGTCGTGCGCCGGGGCGCGGGCAGCGTCGGTCATTGGCGGTCTCTTCTTGTTGGTTCGCGATCTGCGCCGCGATCGATCCAGTTTCGTTCAAGACTGTTCAAAGTCAACGAACGAATTGTTCAGTTGTTCACATTCGACTGTTCAAAAGTGTTCAGTGGAAAACTGGCTGCGCGCTGCTCGTTGGCAGACTTTTCAACTCTTATCAAAGAGATGCGTTAGGTTTTGGGGGGCTGGCACGCTTGTCGCTATCGATGTTCGCAATCGAATGGCACGACAAGAAAAAGGACAGGCCATGTCGCTCAAGCTCGAACACGTCACCCGTATCGTCGACGGCCAGGTGCATATCGACGACGCTTGCCTGAGTTTCGAACCCGGCTCCTTCAACGTTCTGCTCGGCCGTACCCTGGCCGGCAAGACCAGCCTGATGCGACTGATGGCCGGGTTGGATCGGCCCAATAGCGGCCGGGTGCTGATGAACGGCGCCGATGTCACCGGGGTGCCGGTGCGCCAGCGCAACGTGTCGATGGTCTATCAGCAGTTCATCAACTACCCGACCCTGACGGTATTCGAGAACATCGCCTCGCCACTGCGTCAGGCCGGTGTAGCCAAGGAGCAGATCGTCGAGAAGGTCGAGGCCACGGCGCGCATGCTACGCATCGAGAAACTGCTGTCGCGCTACCCACTGGAGCTGTCCGGCGGCCAGCAGCAGCGCACGGCCATGGCGCGGGCGCTGGTCAAGGATGCTTCGCTGATCCTGTTCGATGAGCCGCTGGTCAACCTCGACTACAAGCTGCGCGAGGAGCTGCGCCAGGAAATGCGCGAGCTGTTCCAGGCGCGCCATACCATCGCCATCTACGCCACCACCGAGCCCAACGAGGCGCTGGCACTGGGCGGCACCACCACCATCCTCCACGAAGGCCGGGTGGTGCAGAGCGGCAAAACTGCTGAGGTCTACCACCGCCCGCAACAGGTGCTGGCCGCCGAGCTGTTCTCGGAGCCTGCGATCAACCTGATGCCGGGGCGCATCAGCGGCTCCGAGGTGAGCTTCGCCGACTGTGTGCACTTTCCGCTCAACCCCGATCTGCGCGGCATCGCCGAGGGCGAGTATCGTTTTGGCGTGCGCCCCAGCCATATCGGCCTGGTGCCGTCCAATGACGATGATCTGGAGCTGGCGGTAACCGTCGAGTTGGCCGAGATCAGCGGCTCGGAAACCTTCCTGCATGTGCGCAACGAGCAGTTCGTGCTGGTGCTGCATTTGCCGGGCGTGCACGAGTATGCGGTGGATACGCCGATCCTGATCTACATCCCCACCCACAAGCTGTTCGTCTTCGCCGCCGATGGGCAGTTGGTGCAGGCGCCCAGCCGTCGTCAGGGGAGGGCTGCCTGATGGCCGAGATTCGCTTGCACAACCTCGCGCACAGCTACAGCGGCGTGCCGAAGGCGCCGGAAGACTACGCGATCCGCGAGATGAACCACGTCTGGCAGCAGGGCGGCGCCTATGCGCTGCTGGGACCGTCTGGCTGCGGTAAGTCCACCTTGCTCAACATCATCTCCGGCCTGCTCAGCCCATCCCAGGGCGAGGTGCAGTTCGACGGCAAGGCGGTCAACACGCTGTCGCCGCAAGAGCGCAACATCGCCCAGGTTTTCCAGTTTCCGGTGGTCTACGACACCATGACGGTGTTCGACAACCTGGCCTTCCCGTTGCGCAACCAGGGCATGGATGAAGCACGGGTAATGAGCAAGGTGCACGAGATCGCCGAGGTGCTGGAGCTGCATCCGCTGCTGCACAAGAAAGCGCGCAACCTCACCGCCGACGAGAAGCAGAAAGTCTCCATGGGTCGTGGCCTGGTGCGTGACGACGTCTCGGCGATTCTCTTCGACGAACCGCTGACGGTGATCGACCCGCACCTGAAATGGAAGCTGCGGCGCAAGCTCAAGCAGATCCATGAGCAGTTCAACATCACCATGGTCTACGTCACCCACGACCAGTTGGAGGCCTCCACCTTCGCCGACAAGATCGCGGTGATGTATGGCGGCCAGATCGTCCAGTTCGGTACCCCGCGCGAGCTGTTCGAGCGCCCCGGACACACTTTCGTCGGCTATTTCATCGGCAGTCCCGGGATGAACCTGATCGACGTGCAGTGCTGCGAGGGCGGGGTGCGCTTCGCGGGCACCCAGCTACCACTCTCCGATGCGCTCAATCGGCGTCTCGCCGAACTGGACGGCAAGCGTCTGCAGGTGGGTATCCGCCCCGAGTTCGTGCACATCTGGGATGGCGCTTATGAAGACGCGCTGTGCGGCCAGGTGCTGCACGTCGAGGATCTCGGTACCTACAAGATCCTTACCTTCGACCTCGATGGCCAGGTGCTCAAGGCGCGTTTGCAGGAAGACCAGCCAGTGCCGCGCGAGCAGGTGTACCTGAGCTTTCCGGCGCAGTGGCTGATGCTCTATGCCGACGACTACCTGGTGGAGGTGGCGCCATGAAGGTGCAGAACAACAAGGCCTGGTGGCTGGTGCTGCCGGTATTCCTGCTGGTGGCGTTCAGCGCCATCGTGCCGATGATGACGGTGGTCAACTACTCGGTGCAGGATATCTTCGACCCGTCCACGCGCTACTTCGTCGGCGTCGACTGGTATCGCCAGGTGCTGCAGGATCCGCGCTTACATGACTCGCTGTTGCGCCAGTTCATCTTCTCCGCCTGCGTGTTGCTGATCCAGATTCCGCTGGGCATCGCCATCGCCCTGTGCATGCCGACGCGCGGGCGCTGGGCTTCGCTGTGCCTGATCCTGATGGCCATTCCGCTGCTGATCCCGTGGAACGTGGTCGGCACCATCTGGCAGATCTTCGGTCGCGCCGACATCGGCTTGATGGGGTGGGCGCTGAACAGCCTGGGCATCAGCTACAACTACGCGGCCAACACCATGGACGCCTGGGTGACGGTGCTGATCATGGACGTCTGGCACTGGACGTCGCTGGTGGCACTGCTGTGCTATTCGGGCCTGCGCGCCATTCCCGACGTCTATTACCAGGCGGCGCGCATTGACCGCGCGTCGAGCTGGGCGGTATTCCGCCATATCCAGTTGCCCAAGCTCAAGAGCGTGCTGCTGATTGCGGTGATGTTGCGCTTCATGGACAGCTTCATGATCTACACCGAGCCCTTCGTGCTAACCGGTGGCGGGCCGGGCAACGCCACCACCTTCCTCAGCCAGACCCTGACGCAGATGGCCGTCGGCCAGTTCGACCTGGGCCCGGCGGCGGCGTTCTCGCTGGTGTACTTCCTGATCATCCTGTTGGTGTCCTGGCTGTTCTACACCGCCATGACCCACGACGACAAAACCCGCTGAGGCCGACCATGACGCTACGTAAACGCCTGGTACTGCTGATCTATTTCCTGTTCCTGCTGGTGCCGATCTACTGGCTGCTGAACATGTCGTTCAAGAGCAATACCGAGATACTAGGTGGGCTCAGCCTGTGGCCGCAGAGTTTCACCCTGGACAACTACCGGGTGATCTTCACCGACCGCAGCTGGTACGAGGGCTATCTCAACTCGCTGTACTACGTCAGCCTCAATACGCTGATCTCGCTCAGCGTGGCGCTGCCGGCGGCCTATGCCTTCTCGCGCTACCGATTTCTCGGCGACAAGCACCTGTTCTTCTGGCTGCTGACCAACCGCATGGCGCCTCCAGCGGTGTTCCTGCTTCCGTTCTTTCAGCTGTACTCGTCCATCGGCCTGTTCGATACCCATATCGCCGTGGCATTGGCGCACTGCCTGTTCAACGTGCCGCTGGCGGTGTGGATCCTCGAAGGCTTCATGTCCAGCGTGCCGAAGGAAATCGACGAGACGGCCTATATCGACGACTACAGCTTCCCGAAATTCTTCGTGAAGATCTTCATCCCGTTGATTCGCTCCGGTATCGGCGTCACCGCCTTCTTCTGCTTCATGTTCTCCTGGGTTGAGTTGCTGCTGGCGCGCACCCTGACCTCGGTGGACGCCAAACCCATCGCGGCGGTGATGACCCGTACCGTGTCCGCCTCGGGTATCGATTGGGGTGTGCTAGCCGCTGCCGGGGTGCTGACCATCATCCCCGGGATGCTGGTGATCTGGTTCGTTCGCAACCACGTGGCCAAGGGCTTCGCCCTCGGTCGCGTGTAAGGGAGGTTCATCATGAGCTGGATGGCCTGGACTCTGCCGACCGCGCTGTTCTTCGGCTGCATCGCCGTGCTGCTAGCCGGTATGACCTTGATCGAGCTGCGCTGGCCGTGCGTCGAGCGCAAGGGTTTTCTGCCGATCACCACCACCCGTGGTGATCGGTTGTTCATCGGTCTGCTCGGCAGCGCCTACCTGCATCTGCTGGTAATCGGCGTGACCGACTGGAGCGTGTGGATAGCGTCGCTGCTATCACTGTTGTGGTTGTGCGCAGTCATGCGCTGGGGCTGAGCCGGGCTGCCGCCGGTATGCCTCTCCCCATATCCTGAGATGGAGGTCTCTATGTTCGACAATAACAACAAGACCCGACATAGCATGGCGTTGGCCGCCTTGCTGGCGTTGTCCGGTTTGAGTGGTGCAGCCTGGGCGGATGCCTATGAAGAGGCCGCGAAGAAATGGATCGCCGATGAGTTCAATCCCTCGACACTGACGCCGGAGCAACAGCTCGAAGAGCTGAAATGGTTCATCAAGGCTGCCGAGCCGTTTCGTGGCATGAACATCAATGTCGCTTCGGAAACCCTGACCACTCACGAGTATGAGTCCAAGGTGCTGGCCAAGGCGTTCAGCGAAATCACCGGCATCAAGCTCAAGCATGACCTGATGCAGGAAGGCGATGTAGTCGAGAAACTGCAGACGCAAATGCAGTCGGGCAAGAACATCTATGACGGCTGGGTCAATGACTCGGATCTGATCGGCACCCACTTCCGCTACGGCAAGGCGGTCTCGATCACCGACATGATGGCCAATGAAGGTAAGGATTTTACCTCGCCGACTCTCGATCTTGACGACTTCATCGGCCTGTCCTTCACCACCGGACCGGACGGCAAGGTTTATCAGTTACCTGATCAGCAGTTCGCCAACCTCTACTGGTTCCGCGCCGACTGGTTCGAGCGCCCGGAGCTGAAGGCCAAGTTCAAGGAAATCTACGGCTACGAGCTGGGCGTGCCGGTGAACTGGTCAGCCTACGAGGACATTGCTGAATTCTTCTCGGTACACGTCAAAGAGATCGACGGTAAGCGCGTCTATGGTCACATGGACTACGGCAAGAAAGATCCGTCGCTGGGCTGGCGCTTCACCGATGCCTGGTTCTCCATGGCTGGCGGTGGCGACAAGGGACTGCCCAATGGTCTACCGGTGGATGAGTGGGGGATTCGCGTCGATGGCTGCCGGCCAGTCGGTTCCAGTGTCGCCCGCGGTGGAGACACCAACGGGCCGGCGGCGGTATTCGCCACGCAGAAATACGTCGATTGGATGCGTCAGTATGCGCCGCCGGAAGCGCAGGGCATGACCTTCTCCGAGTCCGGCCCGGTGCCGGCGCAAGGAGCGATTGCTCAGCAGATCTTCTGGTACACCGCCTTCACTGCCGACATGACCAAGCCGGGCTTGCCGGTGGTCAACGACGATGGCACACCGAAATGGCGCATGGCACCTTCACCTAAGGGGCCGTACTGGGAGGAGGGCATGAAACTCGGTTACCAAGATACCGGCTCCTGGACTTTCCTCAATTCCACTCCAGAGAAACAACGCCTGGCCGCTTGGCTCTACGCCCAGTTCGTCACTTCCAAGACCGTGTCGCTTAAGAAAACTCTGGTCGGTCTGACGCCGATCCGCGAGTCGGACATCAACTCGCAGGCCATGACCGACGTGGCGCCCAAACTCGGTGGCCTGGTGGAGTTCTACCGCAGCCCGGCGCGCGTGCAGTGGACGCCGACCGGTACCAACGTACCGGACTATCCGCGTCTGGCACAGTTGTGGTGGCAGTTCATTGCCGAGGCCGCCAGCGGCGACAAGACCCCGCAGCAGGCGCTCGATGGCCTGGCCGCAGCGCAGGACACCATGCTCGGTCGTCTGGAGCGTTCCGGTGTGCTGGGCGAGTGTGGGCCGAAGCTGAACGAGCCGCGTGACCCGCAGTACTGGTTCGACCAGCCGGGTGCACCGAAGCCCAAGCTGGCTAACGAGAAACCTAAAGGTGAAACCATCGCCTACGACGAGTTGCTCAAGTCTTGGGAGCAGGCGCGCAACTGATTCAAGTGGCAGAAACGACAACGGCACCCTTGGGTGCCGTTGTTCGTTGTGCAGCGCTGCTTATTTGTGCAGGTGTTCAGCTGCGTGCAGGGTGTTTTCCAGCAGGCCGGCGCGGGTCATGGGGCCGACGCCGCCCGGAACCGGGGTGATCCAGCCGGCGCGGGGCAGGGCGGTCTCGTAGACCACGTCGCCAACCAGCTTGCCGTCTTCCTGGCGGTTGATGCCGACGTCGATGACGATGGCGCCCGGCTTGATCCACTCACCCTTGACCAGGCCCGGCTTGCCCGCCGCGACTACGACGATATCGGCCTGACCTACGTGGCCAGCCAGATCCTTGGTGAAACGGTGGGTGACGGTCACGGTGCAACCGGCCAGCAACAACTCCATGGCCATCGGGCGTCCGACGATATTGGACGCGCCGACTACCACGGCGTGCAGGCCGTAGAGATCGACACCGGTACTTTCCAGCAGGGTCATGATGCCCTTGGGAGTACAGGGACGCAGCAGCGGCATGCGCTGGGCCAGGCGGCCGATGTTGTAGGGGTGGAAACCGTCCACATCTTTATCCGGACGGATGCGTTCGAGCAGCAGCGAAGAATCCAGATTCTCCGGCAGCGGCAGCTGAACCAGAATGCCGTCGATGGCTGGATCCTCGTTGAGCTCGTCGATCAAGGCGAGCAGATCAGCCTGACTGGTCTCGGCCGGCAGATCATAGGCACGGGAAACAAAGCCGACTTCTTCGCAATCCTTGCGTTTATGTGACACATAGACCTGGGAGGCCGGATCGGTGCCCACCAGGATCACAGCCAGGCCTGGCGCACGAAGGCCTTGCTGGCGGCGTTCGGCGACACGTTGGGCAATCTGCTGGCGGAGGCTGGCGGCGATCGCCTTGCCGTCGATCAGTTGTGCGGTCATTGCGCTGGTTAACCATTAATAAGGATGAAAAAAGGACGCGCATTCTCGCATGGGCGCTCACTTGGGCAAAGGCGCCCACCACTGTTTTCGCGTAACTCCTTTAAATCGCTGAATTTTTTTGAAAATTTCTGTTGACGAGGTTGGGAGGCGTCTATAACATTCGCCCCGCTTCTCAGGAACAGCCACTCGCTGGGTGAGGCGGCAAGAGCCAAGCCCTGGTGGTGAGGTTGGAGCCAAAAGCTTTAAGTCTGCGCTAGCGGATGGATAAGTGCCCGTAGCTCAGCTGGATAGAGCATCCGCCTTCTAAGCGGATGGTCGCAGGTTCGAGTCCTGCCGGGTGCGCCATTTGGCGGTCAGGCAAGCTGGGTAAGCAAAATGCAATATGGTGGGCGTAGCTCAGTTGGTAGAGCACAGGATTGTGGCTCCTGGTGTCGTGGGTTCGATTCCCATCGTCCACCCCATATTCCAAAGCGCCAGGCCAAAAGCCTGGCGTTTTTGTTTTAAGCTGCAAAGCCACGCGGACGTGGTGGAATTGGTAGACACACCAGATTTAGGTTCTGGCGCCGCAAGGTGTGAGAGTTCGAGTCTCTCCGTCCGCACCATCTTACAAATCCTCCCGCATTAACGCCTGCTTCTAGGGTGACTTCTTAATATTGACCCTCTAGAATGCTTGGCCTTGAATTCGGGGCCGGTTCTAGCCGGCTTTTGTCTGTGCAACGAGGAATATCCATGCAAGTTTCTGTTGAAAGCACTTCTGCTCTTGAGCGTCGCATGACCGTCGGCGTACCCGTCGAGCGCATCGAGACCGAAGTCAACAAGCGTCTGCAACAGACTGCCCGTCGTGCCAAGGTTCCTGGCTTCCGTCCTGGCAAGGTGCCGATGAGCGTGATTCGTCAGCGTTACGAAGACGCTGCTCGTCAGGAAGCACTGGGCGACCTGATCCAGGCTACCTTCTACGAAGCCGTGGTCGAGCAGAAGCTGAACCCGGCCGGTGCTCCGGCTGTAGAGCCGAAGTCCTTCGAGAAGGGCAAGGATCTGGAATACGTCGCTACCTTCGAAGTGTTCCCTGAGTTTCAGGTTTCCGGCTTCGACACCATCGCCATTGAGCGTCTCGAAGCCGATGTAGTCGACAGCGACGTCGACAACATGCTCGACATCCTGCGCAAGCAGAACACCCGTTTCGAAACTGTTGAGCGTGCTGCCGAGAATGGCGATCAGCTGAACATCGACTTCGTTGGCAAGATCGACGGTGAAGCCTTCGCTGGCGGTAGTGCCAAGGGCACCCAGCTGGTGCTGGGTTCCGGTCGCATGATCCCGGGCTTCGAAGACGCCCTGGTGGGTGCCAAGGCTGGTGAAGAGCGCGTGATCAACCCGACTTTCCCAGAGGACTACCAGAACCTCGATCTGGCCGGCAAAACCGCCGAGTTCACTGTCACCGTGAACAGCGTCTCCGCTCCGCAACTGCCTGAGCTGAACGACGAGTTCTTCGCCCTGTTCGGTATCAAGGAAGGTGGTCTGGAAGGTTTCCGTGCCGAAGTTCGCAAGAACATGGAGCGCGAGCTGCGTCAGGCTATCAAATCCAAGGTCAAGAACCAGGTAATGGATGGCTTGCTGGCTGCCAACCCGGTTGAAGTGCCGAAAGCGCTGATCGGGAATGAAGTGAATCGTCTGCGCGTGCAGGCCGTTCAGCAATTTGGTGGCAACATCAAGCCAGATCAACTGCCGGCCGAGCTGTTCGAAGAGCAAGCCAGGCGCCGTGTCGTGCTGGGCCTGATCGTCGCTGAAGTGGTCAAGCAGTTCGAGCTCAAGCCGGATGAAGCCCGTGTGCGCGAGCTGATCGAAGAGATGGCCTCCGCTTACCAAGAGCCGGAGCAGGTAGTTGCCTGGTACTACAAGAACGACCAGCAAATGAACGAAGTACGTTCGGTTGTACTGGAAGAGCAAGTTGTAGATACTGTTCTGCAGAAGGCCAACGTGACCGATAAAGCGGTTTCCTACGAAGACGCAGTCAAGCCGGCGGAAGCTCCTAAAGCCGACTGATCTCGTAACCCCGTTCGAGTACACCACCATAAGCCAGCCTCCGTGCTGGCTTATGCGTATTTGAGACATGACTATTAGGGAGTGAGCGCAAGACATGTCCCGCAATCCTTTTATGCAAAACATGCCTGAAATCCAGGCCGCTGGCGGCCTGGTGCCGATGGTCATCGAGCAATCCGCTCGTGGCGAGCGTGCCTATGACATCTATTCGCGCCTGCTCAAGGAGCGTGTGATCTTTCTGGTTGGTCAGGTCGAGGACTATATGGCCAACCTGATCTGCGCCCAGTTGCTGTTCCTGGAAGCAGAGAATCCTGACAAGGACATTCACCTGTACATCAACTCGCCAGGTGGCTCGGTGACTGCCGGCATGGCGATCTACGACACCATGCAGTTCATCAAGGCGGATGTCTCCACGACCTGCATCGGTCAGGCCTGCAGCATGGGCGCTTTCCTGTTGGCTGGTGGCGCCAAGGGCAAGCGTTTTTGCCTGCCTAACTCGCGCGTGATGATTCACCAGCCGTTGGGCGGCTTCCAGGGTCAGGCTTCGGACATCGATATCCATGCCCGTGAAATCCTGTTCATTCGCCAGCGTTTGAATGAGTTGCTGGCCCACCACACTGGCCAGGATCTGGAAACCATCGAGCGCGACACCAACCGTGACTACTTCATGAGTGCCCCGCGCGCCGTCGAGTACGGTCTCGTCGATGCCGTTCATGAAAAGCGGCAAATGCCGGTCTAGATGAGGTTTCGCATGCGGGCATTGATCACGAGCGCGAGCCGCGCCCTTGAAAATGCCCGCATTTGCCTTCATCTTGTGTTTCAAGCCTACCGTATTGGATTGATCGAATGACTGATACCCGTAACGGCGAGGACAACGGCAAACTGCTTTATTGCTCCTTCTGCGGCAAAAGCCAGCATGAAGTGCGAAAATTGATCGCCGGTCCTTCCGTCTTCATCTGCGACGAGTGCGTCGACCTGTGCAATGACATCATCCGCGAGGAGGTGCAGGAAGCCCAGGCCGAGAGCAACGCGCACAAATTGCCAGCTCCCAAGGAGATCAGTGGCATCCTCGATCAGTACGTGATCGGCCAGGAGCGGGCGAAGAAGGTGCTTTCGGTTGCTGTATACAACCACTAC
The DNA here is from genome assembly GCF_014109765.1 of Pseudomonas berkeleyensis. Lineage (NCBI taxonomy): Bacteria > Pseudomonadati > Pseudomonadota > Gammaproteobacteria > Pseudomonadales > Pseudomonadaceae > Pseudomonas > Pseudomonas berkeleyensis. The sequence continues at coordinate 2,667,395 of NZ_CP059139.1, forward strand.
AAGCGCCTGAATCAGCGTGACAAGAAAGATGACGTCGAGCTGGGCAAGAGCAACATCCTGCTTATCGGTCCGACTGGTTCGGGCAAGACGCTGCTGGCGGAAACCCTGGCGCGCCTGCTCAATGTGCCATTCACCATTGCCGATGCCACCACCCTGACCGAAGCCGGTTATGTGGGCGAGGACGTCGAGAACATCATTCAGAAGCTGCTGCAGAAGTGCGATTACGATGTCGAGAAGGCCCAGATGGGTATCGTCTACATCGACGAGATCGACAAAATCTCGCGCAAATCCGACAACCCGTCGATCACTCGTGACGTGTCGGGTGAGGGCGTGCAGCAGGCGCTGCTCAAGCTGATCGAAGGCACTGTGGCTTCGGTTCCGCCGCAAGGCGGGCGCAAGCATCCGCAGCAGGAGTTCCTGCAGGTGGATACGCGTAACATCCTGTTCATCTGCGGCGGTGCATTCGCCGGGCTGGAGAAAGTCATTCAGGCTCGCTCCACCAAGGGCGGCATCGGTTTCGGTGCAGAAGTGCGTAGCAAGCAGGAGGGCAAGAAGATCGGCGAGTCTCTGCGTGAGGTCGAGCCGGACGATCTGGTCAAGTTCGGCCTGATTCCTGAGTTCGTTGGTCGCTTGCCGGTCATCGCAACGCTGGAAGAATTGGATGAGGCTGCCCTGGTGCAGATTCTCACCGAGCCGAAGAATGCGCTGACCAAGCAGTATGCCAAGCTGTTCGAGATGGAGGGCGTTGATCTGGAGTTCCGTCCGGATGCGCTGAAGTCCGTGGCGCAGAAGGCACTGGAGCGCAAGACCGGTGCTCGTGGCTTGCGTTCGATCCTCGAGGGCATTCTGCTCGACACCATGTACGAGATCCCGTCCCAGCAGGACGTGAGCAAGGTGGTGATCGACGAAAGCGTGATCGAAGGAACCTCCAAGCCGCTGTTGATCTACGAGAACAGCGAGCCGCCCGCAAAGGCCGCGCCAGACGCGTAGCCGAGCTGTTACATGACGCAAAGAAGGGGCCTAACTGGCCCCTTCGCTTTTATGGACTTTGCGCTTGTTTTTTACGGGAGCTACCCCCATCTTAAAAGCCAAGGGTAATCCCGCCTGTTTACGGCCTTATGGCCGCCGCTGAGCCGAAATCATGAAGACAACCATCGAATTGCCTCTCCTGCCATTGCGCGATGTAGTGGTCTATCCGCACATGGTCATCCCGCTTTTCGTCGGGCGTGAGAAATCCATCGAGGCCCTCGAGGCTGCGATGACGGGCGACAAACAGATTCTGCTGGTGGCCCAGAAGAATCCTGCGGTCGATGATCCGGATGATCAGGATCTTTATCGTGTCGGCACTGTTGCCACCGTCCTGCAGCTGCTCAAGCTGCCCGATGGCACCGTCAAGGTGCTGGTCGAGGGTGAGCAGCGGGGCGCCATCGAGCGTTTCATCGAAATCGACGATCACTGCCGTGCTGAAGTGCAACCTCTCGAAGAGGGTGAAACCGCAGAGCGTGAGTCAGAAGTATTTACTCGCAGCCTGCTCAGTCAGTTCGAGCAATATGTGCAGTTGGGCAAGAAGGTGCCAGCCGAAGTGCTGTCGTCGCTCAACAGCATCGATGAGCCTAGCCGTCTGGTTGACACCATGGCTGCGCACATGGCGTTGAAGATCGAGCAGAAGCAGGAAATTCTCGAAATTACCTCGCTGTCCGCCCGCGTCGAGCACGTTTTGGCGCTATTGGATGCCGAAATCGATCTGCTGCAGGTCGAGAAGCGCATTCGTGGCCGCGTGAAGAAGCAGATGGAGCGCAGTCAGCGCGAGTACTACCTGAATGAGCAGATGAAGGCCATTCAGAAGGAGCTGGGCGACATCGATGAGGGCCATAACGAGCTCGATGAGCTGCGCAAGCGCATCGATAACGCCGGCCTGTCCAAGGAGGCGCTGACCAAGGCCAATGCTGAGCTGAACAAGCTCAAGCAGATGTCGCCGATGTCCGCCGAAGCCACCGTGGTGCGTTCCTATATCGACTGGCTGGTGAATGTACCGTGGAAGGCAGAGAGCAAGGTGCGCCTGGATCTGGCGCGTGCCGAGAGCATTCTCGATGCCGATCATTACGGTCTGGAAGAGGTCAAGGAGCGCATCCTTGAGTATCTCGCCGTGCAGAAGCGGGTGAAGAAACTCAAGGGGCCAGTGCTGTGCCTGGTTGGCCCGCCCGGCGTGGGCAAGACCTCGCTGGCTGAGTCCATCGCTACCGCGACCAATCGCAAGTTCGTGCGTATGGCGCTCGGTGGCGTACGTGACGAAGCCGAGATTCGTGGTCACCGTCGTACCTACATCGGTTCGATGCCGGGTCGTCTGATTCAGAAGATGACCAAGGTTGGCGTGCGCAACCCGCTGTTCTTGCTCGACGAAATCGACAAGATGGGTCAGGACATGCGCGGTGATCCTGCTTCGGCGCTGCTCGAAGTCCTTGATCCCGAACAGAATCACAATTTCAACGATCATTATCTGGAGGTCGATTATGACCTGTCGGATGTGATGTTCCTCTGCACCGCCAACTCGATGAACATTCCAGGTCCCCTGTTGGATCGGATGGAAGTCATCCGCCTGCCGGGTTACACCGAGGATGAGAAGGTCAACATCGCCATCAAGTACCTGGTGCCCAAGCAGATACAGGCCAATGGTCTGAAAAAGGGCGAGCTGGAGCTCGAGGAATCGGCGATTCGCGACATCATTCGTTACTACACGCGCGAAGCTGGCGTGCGCAGCCTGGAGCGACAAATCGCCAAGGTATGCCGCAAAGTGGTCAAGGAGCACGTGCGCGAGAAGCGTTTCCAGGTCACGGTAACCGCGGATGCGCTGGAGCACTTCCTGGGTGTGCGCAAGCATCGCTACGGCCTTGCCGAACAGCAGGATCAGATCGGGCAAGTGACAGGTTTGGCCTGGACGCAGGTGGGGGGCGAGTTGCTCACCATCGAGACCGCAGTGGTGCCTGGCAAGGGCAATCTGATCAAGACCGGCTCGCTGGGCGATGTCATGGCAGAGTCGATGACGGCCGCCATGACAGTGGTGCGCAGTCGGGCGAAAAGTCTGGGGATCCCTGCAGACTTCAACGAGAAGCGCGACGTTCACATCCATATGCCAGAAGGCGCCACGCCCAAGGATGGCCCGAGTGCAGGCATCGGTTTGTGCACGGCACTGGTTTCGGCGCTGACGCAGATTCCGGTGCGGGCCGACGTTGCCATGACCGGCGAGATCACCTTGCGAGGTCAGGTGCTGGCCATTGGTGGGCTCAAGGAAAAATTGTTGGCTGCGCATCGTGGTGGAATCAAGACGGTGATCATTCCGGAAGAAAATGTGCGTGATCTGAAAGAAATTCCGGAAAATATTAAGCAAGACCTGCAGATTAAACCGGTTAAATGGATTGACGAGGTCCTGCAAATTGCGCTGCAATACGCCCCGGAGCCCTTGCCCGATGCGGCTCCCGAGATGGTTGCAACGGATGACAAACGCGAGTCTGATTCCAAGGAGCGAATTAGCACGCATTAGCCGGGGGGCTTCCTTGACACAATTTTTGAGCCCTTGTTATAAAGCGGCTCTTATTGTGTCAGCAGGCCATCCAGCACCCGCTTTGCTTACACTAAAAATCAAGAAACAAACTCAACAGAAATAAGGGGACTTAGAGTGAACAAGTCGGAACTGATCGATGCCATCGCTGCATCTGCTGATATCCCGAAAGCTGTTGCTGGCCGCGCGCTGGATGCAGTGATTGAATCCGTCACTGGCGCTCTGAAGGCTGGTGATTCCGTTGTACTGGTTGGTTTCGGTACTTTCGCTGTCAAAGAGCGCGCTGCCCGTACCGGTCGCAACCCGCAGACTGGCAAGCCGATCAGCATCGCTGCTGCCAAGATCCCAGGCTTCAAAGCTGGCAAGGCTCTGAAAGACGCCGTTAACTAAGCGTCTTCCGGGTTTGCCTCGCCGTCAGGCTAGTTCTGGCGGTTGTTAGGAGGCAGGGCAGGTAGTCGCAGACTCCGCTGCACTGGCCGCTTAACACGTTACGAGAAGGCGCATCCAAGGATGCGCCTTTCTTCTATCTGGACATTACCCACACTGCGCGGCTGGTGAGTCTGTACGGCCGTTCTGGGGGAAGCATGCTGCAAAACATCAGGGACAATTCACGCGGTTGGATTGCCAAAATCATTATCGGCCTCATCGTCATGCTGATGGCCTTTACCGGTTTCGAAGCCATCGTCACGGGAACCAGCAATCGCAACAATGCGGCGGACGTGAACGGTGACACCATTACCCTCGACGAGCTGAACCGGGCCGTTGAGATGCAGCGCCGTCAATTGCTGCAGCAGTTGGGACGTGACTTCGATGCCTCGCTGCTCGATGAGAAGCTGCTGCGCGAGGCCTCGCTCAAAGGGCTGATCGATCGCAAGTTGCTGCTGCAGGCAGCCGGCGATGCGGATTTCGCCTTCTCAGAGGGCGCTTTGGATCAGGTCATTTTGCAAACGCCTGAATTCCAGACCGATGGCCGTTTCGATGCTGCGCGCTTCGATCAGGTGATCCGCCAGATGGGTTACAGCCGTTTGCAATTCCGTCAGATGCTGAAAGAGGAAATGCTGATTGGCCAACTGCGTGCCGGGCTCGGTGCCAGCAGTTTCGTGACCGAGCAAGAAGCGCGTGCTTTCGCCAATCTGGAGCGTCAGACCCGCGATTTTGCCAGCCGTACGATCAAGGCTGATCCTGCGTCTATCGAGCTGACCGATAGCGATGTCAGCGCTTATTACGACGAGCACGCCAGCGAGTTCATGAGCCCTGAGCAAGTGGTGCTGGAATACGTCGCACTGGAGAAGGACAGCTTCTTCGACCAGGTCGAGGTCACCGACGAAGAGCTGCAGCCGCTGTATCAGAACGAAATCGCCAATCTGGCCGAGCAACGCCAGGCTGCGCATATCCTGATCGAGGGCGATGACGAAGCCGCGCAGAAGAAGATCGAAGAGATCAAGGCGCGTGTCGATGCCGGCGAGGATTTCGCTGCGTTGGCCAAGGAGTTCTCCCAGGATCCGGGTTCCGCTGCCGATGGTGGCGATCTGGGCTACGCTGGGCGCGGTGTCTATGATCCGGCCTTCGAAGATGCGTTGTACGCGCTGCAGCAAGGTCAGGTTTCCGAGCCGGTGCAGAGCGAGTTCGGTTGGCACCTGATCAAGCTGCTCGGCGTCCAGGCTCCGGAAGTGCCAAGCTTCGACAGTCTCAAGGACAAGCTGGCGCGTGACTTCAAGACTCAGCAGGTCGAACTGCGTTTCGTCGAAGCGACCAAACAATTGGAAGATGCTGCCTTCGAGGCGTCCGATCTCGTGCAGCCCGCGCAGGAGCTTGGCTTGACCGTCAAGGTCACCGAACCGTTCGGTCGTGAGGGTGGCGCCACCGGCATCACTGCCAACCGCCAGGTTCTGCAGGCGGCATTCAGCCCGGAAGTGCTGGAAGACGGTACCAACAGTTCTGCCATCGAGCTGGATCCGAGCACCGTGGTGGTTGTACGGGTCAAGGAACACGACAAGCCCGAGCAGTTGCCGCTGGAGCAGGTTGCCGAGAGCATTCGTAACCATCTGCTGCAGGAGCGCGCCAGTGCCGCTGCCAAGGCCGAGGGTGAGAAGCTGCTGGCAGCGGTTCAGGTTGGTCAAACCGAGGCCGAAGGCTGGCAGGTGCAGGAAGCGGCTACGCGCAGCCAGGATGGCGTCGAGCCCAAGGTGTTGCAGGCGCTGTTCCGTATGCCCAAGCCTGCCAAGGCCGGTGAGCCGACCTTTGCTGGTGTGACGCTGAACAATGGCGACTATGTCGTGCTGCGTCTGGATGGCGTGAATGTGCCTGAAGAGGCGCTGGCCGATGAGGAGCTTGCCATGTACCGCAACTTCCTCGCATCGCGTGCTGGCCAGCAGGACTTCGCTGCTTTGCGCAAGCAGCTGGAAGCCAAGGCTGATATCGAGCGCTTCTAAGCGCTCAGGGAGCGCCGCACAGCAGGCGCTCTTTCGAGGCAATAAAAAAACCGCACACTGTGCGGTTTTTTTATTGCCTGCCATCCCTGGCGGCTGTCGCTAAACGACGCTGAGAGCGCTCCCGACAAGTTGCCTCGTCGGGAGGGCGATCATCAGTCTTCCATCGCGCCCATGGCGGTGGTGTTGAAGCCGCCGTCGACGTAGGTGATTTCACCGCTGATGCCCGAGGCCAGGTCGGAGCAGAGGAAGGCGCCGACGTTGCCGACTTCCTCGATGGTCACGTTGCGGCGCAGCGGGGTCTGCTTCTCGTTGGCAGCCAGCATCTTTCGGAAGCTGGCAATGCCGCTGGCGGCCAGGGTGCGAATCGGGCCGGCGGAGATGGCGTTGACGCGAGTGCCTTCCGGGCCGAGGCTACCAGCCAGGTAGCGTACGCCGGCCTCCAGGCTGGCCTTGGCCATGCCCATCACGTTGTAGTTGGGCATGGTGCGCTCGGCACCCAGGTAGGAGAGGGTGAGCAGGCTGCCGTTACGGCCTTTCATCATCTCGCGGCCAGCCTTGGCCAGGGCCACGAAGCTGTAGGCGCTGATGTCATGAGCGATCTTGAAACCTTCGCGGGTGGTGACGTCGGTGAAGTCGCCATTGAGCTGGTCGCCAGGAGCAAAGCCAACCGAGTGAACGATGCAGTCCAGGCCATCCCATTTCTTGCTCAGCGCTTCGAATACGGCTGCGATTTCCTCATCGCTGGCGACGTCGCAAGGGAAGCACAGGTCGGCGCTGGAGCCCCAGCCGGCGGCGAAGTCTTCTACGCGGCCCTTGAGCTTCTCGTTCTGGTAGGTGAAAGCCAGCTCGGCACCTTCGCGATGCATGGCGGCAGCGATACCCGAGGCGATGGACAGTTTGCTGGCGACGCCAACGATGAGTACGCGCTTACCGGTTAGAAAACCCATGGTGCTATTCCTCTTCCTGTTTCAAGGATCAGTGAGCCGTTGCCGGGGCCATGAATGCGGCTTCCAGCAATTGCTGCGTATAAGGGTGTTGCGGTGAGTTGAAGATCGATTCGGCAGACCCCTGTTCGACCACCTGACCCTGTTTCACCACCATCAATTGATGGCTCAGCGCCCTGACAACCGCCAGGTCATGGCTGATGAACAGGTAGGTCAGGTTGTACTTGGCCTGCAAGCCGCGCAGCAACTCCACCACCTGACGCTGCACCGTACGGTCGAGCGCCGAAGTGGGCTCGTCCAGCAGGATCAGCGCCGGTTTCAACACCAGTGCCCGGGCAATGGCAATCCGCTGCCGCTGCCCACCAGAAAACTCGTGGGGGTAGCGGTGCCGCGTCTGCGGATCCAGCCCTACCTCCAAAAGCGCATCGATGATCGCCTGTTCCTGCTCGGCCTCAGTGCCCATGCCGTGAATGCGCAGGCCTTCTCCGACGATCTGACCCACCGACATACGCGGGCTGAGACTGCCGAAAGGATCCTGAAACACCACCTGCATCTGTCGCCGCAGGGGACGAACCTCTTTCTGCGACAAGCCCTGCAACTGCTGGCCCTGGAAGCGGATGTCGCCGCGACTGGCGAGCAGTCGCAGGATGGCCATGCCCAGCGTGGACTTGCCGGAACCACTCTCGCCGACGATGCCCAGGGTCTGACCCTGAGGCAGGCTGAAGTTGATGCCGTCCACCGCTTTGACATGATCCACGGTCTTGCGCAGCAGGCCCTTCTTGATCGGGAACCAGACACGCAGATCGTCTACTTCCAGCAGTGGCTGGCCTACGGGGTTGGCCGCAGGTTCACCACTGGGTTCGGCACCGAGCAGATCCTTGGTGTAGGGATGCTCTGGCGCCTGGAACAGTTTTTCACACGATGCCTGTTCGACGATGCGACCGCGCTGCATGACACATACACGATGTGCAATTCTGCGAACCAGGTTGAGATCATGGCTGATCAGTAGCAGCGACATGCCCAGGCGTGCCTGCAGATCCTTGAGCAATTCGAGGATTTTCAGCTGCACGGTGACGTCCAGCGCAGTGGTTGGCTCGTCGGCAATCAGCAGTTGTGGCTCATTGGCCAGCGCCATGGCGATCATCACCCGTTGCCGTTGGCCGCCGGAAAGTTCATGCGGGTAGGCTTTCAGGCGCTTCTTCGGTTCGGGGATGCCAACCAGTTCGAGCAGCTCCAACGTGCGTGCACTGGCGGCCTTGCCGCGCAGACCCTTGTGCAGCGCGAGCACTTCGTTGATCTGCTTCTCGATGCTGTGCAGCGGATTGAGCGAGGTCATGGGCTCCTGGAAGACCATGGCGATACGGTTGCCGCGGATGCCGCGCAGTCGGCCTTCGCTGAGTTTGAGCAGGTCTTCACCGGCGTACTCGATGCTGCCGTGCGGGTGGCGAGCGAGCGGGTAGGGCAGCAGACGCAAAATGGAGTGGGCCGTGACCGACTTGCCAGAGCCACTCTCACCGACCAGGGCCAGGGTTTCGCCTTGGCGGATGTCGAAGCTGACACCTTCGACCACGCACTGGCGCTGCTCGCCGCTGACGAACTCCACGGCCAGGTCGCGAACTTGCAACAGGGTTTCGGGCTGGCTCATGTCATTTCCTCGGGTCGAAGGCATCGCGGGCGGCTTCGCCGATGAACACCAGCAGGCTCAGCATGATCGCGAGTACGGCGAAGGCACTGATGCCCAGCCAGGGCGCCTGCAGGTTGCTCTTGCCCTGTGCGACCAGTTCACCCAGCGAGGGTGCGCCAGGCGGCAGGCCGAAGCCGAGGAAGTCCAGGGCGGTAAGCGTGCCGATCGCGCCAGTGAGAATGAACGGCATGAACGTCATGGTGGAGACCATCGCATTGGGCAGGATGTGGCGAAACATGATCGCGCCGTTATCCATGCCCAGCGCGCGGGCAGCGCGCACGTACTCTAGATTGCGCCCGCGCAGGAACTCGGCGCGTACCACGTCCACCAGGCTCATCCATGAGAACAGCAGCATGATGCCCAGCAGCCACCAGAAATTGGGCTGGACGAAACTGGCCAGGATGATCAGCAGGTAGAGCACTGGCAGGCCTGACCAGATTTCCAGAAAGCGCTGGCCGAGCAGGTCGACCCAGCCACCGTAAAAGCCCTGCAAGGCGCCGGCAACAACGCCGATCACCGAGCTGGCCAGGGTCAGGATCAGGGCGAACAGCACCGAGATGCGGAAGCCGTAGATCACTCGTGCCAGCACGTCGCGGCCCTGATCATCGGTGCCAAGCCAGTTCTGTGCAGAGGGCGGTGCGGGTGCCGGCACTTCCAGGTCGTAGTTGATGCTCGAGTAACTGAACGGGATTGGCGGCCAGATCATCCGTCCGTCTTTCTCGGCGATCAGTTCCTGGATGTAGGGGCTCTTGTAGTTGGCCTGAAGGGGGAACTCACCGCCGAACACAGTTTCCGGATAGCGCTTGAGCACCGGGAAATACCACTCGCCGTCGTAGCGCACTGCCAGCGGCTTGTCGTTGGCGATCATTTCTGCGCCGAGGCTGAGGCCGAAGAGGATAAGGAACAGCCACAGCGACCACCAGCCACGTTTGTGGGCCTTGAAGCGTTCGAAGCGGCGTTGATTGAGAGGGGAGAGTTTCATCGATCAACCCTCCCTGCTTTCGAAGTCGATACGCGGATCGACCAGGGTGTAGGTGATGTCACCGATCAGTTTCACGATCAGCCCCAGCAAGGTGAAGATGAACAGGGTGCCGAACACCACCGGGTAGTCGCGGTTGATCGCTGCCTCGAAACTCATCAGGCCCAGGCCGTCGAGCGAGAAGATCACTTCGATCAGCAGCGAGCCGGTGAAGAAGATGCCGATGAAGGCGGCCGGGAAGCCGGCGATGATCAGCAGCATGGCGTTGCGGAAGACGTGGCCGTAGAGCACGCGATTATTGCTCAGGCCCTTGGCACGGGCCGTGGTCACGTACTGCTTGCCGATCTCGTCGAGGAAGCTGTTCTTGGTCAGCAGGGTCAGGGTGGCGAAGTTGCCGATGACCAGTGCGGTGACCGGCAGCACCAGGTGCCAGAGGTAGTCGAGAATCTTGCCGCCGAAGCTCAGCTCTTCGAAGTTGTTCGAGGTCAGCCCGCGTAGCGGGAACCAGTCCCAGTAGCTGCCGCCGGCGAACAGCACGATCAGCAGGATGGCGAAGAGAAACGCAGGAATGGCGTAACCGATGATGATCGCCGAACTGGTCCAGACGTCGAAGGCGCTGCCGTGGCGCGTGGCCTTGGCGATCCCCAGGGGAATGGAGACCAGATACATGATCAGGGTGCTCCATAAGCCAAGGGAGATCGACACCGGCATCTTCTCGATGATCAGATCGATGACCTGGGCATCGCGGAAGAAGCTGGAACCGAAGTCGAGCTGCGCGTAGTTCTTCAGCATGATCCAGAAGCGTTCCGGCGCCGACTTGTCGAAACCGTACATCTTCTCGATTTCAGCGATCAGTTGCGGGTCGAGGCCTTGTGCGCCGCGATAGTTGGAGCCGGCCACGGAGACTTCGGCGCCGCCGCCGGCGATACGGCTGGTGGCGCCATCGAAGCCTTCGAGTTTGGCGATCATCTGCTCCACCGGGCCGCCAGGTGCGGCCTGGATGATGATGAAGTTGATGACCAGAATGCCGAACAGGGTAGGGATGATCAGCAGCAGGCGCCGAAAGATATAGGCCAGCATGTTATTGCACTGCCTCTTCGGTCGTTTGTTGCTGCGCCTCGCTCGGCTGCTCCTGGCCCGGGCGCACCCACCAGGTATGCAGGCCAATATCGTAGAGCGGTGTGACTTTCGGGTGCTCGAAGCGGTTCCAGTACGCCACTCGCCAGGTTCTGATGTGCCAGTTGGGGATTACGTAGTAGCCCCACAGCAGCACGCGATCCAGGGCGCGGGTGTGGGCGATCAGGCTCTGCCGTGAGTCGGCGTTGATCAGTCCCTCGACGAGCTGGTCGATAGCTGGATCCTTGAGACCAATGAAGTTGCGACTGCCGGGGTTGTCGGCGCTGGAGGAGTGCCAGTATTCGCGCTGCTCGTTGCCGGGCGAGTTGGACTGGCCGAACCCGCCGACGATCATGTCGAAGTCGCGCGAACGCAGGCGGTTGAGGTACTGCGAGACATCGACGCGACGGATCACCAGATCCATGCCGAGATCTGCCAGGTTGCGTTTGAATGGCAGCAGGATGCGTTCGAACTCGGTCTGTGCGAGAAGGAACTCGAAGCTCACGGGCTGGCCGTTGGCGTCGAGCATGCGGTCACCCTCGATGCGCCAGCCAGCCTGTTGCAGCAGTTGGTAGGCGCGCCGCTGTTGCTCGCGAATGATGCCGCTGCCGTCGGTGACTGGTACACGAAACTCTTCGCTGAACACTTCAGCCGGAATCTTGCCGCGCAGTGGTTCGAGAATGGCCAGCTCGTCTTCGCCCGGCAGGCCCTGCGAGGCCAGCTCGGAGTTGTCGAAGTAGCTGCGAGTACGGAAATAGGCGCCATTGAACAGGCGTTTGTTGGCCCATTCGAAATCGAACAGCAGGCCCAGGGCTTCGCGTACGCGGCGATCCTGAAACTGCGGGCGGCGGGTGTTGAAAATGAACCCCTGCATGCCCGTTGGGTTGCGGTTCTGGATTTCTTCCTTGAGCAACTGGCCGTTGGCGACCGCTGGCGTGTTGTAGGCCGTGGCCCAGTTCTTCGCGCTGACTTCCAGCCAGTAATCGAATTGGCCGGCCTTGAGCGCTTCGAGCGCCACGGTGTTGTCGCGGTAATAATCGACCTGCATCTGGTCGAAGTTGTAGAAACCTCGGCTGACCGGCAGATCCTTGGCCCACCAGTCCTCGACCCGGTCGTAGCGGATGCTGCGCCCAGCCTGCACACGGCCGACCTTGTAGGGGCCGCTGCCAAGCGGGCGCTCCAGATTGCCGCGAGCGAAGTCGCGCTTGGTCGGCAACAAGGGCAACTGGCGCAAGGCTGCGAGCAGGGCGTCATCGGCAGGCTTGCGCAGGCTCAGACGCAGACTGCGCTGATCCTCTTCGGTGATGTTGTCGATCTGCTTGAGTGGTGCCAGGGCCTGGTCTTCGGCGCGGCTGGCGGCTTGCAGGTTGAGTTGCAGCACCTCCAGACTGAGTTTCTGATTGCCGTCCAGGAGTGGAGCTTCCTGCAGACGTACGAGAATCGAACGGCCGTCCGGGTCGGCCTCGATTGCCGCGCTGATGCGTTCGTCACCCAGCACGGGCTGCTGCGCTTTCTTGCTGTCGTCCAGCTCGCTCCACCAGTGCTTGGGCAGTACCGGCAGCTGACCGACGATCAGGGGGAGTTCACGATTGCCGGCGTGCTTGAAGATGAAGCGCACGCTGTGTGGTGATTCCACTTCGACCCGCTCGACGTCGGCATAGTAGCCGCGGTACATCGGTGCACCTTTTTTCATCAGGGTCTCGAAGGTGAATTGGACGTCTTCGGCAGTCACCGGCGTGCCATCGTGGAAGCGCGCCTCCTTGCGAAGCAGGAATCGTACCCAGGCGTTGTCCGGCGCCTTTTCGATCTTCTCGGCGATCAATCCATAGCTGCTGAAAGGCTCGTCCATGCTTTGCACGGTGAGGGTGTCGTAGATCAGGCTGATATCGTCGGCCGACACGCCCTTGCTGATGAACGGGTTGAGACTGTCGAAACCGCCAAAGCCGGCTTGACGGAAGATGCCACCTTTCGGTGCGTCGGGGTTGACGTAGTCGAAATGCTTGAAGTTCGCCGGATACTTGGGTGGTTCGTCATAGAGCGTGGTGGCGTGTTGCGGGGCGGCAACGGTGAGGCCGGCAAGACCGAGCAGAATGATGCTGCTACCGTGGAGCAGGAAACTGCGCAGCGGGTGGGTCATCGAGCGTTCTCCGTGGGCTTCAGCCACCAGGTGCGCAGGCCCAGCGTATAGGGCGGCGTGGTGACGAAGGCGAACCGATTGCGGTAGGCCAGGCGGTGATAATTGATGTACCAGTTGGGGATGCTGTAATGCTGCCAGAGCAGGACACGATCCAGCGCGCGGGTGGCAGCGACCTGTTCGTCACGGGTCTGCGCCGAGAGCAGCTTGTCGATCATCTCGTCGACCACCGGATTGGCCACACCGGCATAGTTGCGTCCGCCCCTGATGCCCACCTGGCTGGAATGGAAATACATCGATTGTTCCAGTCCGGGGCTAAGGGTTTGCGGCAAGGTGAGCAGAATCATGTCGTAGTCGAATTGGTCGAGGCGTTGCTTGTACTGGGCGCGATCCACGGTGCGCAGGTTGGCGCGAATGCCGATGCTGGCCAAGCTGGCGGTATAGGGTTGGAGGATGCGTTCGAGGCTGGGGTTGACCAGCATGATCTCGAACTCGAAGCGCTCACCACGGGCGTTGCGCAGTTGCTGGCCAGTGGGTTTCCAGCCGGCGTCGGCCAATAGACCGAGGGCGCGGCGCATGGTTTCCCGTGGTACACCACGACCGTCGGTTACCGGTTGTGTCGGCGGCTCGCTGAACAGGCGCTTCGGCAGCTTGTCACGGTGCGGCGAAAGCAGCAGCCATTCGGCGCCTTCGGGCTTGCCGGTGGCGGAGAATTCGCTGTTGGGGTAGTAACTGGCGGCGCGCACGTAGGCATTGTTGAACAGCGTGCGGTTGGTCCACTCGAAGTCGAACATCAGGCCAAGCGCTTCGCGTACCCTGCGATCGCTGAACAGCGTGCGACGGGTGTTCATGAACAGCGCCTGGGTCTGGGTCGGGATCTGGTGGGGGATTTCCGCGCGGATCACCTCGCCACGGGTGATGGCTGGAAAGCGATAACCGTTGGCCCAGTTCTTCGCCTGGTTCTCGATATACAGATCGAATTCACCCGCCTTGAATGCTTCGAAGGCGACGTGGTTGTCGCGGTAGAACTCCGCCTCGACGCGATCGAAGTTGTACTTGCCACGGTTGACCGGCAGATCCTTGCCCCACCAATCCTTCACACGCTCGAAAACCAGGCGCCGGCCCGGTACGACCTGCACGATGCGGTAAGGGCCGCTGCCCAGCGGCGCTTCGAACGTGGTGGCCTTGAAGTCACGATCCTTCCAGTAGTGCTGCGGCAGTACCGGCAGTTCGCCCAGGCGCAGGATCAGCAACGGGTTACCTGCACGCTTGAGAACGAAGCGGATGCGGTGGCGATTGAGGATGTCGACGCGCTTCACTTCCTGCAGGTTGGTGCGGTACTGCGGATGGCCTTCGTTGCGCAGCAGGCGATAGGAGAAAGCCACGTCGTACGCGGTGATCGGTTTGCCGTCGTGAAAGCGGGCTTCAGGACGCAGGTTGAACACGACCCAACTGCGATCCTCGCTGTACTCCACGCTGCGGGCGATCAGGCCATAGCTGGAGGCCGGTTCGTCACCCGAGGGGTCGTAGGCCCCCGTGCCGACCATCAACGGTTCGTTCAGCTCATTGACGCCATATTGCAGGAAGTGCGCCGTGGAGATCGGGCTACTGCCCTTGAAGGTATAAGGGTTGAGCGTATCGAACGTACCGGCGGCCATGATACGCAACGTGCCACCTTTGGGCGCATCGGGGTTGACCCAGTCGAAGTGACTGAAGCTGGCGGGGTACTTGAGTGTCCCGAACTGGGCGTAGCCGTGGCTCTCGCTAATGGTCGCAGAGGCGGGAAAGCTCAAGGCCAGGCTGAGGAACAGCAGGAGGAGGGGACGCATCGGGCGTGAGATCCGATCCATGGCGGCTTTTGGGCTTCTGGGTCGGTACAGTAACAGCTTGTATCGGCAGGAAAAAGAGCGCGACAGCAGGTGCCGGGTAACGGCTACTCGATAGGTATCTGCGCGGAATGCTTCGAGGACACGCCAATACAGCGATCTCGTTCTGAAAACGTCGCCAGGGCGAGGTTTTTCAGGACATGTCGTGCAGTGCTGATCAGGGCAGATAGAGGGTCAACATCTGACCAGGCCGCAGGGTGCTGCTGCGCGGGTTCCAGGCCTGCAGGTTCTTGAGGTCGATCTTGAAGCGTTTGGCGATGACGTAGAAGGAATCGCCCTGCTGCACGCGATAGTAAGTGGCTTTATCGCGAGAATCGCTCTTGCTGCGCGCAGTGCTGGCGACCCGAGCGCCGCTATCGGCGGCCGCCAGATTGAGAACCTGGCCGACTTTCAACTGATTGCCTTGCAGCTTGTTCCAGCGCTGCAGGTCATGCACGGCGACCTGGTGGGCGCGGGCGATCTGCCACAGATTGTCGCCGTTCTTCACCTGGTAGGTACGGCTGGCTGCCACTTGTGCGGTGCTGTGCTGCTGATACAGCGGCTCGCTGGGCGACACGCCAGGTTTGGCGGGAATGGTCAGCACCTGGCCAATGCTCAGGTTGTTGCCACTCAGGCGATTGACATCCTTGAGCATGTTGACCGACAGGTGGTGACGGTTGGCGATGGCGTGCAGGCTGTCGCCGGAGCGTACGGTATAGCTTTGCCAGTCGACCATTTCCTGCGGTTTCATCAGGGCCAGACTGGCGCTGAGCATCTCGGCTTTTTCGGTCGGTACCAGCAGGTGCTGCGGCCCGTCGAGGGTTATGCCGCGCTTGTAGGCAGGGTTGAGTTGGCGCAGCTCTTCTTCATCGAGGTCGGCCAGTTGGGCGACCCGGGACAGATCCATGTGCTGCTTGATGGCGATCTGCTCGAAGTAGGGTTCGTTGGCAATCGGCGACAGCGTCACGCCATAGGCTTCGGGCGTCAGGATCACCTGAGACAGGGCGAGCAGCTTGGGTACGTAGTCCTCGGTTTCCTTGGGCAGCGACAGGTTCCAGTAGTCGCTGGGCAGGCCGAGCTTCTCGTTGCGTTCGATGGCGCGGCTGATGCGGCCTTCGCCGGCATTGTAGGCTGCCAGGGCGAGCAGCCAGTCACCGTTGAACATTTCATGCAGGCGGCTGAGGTAGTTGAGCGCGGCTTGAGTCGATGCGGTGACGTCGCGGCGGCCGTCGTACCAATTGGTCTGGCGCAGGTTGTAGTGGCGACCGGTCGAAGGAATGAACTGCCAGAGGCCGACGGCATGGGCGGAAGAATAGGCCTGCGGGTCGTAGGCGCTTTCGATCACCGGCAGCAGTGCCAGTTCCATTGGCATGTCACGCTCGGCCAGGCGCTCGACGATATAGTGAATATAAGGTGCACTGCGCTCGCTGACGGTATCGACGTGCTTGGGATTGCTGGCGTACCAGAGGCGTACACGTTCGATGCGCGGGTTGATACCGATTTCATCCTGCAGTTTGAAACCGTCGCGCAAGCGTTCCCAGATATCGTTGTATTCGCGTGGTTTGACGTCGCTGCTCAGCCACTCCGGTTCACGTTCCAGGCCAACGGCACGGGAGGTGTCGGTTGCGCGATTCGGGGTCTCGCTGGGCAGGCTCTGGCAGCCGGCCAGGGTCACGCAACACATCACCGCGAGCGCTCGAGCGCTGCGCACCAATGCCTTGATATTCAATGGCTTGCGTGATGATGAAGGCATTGGGTGAGGTGTATGTCCCGGCGAAAAGGTCGGGCGATTCTAGGAATCGGGTCAAGGCTGGTCAAGTTTTCACCAGCCTTTTGCGAGCCTGTCGACCTTTTAGTCGACGACTAAAATGTGTCCTTCCATGAACGCAAGCTAGCGAATACGGCGCTCGGTTCGCTTGACTGCCGGTCGTCGCGTCGTTTGGTCGCAGCGATGATCGTCGGCTCCTCGGCACGTAGAAACGGATTGGTGGCCAGTTCCAGTTCGATGTTCGACGGCAGGCTGATACGGCCTTCGTCACGCCAGCGGCTCACTTCGGCCAGACGCTCGTTCAGGCGCGCATTGTCCGGCTCCACGGCGTGGGCAAAGCGCAGATTGCTCAGCGTGTACTCGTGGGTGCAGTACACCAGCGTTTCACCGGGCAGAGCAGCCAGGCGGCTCAGGGATTGATGCATTTGTTGCGGTGTGCCTTCGAACAGGCGACCACAGCCGCCTGCGAACAAGGTGTCGCCACAGAACAGCAGGTTCTGTTCTGCATGGTAGTAGGCGATATGGCCGAGGGTGTGGCCAGGGACGGCCATGACCTTGAAGCGCAGGCCGAGCACGTCGATCTCGTCGTTGTCGTTCAGGTCGATATCGCGCGCCGGGATCTTTTCTGCCGCTGGGCCGGCGACACGCGCATGGGTGGCATTCTTCAACTTCTCGACACCGCCGACATGATCGAAGTGATGATGGGTGATCAGGATGTCGCTGAGTTGCCAATCAGGATGGGCCTCCAGCCAGGCCATAACCGGCGCGGCATCACCGGGGTCGACCACGGCGCAGCGTTTGCTGCGCGGCTCCTGCAGCAGCCAGATATAGTTGTCATTGAAGGCGGGCAGCGCGTCGATCTGAATCATTGCGGGTCGCTAAGCTGGTCATAAAGGTGCATCTTAGGCACGACATGCAGAAACTGTCATGCGGAGGCAGCGATGACTGATCAGGCATTCGCCCAGGCCGACCCTGAGTGGCTCAAACTCATTGGCGAGGCGCGAGACTGGCTTGCCGGCCCCCTCGGCCAACTGTTGCTGGAAGAGGAGCGACGCCTGCTGGAAGAGGAACTGGCGCGCTTTTTCGGGGGTTATCTGGTGAGCTATGGGCCCGGTGCCGAGGGGCCGCCCAAGGCCGGCCAAATCCAGCACAACGTGCGTCTCGGTGCGCCCATGCCAGGCGTGCAGATCGTCTGCGAGGAGCAATCCTGGCCGCTGGGCGAGCATGCGGCGGATCTGGTGGTGTTGCAGCACGGCCTGGACTTCAGCCTGTCGCCTCACGGCCTGCTGCGTGAAGCCGCTCGCAGCGTCAGGCCTGGAGGGCATCTGCTGATTCTGGGTATCCATCCCTGGAGTGCCTGGGGAGCACGTAGTTTGTTTGCCCGGGATGGCCTTGCCAAGGCTCGCTGTATTGCCCCGAACCGGGTCGGTGACTGGTTGACGTTGCTGGGCTTTGCGTTGGAGAAACGCCGGTTCGGGTGCTATCGTCCGCCGCTCGCTTCGCTGGCCTGGCAAATGCGCCTGCGGCGAATGGAAAGCTGGGGCGATGCCTGGCAGTTGCCGGGAGCCGGTTTCTACCTGTTGGTGGCACGCAAACTGGTGGTCGGGCTGCGCCCGTTGCGGCAGTCGCGCCGCGAGCCAATGGGCAAGCTGCTGCCGATGCCCGTGGCGAAGATCAGCCGGCGCGATCTCGACAACTGAAGGCCATGCCCCGGCCAATCAATTCTGTACTGAGCTTATGAATGTCTGAAACCGATGATGTCGTGATCTACACCGATGGCGCCTGCAAGGGCAATCCTGGCCCCGGCGGCTGGGGGGCGTTGCTGGTGTACAAAGGGGTGGAAAAGGAGCTGTGGGGCGGTGACCCGAATACCACCAACAACCGAATGGAGTTGATGGCGGCGATTGCCGGCCTGATCGCCCTGACCAGGCCCTGCACGGTCAAGTTGGTGACCGACTCGCAGTACGTGATGAAGGGCATCCAGGAATGGCTGCCGAACTGGAAGAAGCGCGGCTGGAAAACGGCCTCGAAAGAACCGGTGAAGAATGCCGACCTCTGGCAGAAGCTGGACGAGGAAGTGAATCGTCACCAGGTGAGTTGGCAGTGGGTGCGTGGTCACACTGGCCACCCCGGCAACGAACGAGCTGACCAGTTGGCCAATCGCGGCGTCGACGAGGTGCGCTCGGCGCGCTGAACGCTGACCACCACCTGAGTTAAGATGCCGCACTGAACGTGCGACAACCTAGATAGATGAGAGAGGCAAGGCGTGACCACCGATAACACCGTCAAACGCTATGTGGTGCTGGATACCGAAACCACGGGTATGCCGGTCACCGACGGGCACCGCATCATCGAGATCGGTTGTGTCGAATTGCTGGGGCGCCGGCTGACCGGGCGTCATTTCCACGTCTACCTCAACCCCGATCGCGAGATCGATGAAGGCGCCATCGCGGTTCACGGCATCACCAACGAGTACGTAGCCGACAAGCCGCGATTCAAGGAAGTCGCTGATGAGTTCTACGAATTCATCAAGGGCGCACAACTGATCATCCACAACGCGGCGTTCGACGTTGGCTTCATCAACAACGAGTTCGCCTTGCTGGGGCAGAGCGAACGCTCCGATGTCAGTGACTACTGCTCGGTGCTCGACACCCTGATGATGGCGCGTGAGCGCCATCCGGGACAACGCAACAGCCTGGATGCGCTGTGCAAGCGCTATGGCGTCGACAACTCCAACCGTGAACTGCACGGCGCCTTGCTCGACTCGGAGATTCTCGCCGACGTTTACCTGGCGATGACCGGTGGGCAAACCAATCTGTCTCTGGCTGGTGAAGGCTCCGACGGCGATGGCAGTGGGCGTCAGCAGGCCACGCCGATCCGCCGTCTGGACGCCTCGCGCCCACGCACGCGCGTCATTCGTGCCAGCGACGATGAGCTCGCAGCGCATATGGCGCGTCTGGCCGTGATCGAGAAGTCCGCTGGCGGACCGTCGCTGTGGGCGCAGTTGGAAAAAGCGCCGGAATAACCGAACAGCGCAATTGCGACCTTTTGTTATAGCGTGATGCATGGGGGGTTCCGCCGCTGAAGGGGAGCCTCTAACCTGAGGCGATGGGCAGGCCAAGCCTGCCAGCCTTCAGGACGTCACAATGTATAAAGACCTCAAGTTTCCCGTCCTAATCGTGCACCGCGACATCAAGGCCGATACCGTGGCCGGTGATCGCGTGCGTGCCATCGCTCAGGAGCTTACCCAGGACGGCTTCAGCATTCTGCCCACGGCCAGTGCGGCAGAAGGGCGTATCGTCGCTTCCACTCATCACGGCCTGGCCTGCATCCTGGTGGCCGCCGAGGGGGCGGGCGAGAACAGTCGTCTGCTGCAGGACATGGTCGAGCTGATCCGCGTAGCGCGGGTGCGGGCGCCGCAACTGCCGATCTTCGCACTCGGCGAGCAGGTGACCATCGAGAACGCGCCGGCCGAGGCCATGGCCGATCTCAATCAGTTGCGCGGCATCCTTTATCTTTACGAGGACACCGTCTCCTTCCTCGCCCGGCAGGTGGCGCGTGCGGCGCATAACTACCTGGAAGGCCTGCTGCCGCCAT
Organism: Pseudomonas berkeleyensis; assembly: GCF_014109765.1. NCBI lineage: Bacteria > Pseudomonadati > Pseudomonadota > Gammaproteobacteria > Pseudomonadales > Pseudomonadaceae > Pseudomonas > Pseudomonas berkeleyensis. The sequence continues at coordinate 2,687,470 of NZ_CP059139.1, forward strand.
TTTTCAAGGCGCTGGTGCAGCACACCGCGCAGTCCAACTATTCCTGGCACACGCCTGGTCACGGTGGTGGTGTGGCCTACCGCAAGAGCCCGGTAGGCCAGGCCTTCCACCAGTTCTTCGGCGAGAACACCCTGCGTTCCGACCTGTCGGTGTCGGTGCCGGAGTTGGGCTCGCTGCTCGATCACACCGGGCCATTGGCCGAGGCCGAGGCGCGTGCGGCGCGCAACTTCGGCGCCGACCACACCTTCTTCGTGATCAACGGCACTTCGACCGCGAACAAGATCGTCTGGCATTCGATGGTCGGGCGTGATGATCTGGTGCTGGTGGATCGCAACTGCCACAAGTCGATCCTGCACTCGATCATCATGACCGGCGCGATTCCGCTGTACCTGTGCCCCGAGCGCAACGAGCTGGGCATCATCGGGCCGATTCCGCTTTCTGAGTTCAGCAGGGAGTCGATCCAGGCCAAGATCGACGCCAGCCCGCTGGCCCGCGGTCGTGCGCCCAAGGTCAAACTGGCGGTGGTGACCAACTCCACCTATGACGGGCTGTGCTACAACGCCGAGATGGTCAAGCAGGCATTGGGCGATTCGGTCGAGGTGCTGCACTTCGACGAAGCCTGGTACGCCTACGCGGCGTTCCACGAGTTCTATGCCGGCCGCTACGGCATGGGCACCCAGTGCGACGCGCATTCGCCGTTGGTGTTCACCACGCATTCCACGCACAAGCTGCTGGCGGCCTTCAGTCAGGCCTCGATGATTCACGTGCAGGATGGTGGGCAACGCCAGCTGGATCGTGACCGTTTCAATGAAGCCTTCATGATGCACATCTCCACCTCGCCGCAGTACGGCATCATCGCCTCGCTGGATGTGGCCTCGGCGATGATGGAAGGGCCGGCAGGGCGCTCGCTGATTCAGGAAACCTTCGACGAGGCGCTGAGCTTCCGTCGTGCGCTGGCCAACGTACGGCGCAACCTGAATGCCGAGGATTGGTGGTTCAGCATCTGGCAGCCGAGCGCCGCCGATGGTGCCGACAGTTTGTCGACTGCTGACTGGCTGCTGCAGCCGGACGCCGACTGGCATGGTTTCGGCGAGGTGGCCAACGATTACGTGTTGCTCGATCCGATCAAGGTCACCCTGGTAATGCCTGGGCTCAATGCGGCTGGCAAGCTGGAGCAGCAGGGCATTCCCGCTGCGGTGGTCAGCAAGTTCCTCTGGGAACGTGGTCTGGTGGTAGAGAAAACAGGCCTGTATTCCTTCCTGGTGCTGTTCTCCATGGGCATCACCAAGGGCAAGTGGAGCACGCTGCTGACCGAGCTGCTGGAGTTCAAGCGCAGCTACGACGCCAACTTGCCGCTGATCGATGTGCTGCCCTCTATCGCCCACGCTGGCGCGTGGCGCTATCACGGTATGGGCCTGCGCGATCTGTGCGATGCGCTGCATGGCTGTTATCGCGAGAACGCCACGGCCAAGGCGCTGAAGAGCATGTACACGGCGCTGCCCGAGCTGGCGATCAAACCTGCTGATGCCTATGACCGCCTGGTACGTGGCGAGGTGGAGGCAGTCCCTATCGATCAGTTGCAGGGGCGTATCGCTGCGGTGATGCTGGTGCCTTACCCGCCGGGCATTCCGTTGATCATGCCGGGTGAGCGCTTCACCGCGGCGACGCGCTCGATTCTCGACTACCTGGCGTTCGCGCGTACCTTCGACCAGGCCTTCCCGGGTTTCGATATCGACGTGCACGGTCTGCAAACCGAAGCGGGCGAGTACTGCGTGGATTGCCTGGTGGAGTGAATGAGCTGCGGATCTGTCGAGGAGCAAGAACCTCGACAGATCAATCTCTTATCTCTGATATTCAAAGCAATTGATAACGTCCGGGGCGTGCCCTGCGTCACAGTGGCAAGCATCGACTTTTATGGCGTGCTTGTTATAGTTGCTCGGTTATTAATCACAAAATAATTATCGTGCTGCCAAGCCGCTGCTGAGGATGCCTGCCATGTCCGACTACAAAGCCTTCCGCGTCGAGCTGGCGGACAAGATCGCTCACGTGCAGATCAATCGTCCGGAAAAGATCAACGCCATGAATGCCGACTTCTGGCGCGAGATCATCGAGATCTTCCAGTGGGTCGATGACAATGACGCAGTCCGCGTCGTGGTGCTCTCGGGCGCAGGCAAACACTTCTCCTCGGGTATCGACCTGATGCTGCTGGCCTCGGTCGGCGCCCAGCTGGGCAAGGACGTCGGCCGCAATGCCACAGCGCTGCGCCGCAAGATTCTCGAGCTACAAGCTTCCTTCAACGCCGTCGACAATTGCCGCAAGCCGGTGCTGGCTGCGATTCAGGGCTATTGCATCGGCGGCGCCATCGACCTGATCAGCGCTTGCGACATGCGCTATTCCACGGTCGATGCGCAGTTCTCGATCAAGGAAATCGACATGGGCATGGCCGCCGACGTCGGAACACTGCAGCGCCTGCCGCGCATCATCGGTGACGGCATGATGCGTGAGCTGGCCTTCACCGGGCGCAACATCGATGGCAATGAAGCTGCCCGCATCGGCCTGGTCAACCGCACCTACGAAAGCCATGAAGCGTTGCTTGCCGGGGTGATGGAGATTGCCGCACAAATCGCTGCCAAATCGCCGATTGCCGTGCGCGGCACCAAAGAAATGATTCGCTACATGCGCGATCACCGGGTCGACGATGGCCTCGAATACATCGCCACCTGGAACGCTGCCATGCTGCAGTCGGAAGACCTACGCCTGGCCATGGCGGCGCACATGACCAAGCAGAAGCCGGAGTTTGCCGACTGATGCCGTTTTCGCTGATGTTCGCTGCGAGGTCTAGAGCATGGTAAGTGGAGCCACATCCCTGAACCTGGTGCGCGACGAGCTGTTCGTCACCATGGAGGAGGCCGAGCAGAGCCTGGAGCACTTCATCGCCGAGCGGCACAACGGCAGTCTGTTGCAGCAGGCGGTGGAAAGCCTGCACCAGGTGCGCGGTACGCTCAATCTGATCGAGCTGGCCGGCGCCGAGCTGCTGGCTCAGGAAGTGCTGGATCAGGCCACTGACATTCCCGCTGGTGCCGGCGAGGAGCGTGACGTGCAACTGGCAGCGCTCAGTAACGCGTTGCATGTGTTGCGCCGCTACCTGGAAAACGTCGACGCTCACCGCCAGGAAATGCCAGAGCTGCTGCTGCCGGCGATCAACGATCTGCGCCAGGCAGGTGCTCAGCAAGCACTCCCGGAGAGCTTCTTCTTCAGTGTGCGTCTCGATCATGCACGTCCGCATACGGCGAGCCAACCGCTCGATGGCGCTGCCAAACTGACCGAAGGCAAGCGCCTGCGGCATATGTATCAGATTGGGTTGCTGGGTTTCATTCGTGAGCAGAATCCACAGGCCAGCCTCAAGCTGATGGTGCGCGCCATGGCGCGGCTGGACAGCTTGTTCGCCAACGAACCGCGTGGGCGCATGTGCTGGATAGGCGCTGCGGCCATCGAAGCTCAGTGCGACGGCCAACTGCTGCCGCGCAAGTCGCGCAAGCAGCTGTTCTCGCGACTGGATCGCGAGCTCAAACTGATACTCGGCAACCCGCAATACGAAGCGCCGCGCAGCTTGCTCAAGGAACTGCTGTATCTGGTCGCGCTCGCCGACAGCCATGGCCCGCACGCCACTGCCATGCGTGAAGTGTTCGGTCTCACGCCGCTGCCGTTTACCGACCACCTGCTGGAAGAGGAATATCAACGTCTTGCCGGGCCGGGCAAGGCGGTGATGCGTTCGCTGTCTACCGCGATTCGCGAAGAACTGGCCAGCGTCAAGGATATGCTCGACCTGCTCGAGCGCGGCACCCTGCAGGGTGAAACCCTGGGGACTTTGCATTCGCTGCTGGGCAAGTTGGCCAAGACCCTGGGCATGGTCGGCCTGAACTCGGCCGGTAACTCCCTCAGCGCCCAGTTGCCGCATGTCGCTGGCTGGAGCGAAGACACACCGCCGCATCCGGAGCAATTGCACAAGCTGGCCGATGCCGTGCTCTATGTCGAAGGCATGGTGGCCAGCCTTGAGCGCGGCGAAGGGCGAGATACCCGTCCGACTGCCGTCGAGCCGGGTAACGAAGCGGACTCCTTTGCCATTCATCAGCTCAACGAAGCACGCATCGTCGTGGTCGACGAGGCCCAGGCGGGGTTGGCTCTGGCCAAGCGGGCGATTACCGCGTATCTGGAATCAGCCGGTGACAAGATGCACCTGGCCAATGTTCCGTTCAGTCTGCAGGCCGTGCGTGGCGGCCTCTGGTTCCTCGAGCAGCGTCGCGCCGCGATGCTGGTTGGGGCCTGCGCCGACTACATCCAGACGCGCATGCTCGACACCGGGCAGATGCCCTCGGAGCAGATGCTGGAAACCCTCGCTGATGCGCTCAGCAGCCTGGAGTATTACCTGGAAGCTGGCGCCGTCATGCGCCCTGAAACCTGCCCGAGTGTGCTCGACCTTGCCGAAGAGAGCGTCAAGGCGCTGGGCATGCCGGTGGCTGCCTGATGGTCTGGCGCAATACATTCCTCGACCCGGCCCAGCCGGGGGGCTGGGCGCTGCTCTACAGCCAGCAGCACTTTCTTGCCGACAGCAACGGCGTGCTGTTCCCGCGTGACTGGATCAAGCGCCAGGATCTGCCGATTCTCGGTGAGCAGGGCATCGGTCATTTCGGCGAAGATGCCGTTTACCTGCTGCAACTCAAGCCTTCGGCCACTCTGGAGGGCTGCACCTGGCAGAGCCTGCGTCAGTTCATGCTGCAGGGCGAGGCGGAAACCTTCCGCATGCTGGCCTACGCCGCGCAGATCGGCACCTGGTACGCCGAACATCGTTTCTGTGGCAGTTGCGGTGCGCCGACTCGCCAGCTTCCTGGTGAGCGGGCGATGCGCTGTGACAGCTGCGAATCGCAGCATTATCCGCGCCTGGCGCCGAGCATGATCGTGCTGGTGACGCGTGGTGATGAAGTCCTGCTGGCGCGCTCGCCGCGCTTCGTGACAGGGGTCTACAGCACCCTGGCGGGCTTCGTCGAACCAGGCGAGTCGGTGGAGCATTGCGTGGCGCGCGAGGTACGCGAGGAAGTCGGCCTCGAGGTGAAGAATCTGCAGTACATCGGCAGCCAGGGCTGGCCGTTTCCGCATTCGTTGATGCTCGGTTTCCATGCCGAATATGCCGGTGGCGAGATCGTCATGCAGGAAGACGAAATCGAGGATGCGCGCTGGTTCCGTGTCGACGAGTTGCCGCCGCTGCCTGCGTCGCGCTCCATTGCCCGCCATCTGATCGACCTCTACGTCGCTCGCCGCCTCGGTTTGCCCGAGCCGACGCTGCCGATTTAGAACTCCTCATGTAGGAGCGGCTTCAGCCGCGAATTTCACCGATCATTTCGCGGCTGAAGCCGCTCCTACACGACGCTATGTCCTGGCGGAGTTAACCGACCCAGTGCTGCCAGACCAGGCGGGCGGTAAGCGCCAGAACCACGGCGATGAATACCGGGCGGATGAATTTCGAGCCGCCGCCAATCGCCGTGCGTGCGCCGAGAAAGGCGCCGGCCATCAGCGAAAAGCCCATGCACAGACCCAGCACCCAGGCCACTTGCCCGGCGATGATGAACACCGCCAGAGCGCAGGCGTTGCTGATGAAGTTCATCGAGCGTGCCACACCGCTAGCGCGCACCAGATCGAGCGGGTACATGAGCAGCGTGCTGACCGTCCAGAACGCACCGGTTCCCGGGCCGGCTACGCCATCGTAGAAGCCCAGGCCGATGCCCTGGGGCCATTGCCGGCGGCTCGCGATGGGCAGATCGGCGTCCAGCGGCGCGTCGGGTGTCTTGCCGAATAGCAGGTACAGGCCGCAGGCGAATACCACCAACGGCAGCATCTTGTTGATCCACTCGGCTGGCATCCAGTGTACTAACACTGCACCGCCAATGGCGCCAATGGCAGTGCTGGCCATCGCGTTCTTCCACTTGCCCGGGCTGAACAGCTTGCGCCGGTAGAAGGTCAGAGCGGCAGTGCCCGATCCGAAAGTGGCGCACAGCTTGCTGGTGCCCAACACCAGATGCGGTGGCAGGCCGGTGGTGAGCAGGGCGGGGATGGTCAGCAGGCCACCGCCGCCGGCGATGGCGTCGATAAAGCCGGCGATGAAGGCGACCAGAGCGAGAATGGCCAGTGTGCTGGGGTCGATGGCGAGCTCGAGAGCGAAGGGCATATTAAAGTGTCGACTTGTGGGCGAATGCGCAGCCTGCTGGCTGTTCGTCGTGAGGAGAGCTGCGCATAATGCCGGGATTTCGCCAGAGAAGGAACGCAATCGATGCAATACGACGGGTTGGCCTGGGCCGTGGCGCTATTGGCCGTATTGGCGCTGCTGGTGGCACTGCGCATCCTGCTCAATACAGGCTGGTTCCTCGGCTGGTTGCGTGGTACCTGTGGTCTGGCATTTCTCGCGTTGGCCGGGCTGGTGGGCCTGGTGGCCTACGATCTGTACGCCTACGAACCGTTGCAGCCGGGTAAGCCGTTGGTGACGCTGAGCTTCAAGGCCGATGGCCCGCAACGTTATCAGGTGACGCTGCTCGAAGGTGGGCGCGAGCGCACGGTTACTCTGGAAGGTGACATGTGGCAGCTCGATGGTCGGTTGATTCGCTGGAAAGGCCTGGCCGAGTTGATCGGTCTGGAGCCTGGCTACCGATTGGAGCGTTTGTCGGGGCGTTTTCTGGCCATCGAGCAGCAAGCATTGGCGCAGCATGGCCGCGTACAACTGGCCGAAAGCCCCTATGGCGTCGATCTGTGGCGTTGGCTGCGCATGAATCAGCGTGACCTGCTGTTGTTCGACCCACAGGCGTTGCGTGTGACTTATCTGCCGATTGCCGCCGATGCGGTCTATAGCGTCAGTCTGACTCCGACCGGCCTGCTGGCTGAGCCGATGAACCCCGCAGCCGAAGCCGCGCTGAAGGATTGGTAAGCGATAGCAGAGTGTGGCGGAAGTAGGGTGTGCTGTGCGCACCGATAGACCGAATCCATCTGCGGTGCGCACGGCGCACCCTACAAAAAAGGCACCTACAAGGTGCCTTTTTCGTTCAGGGCATCTGGCCTCAGGAGAGGAAACCGCCGTCGACATTCAGCGCCACGCCGGTGGTGTAGCTGGAGGCTTCACTGGCCAGGTACAGCACGGCACCGGCCATCTCGCTCGGATCAGCCACGCGCTTGAGCGGGATGCGCTGCAGGGCGTGCTTGAGGATGGCGTCGTTCTTGGTCAGCGCCGAGGCGAACTTGGTGTCGGTCAGGCCCGGTAGCAGGGCGTTGCAGCGAATACCGAACTGCGCGCATTCCTTGGCGAACACCTTGGTCATGCTGATCACCGCCGCCTTGGTCACCGAGTAGATGCCCTGGAATTCGCCAGGGGAGACGCCATTGATCGAGGCGACGTTGATGATCGAACCACCGCCGTTGCCCTTCATCAATTTGCCGCCTTCGATGGACATGAAGTAGTAGCCGCGAATGTTCACGTCCACGGTCTTCTGGAAGGCGGAGAGGTCGGTGTCCAGCACATTGCAGAACTGCGGGTTGGTCGCGGCGTTGTTGACCAGGATGTCGAGACGGCCGAACTGTTCCTTGATCTGCGCGAAGACGTTGGTGATCTGCTCCATCTCGCCGATGTGGCAGGCGATGGCAGTGGCCTTGCCACCCTCGGCTGTGATGGCGTCAGCCACGGCCTGGCAGCCGTCGATCTTGCGGCTGGAGACGATCACGTGGGCGCCTTGCTGGGCCAGCAGCTTGGCGATGGCTTCGCCGATGCCGCGGCTGGCGCCGGAAACGAAGGCGATCTTGCCGTCGAGGTCGAACAGTTGGGTCTTGGACATTGTGATTACCCCGGGGTTAGAGAGTGGATTTGCCGATGACTTGCAGGCACATCTGCTCCAGCAGCTTGTTCATGTGAATGAACTGGGCGAAGCGCTTGTCCTGGGTCTGGCCGTGGTAGAAGCGGTAGTAGATCTGCTGGACGATGCCGGCCAGGCGGAACAGGCCGTAGGTGTAGTAGAAATCGAAGCTTTTGATCTCGATGCCGGCTTTTTCAGCGTAGTAGTCGACGAACTGCTGGCGCGTGAGCATGCCCGGCGCGTTGCTGGGCTGGCGGCGCATCAGTTGCACTGGCGCCGGGTCGCCAGCTTCGATCCAGTAGGCCAGGGTGTTGCCCAGATCCATCAGCGGATCGCCGATGGTGGTCATCTCCCAGTCGAGCACACCGATGATCTGCATCGGGTTGTTCGGGTCGAGGATCACGTTGTCGAAGCGGTAGTCGTTGTGCACGATGCCCGGTTTGTGGTGATCGGCTGGCATCTTGTCATTCAGCCAGGCCTTGACCGGTTCCCAGGTCGGTGCATCCGGGGTCAGGGCTTTCTCGTAACGGTCGCTCCAGCCCCTGATCTGGCGTTCGACATAACCTTCAGGCTTGCCCAGGTCGCCCAGGCCGCAAGCGTTGTAGTCGACGTTGTGCAGCTCCACCAGCTTGTCGATGAAGCTCTTGCACAGCGCGGCGGTCTGCTCGGCGCTGAAGTTCAGTTCGGCCGGCATTTCGGAGCGCAGGATGATGCCCTTGACCCGCTCCATGACGTAGAACTCGGCGCCGATCACCGACTCGTCGGTGCAGTGCACGTAGGCTTTCGGGCAATAGGGGAAGCCGGCGTTGAGCTGATTGAGAATGCGGTACTCGCGGCCCATGTCGTGTGCCGACTTGGCCTTGTGGCCGAAGGGCGGGCGGCGCAGGACGAATTCCTGCTGCGGGTACTCGATCAGGTAGGTCAGGTTCGAAGCGCCGCCGGGGAACTGGCTGATCTTGGCTTCACCGCTCAGGCCTGGAATATTGGCTTTCAGGTAGGTGTCGATGACGGCAGCATCGAGTTCTTCGCCAGTACGGATACGGGTGGATTGGTCAGTGAGCGCCATGCTTATCCCTTCTACTTATGATGGGTGCCCCAGATAATTGGCTAATCTAATGCTGCACCCCGGCTGTCACAAGCAATACGCGCCGTTATAGGCGGGCGTGTTGCACCTCGATCAAACTGCCTGATCAGTCATTCTCGACCTGAGCTTTCGCTTGTGCGTAGGCAATAAAAAACCGGAGTGCCAGGACTCCGGTTTTCGTGTTTTGCGCTCAGCTCGCCGATCAGACCGGGAACAGTTCGCCCAGCTTCATCGCCAGCATCATGTCGCCTTCAGCGCGCAGCTTGCCAGCCATGAAAGCCTGCATGCCGTCGGTTTCGCCGCTGACGATGCCCTTGAGGGTTTCGCTGTCCATGATCAGGGTCACGTTGGCGTTCGGGTTGTCGCCTTGCTCGAGGGCGCAGGTGCCGTCTTTGACGATGAGCGCGTAGTTTTCGCCATCTTCGATGTTGAATTGGAATACCAGATCCAGGCCTGCAGCGGCGCTGGCGTTGAACTTGGACTGCATGGTTTGGGCGATGTCAGCAACACTCATGGTCTTATCCTTTTTAGGTTGTTTCGCGCAGCCTTGCGGCCGCAGTGGGCTGGAACTCATCGATAGGTGATGAGCTCCGGCGCCTTCAGCAGCTGTAAATGCACATGGCTGTTGAAGGAAGCCAGACTCACCTCGCTGCCGCGGAATTTCAGCTGGCTGAGCGAGGTATTGACGATTTGCCAATTCAGTTCGAAGGCCTTTGCAGAGGGCACGCCGGTAATCAGCCGGAGCAGGGCGGTGATGGTGCCGCCGGAGGTGAACACGGCGATGTTCTGTTTGCTATTGGCCTGTTCGAGGATGCGCCGCAGGCCACCTTCGACCTGTTCGACATAGGCCTGCCAACTCTGCAGACCGGGCTTGTCATGTTCGCCGGAAATCCAGCGCTGGATCAGTTTGGCGAACAGGCGTTGGAACTCGGCACGGTTCTGCGCACCGTTGCGCAGGATATGCAGGGCTTCGGGTTCTTCCGGTAGCAGATCCGGCAGCAGCGTGCGAATCACCGCATCGGCATCGAATTCGTTGAAGGCCTCATCGATGTCCAGCACTGGCGCTTGGCTCATGCGCTGCAGTGCGGCGTTGGCCGTGTGCTGCTGGCGGCGCAGGCTGCCGCTGACGCATCGATCGAGGCGGATGTCGAGTTGCTCGAGATGTTCGCCCAGCACTTCGGCCTGGCGCACGCCGACGGGAGACAGGACATCGTAGTCGTCTGCACCGAATGAGGCCTGGCCATGTCGAATCAGATAGATGCTGCCCACGTCCGTATTGGTCTCGGTACGTTGAATGTTTCGCGAGGGTATGAGGAAGCTCATGGGCTGTCAACGAAAAAACATACGCTTGTTTGAATTGCTTGTATGGCAATCGCAGCAGCGCTGCCGAGGTTGGCCGGCGGGCCGCTGCGCCGGTATGCTTGAGCCTTTATGCGCCCAAGCGCGGCTGCAATGTCCGAGGGGGATCCGTGGAGTTTCTTAGCGAGTACGCCAGCTTTCTGGCGAAAACCCTGACCCTGGTGGTCGCCATCGTCGTGGTGCTGGTGGCGATCGCCGCCACGCGTGGCAAAGGGCGGCGCGGTAGTGGTGAGTTGCAGGTGCAGAAGCTCAATGACTTCTACAAGGATCTGCGCGAACGCCTGGAGCAGAGCGTGCTGTCCAAGGATCAGCTCAAGGCCACGCGCAAGGCGGAGGCCAAGGCTGCCAAACAGGAGAAAAAAGCGCCGCCCAGCAAGCCGCGGGTGTTCGTGCTGGATTTCGATGGCGATATCAAGGCATCGGCCACTGACAATCTGCGCCATGAAGTGACGGCGCTGTTGTCCATGGCCAAGGTCGAGGACGAAGTGGTGCTGCGCCTGGAAAGCGGTGGCGGCATGGTGCACAGCTACGGTCTGGCCTCTTCACAGCTGGTGCGTATCCGCGATGCCGGCATTCCGCTGACCGTGTGCGTTGACAAGGTAGCCGCCAGCGGCGGCTACATGATGGCCTGCATCGGCCAGAAAATTCTCAGTGCGCCTTTCGCCATTCTCGGCTCCATCGGCGTGGTGGCGCAGTTGCCCAACGTGCATCGCTTGCTGAAAAAGCACGAGATCGATTTTGAAGTGCTGACCGCCGGTGAATACAAGCGCACGCTGACCGTCTTTGGTGAAAACACCGAGAAAGGTCGGGAGAAATTCCAGGAAGACCTGGAAACCACCCACGAACTATTCAAGGGTTTCGTCGCCCGTTACCGCCCGCAACTGGACATCGACGCCATCGCCACCGGTGAAGTCTGGCTGGGCATGGCCGCGCAGGAGCGCCTGTTGGTGGATGAACTCAAGACCAGCGACCAGTACCTGGCCGAGCGCGCCGCCGAGGCTGAACTGTTCCATCTGCATTTCGCTCAGAAAAAGAGCCTGCAGGAGCGTGTCGGGCTGGCTGCCAGCATGGCGCTGGATCGCTTCGTCCTGACCTGGTTGAGCCGGCTCAATCAGCAGCGCTTCTGGTAACGCTTCGTTCATGATGGGCTGCACGGCCGACTCGCGTCGCACAGCAGCGAACCACGATAAGAGGAGAGGGTGATGACCGAGTTCAAGGCCTTGCTGGTCAGCGAAGGCGCCGATGGCGGTTTCCAGCGTGAAGTAGTCCAGCGCAACGTCGAGCAACTGCCGCAGGGCGAGTTGTTGATCCGCGTGCGCTATTCCTCGCTCAACTACAAGGATGCCCTGTCCGCCAGCGGCAATCGTGGTGTGACCAAGGCCTACCCGCATACGCCTGGTATCGACGCGGCGGGTGTGGTCGAGGCTTCCAGCGTTGCCGAGTTCGCCGTGGGTGACGAGGTGATCGTCACCGGCTACGACCTGGGCATGAATACCGCCGGTGGTTTCGGCCAGTACATCCGCGTGCCGGCGGCCTGGGCGATCAAGCGCCCGCAGGGGCTGCCGCTGCGCGAGGCGATGATCCTTGGCACTGCCGGCCTGACCGCTGCACTGTGCGTGGACAAGCTGGAGCAGGCTGGCGTCACCCCGGAATCCGGCACCGTGCTGGTCACGGGCGCTACGGGCGGCGTCGGCAGTATCGCGGTCGTGCTGCTCAAGCAGCTCGGCTATCGTGTTGCCGCCGCCACTGGCAAGGCCGAACAGGCTGATTTTCTGCGTAACCTGGGTGCTGACGAGATCGTCAGCCGCGAAGAGCTGCAGCAGGGTAGCGAACGTCCGATGCTCAAGGAGCGCTGGGCGGGGGCAGTGGATACCGTGGGTGGTGACATCCTGTTCAATGTGGTCAAGTCGCTGCGCCACAGCGGTAGCGTGGCCTGCTGCGGTCTGACTGCTGGCGTTGGCTTCCAGGCCAGCGTACTGCCGTTCATCCTGCGTGGGGTCAACCTGCTGGGGGTTGATTCGGTGGAACTACCACTGGTGGTCAAGGCGTCGATGTGGGACAAGCTATCGCTGCAGTGGAAGCTCGATCTTTCTGTGTTGTGCCAGGAAATTGGCCTGGCGGAGTTGCCGGGGGCCATCGAACGGATACTGGCCGGCGGCATGGTCGGTCGTATCCTGGTGCGGCTCGACTGAGCGCTGAACGAGGTCCGTCGATGACGGACCTCTGCATTTTCAGGCCTGGCTGACGTACATGGTGATTTCCGCGCGGAACACCGGCTTGTCGCCAACGTAGGCCATCACCGGCACCTTGATGTCGCCGGTCTGACTCCAATCCACCTGGCTGCCGTCAGCCACCGTACGGATGTCGCCATCGGCCTTCGCGAGGTATTCCACCGTCATGCCCTTGGGAATCCAGCGGCAACTGGCAGGAATGGAGGCGTCGGTCATGCTGCCGGCGGCAAGCTCGGCAGCATTGCACAAGGCAATGGCGTGCACCGTACCGATATGGTTGAGCACTTCGCGGCGTTTGGCGAAGCTGACCTCGGCATAGCCGGGACGCAGCTCGGCCATCTGCGGAGCGATACTGGCGAAGTACGGGGCGACTTGACCGATCATCGCGCTGAACTGGGCAGCGCCGGCCTGCTGGAACATCTGCAACATCTGACTCATGACTCTCTCCTGCGTGTTTGCGATTGAAGATGAGCGCGCGCCGAGGCAGTATACGAGTGTTAGAAAATTATTCTAGAAATATATTCTAGTCATGAGGAGTGGCATGGCTCGCCCATCGCGTAAAGACGAGATCCTTCAGGCTGCGTTGGCCTGCTTCACCGAGCACGGCGTCGATGTCACCACCATAGAGATGATTCGCGACCGTTCTGGTGCGAGCATCGGCAGTCTGTACCACCACTTCGGCAATAAGGAGCGGATCATTGCCGCGCTGTATCTGGCCGGCACTGCCCAATACGCCGACCTGTTGCAGCGCGGGTTTGCCGAGGCAGCCAGCGCCGAAGCCTGCGTCAAGTTGTTGGTGACCAGCTATATCGACTGGGTGGTGACCAATCCGGATTGGGCGCGTTTCATCCTGCACAGCCGCAGTCGGGTCGAAGCCGGGGAAATGGGTGGCGCCCTGCGTGAAGCCAATCGCCAGCATTTCGCGCAGATTCTCACAGCGCTCGCCGAGTACCGCCTGCAGGGACTGTTCAAGGCACTACCAGATGACTGCTTCGCCTCGGTGGTAATCGGCCCGACGCATGATCTGGCGCGCAACTGGCTGGCCGGCCGCACCCAGAGCGAGCTGGGTGAGTGCCGTGAGTTGCTGGCGCAGATCGCCTGGGACAGCGTGAAAAGCAGCGGCTAGTCGAAGCGATAGATGTCCATACCCAGCGCACCGTAGGTGAACCCCGTGTGCGCGACGCTGAAGGCACCGCCAGCGCCACGGGCGAAGAACAGCGGCAGTAGGTGCTCGTCACTCGGGTGGTTGCGCACGGCGTTTGGCGCCAGGTGGCGGTAATCGTGCAGCGCCTGCTCGTCATTGGCTGCGAGTTTTTCCACTATCCAGTCGCGAAATGCCTTGGCCCAGGGCGTGATGACTTCCGGGCCTGCGCGCCAGTTCAGCTCGCCCAGGTTGTGGGTGATGCTACCGGAGCCGATAAGCAATATGCCTTGCTCACGCAGGCCACTCAGTGCGCGCCCCACACGGGTCTGCAGCTCGGGGCCGAGGCGGCTGGGTAGTGAAATCTGCAGTACGGGGATGTCGGCTTGCGGATACATCAGCGACAACGGAATCCAAGCGCCATGATCGAAAGGGCGCTGGGCATCGAGCTCTGTCGCTAGACCCGCGTTATTCAATTGCTCTGCGATCTTCTTGGCCAGCGCTGGTGCACCGGGAGCGGGATACTGTACGGCGTACAACGGGGCTGGGAAGCCGCCGAAGTCGTGCCAGGTCTGCGGTTGCTCACCTGCCGTCACCAGCAAACGCTGGCTTTCCCAGTGCGCCGACACCACCACGATAGCCTTGGGCCTGGGCAGTTCGGCGGCCAGTTTGGTCAAGGCTGGACCGCTGGCGCCCGGCTCCAGAGCCAGCATGGGGGAACCGTGGGATATGAACAAACTGGGCAGCATGACGACCTCCAGAGATTTGTTACATTCTCTCCGAGGCGGTCATGGATGAATAATGAGGTTTTTCCGCGATATCAATCGACTGGTTCGATGTTTAACGCAGGTTGTCGCCAAAGGCCGTTTCTATATTGATACCCAGACTGAGCACTCCGAGGAAGCGGCCATCCTGTGGATCGTGAAGGGGCGCCGAAACCTTGATCTGAAAGCTCTGGGTCGAACCGTCGTATTCAATTTCGCCGATATGCACCTGACCCGGTGGCAAGTGCTGAGCTTGCTGAAAGTCATCTTCGTCAGCTTGCCAGTAATCACTGGTAATCTCGCTGATGGCGACCAGTTGGCCGGAGTAGTCGCTAAGGAAGATCTCATTGAACAGCGGCTTGTGCTGACGCGCTATGTTGGCCAGGAGTCTTGAGGGAGGGGCATGCAGTAGTCGGCGAATCAGTGGTTTCTCCTCGAGCAGACGTTCACGCATCCATTGCCGATCCAGTTCGTGAATACGCTCGATACTGGTGTTGCGCGTTGCTGCCTGGCGAAGGGCGCTCAGCAATTGGTCGTGGTAAGCCCAGCGCTTGAGGTGTTGAGCCGTCAGTTGGCGCAGATAGTAGGCTTCTGCCTCGGTGAGTGTGCTGCCTCTATGTGCGCAGTGTTCGACCTGGCGATTGAACGCGTTGAGGAAGTCAGGGTGTTGCTGCAGGAAAATGTGAGAGAAATATACGCCCAATGGCGAATACCTCACGAAACGTTGCTGTAGGCCCGGCTGCGCTGGTTGGTGAGAAAGTGCAGTGCGCATAACGTTCTCATCTGCCAGGAAAAGGTCAATGCGACCGCGTTGGAGTAGTTCGATTAGTTGTTCCAGGCGCGATACCTTCTGTGCCACGGTGATGCCGCGTGCCTCCAGCCAAGTCATGCTGTTGCTGCCCAGAACGCTGCCGATGCGCAGCTCGCGCGACCATATTGGCTTGTTGAGTATCTGGGCATCCTGTGCGTACCAGTACCATTTCTCCATCAGCAGCGGGGCAGAAAGCTGCGCATAGCCATCTACCTGAGTGTCTGGAGCTGAGCTGAAGAAACCATCGGCAATTCGTCGACTGACATTCTGCCGTGCTCGACTGAGGGAGGTGAGCTGGATCTGATAGGGTTGTTGCAGTCGGTTGAAGATGCACTTGAGCACGGTTACCGAGCTACCACTGAGCTCGCCGTCGACGACTACCTGGTAAGGATCTTCGAGGCTGGTGTCGAGGCGAACGGTTGGATCGTCTTCGTCACTGGCCTGCGCCAGTACCGCGACAATCAGTAGTAAGCAGGACAGCAGATGACGTGCCGGCATCGAGTCACTTGGCGTATAGGATTGTTATTTCCAGTTTAGGTGAGGGGAGTGTGTATGCACGCAACATTCTGGCAGGAGCGTTGGGCGCGTAGCCAAATCGGTTTTCATCAGGAGAAGGTCAACGGCTATCTGCGCCGCCATTGGCCAACTCTCGGGCTACCCAACGATGCAGCGGTGCTGGTGCCGCTGTGTGGCAAAAGCCTCGACCTGGCGTGGCTGGCGGAGCAGGGGCATGCGGTGATCGGGGTGGAGTTAGCCGAGCGTGCGGTACAGGATTTCTTCGCCGAGCGTGATGTGCAGCCGCATGTATCGCAGCATGGCGCCTTCAAGGTCTATCAGGCAGGTGCGCTGCGGATTTTCTGTGGCGACTTTTTCGCCTTGAACCACGCTGACGTTGCCGACTGCCAGGCCTTTTATGACCGGGCTGCGCTGATCGCGCTGCCAGCGGAAATGCGCGAGCGTTACGCCGCCCACTTGCAGGCGATATTGCCTGAAACCTGTCAGGGGCTGCTGGTGACGCTGGTATACGATCAGCAACGCATGGATGGCCCACCTTTCTCGGTCGAGGATGCCGAAGTCGAGCAGCGCTTCACTCCAGGCTGGATACTGCGGGAAGTGGAGCGTAAGGACGTGCTGAGCGGCAACCCACGCTTTATCGAGAATCAGCTCGAGGCGGTGGAGGAGGTGGTGTTTCACCTGGCGCGCCGTTAAAGCGGCGAGGTAATGAAAAAGGCGACCCTGAGGTCGCCTTTTGTTTTGCAGTTCCGATCAGCCCCGACGGCGCAGTGCCTCGATGCGATCTTCCAGCGGCGGGTGGCTCATCAGCAGGCCAGCCAGGCCGTTCTTCAGACCACCGTTGATGCCGAAGGCGGTCAGGCTGTCGGGCATCTGCACCGGCACGCCCTGTTCGGCGCGCAGACGCTGCAGCGCGGCGATCATCGCGCCGGTACCGGCCAGGCGGGCGCCGGCTTCATCGGCCTTGTATTCGCGTTTGCGCGAGAACCACATGACGATGATGCTGGCCAGGATGCCCAGTACCAGTTCGGCGAAAATGGTCGCGACGAAGTAGCCGATACCGTGGCCGTCTTCGTTCTTCAGGATCGCCTTGTCGACGAAGTTACCGAAGATGCGTGCGAAGAACATCACGAAGGTGTTCACCACGCCCTGGATCAGTGCCAGGGTGACCATGTCGCCGTTGGCCACGTGGCCGATCTCGTGGGCCAGCACCGCGCGCACTTCATCGGGAGAGAAGCGCTCGAGCAGGCCCTGGCTGACGGCGACCAGCGCGTCGTTCTTGTTCCAGCCGGTGGCGAAGGCGTTGGACTCGTAGGCCGGGAAGATACCGACTTCCGGCATCTTGATGCCGGCTTCACGGGACAGCTCCTCGACGGTCTGCAGCAGCCACTGTTCGTGACGGGTGCGCGGCTGGGTGATGATCTGCGTGCCGGTGCTCATCTTCGCCATCCACTTGGACAGGAACAGCGAGACCAGCGAGCCGGCGAAACCGAACACGGCGCAGAAAATCAGCAGGCTGCCATGGTTCTGGCCGGTGAAGCGGTCGACCCCCAGCAGTTTGAGGGTGATGCTGGCGATAACCAGAACCGCCAGGTTGGTGGCCAGGAACAACATAATGCGCATCATGGTGTGAACGGACTCCTCACGGGGAAAGACGTACGAGTAATGCCGGCTATATAAGGGCGCCCCTATGGGGCTTTCAACCAGCGACTATTTCAAACTATGTCGTTTGGCTGCGCCGCTTGGCTTTCGAACAGTAGACGGGTCAGGCGGGCAATGCGTTCCCCATGCTGGCGCGCCAGTGCTTCACGCAGCTGGAAGGCCAGGGTGGCGTGCACGCGACGTACGCTGGGCGGCAGGGGTTCACCTTCGGGAAGTGCATGCGGCACGCTGCGCGATAGGCGCAGAAAACCTTTCTCGGAAAGCACGGCCTGATCCAGCGCGTCGTAAGCGATGGTCGACTCGAAACGCAGATAGCCTTCCTCGGCCAGCCACAGTAGCGCACCCAGGCAGGCCTGATGGCGCTTGCTGGGCAGGCCGAACTCATCCGGCTCCTCACGCCCGATCAGGTCTTCCACGTACAGCGCCATCTTGCGCGGGAAGGCCTGATAGAGCATGAGCAGGCCGCTGGCGGCGTCCTTGTAGAAGTCGTCTATCTGCAGATCCATACCGGCTTACTGGCTGTAGCCCTTGAGGAAGTTGCCGATGCGCCCGATGGCCTGCTCCAGGTCGTCGACGCGGGGCAGGGTGACCACGCGGAAGTGATCCGGCCACGGCCAGTTGAAGGCGGTGCCCTGGACGATCAGCAGTTTTTCGGAGAGCAGCAGGTCAAGGACGAATTTCTCGTCGTTGTGGATCGGGCAGACCTTCGGGTCGATCTTCGGGAAGGCATACAGCGCGCCCATGGGCTTGACGCAGCTGACGCCAGGAATGTCGTTGAGCAGCTCCCAGGTGCGGTTGCGCTGCTCCAGCAGGCGACCGTTGGGCAGGATCAGGTCGTTGATGCTCTGGTAGCCGCCGAGCGCGGTCTGGATTGCATGCTGGCTCGGTACGTTGGCGCACAGGCGCATGTTGGCCAGGATATCCAGGCCTTCGATATAGCTCTGCGCCTTGTGCTTGGGCCCGGAGATGGCCACCCAGCCGGAACGGAAGCCCGCCACGCGGTAGCTCTTGGACAGACCGTTGAAGGTCAGGCAGAGCACGTCCGGTGCCAGCGAGGCAGTGCTAATGTGCACGGCTTCGTCGTAGAGGATCTTGTCGTAGATCTCGTCGGAGAAAATCACCAGGTTATGCTGGCGTGCCAGCTCGACGATGTCCTGCAGCACTTCCCTGGAATACACCGCGCCGGTGGGGTTGTTCGGGTTGATCAGCACCAGGGCTTTGGTGTTCGGGGTGATCTTGGCGCGCATGTCAGCGATGTCGGGGAACCAGCCAGCCTGCTCGTCACACAGGTAGTGCACCGGTTTGCCACCAGACAGCGCCACCGCGGCGGTCCACAGCGGGTAGTCGGGAGCGGGGATGAGCACCTCATCACCGTTGTTGAGCAGCGCCTGCATGGCCATCACGATCAGCTCGGACACACCGTTACCGAGGTAGATGTCCTCGATGCCGACGCCTTCGACCTGCTTCTGCTGGTAGTACTGCATCACCGCCTTGCGTGCGCTGAACAGGCCCTTGGAGTCGCTGTAGCCCTGGGCGGTCGGCAGGTTGCGGATGACGTCCTGGAGAATCTCTTCCGGTGCCTCGAAACCGAACGGCGCCGGGTTGCCGATGTTCAGCTTGAGGATGCGGTGGCCTTCCTCTTCCAGACGCTTGGCGTGCTTGAGCACCGGCCCGCGAATGTCATAGCAGACGTTGGCGAGCTTGTTCGATTTGCTGACCTGCATGTGAGAAATCCCGATCGATGGAGAACCCGCCAATGTGGCTTGCCAGTATCTCCGGGTGGAGAAACGGGCAGCCTGAAACGCGGGTGACAGACTGGGGTCGAATCATACGTTGCAGCCTGTGTGCGGCAAAGGTGCTGCCCTGGCTTTTTTGTGGTTTGCCGCGCAGAGTGGGGCACCCATTGGGCGGCGCCCTGAGGGCTGGGCGTTAGATTGTTTTGTCAATGCACACTTGGCCGACGATCACTGCGCTGTGGTTCGTGGCAGAATTCCCGCCAGTGCAATCTCCGGCTGCTTAATCGAGGAGGAAACCGTTCGTGGACAAGCTCGACAAACCCCTGGATGCATGGCGCGACGAATTATCTCAGGAGCAATTCCATGTCTGCCGGCTGGGCGGCACTGAACGCCCGTTCAGCGGCCAGTATCACGATGACAAGACGCCCGGCATCTACCACTGCGCCTGTTGTGGCGAGGCATTGTTCGACTCCGATGCGAAATACGATTCCGGCAGCGGCTGGCCGAGCTATTTTCAGCCGGTGGGTGAGGCGGTCATCCGTGAGCTGGACGACTTCAGCCATGGCATGCACCGCATCGAGGTCAAGTGCGCCAAGTGTGACGCGCACCTGGGCCATGTGTTCCCCGATGGGCCGCGTCCCACCGGTTTGCGTTATTGCATCAACTCGGTATCGCTGAAGCTGATCCCGCGCGAGTGATCGCCCCCTGTCGTCCGTGTGGCGGGCTCAGCTCTGGCGAGCCTGCTCACGGCTTTCTTCCAGCGCATCGCAGGCCTGCTGGATCATGTCTTCGGTGATCGGCACTTCGCGGCCCTGACCGTCGATGATAAAACCGCCCACCGGCTCCTGCGATTGCTTGCTGGTGATGCATGGGGCTGCGTTGTCTTGCATGCTCATGGCCTGTCTCCTCATCAATGATGCGCGCCACTCTAGAGTGCCCAGATGAAGGCGCGGTGACAGTTCAAAGTCTGCTGCGCGTCGGCAGCCGCTTGTGGCTATGCCTGACTCTGGCTCGCGATACTTTGAACAGGTTTCAAGACGGCGGAACTCCGTCACAAAATACAGTGTGAAAGTCGTATTGCAGGCGGCATGCCAGCCTGCGTGGAACGAGGAACTCATGTCGCGTTTTCATATCGGTCTGATCATCAATCCACTGGCTGGGCTGGGCGGCCCGGCAGGGTTCAAGGGCAGCGACGGCATGGCCGAACAGGCGCTGGCTCTGGGTGTCGAGCCAAAAGCCGCACAACGTACACGCACGGCACTTGAACAGTTGTTGACCCTGCGTGAGCGCATAGAGTTCGTCAGCTATCCGGGCGATATGGGTGGCGATCTTTTGGCGCAGATGGGCTTCGAGCATCGTTTGCTGGGGCAGGTCGACCCTCAGTTGACCACAGCAGAAGACACCCGCCGGGCCGTGCAGCAACTGCAGGACGCAGGCGTGGCGTTGATTCTGTTTGCCGGCGGCGATGGCACCGCGCGCGATGTCTGTGCGGCCGTCAGGCAAGGGCAGCCAGTACTGGGCATTCCCGCCGGGGTAAAGATTCAATCTGGCGTCTACGCCATAAGCCCACGTGCAGCAGGCGAGCTGACTGCACGGCTGATCGAAGGTGGCCTGGTTCGTCTGGCCAGCGGTGAAGTCCGCGATATCGATGAGAATGCCTTGCGTGAGGGGCGCGTGACTGCACGCTGGTATGGCGAGCTGTGCGTGCCGCAGGAAGGTGGTTACGTACAGGCGGTCAAGCAGGGCGGTATGGAGTCCGAAGAACTGGTGCTGGCGGATCTTGCCGCCTGGCTGGAGGCAGAGTGGGAGCCTGGCGCGCGTTACGTGTTTGGCCCTGGTTCGACCTTGCATGGCCTGGCGCACAACCTGGGGCTGGAAACCACGTTGCTGGGCGTCGATGTGATCGAGGATGGTCAGGTCATTGCTCGTGACGTCAACGAAGCCGAGCTGTTCGGCCTGGTCGAGGGGCATCCGACTTATCTGCTGGTCACCGCCATTGGTGGTCAGGGCCATATCATCGGCCGCGGCAATCAGCAGGTCAGCCCGCGAGTGTTGCGCGCCATTGGCCTGGAGCGCCTGCGCGTGGTGGCAACCAAGCGCAAGCTGGCGACCCTGGAAGGAAGGCCGCTACTGGTCGATAGTGGCGACGTGACGCTGGACGATGCCTTTCCAGATGCGGTGCGGGTCTGGGCTGGCTATAAGGAAGAACTGCTGTATCCCCTGAGTCGATAGGAGATCGATATGCGAATGGTGATCGCGCTGCTGGTCTGGTCGCTGGCTTTTGCCGCGCAGGCCATCGAGGCGGACAAGCTGGTACTCGATGCGCGCAAGCAGGTTGGCGTGACCCTGAGCTATGACCCGGCCTACCGGAAACTGAGCTATCCAGGCGGCGACGTGCCCATGGCCACCGGGGTCTGCACCGATGTGGTGATCCGTGCGCTGCGCCAACAGGGGCTGGATCTGCAGGAGTCGGTACATCGTGATATGCGTGGCAACTTCGCGGTCTATCCGAAGCATTGGGGGTTGAGCCGCCCGGACAGCAATATCGACCACCGCCGGGTGCCCAACCTGATGACCTGGTTCAAGCGCCAGGGCTGGTCGCTGCCGGTCAAACAGGATGCCTCGGCTTACCGGGCCGGCGATATCGTCACCTGGGATCTGGGCCGCGGCCTCACCCACATCGGCATCGTCAGCGACCGTCAGGCTGCAACCGGCACACCGCTGGTGCTGCACAACATTGGCCGGGGTACGCAGGAGGAGGACATTCTGTTCGCCTACCGCATTACTGGCCATTACCGGGCGCTGGCGCAGCAGGCGAGGGCTGGTCAATGACGCAGCAGTCGTTGCCGCCGAATCTTGCTGCAGGCGAGCGTGTCGTACTGTTCGATGGCGTCTGCAGGCTCTGCAACGGCTGGGCGAGATTCCTCATTCGCCATGACCGGCAGCGACAGTTTCGCCTGGCTTCGGTGCAGTCGACACAGGGCCAGGCATTGCTGGCCTGGTATGGCCTGCCGACCGACCGTTTCGACACCATGGCGCTGATCGACGAGGCCGGGTTGCATGTACGTTCCTCGGCGTTGCTGCGCATCCTTGCCCGTTTGCCCCAGCCCTGGCGTAGCCTCAGTTGGCTGCGTGTGATTCCGCGCCCGCTGCGCGATTGGAGCTACGACCGCATTGCGCTGAATCGCTACCGTCTGTTCGGCCGGTATGAGGTCTGCCTGCTGTCCAGCGCCGACCATAGCGAGCGCTTCCTGCATGACTGATGCGCGTCTGGCGCAGATTGCCTGGCTCGCTCGGCTGGCCTTGGCGCTGGTGTTCATCTGGCATGGGCTGGCACCGAAGATTCTCTGGCTCAGCCCTGACGAGGTGGCGATGATCGGGGCTCACAGCCTGGCTGATTACCCGCTGTTCGCCACGGAGGTGATCGCCCGTATCGCTGGCGTCGCCGAGATACTCCTGGGCATCGTGCTGCTGACGCTGCGTCGGCAGCGCTGGTTCTTGCTGGTCGCTGGCGCAGTATTACTGGCGCTGTTGCTTGATGTTGCGTTGTTCAGTCCCCATCTGTTGATCCAGGCGTTCAATCCGCTCTCGACCAACCTGGCCGCGCTGACTCTGTGCGCAGTGGCATGGCTGGCCGAAGCGCCCTCGGCTGCTGACTCCTGAGACCTGTCATGACATCGATGCTTTCCTCCCGCCAGCGTGGTGCCATGCGCCTGGCCTGGCGCTTCATCGCGCCTTATCGCGGCCGAGTAGTGGGCGCGCTGCTGGCGCTGATGTTCACGGCGGCGATCACCCTGTCCATGGGCCAGGGCATCAAGCTGCTGGTGGATCAGGGCCTGGCCACGCAATCGCCGGCAGCGCTGCGTCAGTCCCTGCTGCTGTTCTTCGTGCTGGTTCTGGCGCTGGCCTTTGGCACCTATACGCGCTTCTATCTGGTGTCGTGGATCGGCGAGCGAGTGGTCGCGGATATCCGTCGGCGGGTGTTCGATCATCTGATCGAGCTGCACCCAGGCTTCTACGAGAGCAATCGCAGTTCGGAAATCCAGTCACGGCTGACTGCCGATACCACGCTACTGCAATCGGTGATCGGCTCATCGCTGTCGATGGCGCTGCGCAACCTGATCATGCTGATTGGCGGCAGCGTGCTGCTGGTGGTCACCAATCCCAAGCTCAGCGGCATCGTCCTGCTGGCCTTGCCGCTGGTGGTGGCGCCTATCCTGCTGTTTGGCCGCCGCGTGCGCGCACTGTCGCGGCAAAGCCAGGATCGTGTGGCGGATGTCGGCAGCTACGTGGGCGAGGCGCTGGGGCAGATCAAGACGGTGCAGGCCTACAACCACCAGGACGAGGACAAGCGTCGTTTCGGTGAGTCCGCCGAGGCGGCGTTCGATGTGGCGCGCAAGCGTATCGCCCAGCGTTCGTGGTTGATCACCGTGGTCATCGTGCTGGTGCTCGGTGCGGTGGGGGTGATGCTCTGGGTGGGCGGCATGGATGTGATCGCCGGGCGTATTTCCGGCGGCGAACTGGCCGCTTTCGTGTTCTACAGCCTGATCGTCGGCTCGTCGTTCGGCACCTTGAGCGAGGTGATCGGCGAGTTGCAGCGTGCGGCCGGCGCCGCTGAGCGTATTGGCGAGCTGCTGCGTGCCAGTAACGCCATCGTGGCGCCGCCGCAGCCGCAGCACCTGTCGCAGCCGGTGCAGGGACGTATCGAGCTGCAGGGCGTGCGCTTCGCCTATCCGTCACGCTCGGACAGCTATGCCATCGATGGCATCGACCTGCAGGTGGCAGCGGGTGAGACCTTGGCTCTGGTTGGCCCTTCTGGGGCAGGCAAGTCGACGCTGTTCGACCTGCTGCTGCGCTTCTTCGACCCGCAGGCCGGGCGCATCCTCATCGATGGCGTGCCGATCGATCAGCTCGATCCGCGTGAGTTACGTGCCAGTTTCGCCCTGGTTTCGCAGAATCCCGCGCTGTTCTTCGGCTCGGTCGAGGACAATATTCGCTATGGTCGCCTGGATGCCAGTCATGCCGAGGTGGAAGCGGCTGCACGTGCGGCGCACGCTCATGAATTCATCCAGCGCCTGCCACAGGGCTATCAGACTCATCTCGGTGAGGCCGGGCTCGGGCTCTCCGGTGGCCAGCGTCAGCGTCTGGCGATTGCTCGTGCCTTGCTTGCCGATGCGCCGATCCTGCTGCTGGACGAGGCTACCAGCGCACTGGATGCAGAGAGTGAACATCTGATCCAGCAGGCGCTGCCATCGCTGATGGCTGGACGCACGACGCTGGTGATCGCCCATCGTCTGGCCACGGTGAAACAAGCGGATCGCATTGCGGTGATCGAGCAGGGGCGCCTGGCCGCGATTGGCCGGCATGCCGAGCTGATCGAGCGCAGCCCGCTCTATGCGCGTTTGGCCGAGTTGCAGTTCGGCAGCTAGCTCTTGGGCCTGATAGTGGCGGCAGCGCCGGCCGAGGCGATGATGATCGCGCCGACGGCCAGCCACTGCCCCCAGAGCAGCTTCTCGCCGAGAAAAATCAGGCCGCATAGCGCGGCGACAGCCGGCTCCAGGCTCATCAGGACACTGAAGGTGCGTGCTGGCAGGCGCGTTAGGGCGACCATCTCCAGGCTGTAGGGCAGAGCGGAAGACAACAGCGCGACGCCCAGTGCGATTGGCAGCAGATCGACGCTCAGCAGGTCGCTACCGGCATGCCAGACCCCGATGGGTAGAACCAGCAGCGCGGCGACCCAGGTTCCCAGCGCAACGGTGTGGCGCCCATGCTGGGCGCCGGCTTTCTGGCCGAAGATGATGTACAGCGACCAGCAAACGCCCGCACCGAGCGCCAAGGCGGCGCCAAGCGGGTCGATGGCGCTCTGCGTGGCACCGGTGGGTAGCAGCATCCACAGCCCAGCAATGGCCAGGATGACCCAGATGAAATCCAGCAGACGGCGTGAAGAAAACAACGCCAGGGCCAGCGGGCCGGTGAATTCCAGGGCCACGGCGATGCCCAGTGGAATGCTCTGCAGCGACATGTAGAAGAGCAGGTTCATGCCCCCCAGGGACAGGCCGTAGGCGACGAGTGCCTGGCACTTGCGCAGATCCAGCTTGGCCCGCCAGGGCTGCATCACCAGCGACAGAATGATCGCACCGAGCACCAGGCGCAGCGCCGTGGTGCCCTCGGCACCGACTAGGGGGAACAGGTTCTTGGCCAGCGATGCACCGCTCTGGATCGAGACCATGGCCACCACGAGCAGGGCTATGGGGACAAAAAGTGCGGTGCGCGACATGGGGCTGTGTCCTGGTGCTGATCATCAAAGAAAAAACCGGCCGCTGGGGCCGGTTCTTCGTGGCGCCTTGTGGCTTAGCGGTATTCGCAGAGGTAAGCGGTATCCACGGCCACCTTCAGCTGGAACTTGCTGTTGGCTTCGACGGTGAACTTGCTGCCGGCTTCAAAGGTGTTCCAGCTGTCGCTACCCGGCAGTTTGACGGTCAGGGCGCCGGCGACGACATGCATGACTTCCAGCTGACTGGTGCCGAATTCGTATTCGCCCGGGGCCATCACGCCAATGGTGGCAGGGCCTTCAGCCATGGTGAAGCCGATGGATTTGACGGTGCCGTCGAAGTACTCGTTGACCTTGAACATCTGCGATTCCTCGGAAGGGTTTGGAAAAAATGCTGGGAGCCAGTTTTAACGTCGCTAGGCGACGACCCGAAGGATGGCCGCCATGGATGGCAGGCCATAAAAGGGCGCCAGTATGCCCAAGCGCTTTTTTTTCGTCATCACCCTTTCACGGGGAGAACCAGTGGCAGCAGGCGTGCTGTATTGCGTGCGTCCTCCAGGGCACGGTGCTGCTGCCCTTGAAACTGCATGCCGGCCAGTTGCAGGGCGCTGTGAAGGCCTACGGGGCGTGGCAACTGACGCGCCTTGGCGAAGGCTTGCTTGAGGTTCAGGTGCGGAACATCGGCCAACAGGCTATGCAGCTGATGCTGGCGCCATTCCTGTTCCAGTTGGCGGCGGTCGTAGTCCCCCCAGCTGCTCCAGCCCGCCAGACGCGGCGCATGTTGTCCCAGCCAGCGTTCGAACTGGGTCCATACCTGAGGCAAGGCGGCGGCGCTATCGATCTCGGCCTGGGTGATATGGGTGAGTTCGCGGCAGAAGTCGGTCAGGCAGGGCCGGCGCTGCGGTTTGATGATGCGCTGAAAATGGTCGCGCTCATGACCATCTGCTCCGACCAGGCTGGCACCGATCTCGATGATTTCCATTTCTTCCATCGCCCAGCCGCCTTCGTCGGTGGTGGCTTCCAGGTCGATGACTAGCCAATGCCCCATGGGCGCTCCTTAGAACCTGTCTGCGATATTTTGCGCTTCGGCCCCGCTGCATTGAAAAGGTTCCTGGCATCAGATCAGGCTCAAGCCCTCGCTCTGAACGAAACCGCTGGCAGTATGGAAGGGCTTTTCGAGCAGGGCAAACGCCGTGTTAGGCTCTGCCGCCTACATCTGGAGGAGGTTGGTATGGCAAAGGTCGCGTTTCTCGGCTTGGGCGTCATGGGCTATCCAATGGCCGGGCATCTGGCGCGCAAAGGGCATCAGGTGACGGTCTACAACCGCTCGCCGGGTAAGGCCGAGCAATGGATGGGCGAATACGCCGGCAGCAGTGCGCCAACACCGCGTGAAGCCGTGCAGGGTGCCGAGCTGGTGATGTGCTGCGTGGGCAACGATGATGACCTGCGCAGCGTGGTTCTGGGCGAGCAGGGCGCTTTCGCGGGTATGGCGCCGGGCGCCGTCCTGGTCGATCACACCACGGCCTCTGCTGATGTCGCGCGGGAGCTGGCAGCTATCGCCGCCGAGCGCGGCCTGGGTTTTCTCGATGCGCCGGTGTCTGGTGGTCAGGCGGGCGCCGTCAACGGCGTGCTGACGGTGATGGTTGGCGGCGAGCCGCAAGCCTATGCCGCCGCCGAAGCTGCTATCCAGAGCTATGCGCGAATGATTCGACTGATGGGGCCGGCCGGTAGCGGGCAGTTGACCAAGATGGTCAACCAGATCTGCATCGCTGGCCTGGTTCAGGGGTTGGCCGAGGCGCTGAACTTCGCTCAATGCGCCGGTCTCGATGGCCACGCGGTGGTCGATGTGATCAGCAAGGGCGCTGCGCAATCCTGGCAAATGGAAAATCGCTACAAGACCATGCTGGCCGGTGAGTTCGATTTCGGTTTCGCCGTCGACTGGATGCGCAAGGATCTGTCGATCCTGCTCGAAGAGTCGCGCCGCAATGGGGCGCAACTGCCGGTCACGGCGCTGGTCGACCAGTTCTACGCCGACGTGCAGGGCATGGGCGGTGGGCGCTGGGACACCTCCAGTCTGTTGGCGCGCCTGCAGCGTAACCACTGATCATGAAAGGCCTCGACTGGCGGCGCGCGCATCATTAGGATCGCCGCCGTTCGTTTCGCGTCGTCGAGGTCTTCTCATGGAATGTCGTGCCGGTTGTGGTGCCTGCTGCATCGCGCCCTCCATCAGTTCGCCGATTCCAGGCATGCCCGAAGGTAAGCCAGCAGGCGTGCGTTGTCTCCACCTTACCGTTGACTACCTCTGCGCCCTGTTCGGGCGGGCGGAGCGTCCGGCTGTGTGCGCTGCATTCAAGGCTGACGAGCTTGTCTGTGGCGACAGCCGTGAGAGTGCCATTCGAATGCTGGGTTGGCTCGAGCAGGCGACTGCCTGATGATCTGAACCCGCTATGATCATCAGCGGTCGAAACGCAAACAATCCCCAGGGAGCTGGTCTGAAGATGATCCGTATTTCCGCATTGGCCATGATCTTGTGTGCGAGCGCCGCCCATGCCGCCGAGAGGCCGTGGCAGCTGGAACGGGAGGAGGACGGCATTCGTGTCTATCTGGCCGAGGTGCCTGGGTCGAAGTACAAGGCCTACCGTGGCGTGGTCACGGTAAAAAGCGATCTGCCGCATTTGCTGGCCTT
This sequence comes from Pseudomonas berkeleyensis, assembly GCF_014109765.1. Lineage (NCBI taxonomy): Bacteria > Pseudomonadati > Pseudomonadota > Gammaproteobacteria > Pseudomonadales > Pseudomonadaceae > Pseudomonas > Pseudomonas berkeleyensis. The sequence goes on from NZ_CP059139.1 coordinate 2,715,614, forward strand.
GCAGGAGGACGTTTCAGGCTCCTGCGCCTGGATCTTCAGCTGTCAGCAGCAGCGGCTGCTGGAGACCAAGGACGATGTCAGCGAAATCTATACCCGCTTCAAGATGCCCTGGCCGGTGAAGTCGCGTGATTCAGTGATTCAAGTCACCACTCGAACCGAGCCTGACGGCAGCGTCACGCGTCTGCTCAAGGCCGTGCCTGAGCGCCTGCCGGAAGAAAAGGACTTCGTGCGGGTCAGTCGGGTCGATGGCCAGTGGCATATGAAGCCGCTGAGCGATGGTGAGGTGGAAGTGACTTACGAGGTGCATACCGAGCCGGGTGGTAGCGTACCGTCCTGGCTGGCCAACAGCTTCGTGGTCGATGCGCCGCTGGAGACGCTGAAGGGGTTGCGTGCGCAGGCCGAGGGGCGTTGAGTCGCGCTGCATAGCTGGATAAATGAAAAAAGGCTGCCAATTGGCAGCCTTTTTCGTGATGCAGCGCTATCAGTCGCGGTTGGCAGGCAGGTCGCGCTGCTCGTAACCGGTGTACAGTTGGCGCGGGCGACCGATCTTGTACGGACCGGAGAGCATTTCCTTCCAGTGCGAGATCCAGCCGACGGTACGTGCCAGGGCGAAGATCACGGTGAACATGCTGGTCGGAATACCGATCGCCTTGAGGATGATCCCCGAGTAGAAGTCGACGTTCGGGTACAGGTTGCGTTCCTTGAAGTACGGATCGGTCAGGGCGATCTCTTCCAGGCGCATGGCCAGTTCCAGCTGCGGATCGTTGGTGATGCCCAGCTCGCCGAGGACTTCGTCGCAGGTCTGCTTCATCACGGTAGCGCGCGGGTCGCGGTTCTTGTAAACGCGATGGCCGAAACCCATGAGCTTGAACGGATCGTTCTTGTCCTTGGCCTTGGCGATGAACTTGTCGATGTTCGATACGTCACCGATCTCGTCCAGCATGGCCAGTACGGCTTCGTTGGCGCCACCGTGTGCAGGGCCCCACAGTGCGGCGATGCCGGCTGCGATACAGGCGAACGGGTTGGCGCCCGAGGAGCCTGCCAGGCGCACGGTGGAGGTGGAGGCGTTCTGCTCATGATCGGCATGGAGGATGAAGATCTTGTCCATCGCCTTGGCCAGCACCGGGCTGATCGGTTTGATCTCGGCCGGGGTGTTGAACATCATGTGCAGGAAGTTTTCCGCGTAGTTCAGGTCGTTACGCGGGTACATCATGGGTTGGCCCATGGAGTACTTGTAGGTCATGGCCGCGATGGTCGGCATCTTGGCGACCAGGCGCATGGCCGAAATCTCGCGATGGCGCGGATTATTGATGTCCAGCGAGTCATGGTAGAAGGCGGAGAGGGCGCCCACTACGCCGCACATGATGGCCATTGGGTGGGCATCGCGGCGGAAGCCGTTGAAGAAGGTCTTCAACTGCTCGTGAACCATGGTGTGGTTCTTGATGGTGCTGACGAACTGGGCCTTCTCTTCCTTGCTCGGCAGTTCGCCATTGAGCAGCAGGTAACAGGTTTCCAGGTAGTCGGAGTCTTCGGCGAGTTGCTCGATCGGATAGCCGCGGTGCAGCAGGATGCCCTTGTCACCATCGATATAGGTGATCTTCGACTCGCAAGAGGCGGTCGACATGAAGCCGGGATCAAAAGTGAAGCGACCCGTGGCGGTCAGGCCCCGCACATCGATTACATCAGGACCAACGGTGCCGGTCAGAACAGGCAGTTCGACGGGGGCTGCGCCCTCGATGATCAACTGCGCTTTTTTGTCAGCCATGTGTGGCCTCCTAATTATGCTTGGAATCATCAACCAGCCCCCCACGCAGGGCCCGCACCACTATAGTGGGATAAATCCGAAAGTCAATTTGCGAAAACCCAGCTGGCAGAAGGGTTTCGGCGTGGTTTTCAACGAAAAAAGGCCGCTATTTACGTCATTTTTTTACAGTCTGCAATGCGCTTTTTAGGGGGGGAGGTCGCATTGTCATTAGTCTGCTAACTGTCTATACTCTGCGGCCGACCGCCACAGGCTTTAGGGCCGTGTCATGGCGGTTGTCACTCATTGGGTGATGGGTACCTTGCCAGTGCACTTCCCAACAACTTTGCCCTGATAGTTAGGGGCTCTCAGTGTGATAAAAAAGCCGTGAATAGCCAACGACCTGTAAACCTAGACCTTCGGACTATCAAGCTTCCGATCACCGCTTACACGTCCATTCTTCACCGTATCTCCGGTGTCATCCTCTTTGTCGGTATCGCCATCCTGCTGTTCGGCCTCGACAAGTCGCTGACTTCCGAAGAGGGCTTCGCCCAAGTGAAAGAATGCCTGACCAGCCCGCTGGCCAAGTTCGTGATCTGGGGTCTTCTGTCCGCTCTGCTGTACCACCTGGTGGCCGGTGTGCGCCATCTGATCATGGATGTCGGCGTCGGTGAGACGCTTGAAGGCGGCAAGCTGGGCTCGAAAATCGTGCTTGTCATCTCGGTCATCGTGATCGTGCTGCTGGGGGTGTGGATATGGTAACCAACGTTACGAACTTCTCGCGTTCGGGCCTCTATGACTGGATGGCGCAACGCGTTTCTGCGGTCGTTCTCGCGGCTTACACGCTGTTTCTGCTGGGCTATGTGATCTGTAATCCAGGGATGGGCTATGCCGAATGGCACGGCCTGTTCTCTCACACCGCGATGCGCATCTTCAGCCTTCTGGCGCTGGTTGCGTTGATCGTGCACGCCTGGGTAGGTCTGTGGACCATCACCACCGACTACCTGACGCCCATGGCCATTGGCCGCTGGGCTACCGGCGTGCGTTTCCTGGTTCAGGCGGTATGTGGCGTTCTCCAGTTCGTCCTGTTCGTCTGGGGCGTCCAGATTCTGTGGGGTTTCTGATTCATGGCTAGCATCCGTACTCTTTCCTATGACGCCATCATCGTAGGTGGTGGTGGCGCTGGTATGCGCGCAGCGCTGCAGCTGGCTCAGGGCGGTCACAAGACTGCCGTGGTCACCAAGGTGTTCCCGACTCGCTCGCACACCGTATCCGCTCAAGGTGGTATCACCTGCGCCATCGCTTCGGCCGACCCGAACGATGATTGGCGCTGGCACATGTACGATACCGTCAAGGGTTCCGACTACATCGGTGACCAGGACGCTATCGAATACATGTGTTCCGTCGGTCCGGAGGCCGTGTTCGAACTCGAGCACATGGGCCTGCCGTTCTCCCGTACCGAGCAAGGCCGCATCTATCAACGTCCGTTCGGCGGTCAGTCCAAAGGCCCGGATAATCCGACTCAGGCTGCCCGTACCTGCGCCGCTGCCGACCGTACCGGTCACGCACTGCTGCACACCCTGTATCAGGCCAACCTGAAAGCCGGCACCTCGTTCCTCAACGAGTGGTACGCAGTCGATCTGGTGAAGAACCAGGACGGCGCTATCGTCGGCATCATCGCCATCTGCATCGAGACTGGCGAAACCGTCTACATCCGCTCCAAGGCCGTGGTTCTGGCCACTGGCGGTGCCGGTCGTATCTACGCCTCCACCACCAACGCCCTGATCAACACTGGCGACGGCGTGGGCATGGCTCTGCGTGCTGGCGTACCGGTGCAGGACATCGAGATGTGGCAGTTCCACCCGACCGGTATCGCCGGCGCCGGTGTACTGGTTACCGAGGGCTGCCGTGGTGAGGGTGGTTACCTGATCAACGCCCATGGCGAGCGTTTCATGGAGCGTTACGCTCCCAACGCCAAAGACCTGGCTGGCCGCGACGTCGTTGCCCGCTCCATGGTCAAGGAAGTGATCGCCGGCAACGGCTGTGGTCCGGACAAGGATCACGTGCTGCTCAAGCTCGATCACCTGGGCGAAGAAGTACTGCACAGCCGCCTGCCTGGCATTTGCGAACTGTCGAAGACCTTCGCGCACGTCGACCCGGTTGTCGCACCGGTTCCGGTCATTCCGACCTGCCACTACATGATGGGCGGCGTTGCCACCAACATTCATGGCCAGGCAATGACTCAGGACGCCAACGGCAACGACAAGATCATCGAAGGCCTGTTCGCCGTAGGTGAAGTGGCGTGCGTATCGGTACACGGCGCCAACCGTCTGGGCGGTAACTCGCTGCTCGACCTGGTCGTGTTCGGTCGTGCCGCTGGCCTGCACCTGGAAAAAGCGCTGAAAGAAGGCGTGGAAGTCCGTGGTGCCAGCGAAACCGACATCGAGCAGTCGCTGTCGCGTCTGGCTGGTGTCAACGAGCGCAGCACTGGCGAAGATGTCGCGCCGCTGCGTAAAGAGCTGCAACAGTGCATGCAGAACTACTTCGGTGTATTCCGTACTGGCGAATACATGCAGAAGGGCATCCAACAACTGGCCGACCTGCGTGAGCGCATCGCGAAAGTCAAAATCGCGGACAAGAGCCAGGCGTTCAACACTGCGCGTATCGAAGCGCTGGAACTGCAAAACCTGCTCGAAGTCGCCGAAGCGACCGCGGTCGCAGCCGAGGCTCGTAAAGAGTCCCGTGGCGCCCACGCTCGTGAAGACTTCGAAGAGCGCGATGACCAGAACTGGCTGTGCCACTCCCTGTACTTCCCAGGCGAGAAGCGCGTTGCCAAGCGTGCCGTCAACTTCGCGCCGAAGACCGTTCCGGCATTTGAACCCAAGGTTCGGACTTATTAAGGGTGACTGATATGTTGCAAGTCAGTGTTTATCGCTACAACCCGGAGAAAGACGCTGCTCCGTTCATGCAGGACTTCCAGGTCGATACCGGAGGCAAGGACATCATGGTTCTTGACGTGCTGGCGCTGATCAAGGAACAGGACGAAGGCTTCTCCTACCGTCGCTCCTGCCGTGAAGGTGTTTGCGGCTCCGATGGCATGAACATCAACGGCAAGAACGGCCTCGCCTGCATCACGCCGATCTCCGCTGCCGGCCTCAAGGGCGGCAAGCTGGTGATTCGTCCGCTGCCAGGCCTGCCGGTCATTCGTGACTTGGTCGTCGACATGAGCATCTTCTACAAGCAGTACGAGAAGGTGCAGCCGTTCCTGCAGAACGATACGCCGGCTCCGGCCATCGAGCGTCTGCAGTCGCCGGAAGAGCGTGAGAAGCTTGACGGCCTGTATGAGTGCATTCTGTGCGCGTGCTGCTCGACCAGCTGCCCGTCGTTCTGGTGGAACCCTGACAAGTTCCTCGGTCCCGCTGCACTGCTGCAGGCCTACCGCTTCCTGGCCGACAGCCGTGACACCAAGACCAGCGAGCGTCTGGCGTCCCTGGACGACCCGTTCAGCGTGTTCCGCTGCCGCGGCATCATGAACTGCGTGAACGTGTGTCCGAAAGGGTTGAACCCGACCAAGGCCATTGGTCACGTTCGCAACATGTTGCTGCAAAGCGGTACCTGATTCGAAAGTTGCTGTACCTGTAACACCTGCAAGTCCGGCTTCGGCCGGCCTTGCAGTAAAAGCCAGAACCGCAGCCCACAAAGCCGCGGTTCCATATTCGAAAAATTATGACGACCAGCAGGGGCATCCGGGCTGGTACCCGGACTATCTGCGGGAACCCAAGTGGCTTTATCCGAGTCGCAGCACCATGACTTTGATTTGGGCCATACGGTATTCGCGCCGATGGTGTCCCCTTACCGAGGGTGACCAAGCATGCAAGAAAGCGTGATGCAGCGCATGTGGGACAGTGCCCACCTATCCGGTGGCAACGCTGCCTACGTGGAAGAGCTCTACGAGCTCTACCTGCACGATCCCAACGCTGTGCCAGAAGAGTGGCGCACTTACTTCCAGAAGCTGCCGACCGATGGCAGCGCTGCAGCGGATGTGTCGCACTCGACCATTCGCGATCATTTCGTTCTGCTCGCCAAGAATTCGCGTCGTGCCCAGCCGGTTTCCGCCGGGGCCGTCAGCAGCGAGCACGAGAAGAAGCAGGTAGAAGTGCTGCGTCTGATCCAGGCCTACCGCGTGCGTGGCCACCAAGCCGCCCAGCTCGATCCGCTGGGGCTGTGGGTGCGTACCGCGCCGTCCGATCTGTCGATCAATCACTACGGCCTGACCGACGCTGACCTGGATACCACTTTCCGTACCGGCGAGCTGTACATCGGTAAGGAAGAGGCGACCCTACGTGAAATCCTCGGTGCGTTGCAGCAGACATATTGTCGCACCATCGGTGCCGAGTTCATGCACATCGTCGATTCCGGCCAGCGTCACTGGTTCGCCCAGCGTCTGGAAAGCGTGCGTGGTCGTCCGCAATTTTCCGCCGAAGTGCAGGCGCACGTGCTCGAGCGCGTCACCGCCGCCGAAGGCCTGGAGAAGTACCTGGGTACCAAATACCCAGGCACCAAGCGCTTCGGTCTTGAAGGTGGTGAGAGCCTGATCCCGATGCTGGACGAGATCATCCAGCGTTCCGGCTCCTATGGCACCAAGGAAATCGTCATCGGTATGGCCCACCGCGGCCGTCTGAACGTACTGGTCAACACCTTCGGCAAGAACCCGCGCGACCTGTTCGACGAGTTCGAAGGCAAGAAGACCGAAGGCCTGTCCTCCGGTGACGTGAAGTACCACCAGGGCTTCTCGTCCAACGTCATGACCGCTGGTGGCGAAGTCCATCTGGCGCTGGCGTTCAACCCCTCGCACCTGGAGATCGTTTCTCCGGTGGTCGAAGGTTCGGTACGTGCCCGCCAGGATCGTCGTAACGACGCCAGTGGCGACAAGGTTCTGCCGATTTCCATCCACGGTGATGCGGCATTCGCCGGTCAGGGCGTGGTGATGGAAACCTTCCAGATGTCGCAGACCCGTGGCTACAAGACGGGCGGTACCATCCACATCGTGATCAACAACCAGGTTGGTTTCACCACCAGCCGTCCGGAAGACTCGCGCTCGACCGAATACGCCACCGACGTGGCGAAGATGATCCAGGCGCCGATCTTCCACGTGAACGGTGATGATCCGGAAGCCGTGTTGTTCGTAACCCAGCTGGCTGTCGATTATCGTATGCAGTACAAGCGTGACGTGGTCATCGACCTCGTCTGCTACCGTCGTCGCGGCCACAATGAGGCCGACGAGCCTAACGGCACCCAGCCGCTGATGTACCAGCAGATCGCCAAGCAGCGCACCACCCGTGAGCTGTATGCCGATGCACTGGTCGCTGCCGGTGTGCAGACCAGCGAAGACGTACAGGCCAAGATCGACGAATACCGTACCGCGCTGGATAACGGTCAACACGTGGTCAAGAGCCTGGTCAAGGAGCCCAACAAGGAACTGTTCGTCGATTGGCGTCCGTACCTGGGCCACACCTGGACTGCGCGTCACGACACGCGCTTCGACCTGAAGACCCTGCAGGATCTGTCGGCCAAGCTGCTGGAGATTCCGGACGGTTTCCTGGTTCAGCGCCAGGTTTCCAAGATCCTCGAAGATCGCCAGAAGATGGGCGCCGGCGGCTTGCCGATCAACTGGGGCTACGCCGAGACCATGGCCTACGCGACCCTGTTGTTCGAAGGCCATCCGATCCGCATGACCGGTCAGGACATCGGCCGTGGCACCTTCTCGCACCGTCACGCGGTGTTGCACAACCAGAAGGACGCCAGCACCTACGTTGCCCTGAAGAACCTGTACGAAGGTCAGCCCAAGTTCGAGCTGTACGACTCCTTCCTTTCCGAAGAAGCGGTGCTGGCCTTCGAATACGGCTATTCGACCACCGTGCCGAATGCGCTGGTGATCTGGGAGGCTCAGTTCGGCGACTTCGCCAACGGTGCCCAGGTGGTATTCGACCAGTTCATCTCCAGTGGCGAGCACAAGTGGGGCCGTCTGTGCGGTCTGACCATGCTGCTGCCGCACGGTTATGAAGGGCAGGGGCCTGAGCACAGCTCGGCGCGTCTGGAGCGTTACCTGCAACTGTGCGCTGAGCACAACATGCAGGTCTGCGTGCCGACCACTCCGGCTCAGGTCTACCACATGCTGCGTCGTCAGGTGATCCGTCCGCTGCGCAAGCCGCTGGTGGTGCTGACTCCGAAGTCGCTGCTGCGTCACAAGCTGGCAATCTCGACCCTGGAAGATCTGGCCGAAGGCTCGTTCCAGACCGTCATCCCGGAAATCGATGCGATCGATCCGAAGAAGGTCGAACGCCTAATTCTGTGCAGCGGCAAGGTCTACTACGACCTGCTGGAAAAACGCCGCGCCGAAGGCCGCGAAGATACCGCCATCGTGCGTATCGAGCAGCTCTATCCGTTCCCGGAAGACGACCTGGCCGAGGTTCTGGCTCCGTACAAGAACCTCAAGCACATCGTCTGGTGTCAGGAAGAGCCGATGAACCAAGGGGCCTGGTACTGCAGCCAGCACCACATGCGTCGCGTCGCCACTGCGCACAAGAAGGCACTGTTCCTCGAGTACGCCGGTCGCGATGCCTCGGCTGCGCCAGCTTGCGGTTACGCCTCGATGCATGCCGAGCAGCAGGAAAAACTGCTGCAGGACGCCTTTACTGTTTAACGCCTTCATCCGGCAGGTGGCATTCGCCGCCTGCCGGTACAAAACGAATTTAAGGAACACATACAATGGCTATCGAGATCAAAGCCCCTACCTTCCCGGAATCGGTTGCCGACGGCACCGTCGCCACCTGGCACAAGAAGCCGGGCGAAGCGGTCAAGCGCGATGAGCTGATCGTCGACATCGAAACCGACAAGGTCGTGATCGAAGTCCTGGCCGAGGCCGACGGCGTCCTGGCTGAAATCATCAAGAACGAAGGCGATACCGTTCTCTCCAACGAACTGCTGGGCAAGCTGACCGAAGGTGGCGCTGCCGCTGCTCCGGCTGCTGCACCTGCCGCCGCTGCTCCAGCTCAAGCTCAAGCTGCTGCCCCGGCTGCTGGTGACGACGCCATCCTTTCGCCGGCTGCTCGCAAGCTGGCCGAAGAGAACGGCATCGACCCGAACAGCATCGCTGGCACCGGCAAAGGCGGTCGAGTGACCAAGGAAGATGTGGTCGCTGCTGTCGAAGCCAAGAAGAACGCTCCGGCTGCTCCTGCTGCCAAGCCGGCTGCCGCTGCTGCCGCTCCGGTTGTGACCGCCGCTGGCGACCGCACCGAGAAGCGCGTTCCGATGACCCGCCTGCGCGCCAAGATCGCCGAGCGTCTGGTCGAGGCTCAGTCGACCATGGCCATGCTGACCACTTTCAACGAAGTGGACATGACCGAAGTCATGGCCCTGCGTTCGAAGTACAAGGATCTGTTCGAGAAGTCCCACAACGGCGTGCGCCTGGGCTTCATGTCCTTCTTCGTCAAGGCCGCTACCGAAGCGCTGAAGCGCTTCCCGGCAGTCAATGCTTCGATCGATGGCAACGACATCGTTTACCACGGCTACTCCGACATCGGTGTTGCAGTTTCCAGCGACCGCGGCCTGGTGGTTCCGGTACTGCGTAACGCCGAGCTGATGAGCCTGGCCGAGATCGAAAGCGGTATCGCCACCTTCGGCAAGAAAGCCAAAGACGGCAAACTGTCGATCGAGGAAATGACCGGCGGCACCTTCACCATCACCAACGGTGGTACTTTCGGTTCGATGATGTCGACCCCGATCGTCAACCCGCCGCAGGCCGCTATCCTGGGCATGCACAACATCGTTCAACGTCCGATGGCCATCAACGGTCAGGTCGTTATCCGCCCGATGATGTACCTGGCGCTGTCCTACGATCACCGCCTGATCGATGGCAAGGAAGCCGTTAGCTTCCTGGTGACCATCAAGAACCTGCTGGAAGACCCGGCTCGCCTGCTGCTGGAAATCTAAGCCAGTCTTTTCCAAGGCGGCCTCGGTATGAGGCCGCCCGGTTTTTTCGAGAAGGAATCAGTTATGACTCAGAAATTCGACGTGGTAGTCATCGGTGCCGGCCCTGGTGGCTACGTTGCCGCCATCAAAGCAGCGCAACTCGGCCTGAAGACCGCCTGCATCGAGAAGTATCAGGACAAGGAGGGTAAAGTCGCCCTCGGCGGTACTTGCCTGAACGTCGGCTGCATCCCCTCCAAGGCTCTGCTGGACAGCTCCTGGAAATACCACGAAGCCAAAGACGGCTTCGCCGTGCACGGCATCGAGGCCAAAGGCGTCACCATCGACGTTCCGGCCATGGTCGCGCGCAAGAACACCATCATCAAGAACCTCACCGGTGGCGTTGCCGGCCTGTTCAAGGCCAACGGCGTGACCCTGCTGGAAGGCCACGGCAAGCTGCTGGCTGGCAAGCAGGTCGAAGTGACCGACAAGGATGGCAAGACCTCCATCGTCGAAGCGCAGAACGTGATCCTGGCTTCCGGCTCGCGTCCGGTTGACATCCCGCCGGCTCCGGTCGATCAGGACGTCATCGTCGACTCCACCGGCGCCCTGGAATTCCAGAGCGTACCGAAGAAGCTGGGCGTGATCGGCGCTGGCGTGATCGGCCTTGAGCTGGGTTCGGTCTGGTCGCGCCTGGGCGCGGAGGTCACCGTTCTCGAAGCCCTGGACAAGTTCCTGCCGGCTGCTGACGAGCAGATTGCCAAGGAAGCGATGAAGACCCTGACCAAACAGGGCCTGAGCATCCGCCTGGGCGCTCGCGTGACCGGTTCGGAAGTGAAGAAGAAGCAGGTTACCGTGAGCTTCACCGACGCCGAAGGCGAGCAGAAAATGGTGTTCGACAAGCTGATCGTGGCCGTTGGCCGCCGTCCTGTCACCACCGACCTCCTGGCTGCTGACAGCGGCGTGACCCTCGATGAGCGCGGCTACATCTTCGTCGACGATCATTGCGCGACCAGCGTACCGGGCGTTTACGCCATCGGTGACGTGGTGCGTGGCGCCATGCTGGCCCACAAGGCCTCGGAAGAGGGCGTGATGGTTGCCGAGCGCATCGCTGGCCACAAGGCCCAGATGAACTACGACCTGATCCCGTCGGTTATCTACACCCACCCGGAAATCGCATGGGTCGGCAAGACCGAACAGCAGCTGAAGGCTGAAGGCGTTGCCGTCAACGTCGGTACCTTCCCGTTCGCTGCCAGCGGCCGTGCCATGGCTGCCAACGATACTGGTGGTCTGGTCAAGGTCATTGCCGATGCCAACACCGATCGCGTACTGGGCGTTCACGTGATTGGCCCGAGCGCTGCCGAGCTGGTTCAGCAAGGTGCGATCGGCATGGAATTCGGCACCAGCGCCGAAGACCTGGGCATGATGGTCTTCTCGCACCCGACGCTGTCCGAGGCGCTGCACGAAGCAGCCCTGGCCGTGAACGGTGGCGCGATCCACATCGCCAACCGCAAGAAACGCTAAGCGTTAGTGGCCGAGTCGTTCGGCCACTCGAGTTGTTGTAAGCCGCCGTGGTAGATGGGGCGTTGTGTAATCGCCTTGTCGCTACGGCGGTGTTTGCAAGCAGAACCACGTCGGGAGGCTCGCGTCACGTTGCAGAACGTGTCGCGCAAGGCCCGGCGGACTGCTCAGGCAGTCACAGGTGGCGCGGTATCAAAAGTGCAGCGCCGAATGCGCAATACCTAAACGAAGACGGTAGACAAGCATGAATCTTCACGAGTATCAGGGTAAGCAGCTGTTCGCTGAATACGGCCTGCCCGTATCCAAGGGCTTCGCGGTAGACACCCCGGAAGAGGCCGCTGAGGCCTGCGAAAAAATCGGTGGTACCGAGTGGGTCGTCAAGGCTCAGGTACACGCTGGTGGCCGCGGTAAAGCGGGCGGTGTGAAACTGGTCAAGAGCAAGGAAGACGCCAAAGCCTTCGCAGCCAACTGGCTGGGCAAGCGTCTGGTGACCTATCAGACTGATGCCAATGGCCAGCCTGTCACCAAGATCCTGGTCGAGTCCTGCACCGACATCGCCAAAGAGCTGTACCTGGGTGCCGTTGTAGACCGTTCCAGCCGTCGTATCGTGTTCATGGCTTCCACCGAAGGTGGCGTGGACATCGAGAAGATCGCTCACGAGACCCCTGAGAAAATCCTCAAGGCCACCATCGATCCGCTGGTCGGCGCACAGCCGTACCAAGGTCGTGAGCTGGCGTTCCAGCTGGGCCTGGAAGGCAAGCAAGTCGCTCAGTTCGCCAAGATCTTCGTAGGTCTGGCCAAGCTGTTCAAGGATCACGACCTGGCTCTGCTGGAAGTCAACCCGCTGGTCATCAAGGCCGACGGCGACCTGCACTGCCTGGACGCGAAGATCAACATCGACGCTAACGCCATGTACCGTCAACCGAAGCTGAAGACCTTCCACGACCCGTCGCAAGACGACGCCCGTGAAGCCCACGCTGCCCAGTTCGAACTGAACTACGTTGCCCTTGAAGGCAACATCGGCTGCATGGTCAACGGTGCTGGCCTGGCCATGGGCACCATGGACATCGTCAACCTGCACGGCGGCAAGCCGGCCAACTTCCTGGACGTTGGCGGCGGCGCGACCAAAGAGCGCGTGACCGAAGCGTTCAAGATCATCCTGTCCGACAGCAACGTCGCTGCCGTTCTGGTGAACATCTTCGGCGGTATCGTTCGTTGCGACATGATTGCCGAAGGCATCATCGGTGCAGTGAAAGAAGTTGGCGTGAAGGTTCCGGTTGTCGTCCGTCTGGAAGGCAACAACGCTGAACTGGGTGCCAAGGTACTGGCCGACAGCGGCCTGAACATCATCGCGGCAACCAGCCTGACCGACGCTGCTCAGCAAGTCGTCAAAGCTGCGGAGGGCAAGTAATGAGCGTCCTGATCAATAAAGACACCAAGGTTATCTGCCAGGGTTTCACTGGCTCGCAAGGTACCTTCCACTCCGAACAAGCCATCGCCTACGGCACCAAGATGGTTGGCGGCGTGACCCCGGGCAAGGGCGGCACCACTCACCTGGGCCTGCCGGTGTTCAACACCGTGAAAGAAGCCGTTGAAGCCACTGGCGCCGACGCTTCGGTCATCTACGTTCCGGCTCCGTTCTGCAAAGACTCGATCCTGGAAGCTGCCAACGGCGGCATCAAGCTGATCGTTTGCATCACCGAAGGTATCCCGACTCTCGACATGCTCGACGCCAAGGTCAAGTGTGACGAGCTGGGCGTTCGTCTGATCGGCCCGAACTGCCCGGGCGTGATCACTCCCGGCGAGTGCAAGATCGGCATCATGCCGGGTCACATCCACCTGCCAGGCAAAGTAGGCATCGTGTCACGTTCCGGCACCTTGACCTATGAAGCCGTCAAGCAGACCACTGACGCCGGTTTCGGCCAGTCCACCTGCGTGGGCATCGGTGGTGACCCCATCCCGGGCTCCAACTTCATCGACATCCTGAAGCTGTTCCAGGAAGACCCGAAGACCGAAGCGATCGTCATGATCGGCGAGATCGGCGGTTCGGCTGAAGAAGAAGCGGCCGCCTACATCAAGGCCAACGTCACCAAGCCTGTAGTTTCCTACATCGCTGGTGTGACCGCTCCTCCCGGCAAGCGCATGGGCCATGCTGGCGCCATCATTTCCGGCGGCAAAGGCACTGCAGACGAGAAATTCGCTGCACTGCAGGACGCAGGCGTGAAAACCGTGCGTTCCCTGGCTGACATCGGCAAGGCCCTGGCCGAGCTGACCGGTTGGGAAGCCAAGAACGCCTAAGCGTTTTTGACGGAACGAGAGAGGCCACCTTCGGGTGGCCTTTTTCGTTTGCACTGTGCAAAAGCAAGCATTCGTTAGCACTGCAAGTTTCGTCAGCGCGACGCAGAGTTACAGGCTTTCGACACCCAGAACGGCAACTGTCCTGCTCGGGGGCTGTTTTGGGTAGTATCGCCGCCATCGAGCGTTCCGGGTGCCACAAGCCTCCAGGCGACGCCCAAGTGGCCCGGATCACCCGTTCCAGGCGACGTTTCCCAGACCTGAAGGAAACTTTCACGTTCTGATTCTCTGCCAGTGGTATTTCCCTCTATGACTCGTTTGAAAGGCCTGGATCTCCTCGCCCTTGGTTTCATGACGTTTGCCCTTTTCCTGGGTGCAGGCAACATCATCTTCCCGCCCAGTGCCGGTATGTCCGCCGGTGAGAACATGGGCGCCGCCGCTTTCGGCTTCCTGCTTACCGGCGTGGGTTTGCCACTGCTCACCGTGGTGGCTCTGGCCCGTGTTGGCGGCGGCCTGCCGACTCTTACCGCACCACTCGGGCGTTTCGCCGGTGTATTGCTGGCGGTTGCCGTGTACCTGGCGATCGGCCCGTTGTTCGCCACGCCGCGCACTGCAGTCGCTTCCTTCGAGATTGGCATGCAGCCTTTTGTCGGTAACAGCCCACTGGCGCTGTTCGTTTACACCCTGGTGTATTTCGCTGCGGTTCTGTTTCTCTCGCTCAACCCGGGACGTCTGGTCGACCGTGTGGGCAAGGTCATCACGCCGGTGCTGATCGCGGCGCTGATCGTGCTGGGTGGCGCCGCGCTGTTCGCGCCTGCTGGCGTCGTCGGACAATCCAGTGGCGCCTACAGCAGCGAGCCGCTGGTACAAGGATTCCTGCAGGGTTACCTGACCATGGATGCGCTGGGTGCACTGGTATTCGGCATCGTCATCGCTACGGCCATCCGTGATCGTGGCGTCACCGATGCCGGTCTGGTGACTCGCTATTCGGTAATCGCCGGCATCATTGCCGCCGTCGCACTTTCGCTGGTTTATCTTTCGCTGTTCTATCTTGGCGCGACCAGTCATGAGTTGGCCGCCGGCGCCGAGAATGGCGGGCAGATCCTCACGGCCTATGTTTCGCATACCTTCGGTAGTGGTGGCTCGTTGCTGCTGGCGGTAGTGATCATCCTGGCGTGTCTGACCACCGGTGTTGGTCTACTGACTGCCTGTGGCGAGTTTTTCAGCGACTTGTTGAAGCTGCCTTATCGCGTTGTGGTCGTGGCGTTGGCGGTGTTCAGTCTGGCGGTTTCCAACCAGGGGCTGACCCAGTTGATCAGTGTGTCCATTCCGGTGCTGGTGGGTCTCTATCCGCTGGCCATCGTGCTGGTCGCACTGAGTCTGGCCAATCGTTTGTGGCATTCGCAGTCGCTGGTGTTCGTGCCAGTCATGGCAGTGACCCTGGTATTCGGCGTGGTCGATGGCCTGACCGTCGCTGGCAAAGGGGAGTGGGTACCGGGCTTCTTCGCCCGCCTACCACTGGCCGAGCAGAGCCTGGGCTGGTTGGTGCCGGTGCTGGTGACGCTGGCGCTGGTCGCCGTACTCGACCGCATCATTGGCGCGCCGAAGGCCGCCACGGCCTGAGCCCCGATGATGAATGGAAAGACTGCTTTACCAGGCTGTGTGAAAACTACTGCGCTCGGCCATGCTGCGTTAAAAACAGGCTCAGAATGCTCATTTACAACGCGTAAACTGCGCTTCTTCGCCTGTTTTTGCCTTGCCTGACCTTCGCTCGCTACGTTTTCACACTGCCTGTTACAGCGGCCTTTTTATTGAACAAGAGAGGAGGCGGGCTGGCTATAATCCGCGGCAGTCATACAAGGAGTTGGCATGCCCATCAGTGATCAGTACCTGCCTCATCTCTTAGCCGTGCTCTGGTTTGTCATTTGCTGGGCCGGCTATACCCGTTACGCACAGCTCAAGGGCCGTGATACGCCTTGCCTGGCCAGCGTTCTGCACCTGTATCGCGAAGACTGGATGCGTCGCATGCTGCTGCGCGACAACCGTATCGCCGATGCCAACGTGATCGGCAACCTCGAGCGCAACGCCTCGTTCTTCGCCTCCAGTACGCTGATCATCCTTGCCGGTATCCTCACGGTACTGGGCGCCTCCGATCGTGCTCTGTCGCTGCTGGCTGATCTGCCGTTCGTGCAGTCGGCCAGCCGCGGCCTGTCCGAAGTGAAGCTATTGTGCCTGGGCATCGTGTTCGTCTATGCCTTCTTCACCTTCAGCTGGTGCATGCGTCAGTACAACTTCGCTGCCGTTCTGGTGGGGTCTGCGCCCATGATCGGCGAGCGCCACGTCACCGAGCAGGAGCGCAAAGCCTTTGCCGAGCGCACGGCGCGTGTCATCTCGATGGCCGCCAACCAGTTCAACTTCGGTTTGCGGGCCTATTATTTCGGTATGGCAACGCTGGCGTGGTTCATCAACCCCTGGTTCTTCATGCTGGTGACTGCCGGTGTGGTGGTGGTGCTGTATCGCCGTGAGTTCCATTCGGATGTGCTGGAAGTGATGGTCTATACCCCAACGCCGGCCGCTGAAGTGGCCAAGGAGAAGAGTGAATGAGCATACCGTTCTGGTGCATCTTCATCAGCGCCTTACTGATCTTCATCGCCAAGGCTCCGCTGGCCAAGGCGATGGCTGCTGAGGGCGGCGGTCGTTACGACAACCATCACCCGCGCGCCCAGCAGGCGCGTCTGACCGGTTTCGGTGCGCGTGCCCTGGCCGCGCATCTGAACAGCATCGAGGCGTTCCCGCTGTTTGCCGTCGGCGTGTTGATGGCTCACGTGACGCAGACCTACGGCTACCTCATCGACATTCTGGCGATCACTTTCGTCATCAGTCGCGTGCTGTATCTGTTGTTCTACTGGTGGGATATGCACTGGCAACGCAGCCTGGTGTGGATCATCGGGCTTTTGTGCAGCCTGTTGTTGATGCTCAGTCCGGTGCTGTAAGGCGAATATTGCGCCCATAAAAAATCCCCGCTGAAAGCGGGGATTTTCATTTGCACGCAGCGATCAGGCGCGGCGACGGAACAGCGGCTGCGGCTCGTCGGCGGAAGCCTGGTAGACCTCGCTGTAGTCCTCGAAGGCCTTCAGCGCGTCAAACGGATCCTTGTCGGCGCGCAGAGCGAAGGCATCGAAGCCGACGCGTTTGAGGGCGAACAGCTGATCGCGCAGTACATCACCGATGGCGCGTACTTCGCCTTTGTAGCCATAACGGGTACGCAGCAGGTAGGCAGTGGAAGAGTGACGGCCGTCGGTAAAGGCCGGGAACTCCAGCGCGATCACCTGGAAGTGCGCCAGGTCATCGGCGATTTCTTCGATCTCATCACCGGCTTCCAGCCAAACGCCCAGACCGCCATCGCGAGCCTTGAGGGCGTGGGCGTGCTCGCACCACAGCGCCAGCGGCACGATGATGTCGTCGCAGTTGGGGATGGCGTCCAGGGTCACATCCTTGGCCAGCAGGTGCCAGGTTTCGTCGACCACCTGGCCGTTCTTAATGATTCGCTGCATAGACGCGCTCCTTGAACGGGTCGATACCGATACGGCGGTAGGTATCGAGGAAGCTTTCTTCTTCGGTGCGTTGTTCGACATAGACGTTGATGATCTTCTCGATCACGTCCGGCATGTCGTCCTGGGCGAAGGATGGGCCGAGGATCTGCGCAAGGCTGGCTTCGCGGCCGGCGCTGCCGCCGAGGGAAACCTGATAGAACTCCTGGCCTTTCTTGTCCACGCCGAGTACGCCGATATGGCCGACGTGGTGATGCCCGCAGGCATTCATGCAGCCAGAGATGTTCAGATCCAGGTTACCGATATCGAACAGGTAATCCAGGTTGTCGAAGCGGCGCTGGATGGCCTCGGCCACCGGGATCGACTTGGCGTTGGCCAGCGAGCAGAAGTCGCCGCCCGGGCAGCAGATGATGTCGGTCAGCAGACCAACGTTCGGGGTGGCGAAGCCCTGCTCGCGCAGCTCACCCCACAGGGTCAGCAACTGACGCTGTTCAACGTCGGCGAGGATGATGTTCTGGTTATGGCTGTTGCGCACTTCACCGAAGCTGTAGCGATCGGCCAGGTCGGCGATGGCGTCCAGCTGTTTGTCGGTGACATCGCCAGGGGCCACGCCGGTTGGCTTGAGCGACAGGGTCACGGCAACGTAACCGGGCTTCTTGTGGGCGAAGGTGTTGCGCTCGCGCCAGCGGGCGAAGCCGGGATGTTCGGCGCTCTGCTGGGCGAGCAGGGCGTCTTCATCCTGCAGTGCCTGATAGGCCGGATCGACGAAGTGCGCGGCAACCCGCGTGACTTCGGCTTCGGTCAGGGTGGTCGGGCCATCTTTCAGGTGCGCCCACTCGGCATTCACGCGCTCAGCGAATACCTCGGGAGTCAGCGCCTTGACCAGAATCTTGATACGCGCCTTGTACTTGTTGTCACGACGGCCATAGCGGTTGTACACGCGCAGGATGGCGTCGAGGTAGCTGATCAGGTGTTGCCACGGCAGGAATTCATTGATGAAGCTGCCGACGATCGGAGTACGGCCCAGGCCGCCGCCGACGGAAACGCGGAAGCCCAGTTCGCCAGCCGCGTTCTTCACCGCTTCCAGACCGATGTCGTGGACTTCGATGGCGGCGCGGTCGCTCACGGCGCCGTTGACGGCTATCTTGAACTTGCGCGGCAGGTGGCTGAATTCGGGGTGGAAGGTCGACCACTGGCGGATGATCTCGCACCAGGGGCGCGGGTCGATGATCTCGTCCTTGGCCACACCAGCGAACTGATCGGTGGTGGTATTGCGGATGCAGTTACCGCTGGTCTGAATGGCGTGCATCTGCACACTGGCCAGCTCGGCGAGAATCTCCGGTACGTCTTCCAGCTCCGGCCAGTTGAACTGCACGTTCTGCCGGGTGCTGATGTGGGCGTAACCCTTGTCGTAGTCGCGGGCGATCTTGGCCATCATGCGCACCTGCGCCGAGGACATCAGGCCGTAGGGCACGGCGACCCGCAGCATCGGTGCAAAACGCTGAATATAAAGGCCATTTTGCAGGCGCAGCGGGCGGAATTCCTCGCCGCTCAGTTCCCCGGCGAGATAGCGACGGGTTTGATCGCGGAACTGCTTGACGCGATCCTCGACGATCTTCTGATCGTACTGGTCATATACGTACATGAAGGGTCCTGTTATCAGGCTACTGCCAATCCGCGCGCACGGCCGCGCACTCCGTCTGGACACGGAGCGTGGGCACCATACCAGTTCAGCTTTATGCGTAAAAGTGAAGTTTGAGTATATAAGATGTGATTTTGGTAATAAGTAAGCGTATCGCACCGTTCGTTCGCTTGAGGACTCCGGTTGGCTGGTCTTAACTGCCTGGTGTCACCTACAAAACAAGAACGAAGGGGGAAGCATGAGCGATCATGGCGATACCGATAATCGTGACAGCGTCGTCGATGCCTGGGCGATTCTGTTTCTGATCCTGATTGCCGTGGGCACTGCGGTTTTTTGGGTCAGTGGCCGTTGAGCATGGTCTGAGCGGCAATTACCGGCCCTGAGAATCGGGGCCGGTCTCCATCCACATATGCCCGTATACTGCGCCGACGATCAAAGGAGATTTGCGTCGGTGATCAAGTGGATACTGGGCTTGTTGGTCGTACTGGGGGCTTCGCCTGCGCTGGCTCAGGCACGGCCAGTTTCAGTCGTATTTCTCAACCCGGGCTTCAGTGACGAG
Source organism: Pseudomonas berkeleyensis (assembly GCF_014109765.1). NCBI lineage: Bacteria > Pseudomonadati > Pseudomonadota > Gammaproteobacteria > Pseudomonadales > Pseudomonadaceae > Pseudomonas > Pseudomonas berkeleyensis. The sequence continues at coordinate 2,734,891 of NZ_CP059139.1, forward strand.
CAGTTCTGGGTCGACTATATCCGCTACATGCATGATGCGGCCGACGATCTCGGCATGCAGCTACGTGTCTTCCATGGTGAGCGCGATAGTGCGCGCCTGCTCACCTATGCCCGCCAGGTGCTGGAGGGTGAGGCTCGCCCCGATTACCTCGTCTTCACCAACGAACAGTACACCGGGCCGGAGATCCTGCGTTTGTATGCCGGCACCGGGGTTCGGTTGTTCGCTTTGCACAGCGCGCTGAATCAGGAACAGCAGAAGCTCATTGGTGGCAGCCGCGAGCGCTACGAAAACTGGATTGGCAGCCTGGTGCCGAATGATGAAGAGGCGGGATACCTGATGGGGCGGGCGCTTGCCGAACTGGCTCAGGGCAAGCCTGCCGAGCTGCTGGCATTCAGCGGCATCAAGCAAACCCCCTCGGCGACGTTGCGCCTGCACGGTTTGCAGCGGGCACTCGAGGAGACGCCGAACGTACGGCTGGTACAGGCCTTGTATGGTGAATGGCTGCAACAGCGGGCCTACGAGCAGTCCATGAGTTTGTTGCCACGCTACCCCGACATCAGCCTGATCTGGTCGGCCAACGACGAAATGGCCTTTGGGGTCATGCAGGCTGCCGAAGAGATGGGGCGCTCCTTCCGATACGCGGCGTTGAACAATTCGCAGCGCGTATTGAATGCACGTGCGAACGGAAGCATCGACGTGCTCGCCAGTGGGCATTTCCTGTTGGGCGGTTGCGCCATGGTGATGCTTTACGATCATGCCATGGGCCTGGACTTCGCCGAGCGCGGCGGCAAGGATCAGATCGCCGGTCTGCTGCGCCTGATCGATGCTGAACAGGCACGGCGCCTGGCCAGGCACTTCGAGCAGACGCCGCTGGATATGGATTTCACCCGCTTCAGCGCCGTGAATGATCCTGGAATGTCGCGCTACAGCTGCGGCATCGATCAGTTGCTGAACTGATCAGCCAGTGGCCATGTGCAGGATCAGTTTCACCGCGCCCAGCAGAATCACCACGAACAGCGCGGTGAACAGCACGCCAAGCAGGATGAAGTGACTGGGTTTGCCGCGGCTGAAGTCGCGGCTGCGGTTCTTGCCGCTCTGCACGCCGAGCGCGGCAGCGAACACGCTCTGCAGCATCTCCCGTAGTGTCAGCGGGGCCTGTTGCGGGTCTTTGTCCTGATCAGTCATGGTCAGCTTCTCCGTCAGTGCTTCAAGCATAGACCTCAGCCACAGAGTCGGCACGGTGTTGAGGGGCTAGGCTGGCTGTGACGATTCAGGCAATCTGCCAGGGCGCAGACAACTGACACCGACCATGCCTGACGACCTATTCCCCGACGATGCCGCGCAGACCGAGCGCACCCGCGAGATCATCCTGCGTTATCACCTGAGCTGGAAGCACCGCGACCTCGAGGCGGTGATGGCGTTGTATCACCCGGATGTCGAATACAACGACTTCTTTCAACAACGCTGCATGCGCCTGGGCGAGCTGCGCGAGTATGTCGAACACAACCTGCCGCGGCGTCCGGGCGAGCTGCTGGAGCATGTCGACCGTATTCGTATCGACGGTCACACCGCGTTCATCCAGTACTGCACCAGCCTGCAGGGCGGGGAAGGGCTGGTGTCGTTTCGTACCGGCGAAGCCCTCACCGTGCGCGAGGGTCTGATCTGGCGCATCAATGAATACGCCACCCTGGTTCGTGAAGCGCGAGGGACTGGAGAGGACACGGGTTCGCGACCTGCCATCAGCCGCCTGGGGCTGTCGACGCGTCAGCTCAGTCAACTGGCGCAGGATCTGCAGGATTATTTTCAGCGCAGCCAGCCGTTTCTCGATCCCGAGCTGGATCTGCAACAGGTGGCGGCCGCTACCGGCTATAGCCGCAACCAGATCTCCCATCTGCTCAATCAGGTGCTTGGCGAGAGTTTCTACCGTTACGTCAACCGCGCGCGCCTGCAGTATCTTCTGGACGGCCTGCAGGCCGGCAGCGACCTCAAGCGTGTCGACGAGCTGGCCTTTGCGGCTGGCTTCAATTCGTTATCGGCCTTCTACAACTGCTTCAAACGTCACACCGGGCTGTCGCCGAAGGCTTATCTTAAGACCCGTCTGGAATCTAGCGAGCCAGCGCCAGGCAATACCGATGATTGCCCTACAAAAACGTGAGAGGACGCGGAGTTTACGGGCCGCGCTGAAGCGCGTTAGCCGCAAGCGGCTTGCCGAGCACGTTTTTAACGCAGCAGGGTCGACGCGCAGCAGATTCTAGGCGGGTTCTCAAAGAGATTTCCTCGCGGGCACGCAAGCAAGACAGCGGCCGATAGCTACTACTAGCCTTGTGTCATCGATTGATGACGGAGGCGTGCATGAATTCCTGGCGCAACATCAGTCTGTGGATGGATCAGCTCGACGATCCGCTGCAGGCGCGACCCAGCCTGCAAGCCGAACTGCATGCGGATGTGGCGATCATCGGCGCCGGCTATACCGGCTTGTGGACGGCCTATTACCTCAAACGCCAGGCGCCGCACCTGCGTGTGGTGATCGTGGAGGCCGAGACCGCCGGTTTCGGCGCCTCCGGGCGCAATGGCGGCTGGCTGATGGGCAATCTGCTGGGCGAGGATCGCCTGTTGGCCGGCCTGCCGCCTGCCGAGCGCAAGGCCACCTTCGATCTGCTGCACGGCATTCCCGATGAAGTGGCTGAGGTCGTCGCCCGTGAAGGTATCGACTGCGATCTGCGTAAGGGTGGAGTGCTGTATTGCGCTGCCCGCTATCCCGAGCAGGAGACGCGCCTGCGTGACTACCTCAAGGAATTGCGTGCGCTGGGCCTGAGTGAAGAGGACTACCGCTGGCTAACGCCAAGCGAGCTGACTGAGCAACTGCGCTTGGCCAACGCCTATGGCGCGCTATACAGCCCAAATTGCGCGACCATTCAGCCAGCCAAGCTGGTACGCGGCTTGGCGCGTTGCGTCGAGGGCATGGGTGTCGAGCTTTACGAGCGCAGTCTGGTGATCGACTGGCAGCCTGGGCTGATCCGCACGGAGCAGGGGCGTGTCACGGCCGACTGGGTGGTGCCGGCTATCGAGGGTTACGCCGCGAGCTTGCCGCCACTGGGCAATCATCAACTGCCGGTGCAAAGCCTGATCGTCGCCACCGAGCCGCTGCCTGCGGATGTCTGGGCCGGTATTGGTCTGGAGCGTGGCCAAGCCTTCAGTGAATTCAGTCGCCAGGTCACCTATGGCCAGCGCAGCCTCGATGATCGCTTGATCTTCGGGGCACGCGGCGGTTACCGCTTTGGCGGACGCCTGCGCAGCGACTTCAACCTCAATGCGGACGAACTCGGCCTGCGTCGTTACCTGGTGGGGGAAATCTTCCCGCAGCTACGCAACGTGCGCTTCACCCATTCCTGGGGTGGCAATCTGGGCATGGCACGGCGTTTCCAGCCGCACATGCTGCGCGATAGTCGTAGCCGCATCGCACTGTCTGGCGGCTACGGCGGCGAGGGCGTCGGAGCCACCAACCTCGGTGGGCGCACCTTGGCCGACCTCATCCTCGGACGTGACAGCGAGCTGCTGCGCCAGCCCTGGGTGCTGAGTGACAGTCCTGTTTCCAGCCTGAAGCGCTGGGAACCCGAGCCCTGCCGCTGGCTGGGTTACAACGCGATCATCCGCAGCTTCGTCCACGAAGACGAGGTTCTCGCCAACCCGCGCAGTCCGGCCTGGCGCCGGCGTCTGGCGCAGGCCGTGGCGGCGCGCATGGAAAGCCTGATGAGCTGAGTGAGCGTTAGCGCTCGCCGATCTTTCACCTGGAGTCCACATGAACATCACTCACTTCCGTAACACCCCGGCTATCGCTCTGGACGATTCCAACCCGGTTGGCGTGCCCCTGAGCGAGCCGGTGGCGGTCACCTCGACCACCAGCGTCGAGCGCAATGACGGCGTAGAGACCGGCGTCTGGGAATGCACACCGGGGCGCTGGCGCCGGCAGATCGTGCAGCAGGAGTTCTGCCACTTCATCGCCGGGCGTTGCACCTTCACCCCGGACGGTGGCGAGCCCATCGAGATCCAGGCCGGTGACGCGTTGATGATGCCGGCCAATACCGTCGGCATCTGGGACATACAAGAAACGGTTCGCAAGACCTATGTGCTGATCTTCTGATCGAGTGCCTTTTCAGGGGGCCTGTTTAGACGTCCCCTTCAGTGACTGCCTAGAACAACAACTTAACGAGGTATCCCATGCTGAAGAAACTTCTGCCGTGCCTGATCCTGGCCGGCACCGCCCATGCCGCCGACAGCGTGCGCATCTATAACTGGACCGACTACATCGCCCCGGACACCCTCAAGCAATTCGAGAAGAGCAGTGGCCTGGGCACCCACTACGACGTCTACGACAGCAACGAAACCCTGGATGCCAAGCTGATGGCCGGGCGTTCGGGCTACGACGTGGTATTTCCCTCCAACCACTTCATGGCCCGGCAGATTCAAGGTGGGGCGCTGAAGAAGCTCGACCGCAGCAAGCTGCCGAACTGGAACAACCTCAACCCGCTGCTGATGAAGGCGCTGGAGGTGAACGATCCAGGCAACGAGCATGGTTTTCCCTATCTCTGGGGCAGTACCGGCATCGGCTACAACGTCGACAAGGTACGCGCAGTGCTGGGCGACGACGTGAAGATGGACAGCTGGGACGTGCTGTTCGATCCAGTCAAGTTGGCCAAACTCAACGAGTGTGGTGTCGCGATCCTCGACAACGGCCCGGAAATGCTGCCGATCGCCTTGCATCACCTGGGGCTGCCGCACCACAGCAAGAACCCCGAGGACTACAAGCGCGCCGAAGCGTTGCTGATGGAAATGCGCAAGAACGTGCGCTACTTCCATTCCTCCAAGTACGTTGGCGACCTGGCCAACGGCGAGATCTGCATGGCCGTCGGCTTTTCCGGCGACATCATGCAGGCAGGCGCGCGTGCCGCCGAGGCCGGTAACGGGGTGAAGATCCAGTACGAGATTCCCAAGGAAGGTGCGCCAATCTGGTTCGACATGGTGGCCATGCCGGTCGACGCCAGTAACGAGGAGGGTGGTTACGCCTTCATGAACTACCTGCTGCAGCCGGAGGTGATGGCGGCTATCAGCAACCACGTCAAATACGCCAACGGCAACCTCAAGGCCGACGGCCTGGTCGATCCGGCGCTCAAGGCCGACCCGACCGTGTATCCGCCGGAATCGGTGATGGACAAGCTGTACACGCTGGAAGCCATGCCGCTGAAGATCGACCGCGTGCGCACGCGTATCTGGAGCAAGGTGAAGAGCGGCGTCTGATCACCCGCTTAATGAAAAAGCCCCGGTATACCGGGGCTTTTCTTGTGCGCGGTTCAGGCACGCATGGCTCAGACCTTGAAGCGTCCGAGCAGGCGATCCTGCTGGCCGACTTGCTCCACCATCGAACTGCATTGACGCACCTGTTGCTCGGCGCCACCGGCCAGTTCATGGCTGATGTCGCGGATGTTGGTGGTATTGCGGTTGATCTCCTCGGTGGTGGCGCTCTGCTCCTCGGCGGCAGTGGCGATCTGCAGGTTCATGTCATTGATGCGGGTGATCGCTTCACGGATACGCCCAAGCATGTCGTTGGCCGCGCCGGCTTCCTCGGCGGTCTTGCTGGCCGTATCGCGGCTCTGCTGCATGCGGCTTTCGGCCTGGCGCACACCGCCTTGCAACTGGTCGATCATCTGGCGGATTTCCTGGGTCGCCTGCTGCGTGCGCGAGGCCAGCGAGCGCACCTCATCGGCAACCACGGCGAAGCCACGGCCCGACTCACCAGCGCGTGCGGCTTCGATGGCGGCGTTCAGTGCCAGCAGGTTGGTCTGCTCGGCGATGCTGGTGATCACCTGCAGGATCGACTCGATATTGTGGCTGAGCTTGGCCAGTTCGTTGATCGCATGGCTGGTGCCATCCATCTCGTCAGCCAGATGGCGGATGGCGGCGCTGGATTGCGACACCACGCGCACGCCATTCTCAGTTTCCTGGTTGGCTGCCACAGCAGCCTGAGCAGCTGCCTGCGCATTGCGCGCCACTTCCTCGGCGGTGGAGGCCATTTCCTGCATGGCCGTGGCCAGTTGATCCAGCTCCTGCAACTGTTCCTGCAGACGGCGTGCCGCCTGCTCCGACTCGTTGGAGGTCAGCGCCGTACTCTCGCGAACCTGATGGGAGCTGCCCATCACGTCGCCGATCAGGGTCTGCAGGGTTTGCAGGAAGCGGTTGAACTCCTGCGACAGCTCGCCGATCTCGTCGTTGCTGGTGATCGCCAGTCGACGGGTCAGGTCACCTTCGCCGCTGTTGATTTCACGCAGCGAGGTATTGAGTAGGCCCAGCGGCTTGAGCAGGTGACTCATCAGCAGCCCCAGCACCACGAGGCTGATGGCCACGCCGATCACCGTGCCAATCACGGCCAGCCAGGTCAGGCGGTTGGCCTCGGCCATGACGATGCTTTCGTCCAGAACCACTCCGATGTACCAATCCATACCGCGCAGGTTCGGTAGCGGGGTGAAGGACACCAGCAGGCTTTTGCCATCGGCGTCGACCTCGTGCAGCTCCTTGACCAATGCCGGGCTCTGGCCGTTGAACAAGACGCTATAGGGCTTGCCGTTGTAGTCGGCATTGGGGTGGGAAATGATGTTGCCCGAGCGGCTGAGCAGGAAGGCATGGCCAGCGCCATTGAAATCCAGGGTGTTGACGGCATCGGCCACCGACTGCAGGCGAATGTCGCCACCGAACACGCCGAGGAACTTGCCGGCATCGCTGATTTTTGCGACTGCCGAAATCAGGATTTCGCCCGTTGTGGAGTCGACGTAGGGCTCGGTCAGTACCGCTCGGTCAGCACCCTTGCCAAGGCCATACCAAGGGCGCTTGCGACCGTCATAGTCTGCGGCGGGTTTCCAGTCGGCGCTGTTCTTGAGGGTTTGACCGGTTGCCTCCAGCGCACCGAAGACCAGAATGAATTCATCCTTGAGCAGGGGGAGATCGAATACACGCTGGGTTTCTTCCGGGCCGTAATGGCTGTCGATGGTCTGCGACAGCGTGTCCATGAGCCGCATCTTGGCGTTCAGCCAGTTTTCGATCTGTCGGGCCAGGGCATTGCTCGACTCGGAAAGACTGGATTCGATCTGGTTACGCAGGGTGTCGCGTACCTGGTTGACCTGGGACAGCGACAGCAGGCTGGTGGTGAGAAACAGCACGGTCGCAGCGGCTATGCCGACCTTATGGGCGATTTTCATGGGAGCTCCTACGGCAAGATGCAGGCGTCCCTGCAGTGTTGGTCGATCAGACGGGGCACATCTGTCGGCGGTTATGCTTCCGCATCAGTGATATCGGCCTATAGCGAGCGGACTTGAGAGGCTGCGGCGATGTTTGTAACGGCCGTATCAAGGTAGGCCTAGCGTATGCAGGAACGCATCAACCCGTGCGGTGTAGACGGCATCCGCGCCCAGATCCTGATTGATTTCACCGTGCGAGCGATTCTCGCGCAGCACGTGAACCGTCACGCCCAGTTGTTGGGCCTTGGCCGCGTAGGCGTCGGCCTGCGGACAGGCGTCGTGGCGGCGCGTCGAGCACACCGCGAGCAGAGGGCGGGCGCCCGTTTGCAGGCGTTGCAGTGGCGACGCCTGCCGCCAGCCCGTGCGATCGTCACCGAAGGCTCGGTCATAGAGCGGCAGGTGACGGTTCTGCATGATGGCCGTCACGTCGAAGGCAGCGCTGTCCAGGGCGATGGTGCCCAGCCAGGGATGGGCAATGGCCGAGGCCAGCTGCGGGTCGCTGTTGAGCAGGGCCACCAGGTGGGCACCCGCGGAATGCCCCATCAGCAGCGTGCGCGTGGCGTCGCCGCCCCAGCCAGGGGCCGCGCGCTGAACGACGGCGAGCGCTTGGGCCACGTCGCCGGCCTGCGCCAGCGGATCGGCCTCGGGCAGCAGCCGGTAGTTGCTCGAAACCAGGATGTAGCCCTGGCTTAGCCAGTGGCGGGCCTTGTTCTCGATCACCGCGTCGCGGGCCTTGTCGCCGGTGTACCAGCCACCACCGTGCACCATGAACAGGATCGGGGCAGCTTGCGCCGCGGGCGGCAGGTAGACGTCGAAACGCTGTCGCGGGTGGGTGCCGTAGGCCTGGTCTCTGAGGATGCGGCTGCCGGCTGGCAGTTCGCTCAGCAGGCGTTGTTCGCTGCGGGTTTCGCGGCGTTCCTGCAGTTTCTCGCGCAGCGTGCTGGCTGCACTGAGTTGAGGCAGGCACAGCAGGGCGGCGACAAGCAGCGTTAGAGAACGGGGCATGAAACGATCCTCCGGGTGCACCAGTCGTTATGCCGGTGCGGGTAGCCATCAGCGTCCCAGGTTGCGCACCTTGATCAGGTCGGTTGCGCGTGCACGCAGTTGCCCGCAGCCGCCATCGACATCCTGGCCTGCCGAGTTGCGCACCTTGGTCAGTACGCCACGGCTGTGCAAGTAGCGCACCATCTCGACGATGCGCTCGCCATCCGGGCGCTGGTAGTCGTCTGCTTCCAGGCTGTTGTAGGGGATCAGGTTGAGCACGGCGAACTTGCCCTTGAACAGGCGCAGGATGTTGTCCATCTCTTCCTGGCTGTCGTTGATGCCCTTGAGCAGCGTCCACTGGTACTGGATCGGGTAGTCGATGGTGCGGGCGTAGGCCTCGCCGAGCGCCACCAGCTCTTCGGGATCGATGCGTGGCGCCTTGGGCAGCAGACGCTGGCGCAGTTCGGCGTTGGTGGTGTGCAGCGACAGCGCCAGGGCAGGGCGCACACGCTGCTTGGGCAGGCGTTCGAACACCCGTGGGTCGCCAACGGTGGAGAACACCAGATTGCGCTGGCCGATACCACCCTCGGTGCCGAGCAGGTCGATGGCCTCGAGCACGTTGTCGAGGTTGTGCGCCGGCTCGCCCATGCCCATGAACACCACTTTCTTCACCGGGCGAAAGCGTCGGCCCAGGGCAACCTGAGCGACCATCTCCGCGCTGCTGAGCTGGCGTAGCAGGCCGCTCTTGCCGGTCATGCAGAATACGCAGGCGACCGCACAGCCCACCTGGCTGGAGATGCACAGGCCATCGCGCGGCAGCAGCACGCTTTCCACCATCTGCTTGTCGGCCAGCTCCACCAGCAGGCGCGCCGAGCCATCGGCGCCAGGGTGCTCGGAGCGTAGCCGGGCCAAACCGTCGAGATCTGCGGCCAGCGCCGGCAGCGCCTCACGTACCGTCAGGGGCAGGAAGTTCTCGGTCTTCTGGTGCTTGGTGCCGGTGTCCAGCGCCTTGCCTTGCAGCCAGGCACGGGTGATGCGCCCGATATGCTGGGGTTTGGCGCCGAGGGCGGCGAGGCGTTGGTTGAGTTCGGAGAGTTGCATGGGGCGCGCATGCTACCACCGCCGCGCGCCCATGCGTAGGGCGTCTCAGCGTGCCGCGAGAAACTGGCCGAAACCGCGTTGCTGGCCCAGCTCCGGGGCGATGCGCTCTTCGTCCACGGCCAGTCGTCCATTGATCAGCACGTGGCTGACGCAGCCTGGATTGCGGCAGACCATACGCTGGATGCCGAAGCCCTGCATCTCGTCCCAGTTCTCCCGTTCCAGGTTCTGCTTCAGGCCGGCGGGGTCGATCAGCACCAGATCGGCGCGGTCACCCTGGCGAATGTAGCCCGCGTCGATACCGAGCCAGTCGGCCTGCTCGCCCGTAAGGCGATGTACGGCGTGTTCCAGGCTCATCACTGGCTGGTTCTCGTCATGGCTGTCCTTGACCAGCTTGAGAAAGCGCAGTGGCAGGTTATAGAAGGCCATGTTGCGGATATGCGCACCGGCATCGGAGAAGGTGATCAGCGTGTGCGGGCTGCGCACCATCTGCCGCAGCTTGTCCAGGCGGTGGTTGCCTATCACGGTGAACCAGCGCAGCTCCCGGCCGTATTGCACGACCATGTCGAGAAACAGATCGACCACATGCAGGCCACGCTCGCGCGCCACTTCGGCGAAGTTGCGCCCGACCAGCGAGGCATCCGGACAGCCAAGGATCACCGCGTCACCAAAATCGCGCTGCCAGACGCGCGGCGACAGTTTGTCGGCGTAGTACTTGCGGAAGGTGCGACGGTACTGCTCGTTCTGCAGCAGCATATTGCGCTCGATATGATCCTTGACGTCGAGCGCCATCTCGCCAGCGCCGAACTCTTCGAACAGGACGATATCCATGCCGTCGGCATAAATGGCGAAGGGCGTGGGCAACAACTGCCAGCGGAAGTCACCGCCAAGACGATTGGTCAGCCAGGCGGAGAGGCGTGCGAGCAGCGCCAGGCTGCGGTTGCCCTTGAGGTCGAGCAGGGAGATCAGCGTGGTCTTCAGTGGTTTGCGCAGCAGGCCGATGGCTTCACTGATGTATTGGGTGATCTGCAGCGGATTGGCGGCATTCGGCGCGCCCTGGTGCACGCGCCCGCGCTGGCGTAGCAGGCGGTTGAGGCGGCGCACCTCGCGCCAGCGTGCATAGGTACTGGGCAGGCTCTTCGACCATTCGCGGTCGCCATCGAGCTTGTCCCACTTCAGGCACATGGTGGACAGCCCGAGGAAGCCGTAATCCAGTGCCTCTGTGAGCAGCGCCTCCATACGCTGCATCTCGCTCTCGCTAGGTACTACCTGGCGGTCGGTGGCGCGGTGCAGGCCCATCACCGCCACACGCATGTCACTGTGGCCGAGAAAACTGATCAGGTTAGGTCCCAGTGGGTGTTGGTCGACGAACTCACGCCACTGCCGCGGGCCGTTCCAGGTCTTGCGTTCACGCAGGATCGGCAGAACCTTCTCGCGCGGCACGGTTTCCACGCGAGTGAAGATGTCTGATGCATCCTCGGCCTCGCTGCACACCATGCTCAGCGAACAACTGCCTACCAGCACCGTGGTCACACCGTGGCGCACCGACTCGCTGAGGCTGGGGGCGACCATCAGTTCGGCGTCGTAATGCGTGTGGGTGTCGAGAAAGCCGGGGGTGATCCACTTGCCCTGGGCGTCGATGACCCGTTCGGCCAGGCTCGCGTCGAGTGGCTCGGCGCTGACCAGGGCGATACGACCGTCCTTAATCGCCAGGCTACGGATGGCGGAGGGGGCTGGGCTGCCGTCGAAATAGCGGCCGCTCTGGATGATCAGGTCGTACTGGTGCATAGAGGGGGTCTCGACTCTTGTTGTTGTGATGCCAGAGTAGGAGTCTTATGGGAGTAAAACTTGTCATTACACGACAGTGTTGGCATCTTCCGCTGACCTGTCTGGATGCCCGCCATGTCCGTTCGTTATGAAGTGCGCAGCGCCGCCCTGACTGGCCTGGCGGCCGAGGTGGCAGGCCTGGGCGGTGACCTGTCGGCACTGCTGGTGCGTTCGGCGATGAAGCCCACGGCCTTGGACGATGGCGATGAGCTGATTCAGATCGAGCAGTTGATCCGCCTGCTGAACGAGGCCTCGATCCATTTGCAATGCCCCGACCTGGGCTTGCGCGTGGCCAGTCACCAGGGGCTGGACATGCTCGGGCTGCTCGGCCGCCTGTTGGTGCGTGAGCCGGATCTGTACGCGGCTTTCACTGCTGCGCAGCGTTATCTGGCCTTGCACAACAAGGCTGAGCACTGGCAGTTGTTGCCGCTGGAAGATCGCATTCAGGTACGGCGGATCGAGCACTTCTTTGCCGTGGAGGAGGCTCAACAGTATCGGGAGATGTCCATCGCGGCCTACGCGCAGCTGGTGCGAGCGATAGGCGGGGCCGATCTGCGCCCGCTACGCGTGGAGTTCAGCCACAGCCCGGTGGCGCCGCGTGCTCGTTATCGCCAGCACCTTGGCTGCGAGGTGCTGTTCGATCAGGAATACGATTGCCTAGTGTACGACGCCAGTATCCTGCGACGGCCAGTGCTGGCCATGCCCCGTGACGATGCGCAACGCCTTGATGACTTGCTGCGCGAGCGCCTGGGCAGCCTGCAGGACAGCCTGGAACTGCAAGTGCGCAGTCTGATCGTGCAGACTCTCGGCATGCGCCAGCATTCGCTCGGGCATATCGCCGAATTACTCGACCTGCATCCGCGCGCGCTGCAGCGACGTCTGCTGAGCGAAGGCCTGTGCTTCAAGCAACTCGTTCACCAAGTGAAAATGGACACTGCCGGCTGGCAGGTGCAGGCCTCGAACATGCCGTTGACGCTATTGGCCGATGTGCTGGGTTATGCCGACCAGGCCGCGTTCAGCAAAGCCTTCCGCAATCATTTCGGCCAGTCGCCATCGAGCTGGCGCAAGGCGCATCGCTAGAAGGGCGGTGAGGTTGCCTCACGGGATGGACTGGAAACGACCTCGAAGCGCAGCACACCAATCATCTGTCCGGCCTCGGTACGCACCTGCACCTGCCAGTCGCCAAGCGGATCTGCCGGAAAGCGTAGCTTGTGCGTCCAGGCGCGATAACCCTGTTTGCGTCCGCCGTGGATATCCAGAGCGATACGGTCGACTTCTTGGCCATTGTGCTGCCACACGTGGTAGATGCGTTCGTTGAGGCCGCGCGGGGCGTTGATCGAGGTGTAGGCGTAGAGCCCGTCGTCGCGCAGTTGATCCAGCGTGATCAGCTCCAGGCTTTCGCCTGGCATACGCTGCGCGCCATCGAAACGATCGGTGATCGCCACTTCGGTCAGCCACAGCGTCGCTGGTGGTACCCAGACCCTGGCCATCCAGCCTGCGCCGGCCATGGCCAGCGGCAGGATCGCCAGCAGCAGGATACGGCGCCAGCCAGCAAAACCGATCAGACCCGGCAGGCTCGGCAGCGCCAGCACCGTGGCCACCGCCAGTGCGATGCGATAACTCTGCGTCGTGGTCATGTGGAAGATGATCGGCAGCGCCGTGAGCGTCACGGCGAACAGCGCCAGGCTGTGAAGGATCAGTAGCAGCCAGCGGCGCGGCGCCAGCCAGCGGTAGTAAATGGGGTCGGTAATAGACGCCAGCGCGGCGAGCGCCAGCAGGCCGCTGAACAGCAGTTGCCCGCTGTTCCAGGTGGTGGTGATGAAAAAGAACGGCAGAACGAAGAACAGGCTTTCCTGATGGATCATCTGCGTCGCGTAACGCAACAAGGGTAACGGCAGCTCGAAGCCAAAGCGCCGGGCAATGCGCTCGCGCAACAGGTTCTCCAGGATCAGCCAGATCCAGCTGACCAGCAGTACCACACCCAGCACCTTGGCCAGGTGCGCCTGGCGGTCTACCAGCAGGAAGCTGGCCACACCCGAGCAGAAGCCGAACAGGGCGACCAGACCTGGGTAGCGGCGCAGCAGGGCGAGCAGAGTGGGGATGCGGTCGAGCAGGGCTTTCATGGCGGCAGTGCAGTGTGGTGATGGGCGCGCATCCTAGGTAGCCCGAGCCTCGGGCGCAAGCGAGTCGTCAGCTGCGCTGGCGATGCCGCGCCGCTTGCGGCAATATTGCGCCCCCGTTTCACCACCGAGTCCGAAAACGATGAAATTCATCCATCAACGCGAACACCTGGAAGAGGGCGATCTGGTGGTCATCCAGTGTTCGCAACCCTGCAATATTCGCCTGATGAACGACGCCAATTTCCGCGCGTTCCGAAATCGCGGTCGGCACAGTTACCACGGCGGTGCCTTCATCAAGTTTCCGGCGAAGATCCGCGTGCCCTCTGGTGGCTTCTGGAACATCACGCTGGATACCGTGAGCCGTCGTGCCGTCAGCGTGACGCGCAAGCCGCAGATGGAATACAGCATCAAGATCGTGCGCCGCCCCGGAGCCTGATCGTAGACGTCGAAGAAAAAAGCTAAACGCTGACAGCCTGCCTGCGGTCACAACTCGTGAACCTCGCAAAAGGAGAGTCGGCATGCTGAAGTTTCTAGGCGGTACAGTCGGTATCATTTTCATCATCGGCCTGATCGTGGTTATCGGCCTGCTGAAACTGATCTTCTAGGCATGAAAAAGCCCCGCTATCGGTAGCGGGGCTGCGTTGATTCAGAGCCGTCGCTGGTTTTCTTGATGCTGGGCGCAACTCATGAAGCCTTTGCTGTCGACACGGCCGTTGACGTCGAAATTCACGTAGTAGGGCTGTTCCACTCCGTCGACATTGAGCACGTAGTTGTTGCAGGTGCCGCCAGTGACGTTGTTCCGTACTTCCGAAGAGGGTGGGCCACCGAGGGTTCGTACCTGATCCTGAGTCATGCCGTGGTCGACTTGCTTGACCAGGGGCTCATTGTGAAAGGTCACGTAATCGGTCGGGTTCTCGAAGGTCGAGCAACCGCTGATCGTGGCCGCTACGGCCAGTACTGCAAGGCTGTGCTTGTACATGTCGTCGCTCCGTCGAATGAGCCGAAATGGCTCGACATGGATTGGAGCGCGTCTCATGCGTGGGAGTTCGCTTTTCTCGATGATCGGCTCTGCTCGTTGCCTGTTCGCCGCTATACCTGACCTTACCCTGTAAATGAAGAGAGCCCGCTATTGCGGGCTCTTTTGCATCAGTCGTCGTAGCCCAGGTTGGGCATCAGCCAGCGCTCGCTGACGGCGATGTCCTGGCCCTTGCGCTTGCTGTACTGCTCGATCTGATCCTTATCGACCTTGCCCACGGCGAAGTACTGCGCCTCAGGGTGGGCGAAGTACCAGCCGGATACCGCCGCCGCCGGGAACATGGCGTAGTGCTCGGTGAGGAACACGCCGCTGCGGCCGGCCTTGTTGTAGTCGGCCTCAGGGTCGAGCAGCTTGAACAGCGTGGCCTTCTCGGTGTGATCCGGGCAGGCCGGGTAACCCGGGGCAGGGCGGATGCCCTTGTACTGCTCACGGATCAACGCCTCGTTGTCCAGTTGCTCGTCCCTGGCGTACCCCCAGTACTCCTTGCGCACGCGTTCGTGCAGCCACTCGGCGCAGGCCTCGGCGAGGCGGTCGGCCAGTGCCTTGACCATGATCGAGTTGTAGTCGTCACCCTTGGCCTCATAGGCTTTGGCCACTTCCTCGGCGCCAATGCCGGCAGTGGTGATGAAGCCACCGACGTAATCGGTCACGCCGCTCTCCTTCGGCGCAACGAAGTCGGCCAGCGACAGGTTCGGCTTGCCGTCAGGCTTGATGGTCTGCTGGCGCAGATGGTGCAGAGTGGCCAGGGGCTTGCCATCGTTGCCGTAGATTTCGATGTCGTCATGCGCGACCTGGTTGGCCGGCCAGAAACCGAATACGGCGCGGGCCTTGATCAGTTTTTCGTCAATCAGCTTCTTCAGCATCGCCTGGGCATCGTTGAACAGGCTGGTGGCCGCTTCACCGACGATTTCGTCGGTGAGGATGCGTGGGTACTTGCCGGCCAGATCCCAGGAGATGAAGAACGGTGTCCAGTCGATGTACTCGGCCAGGGTGGCCAGGTCGATATCGTCCAGCACCTGCGCACCGGTAAAGCTCGGCTTCGGTGCGACGTAACCGTTCCAGTCGAAGGCGGGTTTGTTGGCGATGGCGTCGGCATAGCCAAGGCGTTCGGTACGCGAGGCACGAGCTGAGGTGCGTTCACGCACCACCACGTATTCGTCGCGGGTCTTTTGCACGAAGTCGGCCTTGAGCTCCTTGGACAGCAGCTGGGTGGCCACACCCACGGCGCGTGAGGCGTCGGTGACGTAGACCACCGCATCGTTGCTGTACTGCGGGTCGATCTTCACCGCGGTGTGGGCCTTGGAGGTGGTGGCGCCGCCGATCATCAATGGCAGGGTGAAGCCCTGGCGCTGCATTTCCTTGGCCACGTGCACCATCTCGTCCAGCGACGGGGTGATCAGACCGGAGAGGCCAATGATGTCGCACTTCTCGGCGATGGCGGTCTGCAGGATCTTCTCCGCCGGCACCATTACGCCCAGGTCGACGATGTCGTAGCCGTTACAGCCCAGCACCACGCCGACGATGTTCTTGCCGATGTCGTGCACGTCGCCTTTCACGGTGGCCATCAGGATCTTGCCCTTGGCTTCCGGCTTGTCGCCTTTCTCGGCTTCGATGAAGGGAATCAGATGCGCTACTGCCTGTTTCATCACCCGGGCGGATTTGACCACCTGGGGCAGGAACATCTTGCCCGAGCCGAACAGGTCGCCGACCACGTTCATGCCGCTCATCAGCGGGCCTTCGATAACCTCGATGGGCCGCGCGCACTGCTGGCGGCACTCCTCGGTGTCTTCGACGATAAAGGCGGTGATGCCTTTTACCAGCGCGTGCTCCAGGCGCTTGTCGACTGGCAGCGAGCGCCACTCTTCGTTCTCGACTTCCTTGGTCGCGCCGCCGCCACGGTAATTGTCGGCGATGGCCAGCAGGGCGTCGGTACCGCCTGGCGTGCGGTTGAGCACCACATCCTCGACGCGGTCGCGCAGCTCCTTGGGAATCTCGTCGTAGATTTCCAACTGGCCGGCGTTGACGATGCCCATGGTCAGGCCGTTCTGGATCGCGTAGTAGAGGAACACCGAGTGGATCGCCTCGCGCACCGGGTTGTTGCCACGGAACGAGAACGACACGTTGGACACGCCGCCCGAGCTCAAGGCGTAGGGCAGGTTGTCGCGAATGAAGGCGCAGGCTTCGATGAAGTCCACGGCGTAGTTGTTGTGTTCCTCGATGCCGGTGGCCACGGCGAAGATGTTCGGGTCGAAGATGATGTCTTCCGGCGGGAAGCCCACTTCGTTGACCAGAATGTCGTAGCTGCGCAGGCAGATTTCCTTCTTGCGCGCGGCGGTGTCGGCCTGGCCGACCTCGTCGAAGGCCATCACCACGACGGCGGCGCCGTAGCGCTTGCACAGCTTGGCGTGGTGCTTGAACTGCTCGACGCCTTCCTTCATGGAAATCGAGTTGACGATGCCCTTGCCCTGGATGCACTTCAGGCCGGCCTCGATCACCTCCCACTTGGAGGAGTCGATCATGATCGGCACGCGGGAGATGTCCGGCTCGCCGGCGATCAGGTTGAGGAACCTGACCATGGCCGCCTTGGAGTCGAGCATCCCCTCGTCCATGTTGATGTCGATCACCTGAGCGCCGGCTTCAACCTGCTGCAGGGCGACTTCCAGGGCCTCGGTGTAGTTTTCCTCACGAATCAGCCGGGCGAACTTGGCCGAACCGGTGATATTGGTGCGCTCGCCGACGTTGACGAACAGCGAGTTGCGGTCGATGGTGAACGGCTCCAGGCCCGACAGGCGGCATGCCTTGGGAATCTCCGGAATCGGGCGCGGTTGGTACTTGGCGACCGCTTCGGCGATGGCCTGGATATGCCCGGGCGTGGTGCCGCAGCAGCCACCGATGATGTTGAGAAAGCCACTGGCTGCGAACTCTTCGACCACCGCCGCCATCTGCGCCGGGGTTTCATCGTATTCACCGAAGGCATTGGGCAGGCCAGCGTTGGGGTGCGCGGAGACGTGGGTGCCGGCCTTGTTCGACAGCTCTTCCAGATAGGGGCGCAGGTCAGCGGCACCGAGGGCGCAGTTCAGGCCAACGGAAATCGGCTTGGCGTGGGCCACCGAGTTCCAGAACGCTTCGGTGGTCTGGCCGGAGAGGGTACGGCCGGAGGCGTCGGTGATGGTGCCGGAGATCATGATGGGCAGCTCGACACCGTCTTCGTCGAACACCTGCTGCACGGCGAAAATCGCCGCCTTCGCGTTGAGGGTATCGAAGATGGTCTCGATCAGGATCAGGTCGGCGCCGCCTTCGATCAGGCCACGGGTGGCTTCGGTGTAGTTCTCCACCAGTTCGTCGAAGGTGACGTTGCGGTAGCCGGGGTCGTTGACGTCCGGGGAGATCGAGCAGGTACGGCTGGTCGGGCCTAAAACGCCTGCGACGAAACGCGGGCGATCCGGGGTTTCCAGGGTCTTGGCATCGGCCACTTCACGGGCCACACGGGCGCCGGCCACGTTCAGTTCATAGACCAGCGACTCCATGTCGTAGTCAGCCTGGGATACCTGGGTGGCGTTGAAGGTGTTGGTTTCCAGGATGTCGGCACCGGCATCCAGATACGCCTTCTCGATGGCAGCGATGATCTGCGGCTGAGTCAGCAGCAACAGGTCGTTATTACCTTTGACATCGCTCGGCCAGTCGGCGAAGCGCTCACCGCGGTAGTCGGCCTCTTCCAGCTTGTAGCTCTGGATCATGGTGCCCATGCCGCCATCGAGGATCAGGATGCGCTCCTTCAGGGCTTGCTGGAGGGCTTGGAGGCGGGCGCTGCGATCGGACATGAGAACTACCTGAGCAAAGCGGAAACAAAGGTGCGCGATGATAGCAAAGCTGCAGGGGTCTGGAGCGTCTCGGGGATTCCCATGAATTTCATTCATGTTCCTAGGGGCGCCGTCTCGCTAGAATTGCCAGCATCGAAATCAAGGACGTGGTCATGCTCAAGCCTGCTGCTCTGTTTCTTCTTTCTTTCGCAGCTGGCCTGGCCCGTGCGGAAGCGATTTCCTATGTCGATGACGTACAACCGATCCTCACCCACAAGTGTGTGGCCTGCCACACCTGCTACGACGCCCCGTGCCAGCTCAATCTGGGCAGTGGTGAGGGCATCTTGCGCGGTGCCAGCAAGCAACTGGTCTATGACGGCACGCGCAGCAAGGCGCAAGCGACCACACGCCTGTATCTGGACGCGCAAGGCGAGGCGGCCTGGCGTAAACGTGATTTTCATTCGGTACTCGATGGTGAGAACGGGCAGGCAGCACTGATCAAGCGCATGCTGGAGTTGGGACGCAGCCAGCCGCTCGAACCCAATGCCAAGCTTCCTGACAACCTCGATATCGCCATCACCCGCAGCAACAGCTGCCCATTGCCGGGTGAATTCGCCGCCTACGCACAGAAGAATCCCCATGGCGGCATGCCTTTCGCCGTGACCGGTCTGAACGATGACGAGTACGCCACCCTGGAACAGTGGCTGGCGCAGGGTGCACCGGTCGCCGAGCAGGCGCTCAAGCCCAGCGCAGTCGAGTTGCGCCAGGTGGAACAGTGGGAAAACTTCATGAACGCGCCAGGTGCGCGGCAGAATCTAGTGTCGCGCTGGCTCTACGAGCACCTGTTCCTGGCACACCTGCACTTCGAAGGTGGTGAGCCTGGGCACTTCTTCCAGATGGTGCGCTCACGAACCCCCAGCGGCAAAACCATCGATCCCATCGCCACACGCCGCCCCAATGATGACCCAGGCACCGAGTTCTATTACCGCCTGTGGCCAATCCAAGGTGTGATCGTGCACAAAACGCACATCACCTACCCATTGGGCGAGGACAAGCTGGCGCGGGTCAAGGAGCTGTTTTTCGGCGACGACTGGACGCTGGATGCTGTGCCAGGCTACGGCGCCCAACGTCGCGCCAACCCCTTCGAGACCTTTGCCGCGATTCCGGCGCGGGCGCGCTACCAGTTCATGCTGGATAACGCCGAGTACTTCGTGCGTACCTTCATCCGTGGCCCGGTGTGCCGCGGGCAGATCGCCACCGACGTGATTCGGGACAACTTCTGGGCCGTGTTCCAGGCGCCCGAGCACGATCTCTATATCACCGATGCCGAATACCAGCGTGAGGCCACGCCCCTGTTGGCCATGCCCGGCCAGTTCGACGATATCGGCGATCTGCTGGGCTTGTGGCGCAACTATCGCGACAAGCGCAACGACTACGAGAACCTGCGCAAGGACGCCTACGCCGATGCGCCTGCCGCCGATTGGGCACATATCTGGAGCGGCAATGACAACGCGCTGCTGTCGATCTTCCGCCAGCACGACAGCGCTTCGGTGCGCAAAGGCCTGCTCGGCGAGATCCCGCAGACCCTGTGGTGGCTGGACTATCCGCTCCTTGAGCGCACCTACTATCAGTTGGTGGTCAATTTCGACGTGTTCGGCAACGTCTCGCACCAGGCGCAGACGCGCCTGTACTTCGACCTGATCCGCAATGGCGCCGAGGTCAACTTCCTCCGCCTGTTGCCGGCGCGATCACGCGAGGCTTACCTGGATGACTGGTATCAGAACAGCGGCAAGTTGAAGATGCTGCTGGACTACACCTCGGTCGATCATCGTTCACCGAGCGCCATTGGCCTGACGGGCAACGATCCGAAGAAGCAGTTTGCCGAGCAACTGCTGCAGCGTTACGCCAAGCTCAATGCGCGGCCGGATCCGATCAACCGCTGCACAAGAGCACACTGCTATCGCGATGGCCTGCCCAAGGAGCTGCAGCATGCCGAGCAGGCGCTGGCGCGTCTTGCCAGTCGCCCGGCCGGTGGCCTGCGAGTGATCGATCAATTGCCGGAAGCGACGATGCTGCGCGTGGAACTGAGCGATGGTTCGCGCGAGATCTACAGCCTGCTGCGCAACCGTGCCCACAGCAACGTGGCGTTCATGCTCGGTGAGGAGCTGCGCTATCAACCGCGGCTGGATACCCTGACCATCTATCCGGAAGTTCTGAGCAGCTACCCGAACTTCCTGTTCTCGGTGAAAGCCGACGAGGTGGATGCTTTCGTCAAGCAAATGGAAGGTGTCAGCGACGCCAAGTCCTTCGAGCGTATCGTCGACCACTGGGGGATACGGCGTAGCCATCCCGAGTTCTGGCGCTACTTCCATGATATGGCCGAGCATATCCGCGAAACCCAGCCGCTGGAGGCGGGCGTGCTGGACATGAACCGCTACGAGAACCTCTGAGCGTCACTTTCGGAGCGCACCAGGTGCGCTTCGAAAGCACCCGGAGAGGCGTGGCTATGGCTGCGATCAATTCCTACTAATTTACTTGGGCTTTAACCGGGCGACGCTCTGGCGTACACTGCGTCCATGTTCGCGAGGAGTTGCCATGAGCGCCATCACCATTACCCAAGCTGCCGAAGATTACCTGGCCGAGCTGCTGAGCAAGCAGGACACTCCGGGTATCGGCATCCGAGTTTTCATTACCCAGCCAGGTACGCCCTATGCGGAAACCTGCATTGCCTACTGCAAGCCGGGTGAGCAGAAGCCTGAAGACACCGCTGTTGGACTGGCCAGCTTCACTGCCTGGATTGACGGTGTCAGCGAGCCGTTCCTGGAAGACGCGGTAGTGGATTATGCCACTGACCGCATGGGCGGCCAGCTGACCATCAAAGCGCCAAACGCCAAGGTGCCGATGGTCAATGAAGATAGCCCGCTCAACGAGCGCATCAACTACTACCTGCAGACCGAGATCAATCCCGGTCTGGCCAGCCATGGCGGCCAGGTAACGCTGATCGACGTGGTCGAGGAGGGCATCGCCGTTCTGCAGTTCGGTGGTGGTTGCCAGGGTTGTGGCCAAGCCGACTACACCCTCAAGGAAGGCATCGAGAAAACCCTGCTCGAGCGCATTCCTGAGCTCAAGGGCGTACGTGACGTGACCGATCACAGCAATCGCGAGAACGCTTACTACTGAGTAAGGGTTTGCACATGAAAAAGGGGCGACCATGGTCGCCCCTTTTTCATTTCAGGCTTTATGAACGCGGGTAATGGAGGCGGGGAAGCGTTCGAGCTTTGCGGCTGGTCGAATCGGGCGTCTTACCAGTTCGCCACCGCAGTTGGGGCAGCGCAGCGCCAGGACGGATTCGGCACAGGGCCGACAGAAGGTGCATTCGAAAGAGCAAATCAGCGCATCGACACTGGCTGCTGGTAGATCGCAGTCGCAGTTTTCGCAGTTGGGGCGCAGCTCGAGCATGGTGAGTGACTCCGTAGGATGGGATCACTGGAGTCTGCAGATGCTCTGCAAAGCAGGCAATAGGCGGGACTATCTGGGGGCGCCTGATGGCGCCCCGGAAGGTGACTTACTCCGGCATGCTCCACGGCGCCAGATCGAAGCCTTGGCTGCGCAGTTCTTCGCGGGAGCGGGTCAGGGCGTCGGCCAGTTGTGCCGGGTCGGTGTAGGTGTCGCTGGACAGTTGGGTACGGCCGAGCAGACGGGTACTGGTACGGTCGATGACGCTGATGCTGATAACACCGGTACCATCTTGCGGGGACCAGGCAACGCACTGGAAGGGGCGGAATGCACGATCGGCAATCAGCAGGGCTTCGTTAAAACGCAGTGGTGTGTTCATGGGTTCGGTCTCTCCGAGCTAATCCCAGTAATTAATGTGCCCATCGTTTATGAGTGGGCCTTTCATTACTGTTGATGAACGCAGTCGACCTATAAGTCACACACCACTGAAAAAAGTTTTAATTCCCTCACAAAGTGCCCTGCAAGAACCTGCCGGCGTCTCGCCGGTTACAGTTTTCTATTCTGAAAGTTCCACTGACGCCTCTACTTCTTGCTGCTGCACCCCTGAATTGACGGGGGCTGCAACCTCAGGTGCGGCATTACGCTGATGGCGATAGGCACTTACCGCTTCGTATACCGACTTGCGCAAACGGTTAATGCCGCCGATTGGGCGATGCTCCGGGAGTGCATGCCAGGGATTGAAGGACATATTGTCGCAGAACAGATTTTGTTCGCGACTATCGAAGTCCTGAGCCTTTACGGTAATACGCGCCACGCTTTCGAATGGGGAGATTTTTTCGCTCCATTCGACGCTGGGATCTTCAATGGGCATGTAGTACTGGGCATTTTGTTTTTGCACTTGCAGTTCAAAGCATGCTGGCGCGCGATCCAGCGATAGCTGCTGGTACAGCGCATTGCGCAAGAAGTTTGGCAAACCGTCGTTTTGCTTCGGCAGTTCATAGGGAGGGCAGTTCTGCGGAGCGGGCACGACGCGGTATTTGATGTTGAGGTCGCCGAGCTTGAACGGAGCGATGGAGTTGTAGGTGGTCGCCACCGGGGTTTCCGGCGCCGGTGCCAGGGTCTTCAGCGCGATGATCAGGTGACGAATTTCCCAGGTACGTGGATCCAGGCTGGGGAAGAAGGCTTGCACCTTCTTGCCGTCGGCCTGAGCCGCGAAGTTGGTGCGGTATTCAGCCACGTCGCTGACGAAGAACGCCGGATGGTTGAACATCACGAAGTCCTGCTCGCCGGCATGGGCCGGACTTTTCATCAACTTTTCACCGGGGACGTCGAGTAGTTTGATGGCCATGCCGCGGGCATCGCGGGCGCGGTCGAACTGCGGGTAGGCGTTGCCGTTGGACAGGCGCATCCAGGCTTGCCAGGTATGTCCGGGCTGGCTGAATACGCCCTGACGCAGCGACTCGTCCAGATCATCCAGCACATGCACCTCAGCCTTAACGCAGCCATGGGCCTTGGCGTGTGCATCGCGCAGTACGCGGGTGTTGTCACGGTGCTGCTCGACGATGCGTACGGCATCCTCGATGATCACGCGGGTCAGCGCTGCTTCATCCGGCGGAATCTGCTCTTCGCTGGAAACCGGGCCGGAGAACTTCCAAGCGTAGTAGGCCTCGCCGAGACCCCAGCCAATCAGACCAACGACACCCAGTGTGAGCAGGAGCTTGCCGAGCAGGCGACCGAGCCAAAGCCAGAAACGTTTCAACATTATTGGAATCCTTGTTCTAGAACGTGCTGGTGGAGTCAGCCTTCGCAGCTCGGGCCGGGTGTCCAGGGTTTTACGGGGACTTCGCTGAGCTGGGTTTCCAGCTCGTGGTTGCCGAGTACCTTGAGGTATTCGATCAGTGCCAGGCGCTCATCCGGCGACAGCGCGCGACCGATCACGCCCTCCTGGCGGCAGCCATCGCGGAACTCATGGCCGCCGTTGCCATTGCCTCTGATTCGGGTATCGAACAGGAAGCCGCCAGGGAAGCTTTCGCTGCGATAACCGACGCGGCTCGGGTCGAACTCGAAGTTACCCACCCAGAACTGGGCTTGCCGTTCATAAACCGGGGAGAGCAATTCGAACAGGTTCGGCACGGAACCGTTGTGCAGGAAGGGCGGGGTAGCCCAGATACCGTCCAGAGGTCGTGCCTTGTAAGCGCGCTTCTCCTGCACGCCGATGGACAGGCCATAGCCGTCCATGTTCCAGCGCTGGCGTGGGCCGATACCGGCATCCTGATAGGCGCGGTTTTCCACGTAGGCAGTGATGTAGGCCAGGCCTTTGGCGCTGGAGATACTCTTGAAATCGACGTTATCCAGGCTGGCGCCGTACAGTTTGACGTCCAGCTTGCTGAGTTCGGCCTTGGTCCATCCCAGGCGGCTGATATCGAAGCGGTGATCGGCGATATTGTCAGCGGTAGTGGGGTCGGTGCCGACGATGTCGGTCGGTACGATGCGCATCTTCCACTCCGGATCGCGCGAGGGCGCCACGCGCTTGTCACGTGGCTGTGGATTGGGGGCGTGGCAATAGGCGCAGTTTTCGGTGTGGAGCGCCTTGCCGCGGCTGGCCAGCGGCAGATCAACCTTGCCGAGAATCGCTTCTGGCCATTTCGGTGGCTGCAGCGTTTTCAGCGTTTCTTCGAGCGTGTATAGATCATGCAGGCGTACGCTGGAGGCGTAGCGATCGGCCTCTGCAACGGCCTGGCCGTTCTCGCCGAACAGGTGCAGGCTAGCGCCTACGCCCAGCGCTTCACCGATATTGCGGGCCATCGGCTGCATGGCCGAACCGTTCCACTGCACCCAATCGAATTTCCAGATGTCCCAGAGATGCGGATAGCTCACCGGGGCGTCGGCTACGCGGTAGTTGGACGCGTCGAGGGCATCACCAAACACGGTATTGGCGATGCGGCCGAAGGCGTCGGTGCGGCCGAAACCTTCTTCGGTGGGATACAGCCCACGGTGCCAGTCATTGAAAGCCGTGCCCAGCAGGCGGTCGAGTACCTGCTTGAAGTCCTCGCGCAGACGATCACGGCCCTGGGGATACTGGTCGCCCAGCACCGCCTGAGCGAAACGGCGGAATTTCAGCGGGTTGTAGTAGGTGAAGGCCATGCTCATGCCCAGTGCCTGGCCAAAGCCGCCGCCGCGCAAGGTCGGTACGGTTGAGGCCAGAGAGTGCAGGGCGGCACCGCCATCGATGCGTATGGCCTGGCCTTTGTAGCGCAGTTCGCCGGTATGGCAGGCGGCGCAGCTGATATCGAGGAAGTGCTCGCCGCTTTCATTGTCCTCATGACGGGTAAAACCGACAGGCAGGTTACCGGGGTTGAGCGCAGTGGCCTGCTGCTTGGGATCGGTCAGAAAGCCGAAGCGGGCGAGGTAATCGAGGCGGGCGAACTTCTCGCTGCCAAAGGGCATCTCCAGTGCGACGAACCAATCGTAGCGCAGGCCTTTAACCGTTGTGCCCTGGGGGGTGTAATAGTAAGTCTGGCGCTGTTCGTCGCTCCACTGCTCCAGATAGTGCAGCTCATCTGGCTGTTCGAAACTCGGTAAATTGGGATTGGCGACGTAATAGAGCACCACCGCTAGGCCGATGAGCACCAGCAACAGAACGAGTTTCAGGGTACGACGGATCAGGCGACGCATCGGAGACATCCTTGTAGCGTTCTTATTAATTGGTCTGTTATGCCAATACTGTAGACAGTTGGCAAGATGCCATCGTTGTCCGACGACAAGTTTGCAATAACCAGCGGGAACAACCGATATAGAGAAATGATCCAAGCGGCGTCAAAGTTCTTGCTAGCGTTACAGTCATGTGCGCCAAATCATTGTTTTTATTGGGGATACAAAATAATGGCGCCAAGGATGGAGTATGTTAGAGGCTGTTTCCGTCGCATCCCGACAATTATTCGTGGTCGAGCCCGCCGCTGACTGCGAATCACTATTCTCTCTTCTACAAGCCGCCGGATGGACGCTTCATCGCTGCCATCTGGAGCGGCTCACGGCCCAGGCCGGCGATGTGGTGCTGATGCGCCTGCCGGATCAACCCAGTTCGCAGTTGCTGACGGTCTTGGAGCAAAGCCAGGCCTGCTGGGTGGCGCTGCTCGATGAACCACCCCAGCCGAGCATGAAGGCGCTGCTGGGGGAGCGATTCTTCGCGGCACATAGCTTGCCGCTCAATGCCGTCAACCTGCTCGATACCCTGCAGCAGACGCAGGTGTTCGCCCGATTAAGCAAACAACAGGGTGAGCGCCAGGCACGGCATTTTCTGGGTAACAGCAGCCAGGCACGCAGCCTGCGCCAGCAACTGGAGCGTCTCGCCAACTGGTCTGGGCCAATCTTGATCAGCGGCGAACATGGCAGTGGCAAGAAGCTGCTGGCACGCCTGCTTCATGAGGCGTCACCGCGCGCAGGACAGGTGTTGGTGCATGTCGATTGTGTGCGCAATGGCAGTGGTTTGTTCGACGAGCAGGGGCCTCTGGCCGCGGCGGCCAGGACAACGGTTGTGCTGGATGGAGTGGCTGGATTGTCAGCGCAGGATCAGCAGCGGTTGCTGCAGACCTTGCAGGGCAAACCCGATCTGGCGCTGCTTATTATCAGTCGAGGGGAGTTGGAGCAGGCATTGCTCCAGGGCGATTTCCGTAAGGATCTTTATCGCCTGCTGGCGGGCCAGCAACTGCAGACCATCAAACTGCGCGAACAGCACGGCGACCTGTTGCTGCTGGCCGAACACATTGCCAGGTTGCATGGTTCGTCGGCCAGTCGCCGCCAGCGTAGTTTCAGTGATGACGCCATCGATGCGATGACCGCGCATGCCTGGCCCGGTAATGTACGGGAGCTGTGCAGCCGTGTGGTTCGGGCTTTGGCCCAGGCTCGGGGAAGACCGATCAATGCGCAGGATCTTGGCCTCGAGGCGGTGCACAGTCATGACGCTGAAGTCGTTACGCTGGAGGACTATATCCTTCGCGCGGAGCGCCAGGCGCTGGACGACGTACTGGCGCGTCACACCCATAACATGAGCCAGGCGGCGCGCAGCCTGGGCATCTCACGTCCTACCTTTTATCGCCTGCTGCACAAGCATCGTCTGCGCTGAGCAGCATTTGTACCCGACTCAAGGCGGCAAGACGGCGTTGCGGCCAATCTCCCGATAGCGCGCAGACAGGCTGATTATTGTCATCAAGCCACTGCTGGCAGGCGCGATGGAATGCTACGCGTTCTTTCAGTTGCGGCTGACAGCGCTGGCCATCAGCGACCCAGGAAACCCCGCGCGGATCGAGCAGCAAATGCAGATCGTAGTGACGGGCAAGGAGTTCTTCTTCCAGCCACGTGGGGCAGTCGCCGAACAGGCAACGACTCCAAAGGATGTTGCTCAGCAAGTGGGTATCGAGAATCAGCAGGGCAGGATTCTGGGCGCGAGCTGCATCTTCCCAGGCCAGCTGGCCACGGGCGATCACCGGTATATCGGCATAGCAGGTATCGCGCTGCTCGCGCTCGATGAAGTGACGCACGTACTCGCCCACCACGATTCCGCCGAAGCGCGCCTGGATTTGTGCCGACAACCAGCTCTTGCCGCTGGATTCCGGGCCCGTGAGTACCAGCACTTTCATCAATGGCCCCAGACGGCAGGATCACGCCGCCAGCTTCGCCAGCCACTGAGGGCCAGCAGGGTGAAAACGGCATAAAGACCAGCAGTCAGGTACAGGCCGCTGTGTAGGAAGAACGCGACGTAGCACAGATCCACCACGACCCACAGCGCCCAGCATTGCAGGCGTTTCTGCGCCATCCACAGTTGTGCAACCAGGCTGAAGGAGGTGAGTGCGGCGTCCAGCCACGGCGCACTGGCGTCGGTATGGTTGGCCATCAGGTAGCCGAGCAGCAATGCACCGGCGCCGCCCACCAGAAGCCCTGCTATTACGCGTTGCAGTCCGAGTCGGCTGACCTGGCGCCCATCATGGCGTTCGCCACCACGCGTCCATTGCCACCATCCGTAGAGCTGCAAGCCAGCGAACAGCACCTGCAGCAGCAGATTGGAATACAGCCGCCAGTCGTAGAACAGCCAGGCGTAAAGCAGCACCATGAGTAGACCGATGGGCCAGCACCAGGGGTTCTGGCGTACCGTCAGCCACACGGCAATGATGCCGAGCCCGGCGGCAATCAGTTCGAGCCAGGACATCTGGCGTCCTCGTGAAGAGAAAAGGGGGCGATTGTACTGGTCTGCCCGGTATTCAGCACACCAGGCTGTCGGCCTGCCGGTAGAGCGCCAGGAGTTTGCGGGTGATGGTCTGCTGAATATCGTCGCGCTCGAAACTCGACAGACGTTCCAGGCGGGCGAGCTGCAGGCGATGCAGATGGATGTAGGGCATCTGCTGGTCGAACTCGCGCAGGTCACCTTTCATCAGCACCGGCAGGAAAACGTCGCCGATCTTCTTCTGATTACTAATGATCTGCGCCAGTGCCGGTTTGAACGGCATGGTCTTCGGCGCTGGGCCGTGATCCCTGAGCTGCGTGCTGAGCAACAGTCCGGGTTTGCCCAACACCTTGCCAGGCAGCACGCACAGGCCCGTCTTGCGAATGGCCTGGGTATCGATACCGTGCAGCGTGTCATGGAACGCATAGGGGTTGGGCAGCACCACCATCTTGCGGCCGAGGTCGGTGGGAAAGTGCAAGCTGTAGTTGGTGTACAGCTGCCCCACCGATTCGGAATAGACGCACAGGCGGTTCTCGAACAGCTTGATGAAGCGTTCGGCCAGCTCACGGCGGGCCATGCTATCCAGATCCCAGATCAGATCCTGGTTCTGCGGCCGACTGAAGTCGACCTCCTGGTGCTCCATACTGCTCATGCTGGTCTCATACGCGGAACTGCCCCAGCAGACGGCTCAGTTGATCGGCCAGCTGCTTCAGATGCTGGCTGGCGGCGTTCGACTGCTCGGCGGCCTCGGCCGTGTTATGAGCCAGGGCTGCCGTCTGGGTGACGTTCTGGTTGATGTCTTCCACCACGTGCGATTGTTGCAGGGTGGCGCTGGCGATCGATGCGTTGAGCCCGGTCAGATTGCGCAGTGATTGCGCTATCTGCTCCAGGCTTTGGCCAGCCTGGCTGGCCTGTTCCACCGTGAGCTGCGAGGCCCGGCTGCTGTCGTGAATGACCTTGACCGCCGCCTCGGAATTACCCTGCAGACGCTCGATCATGCCCTGAATTTCAGCCGTCGACTGTTGCGTGCGCTGCGCCAGCAGGCGCACTTCATCGGCTACCACGGCAAAGCCGCGGCCTTGCTCGCCGGCACGGGCCGCTTCGATGGCCGCGTTGAGAGCGAGCAGGTTGGTCTGCTCGGCAATCGAGCGAATCACTTCCAGCACGCTGCCAATCTGCGTGCTCTCGCTGGCCAGTGACTGGATGACTTCCACGGCCTTGTCGATGGTGCCCGAGAGCTGATCGATCTGACGCAGGCTGGCCTCGATGTTCTGCTGCCCCTGGCTGGCCTGTTCTTCTGCTGTGTGCATTTCGCTGGAGGCGTGTTCGGCGTTCTTCGCCACGTCCTGCACGCCGTAGGTCACCTGATTCACTGCCGTAGCCACCAGTTCCATCTGCTGGGCCTGCTGTTGACTGTGTTGCTGGGCCTCGCTGGATATGTCGCCAAGCGAGCGCGCGGCCTGATCCAGCGAGCTGGCGGAGTCGAGCATCTGACGAATGACCTGGCGCAGTTTGTCGGTGAAGGCATTGAAGTGCCCGGCCAGGGCGGTCAGCTCGTCACGGCCATGGGTGTCGAGATTGCGGGTGAGATCGCCTTCGCCACTGGCAATACTGGCCATGGCGCCCACTGCAGCCTCCAGTGGTTGGGCGATGCTACGGGTAATCAACACCACCAGGGCGGTCAGCAGCAGGGCGATGAGCAGGCCGATGCTCATCGCGGCGAGTGCCTGAGTCTTGAATTCGGCCTGCACGTCATCGACATAGACGCCGGAGCCAATGATCCAGCCCCAGGGCTGGAACAGTTCGACATAGGAGATTTTCGGAACCGGCTCACTGGCGCCCGGCTTGGGCCAGCGATAGTCGACCTGGCCAGCCCCTTTGCTGCGGCTGATGGCGACCATCTCATTGAACAGCTCCTTGCCGTCCGGATCCTTGAAGCCCGAGAGGTTCTGGCCTTCGAGCTTGGCATTGATCGGATGCATGAGCATGACCGGCGTCTGGTCATTGATCCAGAAGTACTCCTGACCGGCATAACGCAGACCACGGATGACGTCCATCGCTTGTTTCTGCGCCTCTTCGCGGCTCAGGCTGCCAGCGGTTTCGAGATCGTGGAAGTGCTTGAGGATGCCGGCGGCGCTCTGCACCACGTGCTCGGTCTTCTGGGCCTTGCCGGCATAGAGGTCGAGGTTGATCTGGCGCAGCATGTAGGTGCCTTGCAGAACCAGCGTCAGGAGGGCCAACCCGAGGATCAGCCATAGGCGGCGACTGATGGGGATACTACGTAAGCTGTTCATGGGCGAGTTCCTGATTATTGTTTTTGTTCGGGATAACTACCACGCGCTGCCGAGCTAACAACCGGTCACGCTGAGGCATCCTTTACTCTAGTTGTCTGATAGCATTTCGGTAGCGCGGCAAAGAACCTGAATGGTCGCCGAGCTAGAGCGTCGCAAGGAACCTCCAGAGCGCCTCCATGTCCCAGGGCCGGGCAATGTTTCAATTTGTTTTTCAAGCGGCACTTGTCGCGATTTTTATTGGGGGAGTCAATGGATATGTGGGCGGCCTTTCAGGCCTTGATCTTGGGCATAGTGGAAGGCTTGACGGAGTTCCTGCCGATCTCCAGTACAGGGCACTTGATCGTGGCGGGCGATCTGCTGAATTTCAATGGGGAAACCGCTACAGCATTCAAGATCATCATCCAGCTGGGCGCCATCCTGGCAGTGATGTGGGAGTTTCGCGACAGGATCTTCAGCGTGGTGCGCGGCCTGCCGAGCGAGCGCAAGGCTCAGCGCTTCACCGGTAATCTGCTGATCGCCTTCATTCCTGCGCTGATCATCGGGCCGCTGCTGGCCAATCTGATCGAACACTGGCTGTTCAACCCTATCACCGTGGCCACTGCGTTGATCGTGGGCGGCATCCTCATGATCTGGGCGGAAAAGCGCGAGCATGCGATCAAGGCCGAGTCGGTCGATGACATGACCTGGGGCCTGGCCTTGAAGGTCGGCTTGGCACAATGCCTGGCCATGATCCCCGGCACTTCCCGTTCCGGCGCGACCATCATCGGCGGCCTGGTGTTCGGGCTGTCGCGCAAGGCCGCCACCGAGTTTTCCTTCTTCCTGGCCATGCCGACCATGGTCGCGGCAACCGCGTACTCGCTGTTCAAGTACCGCCATATCCTGCAGTGGAGCGATCTGCCGATCTTCGTCATCGGTTTCGTCACCACCTTCATCGTGGCGATGCTGACCGTGCGCGCGCTGCTGAAATTCATCGCCAACCACAGCTATGTGGTCTTTGCCTGGTACCGCATTGCCTTCGGTCTGTTCATTCTCGCTACCTGGCAGTTGCATCTGATCGACTGGAGCACCGCGCAACCGTGATTGGCCATGAGCGCAAAGGGCGACTGAAAAGCTGGAACGATGACAAAGGCTTTGGTTTCATCGCAGCGGACTCGGGCGGCGCGGATGTATTCGCGCATATCTCGGCCATGCGCGGTGAGCGGCGGCCTGTGCCAGGTGACCAGGTGCTGTATGTGGAAGCCCGGGACGAGAAGGGCCGGCTGCGTGCCGAGCACCTGCGCCTGGCCGGCGAAATAAGCCTGGATCGTCCAGCCATTCGGCGCAAACCCAAGCCTGTTGCAGCGCCACAGCCACGCAAGGCACCGAGCAAAGCGTCCAGAACATCTGCCGGCAATACCGACTCAGCCGGGCCTATTCGCAACTTCGGCGGCAAGATCCTGCTGTTGATCGCGTTGTGCCTGCTGCCCCTGCTGGGCGCACAGAAACTGCTGGTAGCGGGCGTCGTTTGGGTGTTGCCGCTGTACATGTTCGCCAGCGTGGTGAGCTTCATGCAGTACTGGTTGGACAAACACAGTGCGCAGAAGGGCAGGCGGCGGATATCGGAAAACTCCCTGCACCTGGTCGAGTTGGCTGGCGGTTGGCCGGGTGCGCTGATGGCTCAACAGGTCTTTCGCCACAAGACGCGCAAGGCGTCCTACCAGGCTTTGTTCTGGCTGATCGTCGCGGCGCACCAGTTGTTCTGGATCGACCTGTTGCTGCTCGACGGCGCCTATATCGCCCGGCACATTCCGTTATTCGTCCAGTAGCAGCCCGGGTTGCAGGCGTTTGGGTAACCGGCGCACCACCAGCTGATGCGAGCGGGTAAGCAACTGGCGTAGTTCGTCGTCGCCGAGCGGCAAACGGCGTGCGCTCATGCTGACCCAGCGGGCACGCGCGAGGTAAGGGGCAGGGCGAATGCCGGGGCGATCGACATGGCCGAGGAACAGATCGTCATCGACCTTGAATGCCAGATCCTCACCGAGAAAATCGAGGATGGCGAACATCTTGTTGCCCGCCACCGAAAACACCCGGTTGCTGCCCCATTTGAGATCTTCGCGGGCACCCGGCAGGGCGAGGCAAAAGGCGGCGATCTGATCCGGTGTCATGGGTGTCTCCAAAGGGTTTATGCCATTAACTCGTGCGTAGCCGTTCGATCTGCAGGTGTGCGTAGCCGATGAAGTCTGCCAGTGCCCGCGGATGCTGGCCCAGATCATCTGCGCCCGTGCCCAGGTAGATGTTCCGCGCAGTTTGCAGCACAGGTCGATGCTCAGCGGGCAGGCGCTCCAGTAGCCAATCGGCTGCTACATCCTTGGCCGCGATCTCGCCAGTGCTCAGTGTCAGCCAGATGCGGGCCAGGGCCAGTACCACGGTGCACTCATCCCCCAGCCAATCGTCCGGTTGATTCCATTGTGCGACGGTATCGTGCAGTGCACGGAGCAGATCGGCTTCGGGCACCGGTTCGTACAACTCTGTTGCCGTTGGGCCGAACAGACAGATGCTGTGTTGGCGGGCCTTGCTGATGAGAATCGCCAGGTCGTGGTCGGTCATGGCTGGCTCTATGCGGCCTGCGTTCAGATCGTCGCGCAGCCATTCACCGAATTGCATCTCGCGCTCCGCAGGGTAGCGCCAGGGCAGTAAGGCGTTTCGATTCAGCACCGTAACTTCCAACGGCCGCAGCTGCTCGGTGGCTGGCCAGGCGGAAATGTTCAGTAATGCCCGCATCAGGCGTTGGCGCACGGCATCGCTCAGCGGCGTACCAACCATTACCAGCAGGTCGAGATCACTGCCAGGCTTGAGGCCACCGGCCACGGCCGAGCCATAGAGGTGCACGGCCAGCAGGTCATCGCCCAGGTGCTGCTGCAGAAGGGCGATGGCAGCGTTGATCTGTGCATTCATGACGGGGTTACCAGCGAACGTTCATAGGCCCTGGTCATGACCTGCCAGGTGAGTGGGTCGGCCGGGATCAGGTGTTCGATGCGCAGCGAGGCCACGGTGATGTCCAGCGGCATGCCGAAGGTGGTGAAGGTGGAGAGAAAACTCAGCTCCCCTTCAGGCGAGTCGATGCGCGTCATCACCAGTGGTGGGAATTCGTTGCTCAGCAACGCCGGCCCGGATGGTGTCGGCAGGCTGGCCAGCAGCGTGGCCAACTCCGGATTTTCCAGCGCTTCGCGGGAGGCGCGTTGCCAGGCGACGGTACGGATTTCTTCGGCATTGAGCAGATAGTCGCCGAGGCCTCCCGGCTGCAATAGGGTGACCAGCAAATTCAGCTCATCGGCAGCATCCACCGGCAGTCCCAGCAGCCCGAATAGCGCGGCAGTGCTGGCGTTGGCAGCCAGTACCTGCCACTGGCTGCCCAGCACGATCGCCGGAGCCGGGTTGTTGGCCTGCAGGACATGGCCGATGGCGCCACGAATGGCCTCCAGCGAGGGAGAGTTGAGCGGCGACGCACCATACCGCGGCGCATAACCGGCAGCCAGGAACACGCTGTTGCATTGTTCCAGCGGCGCCTCCAGTGCCATCAACAGGGCATGCAGGGTAGCGGGGCTTGGTTTGGCGCGACCGGTTTCGATGCAGCTGAGATGACGCTGGGAAACGCCGGTAAGCAATGCCAGGTCGAGTTGGCTGAGGCTGGCCTGGCGGCGTAGCTGACGCAGTTGCAGTCCGGCCGTGGCGACGGTGGTGGGGCGAGGCGACAGGCGGGCATTCATGCGCAAACTCTGATCGTGCGGGTGAGGTGGTGTCTATGACCTGACAGGTCATTGAACCAGCGGCGACGATAGCACTAACTTGCGCGGGTCATCGATCAGGAGCCGCGAATGAACAAGCCTTACCTCGCCCTCGTCGCCTTGCTGGTATTTTCTGCCTATACCGCCTGGAGCATGGCGATTGCCGAGCAGTCGCTGATAGCCTTCGGCCTGGAGCTGATGTCCCGCCCCGATACGGCGCAAGTGGTCATCGACCTCTATCTGCTCGGTAGCATGGCCT
The DNA here is from genome assembly GCF_014109765.1 of Pseudomonas berkeleyensis. Lineage (NCBI taxonomy): Bacteria > Pseudomonadati > Pseudomonadota > Gammaproteobacteria > Pseudomonadales > Pseudomonadaceae > Pseudomonas > Pseudomonas berkeleyensis. Next base: position 2,769,032 of record NZ_CP059139.1, read on the forward strand.
GTATCTGGATGTACCGGGATGCCCGCGCGAAGGGGCGTTCGCTGTTCTCGATCCTGCCGTACCTGCTGCTTACCGCCGTCTTCGTCTCGATTGGCCCGCTGTTGTATCTCGTGGTCGAAGGTTTCTGCCGCGAGCGACTGAGCGAGACGCGGGCGTGAGCGATCTCTTGCATCTCTACAGCCTGTGCGTGCTGGCGCTTTTTCTGAAGATGCTGGCGATCTCCTGCTACCAGGGATATTTCCGCCTCAGGTATCGGGCGTTCGCTAACCTCGAGGACGCCACCTTCTTCGGCCGCGCGGTACACGCGCAGGACATGCCGCAAGTACAGCGGGCAGCCAAGGCCTGGGCGAACGATCTGGAGAACATTCCCTTGTTCTTCATGCTCGGCGCTCTTGCCGTGGCGTTGCAGACACCGATTGAAACGACCAGCGTGGCATTCGCCACTTTCACGGGCGCACGTATCGCGCATACGCTGATGTACCTGGGCGGCTGGCAGCCCTGGCGCACGCTTTCATATTTCGTGGCGTTGGCCTGCCTCCTCGTTCTGGCCGTATTGATTGGCATTGCCTTGCTGTGATTTTGCCGCCGCCAGAACTTGTCTTGTAGACTCTGATCCCCCGTGATCACGCGCGAGCCGGGGCTTGTCCGAGGCCCAGTCGATACCTGTCAATGAACGCCCATCACCGTCTTCGGCTCTCTTCCTGGCTTTTGCTGGGCCTGTTGCTGCTTTCATTGTCGACATGGGCCGATAGTCGCCAACTCGATATCGCACAACCGAGTCAGCAACCTCTGTCGTTGACGACCCATGTCGGAATACTGGAAGACGCCTCGCGGACGTTGACGCTGGAAGATGTCCGCTCCGCCGAAATGGCCGGGCGATTTCGTTATGAACAGGCCAGCAGCGCGTCTTTCGCCCTGGGCTTTACCCGTTCGGCCTACTGGTTTCGCCTGGAAGTCGGCAATTCCAGTGCTGAGGCCGTGACCCATTTGCTGGTAGTGGAAAACCCGCGAATCTCCATCGTCGATGCGCATATCCCGGACGAGCAGGGCGGTTATCGTGCCTGGTACACCGGTGCTGATCGGCCACAGACGGCCAAGGCCTATGACAACCGCAACTTCGTCTTTGCGCTGAGCCTGCCGGCACATTCACAGCAGGTCGTGTACCTGCGGGTCGAGTCGAGCATCGGCCTGCTGGTGCCGCTGCAGCTCTGGTCGGTCGATGCCTTCCATGCCTATGAGCGCGAGGACTACATGGCGCGCGCCGGTTACATGGGCATCGCCATCGCGATGATTCTGTTCAATCTGATGTTGTTCATTGCCCTGCGCGAGCGCATCTACCTGCTCTATGTGACCTTCGTGCTATGCGCCGTCTGCGCCTTGACGATCAAGAACGGCATGGCGCCGGACTGGACGCTGGCCGGCCTGCCGCTTAACTCCAACGTCGCCTACTACTCGGCGGCTTCGCTGGCGTTGAGCGGGATGTTGCTGTTCATGCGCAGCATGTTGCAGACCGCGCGCCTGTTGCCGCAGGTCGACCGTGGTTTACTGGCGCTGATCGCCCTGTACCTGATTTCCCCACTCATTTACGCCGCTGCACTGCCGCAGGTGTCACGCGTGGCCATCCTGGTCTATCTGCTGACCGCCTTCGTGATGATGGGCGTCGGTCTGGCCTGTGCCATCAAGCGGCAACGCAGTGCCTACTTCTTCCTGGCAGCCTTCGGCCTGCTGATTCTTGGTGGTGCCACCACCACCTTGCGGGCGCTGGGCATCCTGCCGACCAACGCGTTCACGGAAGACGGCCTGCAGATCGGCTCATCGCTGGAAATGCTGTTGCTGGCCTTCGCCCTGGCCGACCGGATAAACGTCATGCGCCGGGACAAGTTGCAGGCGCAGGCCGCGTTGTTGCAGACCCAGGAGCAACTGGTGGAGACGTTGCAGCGCTCCGAACGTGAGCTGGAGCATCGCGTGGCCGAGCGTACCGAAGAACTGCAGGCGCTCAATAGCCGCCTGGAGACCCTGAGCCTGACCGATGCCCTGACCGGGATTGCCAACCGTCGTCACTTCGACGAGGTGCTGGAGAAGGAATGGAAACGCGCCCAGCGTCTCAGCGAGCCACTGGCCCTGGCGGTATTGGACGTGGACTGGTTCAAGGCCTACAACGACCACTATGGCCATCCGGCAGGTGACAGTTGTCTGCAACAGGTTGCCCGTACCCTTGTCAGCCTCAGCCGTTCCACCGACCTGGTAGCGCGCTACGGCGGTGAGGAATTCGTTTTCCTGGCGCCAGCCACCAGCCTTGACGGCGCCCGACATCTGGCGGAAAAACTGGTGCAGGCAGTGGAGGCGCTGGCCTTGTCACACGCCGGCTCACCGCTGAGGTGCGTCAGTATCAGCGTGGGTGTGGCGGCCATGTGTCCAGGGCTCGACGACTTGCCGCAGACACTTCTGCAACAGGCTGACGCCGCCCTGTATCGCGCCAAGTCGCAGGGGCGCAATCGGGTCGAACACGGTTAAAAGAACGCATCCAGCTCCACGTACAGCCGAACCTCGGCTGTAGGGTGCGCCGTGCGCACCGTTTGGGCCGCTCATTCAGCCGGCCTTCCTGTGCGTTACCAGGCAAAAAAAGCCCCAGAGTATCGACCCTGGGGCTGAGGAGGGTCGGCAGGGCTGCCGACCGGGGAGAGCAGGTTCAGGCCTGCGGTTGCCAACCACCGCCAAGCGCCTTGTAGATCGCGACGATGCCGCTGTACAGCTCCACCTCGGCCGAGGCCTGGGCATCTTCGGCAGAAAGGCGCTCGCGCTCGGCATCCAGCAACACGAGGAAGTCCACCGTACCTTCACGGTAACGAATCGCTGCCTGCTCGGCCGCTGCGCGACTGGCTTCAGCCTGGCGTACCAGCGCAACCAGGCGTTGCTGACGCTTGGCATAGTCGCTGAAGGCGTTCTCCGACTCTTCCAGAGCCAGCAGTACCTGCTGCTCATACTGCGACAGGGCGCCATCGGCCTCGGCTTCGGCGCCACGCAGGCGCGCTCGCACGCTGCCCAGGTCGAATGCCGCCCAGCTGATGCTGGGTGCGACGCCCCAGGCTCGAGCCGCCGATGCGCCCAGCTGCGAGCCGCGGCCAGCGGTGAAACCCAGGAAACCGGACAGGCTAACGCGCGGGAACAGATCCGCAGTGGCGACACCGACTTCAGCGGTGGCCGCTGCCAACTGACGCTCGGCCGCCTGTATATCAGGGCGACGGCGCAGCAATTCGGCTGGGTTGCCAATCGGCAACGCCTTGGCAATCACCGGCAGAGGTTTGGGCGTCAGGTCGACTTGAAGTTGTTCCGGACGTTGGCCGAGCAGGGTGGCGATGCGGTTCTGCGCCCGTACCTGCTGCGCCTGCAGTTGCGGCAGGCTGGCTTCAGTGGCAGCCAGGCGCGCATCGGCACGCAACACGTCCAGTTCGCTACCGACACCGGCGTCACGCAGTTGCTCGGTGATGGCGCGCGAGTCCTGCTGATTCTTCAGGTTCTCGCGAGCAATGCTTTCGCGCAGTTGCGCGCCACGCAGCGTGCCATAGGCATCGACCAGTTCGGCGATCAGGCTGACTTGCAGCTGGTAGTAGTCGGCCTCGGCCAGCTCGATACGCGCTTCGCTGGCTTCCAGTTGGCGCTGGATGCGGCCGAACAGATCCACTTCCCAGGCCATGTCCAGGCCCAGGTCGTAGCGTTCCTGGCGGATGCGCTGCTCGCTGGTTGGCGGTTGTTGGGCCTTGCCGAATTCACCACTGGTGCGGCTGGTGACGGTGGGGAAACGGTCATTGGCCACGTCATCGCGGATCGCCCGCGCTGCACGCAGGCGGTTGAAGGCCACGTGCAGTTCGCGGTTGTCCTGCAGCGAACGCTGCACCAGCTGGTTCAGCGTCGGGTCGTCGAACTGCTGCCACCAGGTGGCCTCAAACCGGCTGCGGTCGTAATCGGCCGCTTCCAGCGCGGCAATGCGTGCTGGTTCGGTGCTGGGCGCTCGGTAGTCCGGACCGACGGCGCAAGCCGACAGCGCCAGGGTCAGGAGGGCGGGGGCAAAGGCTTTCATGCATGCGACTCCTGCAGACGGGCGGCTTTGCGCGCTTCGCGTTTCTCGACGAAGGCGCGGATCAGTACATAGAACACCGGGGTCAGCAGCAGGCCGAAGAAGGTCACGCCGATCATCCCACTGAACACCGCCACGCCCATGGCATGGCGCATCTCGGCACCGGCACCGGTGGACAGCACCAGCGGCACCACACCCATGATGAAGGCGATCGAGGTCATCAGAATCGGGCGCAGACGCAGGCGGCAGGCTTCCAGCACGGCGGCGACGCGATCCAGTCCTTCCTCCTGTTTGTCCTTGGCGAACTCCACCAGCAGGATGGCGTTCTTGCACGCCAGGCCCACCAGTACAATCAGGCCGATCTGGGTGAAGATGTTGTTGTCGATACCGGACAGGATCACTCCGGTGATGGCGGCGAGCAGCACGGTCGGCACGATCAGAATCACCGCCAGCGGCAGGCTCCAGCTTTCGTACTGGGCAGCCAGCACCAGGAACGCCAGCAGCACGCAGAGTGGGAAGATGAAGATCGCGGTATTGCCGGCCAGGATCTGCTGATAGGTCAGATCGGTCCACTCGAAGGTCATGCCGATCGGCAGTTCCTCTTCCAGCAGTTTGGCGATGGCAGCCTCGGCCTGGCCGGAGCTGTAGCCCGGGGCGGCGGCACCGTTGATCTCGGCGGTGAGGAAGCCGTTGTAGTGCATCACCCGATCCGGACCTGCGCTGTCATCGACCTTGACGAAGGTCGACAGCGGCACCATTTCCCCACGGTTGTTACGCACCTTGAGCTGACCGATCTGCTCCGGTTCCAGGCGGAACTGCTGATCGGCCTGGACGTTGACCTGGTAGGTACGGCCGAAGCGGTTGAAGTCGTTGGCATACAGCGAGCCCAGGTACACCTGCAGGGTGTCGAAGATGTCGCTGATGGCCACGCCGTGGGTCTTGGCCTTTTCCCGGTCGATGGCGGCATCGACCTGCGGCACGTTGACCTGGTAACTGGTGAACACCGACATCGGGTTCAATTCCGGCAACTGGCGGGCCTTGTTGAGGATGTTCTGAGTCTGCACATACAGCTCGTCGTAACCCAGGTTGCCACGATCCTGAATCTGCAGGCGGAAGCCACCAATGGTGCCCAGCCCCTGTACCGGTGGCGGCGGGAAGATGGCGATGTAGGCATCCTGAATATCGGCGAACTGCGCGTTGAGCTCGGCGGCGATGGCATTGGCGCCCATCGACGGATCGGTGCGCTCATCGAACGGTTTCAGCGGCGTGAAGACGATGCCGCTGTTCGGGCTGTTGGTGAAACCGTTGATCGACAGGCCGGGGAAGGACACGGTGTTCTCCACGCCCGGGTGCTTGCCGGCGATTTCGCTCATGCGCTTGATCACGGCTTCGGTGCGATCCAGCGTCGCGGCATCCGGCAGTTGGGCGAAGGCCACCAGGTACTGCTTGTCCTGTTGCGGCACGAAACCGGTCGGGGTGCTGGCGAAGCCCAGGTAACCGAGCACCAGCAGGCCACCGTAGACCAGCATGGCGATGCTGCTGCCACGCAGTACACGGCGAACGGTACCGACATAACCATTACTGGCACGCTCGAACATGCGGTTGAACGGGCCGAACAGCCAGCCACCGAACAGTTTGTCGAGCACACGCGAGAAGCGGTCTTTCGGCGCGTGGTGATCCTTGAGCAGGATGGCCGACAGCGCAGGCGACAGGGTCAGCGAGTTGAGGGCCGAGATCACCGTAGAGATGGCGATGGTCAGCGCGAACTGCTGGTAGAACTGCCCGGTGAGGCCGGAGATGAACGCGGTCGGGATGAACACGGCGCACAGCACCAGGGCGGTGGCGACGATGGGGCCGGTCACTTCCTTCATGGCCTGACGCGTGGCGTCGAGCGGCGACTTGCCCAGGGCGATATTGCGCTCGACGTTCTCCACCACGACGATGGCGTCGTCCACCACGATACCGATGGCCAGTACCAGGCCGAACAGCGACAGGGCGTTGAGCGAGAAACCGAGCAGGTGCATGACCGCGAAGGTGCCGATCAGCGAGACCGGTACGGCCACCAGCGGGATGATCGAGGCGCGCCAGGTCTGCAGGAACAGGATCACCACCAATACCACCAGCACGATGGCTTCGAGCAGGGTGTGCACCACTGCCTCGATGGAGCCGCGTACGAAGATGGTCGGGTCATAGACGATCTCGTAGTCCATGCCCTGCGGGAAGCTCTGTTTCAACTCGGCCATGCGCTCGCGCACCGAGTCGGAGATTTCGATGGCGTTGGAGCCTGGGCGCTGAAATACCGGGATGGCCACGGCCGGCTGGTTGTTCAGCAACGAGCGCAGGGCGTACTGGTTGGAGCCCAGCTCGACGCGAGCGATATCGCGCAGGCGGGTGATCTCGCCGTTGTCGCCGACACGGATGATGATGTTCTCGAACTCTTCCTCGGAGACCAGGCGGCCCTGGGTGTTGATCGACAGCTGGAAGCTGTTGCCCGCATCCGAAGGCGGCGCACCGAGGGCACCGGCGGCGACCTGGCGGTTCTGCTCGCGAATGGCATTGACCACATCGGTCGCGGTCAGCCCGCGCGAGGCCACCTTGTTCGGGTCGAGCCAGACACGCAGCGAGTAGTTACCCATGCCGAACAGTTGCACGTCGCCGACGCCGTCCAGACGCGCCAGCTCGTCCTTGACGTTGAGCGCGGCGTAGTTGGACAGGTAAAGCATGTCGTAGCGCTGATCCGGCGAGGTCAGGTGCACCACCATGGTCAGGTCGGGGGAGGCCTTGTCCACGGTCACGCCGAGACGCTGCACCTCGGTGGGCAGGGTCGGCATGGTGCGGGTGACGCGGTTCTGCACCTGCACCTGGGCGTTGTCCAGGTCGGTGCCGAGGGCGAAGGTCACGGTCAGGGTCAGGCGGCCGTCGATGGTCGACTGCGACGACATGTAGAGCATGCCTTCGACGCCGACGATGGCCTGCTCCAGCGGCGAGGCGACGGTTTCACCGATCACCTTGGGGTTGGCGCCGGGGAAGTCGGCACGTACCACCACGGTCGGCGGTACCACTTCCGGGTATTCGCTGATGGGCAGCTGGAACAGCGAGATGGCGCCGCCGATCAGGATCAGCAGCGATAGCACCGCGGCGAAGATCGGCCGCTGGATGAAGAATTGCGAGAAATTCATGGGTCTTTCCTCAAGTCGCGCAGGCGTGATCAGCCGCGCGGCGCGCGAGCGTCGATGTGGTCGGCGGCGATACGCGGCGCCTGACTACCGTCGACGGCCTGGCGCATGCGAGCCAGTTGTTCGAGGGTGTTGTCATCGGCCATGGAAACCGGCTGCGGGTCGACGGTGGAACCGGGCATAGCGCGTTGCAGGCCATTGACGACGATTTTCTCGCCCTTGCTCAGGCCACTGCGGACGATGCGCAGGCCTTCCAGCTTCGGCCCCAGCTCGATGGAGCGGTAGGCCACGGCGTTGTCGTCACCCAGAACCAGCACGTATTTCTTGCCCAGGTCGGTGCCGACTGCCTCATCCTTGATCAGGGTGGCAGAGTAGGACTTGCTGCCCACCAGCTTCAGACGGGCATACAGGCCAGGGGTGAAGCGGCCGTCCTGATTGTCGAACACGGCGCGACCTCGAATGGTGCCGGTGCGTGGGTTGACCTGGTTGTCGAGGAAGTCCAGCTTGCCCAGGTGCGGATGATCGCTCTCATCGGACAGGCCGAGATACACCGGGCTGGCGCCACGGGCGTCGGCGCCGGACTGGCGAGCCAGCTCGATGTACTTGAGGAAGGCGCGTTCATCGGCATCGAAGTAGGCGTAGACCTTGTCGGTGGAAACCACCGAGGTCAGCAGGCTTTCGCCGGCCCCAACCAGGTTGCCTTCGGTGATTTCGGCGCGGCTGACGCGGCCATCGATGGGCGCGGTGATACGGGTGAAGCCAAGGTTGAGGCGGGCGCTTTCCAGTTCGGCGGCAATCGCAGCGACCTGCGCCTGAGCTTCGGTGGCGGCGCTGGCACGGGCATCGGCCAGCTCAGCGGAAATGGCGTTGCTCTGACGCAGGCGCTCGCCACGGCGGGCTTCGTTGGCAGCCCGAGCCTGGCTGGCGCGAGCCTGTTGCAGCTGGGCTTCGAGGCGTTTGACTTCAGCCTGGAAAGGACGCGGATCGATCTGGAACAGCAGATCGCCTTTCTTGACCAGGGTGCCTTCGTCGAAGGCGACCTTGTCGATGTAACCGGAAACGCGCGGACGGATTTCGACGGATTGCGGCGCTTCGAGGCGACCGGTGAACTCGTCCCACTCGTTGATCGGTTGTTCGATGACCTCGGCGACGCTGACCTTGGGTGCAGGCATTTGCGCCTGGGTTTGCGCTGCCTGCTCGCAACCGCTGAGGGCAAGGACGCCGGCGAGGGCCAGGGGGAATATCCAGATGTTCTTGTGCTGCTGTTCCATGGGTGACTCCGCCAGTCGGATTTGTGGATGGGCGGAGTCTGCGGTGAGGGATGGCGAGCGACTAATCGAACGCCATGAAGTTCAATATCACCGTCAATGATTATGCGCGGTCATTCATGAATGAGGGGCATGGTTGCGGCTGTCGTGCGTTTGCGCCGACAGCTATGCGGGTTTTGTGTACACAGGCGTCCACAGGACAGGTGCCACGGCGCACCATCTCCCTGACACGGTCAGCGCCATTGGCCCGTCGATAAATGGCGATTCTGCTGTCTATTTTCATGGTGTCCTGCGAAGCGATCAATTCCATCTGTATGTCTCCTAGAGAGGTCGGTATCAGCCTGAGGTCTTGCGTGAGCGAGAGGTGGCGATGACGGCCCCAAGGATGATCAGCCCGGCCGGGATCAGCAGGATCGGGCTGGCATCGGTTTGCCCGACCATGATCAGCAGCACCGTGGAGAACAGGGGCGCCAGGTAGGACAGGGCGCCCAGCATCGCCAGGTTGCCGTGCTTGGTGGCGTGATCCCAGGCGAAGAAGGCCAGGCCCACAGGGCCCAGGCCGAGGGCGACGATTGCCGCCCATTGCTCGACAGCAGGGCGCACCGTGGTCTCGAAAAGCAGATGACAGAGCAGGCCGGCGACGGCGACCAGACCGCAGATGCCTCCGATGATGCTGCTCGGGACGTTGCTGAAGCGTCGATTGACGACCGAGTAGCTCGACCAGACCCAGGCGCAGGCAAAGGCGGCGGCGTAACCGATGACGGGCATCGACGTGCTTTCCTGGCTTGCGCGCTGTTGCATGATCAGGTCTGTACCCGCCAGGCCAAGCAGGGCGCCCAACAGTTGGCGTTTGCGCAACGACTCGCCGGTGGTGAGGCTCGACAGCAGGACGATCAGCAGTGGCCAGAGGTAGGCGATCAGACTGGCTTCAGCCGCTGGTGCGGCCTTCAGCGCGAAGAAGTACAGGGCGTGATAACCGAAGATGCCGGCGAACCCTGTTGCCCATACGTACCAGGGTTGGCGCCAGTTAGCGAATTCACCGGTACCCCGCAGCCCGAGTATGCACAGGCTGGCTACGAAGGCGACGGCGAAGCTCGAGGCCAGCAGTTGAAAGGCCGGAATGCCAGCCGTCAGCGTCGTCAGCAGCGCCAGGCAGGCCCACAGGAATACTGCGATCACCCCGATCAGCGTGGCGCCTGCGCCCGCGCCGAGGGTAGCGATGGATAGGTTGGGAGTGGTCATGCAAGCCCCGCCTGCCTGTAATTCTCAAGGGGAGAACATAGAAAGGCGCGTGCAGGGGTGTCTTGATCGGAACTGCCGGAGAATTGTTCGAGACCGCTGCCTTCAGGACAGCGTCAGCACGCGGGTGTGGCGCAGCAAGCCCAAGCCGAGGTGCACTCTTCAGTGGGCGCGCGTGCGTTTGCGTAGCGAGGCCGGTGTCAGGTCGTGAACCTTCTTCAGTGCATGGGTCAGTGCGCTCTGGTCGGCATACCCGGTGCGATGAGCGATCTCGATGATCGGCAGCGAGGTCTGGCGCAGTAGGTCGATGGCCAGGTTCAGGCGCAGGCTGGCGATATGGCTGAATGGCGTTCTTGCCAGGTGTCGCTCGAACAGAGCGTACAGGCGCCGCTCACTGGTGCCGGAATGGCGGGCTATGTCACGGATCGTCAGGGGTGTATGCAGGTGCTGTTCGATATAGGCCAACGCCTTGGCGAGGATGAGCTGGCCTGGATCCTGCGCTCTGACGTCGGGCTGCAACAGGGAGCACAGCAGCAGTTGGCTCCACGACTCGACCAGCGTCGGTGACTGGCTCAGGCGCGCGCTGTTGCCGATGGCGTAATCGAGCAGGTGGCGGATATCGGGGGTGAGCGCAAAGAAGCGTTTGTCGCTCAGTGGATCGAGTGATTGTGTGGCACAGGCTTTGGCGTACTGGGCTGGTACGTCCAGCACCAGAAAGCTGTTATAGGGGTTGGCCTGGAAGGTATGGTGGGCACCGGCGGCGATCACCACGCCCTGACTGGCGTCCACCTTGCCGCCTCGTCCATCGGTCTCGATTTCCATTGCCCCGGAGCGCGGCAGGACGATCTGGTGAAAGTCGTGTTCGTGAAGCTCTACCTCTCCCGAGTAGGAGCGTATCGCCAGGGAGAAGGGGAAGACGGTAGCGTTCATCCATGACTCTCTAAATGTCGAACAGCGCTGGCGCTAACAGGGCAATGAGCTACAGGCTGTCCGGGTCGCCGCAGAACATCTGGATGCGCGAACGCAGCCAGCGTTCGGCCGGGTCGTTGTCCTGGGCGCCGCGCCAGGCCATGTGCAGCTCGAACGATTGCGTCTCCAGCGGCAGATCCTCTGCACGCAGGCCGCCGGCCGCAGTCAAGGCTGCGGCCGTGTAGTCCGGCACGCTGGCGACGATATCGGTCTCCGCCAACAGGCTGGCCAATCCGTTGAACTGCGGCACGGCCAGCACCACGTGGCGCTGACGGCCGAACTTGGCCAGTTCATCGTCGATGAAGCCGGTGAGGTCGCCGGCAAAGGACACCAGCGCGTGCGGGCGAGCGCAGTAATCGTCGAGGCTCAACGCGCCAGGCACGGTATCGGCGCGTAGCAGCTTGGCCTTGCTGCGACGCAGTACCTTGCGCTTGGCGTTGGCTGGCAGTTCATCGGTGTAGGCCACGCCCACGGAGATTTCGCCGGAAGCCAGCAGCCCCGGCATCAGCAAATAGTTGGTGCGGCGAATCACCAGCACCACGCCAGGTGCTTCGGCGCGCAGGCGACGAAGCAGGGCGGGCAGCAAAGCGAACTCGACGTCATCGGACAGACCGATGCGAAACACCGCCTTGCTGGTGGCCGGGTCGAAATCGGCGGCGCGGCTGACGGCGGTGGAGATCGAGTCCAGTGCCGGCGAGAGCAGGGCGAAGATCTCCTGCGCGCGCGGCGTCGGCTCCATGCTGCGGCCGGTGCGTACGAACAGGGGATCATCGAACAGCGTACGCAGGCGAGCCAGCGCGGCGCTGATGGCCGGCTGGCCGAGGAACAGCTTCTCCGCCGCTCGGGTAACGCTGCGTTCATGCATCAACGTCTCGAAGACGATCAGCAAGTTCAAATCGAGGCGACGCAGGTCGTTACGGTTCATCCAGGTACCATCCGAGGAAAACGGGCCTTGTCAGCACGGCGTTGCAAATGAGAGCCTTCGTCCGGGCAATAGTACGGGCAGTGTGCGGCGGATTGAAAGGCGCCGAATCACTGACAGGCATGACGACTATCGATAGAGTCTGATAGTGCCGCCGGCCCACAGCGGATAGAGTCCACAGTTATTGAAGTGTTAATCCGCGATCAAGCTCGAGGTAAGCGATGTCCCGCATGATCCGTTTTCATAAGTTCGGCGATGCCGAAGTGCTCCAGTACGAGGAGGTTCCGACGCCCGTGCCCGGCCCTGGCGAGGTGCTGGTGCGTGTTCAGGCCGTAGGCCTGGGCTGGAAGGACGTGCTGTGGCGGCAGAACCTGGCGGCCGAGCAGGCCAAGCTTCCGGCAGGTACCGGTTTCGAACTGGCTGGCACTGTAGCCGCGTTGGGCGAAGGCGTGAGCGACTTCGAAGTCGGCACGGCCGTTGCCGGTTTCCCGGCCAGCACGCCTAATCGTTATCCGACCTGGGGTGACCTGGTGCTGATGCCCGCCCATGCCCTGACCCGGTATCCCGATGTGCTCAGCCCGGTCGAGGCCAGCGTGCATTACACCAGTTTGCTGTTCGGCTATCTGGCGCTGATCGATCTCGCCCACCTGAAGCCCGGCCAGCATGTGCTGATCACCGAGGCCAGCCACTGCATGGCACCGCAAACCGTGCAGCTGGCCAAGGCGCTGGGGGCCAAGGTCATCGTCTCCACTGGTTCATCGGACGATCGTGAGTTTCTGCGCGGCCTGGGTGCCGACAAGGTGATCGTGACCGAGGAGCAGGATCTGGTACTGGAGGTCGAGCGCTATACCGAAGGCAAGGGTGTCGAGGTGATTCTCGACCAGTGCGCCGGCCCGCAGATGAAACTGCTGGGCGACATCGCCGCGCCACGTGGCAAGCTGATCCTGTATGGGATCAACGGCGGCAACGACACGGCGTTTCCAGCCTGCGCGGCGTTCAAGAAACACCTGCAGTTCTTCCGACACTGCGTGCTCGATTTCACCGGTTGCCCGGAGTTGGGCATCGAGCCGAACAACGAGGCGGTGCAACGCGCGCTCACGCACATCAATCAGATGACTGCGGATCGCCTGTTGACCCCGGTGATCGACAAGGTGTTCGACTTCGAAGACTTCGTCGAGGCCCACCGCTATATGGAAACCTGCCCGAACCGTGGGCGCGTGGCCCTGAAACTGGCCGCGGATTAAAGTCCGCGGCCACACGGTCGCTATACCCGGTAGGTTTATCGTTCTCTCAAGGAAAGTGGCATGAGCATGGTCATCGGCGACGCGCTATCGCTGTTGTTGTTTCGTTTGCATAGCGGCCGACTGCTGGGGATCAATCTGCTCAAGGTCAACGAGATCATCTCCTGTCCGCCGTTGACCAAGCTGCCCAATCGCCACCCGAACGTGCGTGGCATCGCCACATTGCGCGGCTCGGCGTTGACCGTGATCGACCTGGCTCGCGCCATTGGCGAGCGCGGCGCGGCTGGAGAAGACGACGGCTGCCTGATCGTCACCGAGCTGAGCCGCTCGCGCCAGGGCCTGCATGTGAAGAGCGTGGAGCGTATCGTGCAGTGCTCCACGCGTGACGTGCGTCCACCACCCGCCGGCTCCGGCGCGCGTGCATTCATTACCGGTGTGACCCAGATCGACGGTGCAATCGTGCAGATTCTCGATATCGAGAAGGTGCTGCATGACATCGCTCCGGCGCTCGAAGAGGCGCCGGTCGGGCAACTGCTCGAAGGCGAAGATGGTCGTCTGCTACAAGGCCGCCGGGTATTGCTGGTCGACGACTCTCAGGTCGCCTTGCAACAGACGCTCAACGTACTGCGCCAGTTGGGGCTCGATTGCACGGCCGTGCGCAGTGCTCAGGCCGCGCTGCAGCAACTGCACGAGTTTCAACAGGCGGGTATGCCGTTCGAACTGCTGGTATCGGATATCGAGATGCCCGAACTCGACGGCTACAGCCTGGTTCAGGAAATTCGTCGCAGCCACGACATTGCCGAGACATACGTGCTGCTGCACACCTCGCTCGATAGCACCATGAATACCGAGAAGGCTCGTTCGGTGGGCGCCAATGCGGTGCTGACCAAATTTTCTTCGGTCGACCTCACACAGGCACTGCTCAATGCCTTCCGGCAGATGGCCGGGCAGCACTGAGCTGCCTGAGCCATTGCCGCCATCTTGCCGCTCAGCGGCAAGATCCTGCCTCTTCATGTGATTTCTAAGAAACGAATACCCTTTATATTCAATCGCTTAAATTAACTTCCTCGACTGGCATGCACTTTGAATCAGTGCCCCTGGCAATTGCAACTCAGTCAAGGAGCAACCATGAGCACGATTGGAGGTATTGGCAGTTACGGCGGCATATCGCTAACGGGATTTCGCAGTAAGCAAAGCGAGGAGCAGGGCGAGCTGGCCCAGATGGCTCGCAATGTCGAGAAGACCACTCGCACGGTAAATGCCGAGTCCGAGCGCGAGTTTCGTGCTCAGCAAGCCACTGAAGAAGGCTTCGCCCGTTTACGCTTCGCCCTGCAGAACACGTCCGAAGACAAGGTGGAAACGAGCGTCAGCTCCGGGCGCCTGGAAAAGCCGTTGGGCGATGAGGAGGGTAACGCTGCGCTGGAGGCATTCAAGGCCTACATGGCGATGACCCCGGCGGAAAAGATTCGCGACGGCATCCTCAAGGAAATGGGCCTGACCGAGGAAGACATCGAGGCAATGTCGCCTGAGCAACAGCAAGCCGTCGAGGAAGAGATTGCCCAGCGCATGAAGGAACGTGCCGAGATGCAGGCCAAGTCCGAGGGCGATAGCCACTCCTACGGCCTGGTCTGAGCAGGCCGCAGGGCACTGAGCGATGAAGGGAGTCAGGCGCGCGATAACCGTTCGAGCGTCTGCGCGGTCGTCCACAGCGCGTTGGCGATGTAGCGGTAGTTGATCAGCGCTGCCAGGTAGCCATCGCCCTCCGGCGTGCTCGGCCCAGCAGTGGCATCGCGAACCACGGCCACTTCGAAGCCCTGCTCAAGCAGTTCGCGCAGGTGGGATTCCACGCAAAGGTTGGCAGCCATGCCAGCGAGGATGACCTGCGAAACTCCATGTTTGCGCAGTTGCAGCGCAAGGTCGTTGGTCTCCGGGCCATAGACCTTGTGCGGCGAGGTGATGATGGTCTTGCCATCGAGAATGTACGGCTTGTACTCGGGCATGAAATCGGCACCCGAGTTTTCGAATCCATCGACGTTCAGCGGCCCTTCTCGGTGAAACATGCAGAGGTTATGCATGACCTTTTCCAGTGGGCCACCAAATTGCCATTGATGATCGCAGGGATAGTAGTAGTGCGGTGACACGGCCACCGTGATCCCGGCTGCCTTGGCGGCGGCGAAGAGCTGAGCGATGTGTGCGACGGTGTTGTGCTCGACGATGCTCTTGCCGAAAACGCCCCAGCTCACGCCCTGAGGGCTGAGGAAATCGATCTGCGGATCGATGACCACGAGCGCTGCACGGGACAGTTCGAGCTGCATGTCGGGAGAGGGTAGCGCGGGGGCATCCGGGTCAGCGTACAGGGATGTGAATTCAGTCATGGCGATTTTCCAAGCAGCTTGATTAGATTAGGTTTTTTCGCGTTGGCAGGCAGGGTTGAGACTGTCTACCATCAGCGATGGCTTGATCTTAGGGCTGGGCTTGGTTCGACTTTTTCCCATACGTACAGAATCTTTATCAGGTCGTCCCCAAATGGATATTCTTTCCGAGTTCTTCGAGCGCACGAGCCTGCAAGGGCGACTGTTCTTCGCCGGCCCGGTTGAGGGCACCCTCGTTCTGGATAAACCGCCAGGCATGGCGTTCCTTCACGTGATCGAGCGTGGCGGGGTCGATATGGTGCAACCCGATCTGCCCCGTATCGCGATCAATCAACCCAGTGTCTTGTTCTGCCCAAGCAGTTGCCGTTATCAGCTGCGTGCACAGGAAGAGAGTGGCGCCGATCTGATCTGCGCGTCGTTCCAGTTTGGCCGGTCGGGGCAGCAGCCCTTTCCGCTGGGTTTGATGGAAACCCTGGTCTTCCCCCTGAGCGCCCTGGAGCAACTCGGCCCGGTGATCGGCTCGCTGGTCAGTGAGTTTCGTACGCCGGCGCCTGGGCGCAGCAAGGCACTGAACCTGCTGTTCGAGTATGTGTTCGTGCTGCTGGTACGCCGTGCTGTGGGCGAGGGACGGATTTCCAGCGGCTTGCTCTATGCCTTGCAGGACGGCCGCTTGGGGCCGGCGCTGATCTGCATCCACCAGGAGCCGCAAATGCAATGGAGCGTCGAGCGTCTGGCCGAGTTGGCGAAGATGTCGCGCTCGAAATTCGCGGCTTTGTTCACTGAGGTGATGGGCATGGCGCCTATGGCTTACGTCACGGCATGGCGAATGAAGGTGGCGCAGGACATGCTGCGCGAGGGCGTGCCGATCAAGACCATTGCCGATGCGGTCGGTTACAGCTCGCAGGCGTCGTTCTCGCGTACCTTCGTGCAGCAGATCGGCCAGCCGCCAGGTGAGTGGCTGCGGGATGCCGGCCGCGAGCCACCGCCCAAACTCAAGGCCAGGATCTATCGCGACTGGCCTTGATGCCGCCCTGAGCCGTGTAGCTCAGGGCTCTTGCTTGAGGATCAGGCCACGACCGGGATCAGTGGGTCGGCAGCGGCCAGCGCGGTTTCGCGGTTGGCCTCTGGCGGGTAGATCCACTTGGTGTTGATCTCGGTTTTGAGCGCCTTGCCTTCCTGGCCAGTCAGCACCACCTTGCGCTCCCAGCCCTCGGTAAACACCGCGCCCCAGCCACCGAGGTCGAGGCAAGTGACGTACTTGGGCTGGCTGTAAGGCGTTGGCTCGACCCCGAGCAAGTCCGCAGCGGCGTTGTTGCCCGCCGAACGACCCAGGGCGATGGCGTGCTGGCAGGTCATCAAGGCATGGTTGCCCTGATCGTCCACCGCGGCATAGGCCGTATCGCCGGTGGCGTAGATGGCTTCCTGGCCGAGCACCTTGAGGTTGCGGTCGACGTGCAGGCGACCGAACGCATCGCGCTCGCCGTCGATCTGCTGGGTCAGCGGCGAGGCTTTCACGCCAACGGTCCAGACCACTGTGCTGGCCTCGATGCGCTCGCCGTCATCGAGCATAACGCCATGTTCGTCGACCATCGAGACCGGGCTGCCGAGCCGCCAGGTCACGCCCAGGGTGTCGCTGGCTTCGGCGATCACATTGGCGATCTGTTCGCCCATGGCACTGCCAACCCGCTTGCCCATGTCGACGACGATGACGCGGATGTCGGCCTTGTCGCCCAGGATGGCGCGCAGGCGTGCCGGCATTTCCGTGGCGGTTTCGATTCCGGTAAAGCCGCCGCCCACCACGACCACGGTATTACGTGCCAGGCTGTTTGGTCGCTCACTGAGGCTTTGTAGATGGGCTTCCAGACGCTGTGCTGATTCCAGGCTGTCGACATCGAAAGCGAAACGGTCGATGCCAGCCAACGGTGGACGGGCGACCTGGCTACCGCTGGCCAGGATCAGTCGATCGAAGTGCAGTTCGGCCTGTGCACCAGCGGCGTTGCGATAGATCACTCGCTTGCCTGCTGCATCGATACGCGTGGCGCTGCCCTGGATGAACTGCACGCCAACCGCTTCGAACAACGGGCCGAGCGGCGCTACGGTGGTGGCCAGGTCGCTCTCGTAGAAGCGCGGACGAACGCGCAGTTCGGCTTGCGGGGCGAGAAGGGTGACGGCGACATCGAGACGCTGTTGTTTGTCGAGCAGGCGCGTGGCGCTCAGTGCACTCCACATACCGCCGAAACCGGCACCGATGATCAGGATCTGCTGTTTCATATCGTGAATTCCCGTAGTGAAGAGTAGGGGTGTTGGCTGACTACGGGATGAATTGTGTGGTTGTCTTGGATCAGAGTATTGATCCATTATCGATAGAAATAGCTGATCCACTTTGGAGCCTGCATGCCATCTGAAAAAGCCCCGCCACACGTGGTATTCCTGCCGCTGGGGGCTCCGGAAGCCGGGGCTAGCCTGCAGAGTTGGCTGTATGAGTCGCTAAGGCGGGCGATCCTCGGCGGCCGTCTACCAACAGGCAGTAAATTGCCCAGCACCCGCGCCATGGCCGAGCACTACAGCCTGGCCCGTGGCACGGTGCAGGCGGCCTACCAGCAGCTGCTTTCCGAGGGTTACCTGCAAGCACGAACAGGTAGCGGTACGCGGGTCAGTGAGGTATTGCCGGATCCCACGCTCAATGCGGGTTACGTTCGACGCAAGGTGGTGCCGGTGCAGGAGGAGAAACGCAGCGCTCCTGAGACTCCGTGGCTGAAACGCTTGGACGAGATCGTGCCGATTTTCTCCCGGCGCACACTGCCTTCCGGGCTGCGACCGTTCTTTCCCCACCGTGGTGACATCAACGCCTTCCCCATCGATCTGTGGCGCAAGCTGCATACCCAGCAACTGCGCAGCTCGCGTCTGTCCATGCTGCTCGATTCCGATCCGGCGGGTTTGCCCGAATTGCGTGAAGCCATCGCCAGTTATCTGGCCATTGCCCGTGGCGTGCAGGTATCACCCGAGCGCATCCTGGTACTCAGCAGCGTGCAGCAAGGGCTCGATATCTGCCTGCGGCTGCTGGCCCCAGGCGACTCGCAGGTGTGGATGGAAGACCCTGGCTACCCAGGCGCACGGCAGTTGATGGACATCTCCGGAGTGCGTCGCGTGGATGTGCCGGTGGATCGCTTCGGCATGCAAGTAGAAGAAGGCATGCGCCAGGCGCCTGCTGCCAGGCTGGCCTATGTCACACCGTCACGGCAGGCGCCGCTGGGGGGCGAGCTGTCGCCAGCCAGGCGTCTGGCCTTGCTGAAGTGGGCAGCGGAGCAGGGCAGCTACATCTTCGAAGACGACTACGACAGCGAATACCGCTTCATCGCCAAGCCGATACCTGCGTTACGTTCGATGCCGGCCGCGGAGCATTCGGTGATTCTTGCCGGTACCTTCAGCAAGCTGCTGTTTCCCAGCGTGCGCCTGGCCTATCTGGTGCTACCGGAGCATCTGCTCGAGAGCTTCACGCGCGCTTCAGCGCTGATGTCACGGCATGCCAACAGCCTGGCGCAGGCCGTACTCGCGGATTTCATTCACGAGGGCCATTTCGACCGTCATGTGCGACGCATGCGCAAGATCTATGCGTCGCGCGCCGAGGCCTTCGCCGAGGCGGCGCACAGGCATTGGCAAGGCCTGATTGAGGTGCCGGAAATTCGCGCGGGAATGGACATCGCCTGCCAGCTACAGGTCGAGAGCGAGCAGGACGCCTTCACCCGTCTGCAGGCTGCCGGAATCGACACGATTCCGCTGTCACGCTACTGCGTGAATACTCGTGCAGCGGGGTTGGTAATGGGCTTTGCGCCCTATGAAGAACGCACCATCGAGGATGCCGCCAAGGCTGTTGCACTGGCCTTGCGCGGTTGAGAAGTGCCCCGGCCAAGGCCGGGGCGGCCGCCATCAGAGGATGCTAAGCGGATACTCGACGAAGGCGCGAATCTCGTTGAGATCCGGCCCTACGTCGCTGCTGGAGCGGTAGATGGAGTTGCGCAGGCGCAGGTGCAGATCCTTGGCCGCACCACTCTGGATGGTGTAGCTGACCTGGTTGAAGATCTCGCGCTCGGTGCCCTTATTGTCGTTGCCGGTATCGATGTTGTCACCGCGTACATAGGCGAACTTGTAACGCAGGCCCGGCACACCGTACTCGGCGAAATCCAGCTCGTAGCTGGCCTGCCAGGAACGCTCATCCTTCAGGTTGAAGTCCGAGTAGTAGGAGTTGGCCAGGTAGATGCTGGCACCACCATCGCCATAGTCATAGGCGAAGCCGGCGTCACCCGTGTTGCGCTGGTGAGCGACGATGAAGGCATGGGCGCCGATGCTGTAATTGGCCGCCAGACTCCAGATGGTGTTGCGGTCGCCTTCGCCATCACCGCCGTAATCCAGCGCCGCATCGGAACCGGTGTCGTACTTGGTACGGTAGATGTTGAAGTCGAAATTGAGCGCCTGATCCGCCGCCAGGGCAAGGTTGTAATTGACGTTGGCGTAGTAGCGCTTGTACACGTCTTCGATGTCGGAGTGGTACAGCGCCACGCTCAGGTCGTCACTGACGGCATAGCTACCACCGAGTACATCGATGCTCTTCAGGCGGTTGGGGTCGCGTGCCGGGTCGCCCATCGGGCTGTCAGCGGTGAAGCGACCGGCATTCAGTTCCAGGCCTTCGATTTCGTTGCTGGTGACCAGCGTGCCGGTGAAGGACTGCGGCAGCAGGCGGCTGTCGTCATGAGCCAGAACCGGCAGGGAAGGGAACTGGTTGCCGTACTTGATCACGGTATTGGAGAAACGCAGCTTCACCGCGCCACCAGCCTGGGACAGATCGTCCACCGGGTGACCCTGGCTGTCGGTGTCGAAGAAGGCCGCATAGTTACGACCGCGACCGCTGTCCAGTTTTACCCCGAGCAGGCCAAAGGCATCGACGCCAAAACCAACGGTACCCTGGGTGAAACCCGATTCGAAGGTGGCGATGAAACCCTGACCCCAGGTCTTGGCGTCGTTGGTGTTGTCCTTGTAATCACGGTTGAAGTAGGCGTTGCGCAGCAACAGATTGAGGCTGGCGTCTTCGACGAACCCATTGGCTTCGGACTGGCTGCTGGCATGTGCCAGCTGGCCGCCCAGCGCAAGGCTGCAAGCCAGCGCGAGACAGTGCTTCTTGTGCATGTTTGCTCCCGATGTCGTGTGCTTTCTAAACGGACTTCACAGCGAGGCAAGGCCCGGCCCAGAGGGCGCGCTTAGAGTTATCAGCACATGGCGAGAGGCACTATTCAAGCGGATCGATGATCACTATCAGTGACTTCGATGGGGTGTTCGCGACGAAGGGCGATAGGCTTCACCCCGATGAAGATTCCCGAGCGGTGGTTTCTACTCCTCCCCCAGACAGCACCGCTCTGGCTCCACTTCATCTCCTTTGGTTAAGACGACTTATGGCCGCGCCGGTACTCCAGCGCGGCTTTTTTTTGCCTGCATTTTCAGCTGTCGCTGCCCAGCGAGGTGTAGCTGGGCCATTGCCGCAGCAGGGTCTCGACAAACTGCTCGGCCGCAGGCGACAAGGAGGAAGCCCGACGACGCACCAGCCCCAGCGTTCGACTGATGACCGGATCGACCAGCGGGCGTCTGACCAGAATCGGATGATCTTCGGCAGGCATCGCCAGGCTCGGCAGTGCGGCAATGCCCAGGCCGGCTTCGACCATACCCAGAGAGGTGGATAGGTGTTGCACCTCGTAGAACCAGCTCGGCCGCCAGTCCAGATTGGCTAGGCCGTGGTCGAGCAGCACACGGTTACCGCTCAGGCGACCGACACCGATAAGCCTGTAGTCGCTCAACTCGCGCCACGCGACCTCTGGCTGATTGGCCAGCGGATGATCACGGCGACAAGCCAGGACGAAGGGTTCGTTGACCAGCGGGGTGAAGTCGATTTCCGCACTCTGGCCACTCTGCATGTTGATGCCGAAGTCCGCTTCACCACGGATCACCGCCTCCAGGCCTTCGTGAGCACTCAGGTCGAGAATGCGGATGCGAATCTTCGGATATTGCAGGTTGAAGGCACGAATCACCGTGGGCAGGAAGTAGAAGGCGGCGGTCGGGATGCAGGCCAGTGTCACCTGGCCTGACTGACGCTCGGCAAGCTCTCGGATGCCCAGTATCGAGCGTTCGAAGTCATCCAGCAGGCGCCTGGCCTTGGGCAGAAAATCGCGCCCCACGGCCGTCAGACTGACACGACGGGTGGTGCGATCCAGTAACTGGATGCCGAGACCTTCTTCAAGCTTCTGCATGCGTCGGGTCAATGCCGGCTGGGAGAGGTGGATCGCGTTGGCGGCCTCGTGAAAATTACCGAATTCGGCAATTTTCACGAAAGCCCGGATGTCTTGAAGTTCGTAATTCATGCGTTTTGATTATTAGTCCCTGATATTTTTGTTTTCATTGCACCAGTCAACCCTAGTCTCTGAGGCTGAGCCTGGCAAGACGTAGTGTATGCGCATGCATTAATGCGCATATCGGAATAAATGTACAAATATATGCATTTTACAGAATAAAAACGCGCTCTTCATAATTACTCCAAGGCAACAATCAATAGATTTAATGCGTTGGAGGCATCATGCGGACGGTACCTTGTGTACTCATGCGAGGCGGTACTTCGAAAGGGCCAGTATTTCTGGCCAACCATCTGCCCAGCGATCCACAGCAGCGCGATGAGGTATTGCTCAGCCTGATGGGCTCTGGCCACGAGCTGGAGATCGATGGCATTGGCGGTGGCAGCCCGCAAACCAGCAAGGTGGCGATCGTCAGCCGTTCGCCACACCCGGATGCCGACGTCGACTACCTGTTCGTGCAGGTCATGGTGACCCAGCGTCGCGTCGACACCGCTCCGAACTGCGGCAATATGCTCTGCGCCATCGGCCCCTTCGCCATCGAACACGGCCTGGTCAATGCCAGTTCGCCGATGACGCGGGTGCGTATCCGTAATCTCAACACCAACACCTTCGTCGACTCCGACGTGATGACCCCGGGCGGCCGTGTGCGTTATGACGGCGATACCGCCATCGATGGCGTACCGGGTACCGCCGCGCCGATCAAACTGACCTTCCTCAACGCCGCTGGCGCCAAGACCGGCAAGTTGCTGCCGACTGGCCGTGTGCGTGACCAGTTCGACGGTGTCGAGGTCACCTGCATCGACATGGCAATGCCGATGGTGCTGATGCACGCCGAAGCGCTGGGCAAGACCGGTTACGAGTCGCCAGCGGAACTGGATGCCGATACGGCATTTCTGCAGCGCCTGGAGCGCATTCGTCTGCAGGCCGGCCTGGCCATGGGCCTCGGCGATGTCTCGCAGATGGTCATTCCCAAGCCGGTGTTGCTGGCGCCAGCACGAAATGGCGGCACCCTCAGCGTTCGCTACTTCATGCCGCACAGCTGTCATCGCTCGGTCGCCGCCACAGGGGCCATTGGCCTGGCGACGGCCTGCGCCGTTGTCGGCAGCGTCGCTCAGGACATAGCCCCTATCGCCGGTGAAGCACTCGTGCGCCTGGAGCACCCAGGCGGGCAGATCGAGGTTTCCCTGCAGCCTGCCGGCGACGGTCAACCTGAAAACCTGCGCGCCTCGCTGGTACGCACCGCACGCCGCCTGTTCTCGGGCGAGGTTTATGTCCCCAACCTGCGCCGAACAGGAAGCTGATTCCGTTTCACCACAACCACACCCGTAGGGTTCATGATAATGACAAGAAAGAAATCCCTGAGCTGCTCCGTCCTGGGCATGTCCGTCCTTGCACTGCCTGGTGCTGGCGCCACGGCTGCAGGCTTTATCGAAGACAGCAAGGCCAACCTGGAGCTGCGCAACTTCTACCTCAACCGCGACTTTCGGGAGAATGCCGGGCAGAACAAGCGAGAGGAGTGGGCCCAGGGCTTCATCCTCAACCTTGAGTCCGGCTTCACCCAGGGGACGGTCGGCTTTGGCGTCGATGCCATCGGCATGCTGGGCATCAAGCTCGATTCCTCGCCTGATCGTAGCGGCACCGATCTGCTGCCACGCGACAGCCGCAATCGCGCCGAGGATGACTACAGCAAGCTTGGCGTGACCGGCAAGGTGCGCTTCGCCGAGAGCCAGCTGCGCGTCGGCACTTTGCTGCCGAAGATGCCTTACCTGCAATACAGCAACGCACGCCTGCTGCCTCAGGTGTTCGAAGGTTTTCAACTGCAGAGCAAGGATCTCGAGGGCGCGACCTTCACTCTGGGCGAGATCAACCGTGTTGTTCAGCGCAACGTGTCCGGCTCGGACAAGCTTGCACTGAACAACAAGAACGGCCGTTTCGGCGCGAGTCCGGAAAGCGACGAATTGCGCTTTGCCGGCGTCGATTACGCGATCAATCCGCAGTTGCTGGCCAGCTATCACTATGCCGAGCTGAGTGATATCTATCGCCAGCACTTCGCTGGTCTGCAACACACGCTGCCGCTTGGCGCCGGCAAGTTGAAGAGCGATTTGCGTTACTTCAACAACAGCGAAGCGGGTCAGGAGCGGGTTGGCAAGATCGATAACCAGGCCATCAACGCGATGTTCACCTACAGCGTCGCGGGGCATTCCTTAGGACTCGCCTATCAGAAGATGCGGGGTGACGATGCCTTCACCTACGTCAACGGCGCCACGCCGTACCTGACCAACTTCCTGCAGATCAACGACTTCGCCGGTCCCGACGAGCGTTCCTGGCAGCTGCGTTACGACTTCGATTTCGCCACTGTCGGCGTACCCGGGCTGACTTTCATGACCCGCTACGTTCGTGGCGACCAGGTAGACCTGGCAGCAGGAGAGGGGCGGGAGTGGGAGCGTAATACCGACATTGCCTACGGTTTTACCAATGGCCCTCTGAAGAACCTCAAAGTGACCTGGAGAAACGCCACCTATCGCTCAAGTTTCGTTCGTGATCTGGACGAGAACCGTTTGATCCTCAGTTACATCGTACCGCTCTGGTAACGCCTTTCCTGACAACTCCAATAAAAGGAACAAGCATGTCAACTCTTACCCTTCGCAAGATTCTGCCGTTGACCCTGGCCTTGCTCATCGGCAGCGCCTCGGCTGTCGCTGGTGAACCGCATCGCCCTGAATGCATCGCCCCGAGCAAGCCCGGCGGCGGTTTCGACCTGACCTGCAAGCTGGCGCAGGTCGGCTTCAAGGACGAGAACCTGATCAACTCGCCGATTCGCGTGACTTACATGCCGGGCGGCATCGGCGCCATTGCCTACAACTCCATCGCCGCCAACCGTCGTGCCGAACCCGGCACCCTGGTGGCGTTCTCTGGCGCCTCGCTGCTGAACCTGGCACTGGGCAAATACGGCCGCTTCGATGAAAACGCCGTGCAATGGCTGGCCACCGTCGGCACCGACTACGGCACCCTGGCCGTGCGTGGCGACTCGCCGTACAAGACGCTCGACGACGTCGTGCAAGCGCTGAAGAAAGACCCCAAGAGCATCACCGTCGGCGGTGGCGGCAGCATCGGTGGTCAGGGTTGGATGAAGATCGCCCTGTTGGCACGTGCAGCAGGCCTCGATCCACGTGACCTGCGTTATGCCGCGTTCGAAGGGGGCTCCGAGCACTACATGGCGCTGATGGGTGGACATGTGGATCTGGTGACCGGCAGTGCCAGCGAGATTCGCGCGCAGCAAGGCAACAACATTCATACGCTGGCGGTATTCAGCGAAGAGCGCCTGACTGGCGAGCTGGCCTCGATCCCCACCGCACGTGAGCAAGGCTATGAAATTCTCTGGCCGTTGATCCGTGGCTACTTCGTTGGGCCTGACGTTAAGGCCGAAGACGTCGCCTGGTGGCGCGAGCGCTTCGCCAAGCTCAGTGCTTCCGAAGAGTTCCAGAGCTATCTGGCCGATCGCGATGTGCTGCCGTTCCATGTCGATGGCAAGGAGCTCGATGATCTGGTGAAAGTCCAGGTAGAAGAGTACCGCCAGCTGGGACGCGAGTTCGGCCTGGTTGAATGATGCCTATGGCGCCGCCTTCGGGCGGCGCGTTCTCGCGGAGCCCCGCTATGCACGATCGTATTTTCGCAGGTATCACCCTGCTGCTTTGCTGTGTCCTGGCGGTAGCCGCCTGGGGATACAGCGCTCCCTTTTCCTATGAACCAGTCGGCCCGAAAGCGTTTCCGCTGCTGCTGCTTCTGCTGATCGCGGCAGGTGCCGTACAGCTGCTGTTCAAGCCTGCTACCGAGTCGCACGGCGAAGAGCCACCGATGTCCCGCGAGGTGGTGGTCAAGGTCACCATCTGCCTGGTGATGATGGGGCTCTACGCTGCTTTGTTCGAAACCCTCGGTTTCATTCTCTCCAGCGTGATGTTCGGCATCGGGATGGGGCGCCTTTATGGCGGCCGCTGGCCACAAAGCCTGATCAGCGGCACGGCCCTGGCCATCTGCCTGTACCTGCTGTTCGACAAGGCGCTCGACGTTCCTCTGCCACTCGGCATCCTTTCGTCCCTGGAGAACTGATTCATGGATACTCTCGGTTATCTCAGTCAGGGCTTCGGTGTCGCCCTGACGCCCTACAATCTGGTCACGGCCCTGTGTGGCACCTTGATCGGCACCGTGGTTGGTCTGCTGCCAGGCCTGGGGCCGATCAATGGCGTGGCCTTGCTGATTCCAGTCGCCTTCGCCCTCGGTCTGCCCCCGGAAAGCGCCCTGATTCTTCTTGCTGCCGTTTACCTGGGCTGTGAATACGGCGGCCGTATTTCCTCGATTCTGCTGAACATCCCGGGCGAAGCCTCGGCGGTGATGACCACCCTCGACGGCTATCCGCTGGCACGTAGCGGCCAGGCGGGTGTGGCGCTGTCGCTGTCTGCCTGGAGCTCGTTCATCGGCGGCCTGATTTCCACCATCGGTGTCGTGCTGTTCGCGCCCTTGTTGGCAAAATGGGCGGTGGCCTTCGGCCCGGCCGAGTATTTCGTACTCATGGTGTTTGCCATCACCTGCCTGGCCGGCATGGCGGGCAACAAGCCGCTGAAGACCGCCGTTGCGGCGCTGATTGGTCTGTTGCTGTCTTGCGTGGGCATCGACTCCAACAGCGGCGTGTATCGATTCACCTTCGGTAGCCTCGGCTTGGCCGATGGCATCCAGTTCGTGGTGCTGGTGCTCGGTTTGTTCTCGATCAGCGAAATCCTGGTTCTGCTGGAGCGGACTCATCAGGGTCAGAAGGCCATCAAGGCCAGCGGTCGCATGCTGTTCAACCTCAAGGAAGGCGCCTTCGTTCTGGGTACCAACTTGCGCAGCGGTCTGCTCGGTTTCGTCCTCGGTATTCTGCCGGGCGCCGGGGCGACACTGGCCAGTGCTGTGGCCTATATGTCCGAGAAACGCATGGCGGTGAAGGACAACACCTTCGGTAAAGGCGATCTGCGTGGCCTGGCTGCGCCGGAAACCGCCAACAGTGCCTCGGCTTGTGGCTCCATGGTGCCGATGCTGACCCTCGGCGTGCCGGGCTCCGGTACCACGGCGGTGATGCTCGGTGCGCTGACCCTCTATAACATCACACCCGGTCCGCTGCTGTTCCAGAACCAGCCAGACATCGTCTGGGGCCTGATCGCCTCGCTGTTCGTCGCCAACCTGATGTTGATCGTGATGAACGTGCCGATGATCAAGATCTTCACCAAGATCCTCTCCGTGCCTTACTGGGCGCTGGTGCCTGCGGTCGCGATCATCACAGCCATCGGTGTCTACGCGGTACATGCGACCACCTTCGACCTGTTCCTGATGATCGTCATCGGCATCTTCGGCTACGTGCTGCGCAAGATGGATTTCCCGCTCTCGGCCATCCTGCTGGGCTTCATCCTTGGCGGGCTGATGGAGCAGAATCTGCGCCGTGCCCTGTCGCTGTCCAACGGCGAAATCGGGATACTGTTCGCCAGTCCGATCACCTGGGGTGTGTGGGCTTTGGTTGGCGTGATGATCGCGTTGCCGTTCTGGCGCGCCTGGCGTGCACGTCGCCAGCAGGCTCGTGTATCCAGCATGGCCTGATCCATTTCAAAGGAGCGTTCCCAGATGCGTGTCGTGATACCGGAAGACTACCAACGGGTCGTACAGTCACTGGATTGTTTCCAGTTGCTCGAAGGCTTCGATGTGCAGGTGTATCACGACCATGCCAGCGATCCGGAGGTGCTCGCCGAGCGCTTCGCCGATGCCGATGCGCTGGTGCTGACGCGCGAGCGCACGCGTATCGACGCAGCGCTGCTACAGCGTTTGCCCAAGCTGAAACTGCTCAGCCAGACCGGGCGGGCAGGGCCGCATATCGATCTGCAGGCCTGCCGCGAGCGTGGCGTGACGGTAGCCGAGGGCACCGGTTCGCCCATCGCGGCAGCGGAGTTGACCTGGGCGCTGATCCTCAATGCCCGGCGCCAGTTGCGTGAAGCCATGAACGGGCTGTATGCCGGCAAGTGGCAGGTCAACCTGGGTGAGCGCCTGTATGGTCAGACGCTGGCCATCTGGGGCTATGGCAAGATCGGCCAACGCCTGGCGCGCTATGCGCGGGCCTTCGATATGCGCGTATTGGTCTGGGGCAGCGAGGCATCCCGTCAGGCTGCCGTAGCCGATGGCCATGAAGCCGCAGCCTCGCGTGAAGCGTTCTTCGAGCAGGCCGATGTGCTGACCCTGCACCTGCGTCTGGTGCCGGCAACGCAGCACTGCGTGACGGCCGCGGATCTGGCGCGAATGAAACCCGATGCCTTGCTGGTCAACAGCAGCCGCGCCGAGCTGATCGCCCCCGGCGCGTTGCTCGACGCGCTGGATCATGGCCGGCCTGGCCAGGCAGCACTGGATGTATTCGAGCAGGAACCGATTCTGCACGCTGACCATCCGCTGCTCACGTACCCGCGCGTGCTGTGTACGCCGCACCTGGGTTACGTCGAACGGCACAGCTATGAGGCCTACTTTGGCGAAGCCTTCGCCAATGTGCGGGCGTTCTTCGCTGACCAGCGCAACGACTGAGTGCCTGGCAACCCAGCCCAAGCAACGACTGCAAGTGCGCCGGTCAGTACAACTGCGCTTTCACCAGAGGGCGCAACAGGTAGTTCATCACGCTGCGTTTGCCGGACAGGATGTCTATTTCGGCGACCATGCCAGGAATGATGGGTAGCGCTTCGCCGCCGCGCATCAGCTGGCTACCGTCGGTCTTGATCAGTACCGAGTAATAGAACTCCTTGCCCTGCAGCGTATCCTCGGAAATGGTGTCGGCGCTGATCTGCTCCAGAGTGCCATTGAGATAGCCGTAGATGCTGTAGTCGTAGGCAGTGATCTTGACCTTGGCCGGCATCCCAGGCACCAGGAAGGCGACGTCCCGTGGTTTGATCTTGGCCTCGATCAGCAAGCGATCCTCCATCGGGATCACCTCCATGATTGGCTCGCCAGGCTGGATCACGCCGCCACGGGTATTGATCAGCACCGTATTCACCCGGCCATTGACCGGCGAGAGAATCTCGGTGCGCTGCAACTGATCCTCGCGCTGCAGGATGATCGGCTCCAGGGCGCTGAGTTCGGCCTGCTTGTTGGCGCGTTCGGTATAGGCGTCCTGAAAATAGGCGGTTTTCACTTCAGTGAGCTTGCCGCGTAGCCCGGCGATTTCCTGGCTGAGTTTGAGCGCCTCCATCTGGCTCACCGCGCGCTTGGCCACCAGTGGCTCGACCAGGTTCAACTGGCGCTGGGCCAGGCCGATCTGCTGATTGAGCGAGCGCACGCTGTCTTCGAGCTTGGCGCGACGTGAGCGAAAAAGCTCTTGTTCCGAGCGGGCGAGGGCGCTGTCTGCCGCGATGCCGGCCGGGAAGCCGATGCTGTCATGGTCGAGAACTTCGGCATCCAGGCGAGCGATGGTCGCGCGCAGGGCCTGGGCCTGGTTGACCGTCTCCTGATAGGAGGTGCGGAAACGTGTTTCGTCCAGGCGCACCACCGGCTGACCGGCACGCACCATGTCACCTTCGCCGACCAGCAGGCGGTCGAGGATGCCGCCTTCCAGGCTCTGGATCTTCTGGATACGGCTGAATGGCACCACGCGGCCATCGCCACGGGTGACCTCGTCCAGTTCAGCCCAGATCGCCCAGGCTATGAAGGCACCGACAGTGAAGAGGATCGTCCACATCAGCGGACGGAACACCGGGTGAGTGGCGCTGAGCAGTGGGTCTTCCAGTGCGCGGCGCAGGCGTTCGTCAGATGCCATGGATGACCTCCCTGGCGTCAGTCGCATCCGGTGGCGATTGAACGCGATTGTCCTGCACCACCTGATCCAGCGAGCCATCCATGATCACCCGCCCCTGACGCATGACGATGGCTCGCTCGACCAGTTCGAGCATGCTTTTCTTGTGGGTCACCAGTACCAGGGTTCTACCTTTGAGCCAGTCGCGCAGGTACTCGAGCACGTGTTTCTCACTGGTCTGGTCGAAGGCCGCGGTGGGTTCGTCGAGCAGCACTATTGGCGGATCTTGCAGCAGCACGCGGGCCAGACCGATTGCCTGGCGCTGCCCGCCGGAGAGGCTGGCATTGCCCTGGATCGGCATGTCCAGCCCCAGCGAATGGTTACGCACCCATTCACCGAGGCCTACGCCATCGAGCGCCTCGAACAGCTCGTCATCGCTCAGATTGGCATTTTCCAGGTTGAGGTTCTCACGCAGGGTGCCATAGAGCAGCGCAACGTCCTGCGGTAGATAGCCGATGTTCTGTCGGCGGTCGCTGGGGTCGATCTGCTCGATGCCCACGTCGTCGAGCAGCAGTCGACCGGAGCTCGGGTCGGCAAGACCAGCGAAAAGACGCAGAAAACTGGATTTACCTGCACCGTTGCCGCCGAGCAGAGCGACGCGTTCACCCGCACGTATGTGCAATGCCTGAATATCCACGACCGTCGGCCCCTCACCGTGCGCCAGGGTCAGTGCCTGAGCCTTGTAGTCACCTGCCAGTCGGGGTTTGCGGACATAACTGCGGCCAGCCGTGCGTTCGACCGGGCCACTCATCATCTGGTCGAGCCCTTCCAGAGCGACTTTCGTGTGCTGCCAGCGACCGAGCAACGAGGCACTCTGCGACAACGGCGCGATGGCACGCGAGGAGAGGATCGAGCAGGCAATCAGGGCACCGATGGTGAGCAGGCCGTCACTGATGCGATAGACCCCGAACACCACCACGCCGACATAGCACATCTGCTGTACCAGGCTGACGCCATAGCTCAGGGCCGAGGTCAGGTTATGGGTCTTTACCGAGCTGCCCGCCAGTTGGGCTGTGAGGTTTTCCCAGAGCTTCAGACAGCGCCCCTCGGCGCGCGTGGCCTTGACGGTTTCCAGGTGTTCGATGGATTCCAGTAGGATGCCGTTCTTCACCGCGCCCTCGCGCAGGTTCTGCCGCGACAGCTGAGCGAGGTGACCCTGGGCGAACAGGGCAGGGAGGAGCATCAGCAGCACGGCGATGACGGGCACCCAGACAAGATGGCCGCCGATTACCGCGATGATCAGCAGGAAGATCACCACGAATGGCAGGTCGCTGATCACCGCCGCGCTGGAGGCGGTGAAGAACTCACGTACCGACTCGAATTCGCGAATTTGCGAGCTGAAGGCGCCAACCGATGCCGGTTTGGCCGCCAGGCGGGTCTGCAGGGCACGCTCAAACAGCAGGGTCGACAGGCGCAGGTCGATGCGCTTGCCCATGCTGGTGAGCAGATGGCCGCGCAGTACGCGCAGCACGCTTTCCAGGAGGATGGCCAGAGCTACGCCGCTGGCGAGTATCCACAGGGTATCGAAGGCCGAGTTGGGCACCACGCGGTCGTAGACCTGCATGGCGAACAAGGCCGAAGCGATGGCCAACAGGTTAGCGACCATGGCGGCGACGGCCACCTCCAGATAGGAGCGGCGCATCTGCTTGATCGCACCGAAGAACCAGTGTTCTTGCTGCCCCTGAGCCAGGTCGCCAGCCCTGCCGTCGTCGCGATAGCGGGGTTTGGCGAATACCACGACACCGCTGAACATCGGCTCCAGCACGTTCAGCGCGATGCGTTCGTGGCCACCACCACTTTGCGGCAGAAGCAAATCGGCCTGTTCATCCTGCACGCTCACCAGCAAGGCACTGCGACCATCGTTGAGCAGCAACAAGGCCGGCAGCAGGTAGCCTTTCAGATCGTGCAGCTGCTGGCCGGTTTCGACACGTGCATTGATGTCCGCGCGGCGTAGGGCACGGGGCGCAAGGCGCAAGGGCAGGCGCCCCTGTTCCATGGGCAGGCCATCGACCAGCTCGTTCTCGCTGAGCGGATGGCCAAGCTCCCGGCAGAGCAGTACCAGGCCATCGCGCAAATGATCCCTGTTCTGCCGGGGCGAGCGGGCGTCAGACGTCATTGAGGCGATTCTCCAGCAGTGCGCCCAGCAGGCCGATCTGGGCTGCTGCACGGTATTCGATACGCAGACGTTCGATGCGCAGGGTTTCCAGTTGGCGTACAGCTTCGAAACGCTCGCGCTGGACGTTGAGCAGGTCGATGATGTCGCGTCGGCCTACCTCGAACTGCTCGCGGTAGAGCGCGCTGACCTGATCCGACTCGCCGACCTGCTGGCGCAGCGATTCTTCACGCCAGCGCAGGGTTTCCTCGGTGTCGAACAGGTTGCGCAGCTTGCGACTGATATCGCGCTGCATGGAGTCCTGGCTCCACTGCGCCGACTCCAGGCGCTGCTGGGCGGCGGTCGGGCGCTGGAAATTGGACAGCCCCTGCAGCGTATCCATACGCAGACGCAGAGCAATCATGGAGTCGTTTTCAAGTTGGCCGCCGATCTCCCGGCGCAAGGCGGTGGCCTCCAGATTCAATTGCGGGAGCAGGGCGGCCTTGGTTTCCCGCAGCTCGGCCTCGGCTTGCGCGGTGTCCTGCACGCTGCGCTGATAGAGCGGGGACTGGGTGATGATGCGCGACAGGTCACTGGCTGCCAGATAACGCGCCATCGACATCGGCCTGGGCTCGCTGAGTTCCTGCGGATCGGTGCCGACCAGCACACGGTACTGGTTGCGGGCTTCCTGCAAGCTGCCCTTTTCCATCGCCAACTGCTCGCGGGCACGGGTCATTTCCAGGTGCGCACGATCCACCTCGCTACGGTCGGAATAACCATCCTGGCCGCGGGCCTCGGTCATACGCAGGATGTCATCGAGATCGTTCAGATGCAGGCGTACCGCCTCCAGACGACGTTCGGCGAGCAGGGCATCGAAGTAGGTCTCGATGATGTCCAGCGCGGCATCGTCACGGGTCACCAGCAGGCTTTTCGATAATTGCTGGTGCGCGGCCGAGGCACGGTCGACCTTGCTGCTGACACGCCCCCAGTCATAGAGCATCTGCGACACCGTGGCGTCGTACACCACGTCGCCGAAGTTGAACTCCTGCGGGCCGGCCGAGAGGCTCAGGGCAGGGTGGTAGCCGCTCTTGGCCATCTCCACTTCGGTGCCGGCCCGCTCCCGATCCGCCATCACGGCGCGCACTTCGGGGTGAATGGCGAGTCCGGCCTTTACTGCATCGACCAGTTCCTGGGCGAAAACCGCCCCCGGATGCAATCCCAACATCATGACGAGCGCCACGCTTCGCAAGGCAGGCGCTACGCCAAAGGCGAAAGCGGTTTTCGAATTCATACGATGACCTGAACGGTATTCTCCTCGATCTGCAGCGTGGTATTGCCGAACTGGTAAACCTGATAGCGGATACCGTCGATGATCTGGCTGTTCTGAAAGACTGCGCCACTGACCTGCACGATGTCGTTGGCCTCACCGGTGATCTGCAGGGTGTTGCCGCTGTCGGTCAGTGCGTCCACCTGGGCGGCGGTGAGCGTGATGGTACTGCCGGCATCGCCAACGCCCAGGTCGATACGCTCGATGTTGGTGATGGCTCCGAGCGCAAAGCTGTTGAAGTTGATGTCGATGCCACCGGTGAACAGCAAGGTGTCGAAACCGCTGCCGCCGTCGATGCTGACGAAGTTGGTGGCAGTGATCTGAATCGTGTCGTTACCGGAGCCGGCCTCCACCCGATCACCCGAGCCGACGTTGAGGATCAGGTCGTTGCCTGCGCCGGCAATGATCCGCTCGGCGCTGGTAGCAGTGCCGGAGAGAATGTCATCCAGTGCCGACCCGGTTACGGTGATCGCGCCGATGGTCAAGCCAAGCAGGCCAAGTGGATCGAGGTCGACCAGATAACTCGCGCTTTGCTTACCTTGCGATGTGGAGGTGATGCGCAACTGCAGATCCGGCCCCAGGTTGAGCAGGCCAGTGACGCTCAGGCCCAGTTGGCTCAACACACTGGGGCTGAGCAGGTTGAGCGAGAACTGGCCACTGGCATTGGCGATGATCGGTGACAGGGTGACGTTGAGGGCAGGGGAGATTACCTCGATGATCAGGCTGGCATTGGCGGCCGTGGTACCTGTCACGCCGAGCTTGGGCGACAGCGGGTTGAGGCTGGCATCCACTGCGAAATTGCCAACCGTTACCGGTTGCAGATTGGTACCCACCCCCAGGCCTATCTGCGCGATGTTGCTCGGGTTGCCCGCCTGATCGCGAGCGGAGACGCCTATCTGCGCACTGATCAACTGATCCCAGGTCAGGCCAATGTTGAGACCGGTCAGCAGGTTCAGCGAGGCGATGCCAGCGTTATTGGCAGTCACCGTCTGCGTTGCGGTCACGCCTCCGACATTGACGGTGATCGTCAGGGCAACGCCAGGGTCGGCGGAAATGGTCAACAGGCTGCCAACCAGCGACAGCACGGGAGTCGCCGGTGCAATGGTGTCGATGACGAAGTTCACTGGTGCTCCGTCCGCACCATTGTTCACATGGGCCGTGACCGTGGCGGCGCCTTGCGGATAAGCCCCATTGCCGCCCGAAGGCGTGAGCGTGGCGGAGAAACTGCCAGCCAATACTTCGGCGGCGGTGACCACGTGCGTCTGGGTGAAGGTGAAGCCCCCTTGGCCGCGGAACGTGAGCGTTACGCTATCGCCCACGCGCATGCCGGGTTGCAGGCCGACCTGCACCTGGATGCCATCGGCAATCTCGGCAGCGTTGATGTAGGTGTCAGCGGCTTCGGCTACGACGATGGCTGGCGGCGCCAGATTGGGCGCCTGAACCAGGGCTGCCGTGCTGGTATTACCGGCGGCATCGGTGGCAGTGATCTGTACACTCTGGCCAGCGATCAGCGCAGGTGACAGCGGTACGGTGAAGGCGCCGTTGCTACCGACCGTGACCACGATGGGAGTGCCGCTGCCGCCTATCAGAATCGATACCTGACTGTTGGCCTCGGCGATACCGGTCAACAGTGTGCCGTTGGCGGATATCAGCCCTGTTGGTGTCAAGGGGGCCTGGGCATCCACCACCACGTTGCCAGCGGTGCTGACGTTTCCGGAAGCATCAGTGGCAGTGACGGAGACAAGGCTGCCGTGCGTGAGTGGAACGACCGGGGAAAAGCTCCAGTTGCCGTTGACGTCGGCCGTGAGGTCGGCAATGACCTGATTGCTCTGATCGCGGATGATGACCCTGCTACCCACCTCGGCCGTGCCGCTGATAACGCTCCCGTTGCTTGGGTTGATGATCGGGACATTGGGTGCCACGGCATCCACCGTCACACTGGCGGAGGCACCGATATTGCCGACGCCATCCTGAGCCTTGATGTCCACCTTCACGCCATCGGCCAGGCGCGGGGAGGGCGAGAAAGTCCAATTGCCGCCGCCATCGGTCGGGACAGCGCCGATCTGCATACCCCCAACCAGCAGGATGACCGTGCTACCGATTTCAGCAGTGCCTGACAGGGTAATCCCGTTGCTTGGGTTAACCACCGGTGCTGGTGGTGGTGTGGCATCCACCACGGTCGAGGCCGCCGGGCCGATATTGCCGCTAGCGTCCCGCGCCACGACCTCGACGGTGCTGCCTCCTGACAACGGTGGACTGGCGGTAAAGCTCCAGTTGCCGGAGCCATT
This sequence comes from Pseudomonas berkeleyensis, assembly GCF_014109765.1. NCBI lineage: Bacteria > Pseudomonadati > Pseudomonadota > Gammaproteobacteria > Pseudomonadales > Pseudomonadaceae > Pseudomonas > Pseudomonas berkeleyensis. The sequence continues at coordinate 2,804,242 of NZ_CP059139.1, forward strand.
GGCCTGCGCGGTACCGACCTGAACACCGCCTACGCTGATGATGACCGTGCTGTTGGCTTCGGCCGTGCCGCCGAGAAGGGTGCCGTTGGTTGCCTGTATGGTAGGCAGGGCCGGTGCGATGGCATCGACCACGACCACGGTGAAGTTGCTGGTATTGCCCAGGCTGTCCCGCGCTTCGACAACCAGTGGCGTACCGTTGCTCTGGGCCGGAATGGTGATCGTCCATTTGCCATCGGTGCCTACCGTGGCGCTACCCAGGATCGTGGCGCCAAGCCTGACCACTACCGTGGAGCCTATTTCGCCCGTCCCGATGACCGTCGTGGCATTGGCCGCTTCTGCCACTGGAATGGCCGGCGGCATTGCATCTATCACCAGGGTGGCAGGGGAACTGCGGTTGTTGGAGGCATCGATCACCACCGCCGTGACCTGCACACCATTACCTAACGGCGTGGTAGGTATGTGACTCCAGGCGCCCATGCCATTAACGGACACGAGAACGCTCTGTCCGTTTATGGTCAGCTCGACCGTGGTATTGGCCTCTGCAGTGCCAGTGATGATGTTGCCCCGACTGGGGTTGATCACGGGGGGATCAGGCAGATCGGCATCCACCGTGGCCGTGCCGGGCAACACACTGATATTGCCCGCCGCATCCGTGGCCCAGGCCTCGATGAGTGCATTGTCGGCCAGTGGCCCGATGTTGCTCAGATGCCAATAACCATTGGCATCCACCGTGATGGTTCCGGGCAGAGGAACGCCATCGACGGACAGAGTGATGGTGCTGTAGGCCTCAGCAGTGCCATTGATGGAAGTACCGCTGCTCGGCAGGACGACCGGGCTCGGTGGTGGCACCGCATCGACGACCGTGCTGGTGGGCTGGCTGGTATTGCCGACAGCATCCGATGCGACCGCAGTGATGGTGGTGCCGTCAGGCAATGCGGGGCTGGGTGTATAGCTCCAGTCGCCATTGCCGTTGACGCTGATCGGGCCTGCCGTAGCACCCGTGCTGAAGGTCAGACTGATGGAACTGTTGGGCTCAGCACGGCCGATGATCTCGGTGCCGTTGCTGGGGTTGATGGTCGGTGGTGCCGGAGGCTGGCTGTCGACCGTGGTGGTCGCAGGCGCACTGGTGTTGCCGGTGGCATCTTGCGCGGTAACGCTGACCTGAGCGTTGTTTGCCAGGGCTGTCGCTGGGGTGTAGTTCCAGTTGCCAGCGCTGTCTGCGGTGACCGTCGCCAGTACAACGCCACCGCTGCTGATGGTGACGCTGGCAAAGGCTTCGGTGACGCCTGTGAGCGTCTCGCCATTGGTGGGTTCGATGGATACGTTCGGTGCCTGGTTGTCGGTGGTACCGGTTGCCGGGCTACTGGTATTACCGGCAGCATCGGTAGCCACCACGCTGACAGCGCTGTTGTTGGCCAGGGCTGGAGTGGGGGTGTAGATCCAGCGTCCATCCGGGCCAGCAATGACGGTGTCGATCAAGCTGCCGCCCACGGAAATGGCAACACTGGCACCCGCTTCGGTAAGCCCGGTCAGGACGCTGCCATCGCTGAGCTCCAGCGTGACCGAGGGCGGCGTAGTATCGATGAGCGGATTGACTGGCGTGCTGAGATTACCTGCTTCATCCCGGGCCACGATGGTGATCTGCGTGCCTTCGGCCAGAGGTGGATTCGGCGTGTAAGACCAAGCGCCGCCAGGGCCGGGCGTGATCAGGATGGGTACACCGTTGCCGATGGTGATGAGGATCACCGTGTTGGCATCGGTGGTGCCCTCCAGCAGGGTTCCGTTGCTGGGGTCGACACTCGGCGGTGCAGGCGGCAGGGCATCGATGGTCACCGCCACTGGCCCGGCCAGATTACCTGCCTCGTCGCGAGCGGAAACGCTGATCTGCGCACCGTCGGCGAACGGCGGGTTAGGCGAGTAGCTCCAGTTGCCGTTGGCATCGACTGGCACCTCCACCACACTGCCGTTGGGCAGGGTCAGCAATATCGTGCTGTCGGCGTCCGCCGTACCGGCGAGGGTGGTCGCATTGCTGGCCGTGATGCCGGGCAAGGTTGGTGCCACGCTGTCGGTGGTGGTGCTGACTGGTTGGCTGATATTGCCCGCCGCATCGATTGCCACGGCACGGACCACCGTGCCGTTGGGTAGCGCCGACGGCGTGACGGTAAAAAACCAGTTGCCGAACGCATCGGTGATCGCATTGCCGATCAGATTGCTGTTGCCATCGACGAGTCGCACCGTGCTGTTCGGCTCGGCGGTACCGCTGAGCGTGGTTCCGGTACTGGGATCGATGGTCGGTGCCGAGGGTGCGATGCTGTCGACTGTAGTCGTGGCTGCCGGGCCCAGGTTGCCGGCCGCATCGGTGGCGGTGGCGCTGATCAGGGTGCCGTTGGGCAACGCCGGATTCAGGGTGAAAGCCCAGTTACCGCTGCCATCGACGACCGTGGTGCCGATTACGGTGCCACTGGCATTGGTCAGGTTGATGGTGGCGCCAATCTCGCCGGTACCGCGAACTTCGCTGCCATTACTGGGCGAAATCTGCGGGGCTGCCGGTGGTTGAGCATCGATGGTGGTGCTGCCACTGGTACTGGTGTTGCCGACTGCATCTCGGGCTACCGCGCTGACCTGGGTACCATTCGCCAGAGGCGGTTGCGGCGCATACGACCATCTGCCGTTGGCATCGGTGTTGACGATGGCCAACTGGCCGCCTGGTACGGTACTCAGGATCACCTGCGTGCCGGCTTCGGCGGTTCCACTCAGCAGAGTACCATTACTGACTGCGACCACCGGAGCAGCAGGAGGCGCCGCATCGATCACGGCAGTGCTCGGTGTACTGGTGTTCCCACTGGCGTCGCGCACCGTGACGCTGACAGTAGCGCCATCGGCAATCGGCAGACCAGGGCCGGCGTTATAGACCCACTTGCCGTCAGAACCTGCAGTCACCTGCGCATTAATACCCGGTCCAGTGATCAGCACGGTGCTGTTGGCTTCGGCGGTTCCACTCAGTTGCGAGCCGTTACTGGCATCGATCTGCGCTGGCGGAGGCGGCACAGCGTCCACCACTATCTGGATCGGAGCGCTGAGGTTACCGCTGCCGTCTCGCGCCACGGCAATCACATGCGTGCCATCAGCGAGAGCGGGGGTAGGGGTGTAAGACCAATTGCCGCCACTGTCCACGGTGACGATCGCGATGGGATTACCGTTGCCATCGGTGAGGATCACGCTTTCGCCAAAGACGGCAGTGCCTGCAAGGGTGTTGCCATTGCTTGGGTCGAGGGTCGGTCGGTCTGGCAGGGTACTGTCCGTGGTGACGTTGGCCGAGGGGCCGCTGACATTACCTGCGGCGTCTGTGGCGGTGGCGTTGATCACCGTGCCATTGGCCAATGGCGGAACGACTGTCACGCTCCAGTTGCCGTTGCTGTCGGCAACTGCGGAGAGCGGGGTGCCTCCGGTATTGATTGTCACCATGCTGCCAGGCTCGGCAGTACCGGATATTTCGTCACCATTACTGGGCTGGATAACCGGCGGCGGCGGCGGGGTAAGGTCGACAGTGGCGCTCACCGGTGCACTGGCATTGCCTGCCGGATCCCGCACCACCACGGAAACCTGGGTGCCATCAGCCAAGGCTGGGGAGGGCGTGATACTCCAGTTACCGTTGACGTCGGCCGTCACCTGGCCGATAGGAGCACCACCCGGGCCGGTGATGGTCACGCTGCTGCCAGGCTCGGCCGTACCGGTGAATACAGTGCCGTTGCTGGGCTCGACCGTGGCGGCAGCAGGTGCCGTGGTGTCGACGCGTACCGTGGTCGACGGGCTGGTGTTGCCCGCCGGGTCACGCGCGGTCACGGTCACTTCGGTGCCTTCGGCAAGTGGCGGGCTCGCGGTAAAACTCCAGGCACCGCTCGGGCCGACATTCAATTCGCCCAGCCCCCGCCCATTGTCATCCACCAGGCGCACGACACTGCCGGGCTCGGCAGTACCGCTGATGCTGGTGGCGGCGATCGACGCAACGGTCGGCGCGGCAGGCGGTTGTGCATCGACTGTCGTGGTGAGCGGGGCGCTGACGTTGCCAGCGGCATCCCGTGCCGTAATTGACAGTTGCGCCCCATCAGGCTGGGCGGGAGAGAGGAGAAGATTCCAGTTACCTTGCGAATCGACCACCACCACACCCAGAGAACTCCCCCCCACAGATACCTGAACGCTGCTGCCAGGCTCTGCGGTTCCGCTCAACTGGGTCGCAGTGTGATTGATCACGCTGACGCTGGGCGGAGTGACATCCAGGGTTAGATTGGCGGGAGCGCTCTGTGCGCCCTGATCGATTGCCACGACCTTGATCGGCGTATCGGCAGACAAACCCGTGGGCGTCGTCGACCACCTGCCGTCCATGCCGATCTGGACAGCCGGCGCGACCAACACGCCATTGGCATTGCGTATCTCGATCGTGGCTCCGGGCAATCCCGTGCCACTGATTTCAGTGCCGTTGGCAACGATAACAACGGGCGGGTTGGGAATGTTACTGGTCACATCGACGGAAACGGCTGTGCTGCTGTTACCTGCCTGGTCACGAGCCGTGGCGGTAATGGTGGTGCCATCGGGAATCGGAGAGTTTGGTGTATAGGACCAGTTTCCATTCGCGTCCACGGGAACGGTAACTGCAGAGTTGCCGACGACCACGATGACCACGGAAGCGCCGACCTCGGCAGTACCCGTGACGACATTGCCGTTGCTCGCATCGAGTACGGGAGGCGGTGGCGGGGTAGTATCCGGTGCGATCAGGGAGACACTGGGGCTGGTGTTGCCGGCCGGATCCCTGGCCACCACGGTGATGGTCTCACCATTGCTCAGCGGTGGATTGAGCGGAATCACGAACTGCCCACTGGGGCCCACGACTACCGAAGCATCGGGCTGACCGTCACCATTGATATCGATGCTGACCGTGCTGCCGGGTTCAGCACGACCACTGACCTGGGAACCGTCGGTGGACACCTGCAGGTTGCTGGGACGCAAAGGCGCGATATCGTCAGGAGCGGAGAGGGTTGTCGGGCTGCTCAGGGTTCCGTTCGACAGGCGCACACGCAACTGCAAATGTTCTCCGTTGTTCAACGGCTGCAGAACGTTGATGGTGAACTGGCCGTTCACATCCACGAGCGCGGTGTAATCGGGGACTCCGTCGCCGTCTATATCCAGCTCTACAGTACTGCCCGGTTCGGCACGGCCGGTGATGGTTCGGCCATCACTGCTCAGGCTCACATTGCTCGGTGGTGTAGCTGAGCCAGGTTGCGTTGGCGGGTTGCCACTGCCGTTATCTCCGCTGCCACCGCCACCTCCACTACTGGCAGCTGCAGCGCCTCCGGCAACAGCCAGGCCACCCGCCACCAACATGCCAGTGGTGCCGAGACCACCTCCCGCTGCAGCACCGGCGGCCGTCAGAGACTCGAAGCCGGCTGCGACTTCTTCCGAGGCGTAGCTGGCGGCCATGAACCCTTCTGGCGAGACCGGGCCAAGTTCGACCAACAGCAGTTCATCCTCGGCATTGACCAGATAGAGCCGGCTGGGTGGTTGACCTTCGACATAGAAGTTGCTGATTCGAAGCGTCTCGCCATCCGTCATGCGAATCACCAGATCACTGCCATCACGGGAGTAACTGGCTATGGCGTCGGGGGATAGATCCAGAGCGACATTACTGCTTTCACTGAGAGAGAGGGTGCCACCCAAGGTGCGTTCAGTGCTGAGGGATACAGGTTGAGCGAGCGAAGAAACCTTTGCTGAAATCGTCATGGGCAGTGACATCCCTATCCGTTTTACAGAAGGGCCCTGGCATTACTTCCGCTGTCATGAACCCATGACGAAACATATAGCAGGACTTCAGAAATTTTCATGGAAGTAGCCTGCAGACAATGTGTCTCAGATTTTTGCAGCCTCGATACTCATGAAATACTGATACCGACGTCCTTTTTGAGGAATGCCGCTTCAACTGGGGATTCCTGACATTTCGCTCAGAAATCGGGAGCCTGATCGAACAGAAATCATAAATTCTTTTTAGTGATATGAATTCCCTTCTTATATTCCAAAAAATTATCAATGACCGACAAGGGGCAGTGCTGCTCGTGAGCGATAGCATTCTTGGCTCCTGGAGTATTCACAGATAGCCCAAGAATACGAAGCAGGTGTGAGTCCAGATCAGCCTGCCTGTGGGTGGCGGCCTGCATGGATTTGGCATCATTTTTAGGTAAGAACACCGCGCGACCATGTTCGTAGGGACATGGCAGATTGCACCAGAGGAAGCCCGCTCTAATAAGCGCGCATGGCGTCTATGAACATCAGAAATACTCGGTTGATCACAGATGGCGAATCCGGATCTCACGCCAATCCAGTCAGGCCTTAACCAGATAGTGAGCCCTGGATTCATCTATTTCATCGAGACTCGCAAATCGTGCCGTACGTACAAGAACAGTCTCAGAAGCGCAAAATTTCGGATAGACCAAGGAAAGCCTGGGCCGAATCGTGAGCAGAGGCCATCACAGTAAGTACATGAGTATTCGCATAATGTATATTATGTTAAATTACACATATGAACTCACAGGCCGTATGACCTACTCGACGTCCAGTGCCGCTTCTCGTGCAAGCATCTCGATGCGCGCCCTCGTCCATATCAGGCACGGAACGAGCCCCGTCTCTCGGGAAATCTCCGTGCCTGATGGATGAACACTGAGCTAGGCCGCAATCACAGGTGGAAATCGCCTGCAGCCTCTGGCTGGTACAACACTTTCCTGATTTCAATCCGGCGGGTTCGATCAGCAATTCGCCAGTCGATGGCGTCTCCCTCCTGATAGCCCAGGATGGCGGCGCCGAGGTCAGAGCACACGGAATGCTTCCCGGCGCTGCTGTCTGCGTCTTCCGGGTAGACCAACGCCACTTCGATCTCTTCGTCGTCCAGCTGCAGCAAGGTTCTGGAGTTCATCGTGACGACGTTGCGTGGCACCTTCTGCGGCTTAACGACTATGGCGCGCTCAAGCTCATGTTCGAGATCAATAACGGCTGGGCCTTGCTCGAGCACGATCAGGCTCTCGAGCCTGGCCTTGTCGATTTCAGTGATGTAGATCCCTGTGGCATCACCAGAGGTACCTTCGCGCAAGAACTGGAGATAGCTTCCCGCCGTCATGGAAAATGACTTCAAGGTCGGCGTTTCGCTCTCAAGCACAAAGCCGCTGCGCAGAAAGGCTTTCAGCGAGCGCACGTTGTCCGGGTGGATCTTGGCGATGAGCTTTTCAGCCCGCATGTCGAGGAAGGCCAGTTTCATGCCTTCGCGGATCGTACGGGTGCCGAGGTTACGGCCCCATTTGTCGCTATCTCCGATGACCAGGACTATCTCGCAATCCGAGCCGGTCTTGATGAGACGGACAAAACCCACCGGCTCGTCATGCCGGTCATAGGCCATGAAGAATCGGCCGCCCCGGTTGAACAGATGAGTCAGGATCGGCAATTGAGTCCGATCGATGGCTTGCTCGATGGAGCGGGAAACATGACGCGAATCGCTCAGATAACAGGTGACTCGCTCATCTTCCAACCAATCCATCAGCTTCAGCGCGTGTGCCCGAGTAATTTCAGGGCACAGCGAAATGAAAGGCTTGTTCATCTTCACCACACTTAATATGCAAAGAATGAAAGCCCTTCATGGCTATGGCCATGACGGTTCTTTCGGCAACCGGCTACTTTAAGGCATAACGCGAGTAATGCCGAACATCCCGCACACGTGGGCGCGGCGTAACATCTGATACGCGCTTTCCGCATAGGCTGCTTTACAAAGTTCGTCGCAACGTCAGTAACTGTCCCCCTTCCCTACTTCCAGGCAAACCCTCAAGCATGAAGAAACCCAGTGATCCTGTGCCAATGAATCACAACACGCTCACTGCTCGCGAGGTGTATCAGGTGTTGCGGGACATCGCCTTGGGTATCCGCGTCATGCGCCGTGTCGATCGCTCGCCACAACCCAACTACGGTCTGATGATCATAGAGGTAGATGGCTGGGTGATCAGGCTATATGGCGAAGGGGGAACGCTGGATTACTGCGACAGTTGCCATTGCCCGAATGGGCGTGCCTACGCCTTCAGCGCATCGCAATATTTCGGCACTGATCCGCTCGAACTGCTGAGTACATGGGAGCGCGCTCAACTGGAACGGCTCTTGATGAATGCATGCGCCCTTTCCCCGCTGCCGGACTTCAGTCCTGACCCGACTCGGTTTTGAGCATGCCAAGGTGTGGCCACTGCTCGAGTGCTGTCTGCAGCTGTCTCGTGCGCTCTAGCACCCGCTGATGATGTTCAGCCAGTTGCTGACGGAACTCCGGTGAAAGCTCCTGCGCAAGCAGGGTTTCGAACCCTCGCCTGACCTGTGTTTCAAGCTCTAACGCGGTATTGAGCCTGGTTCGATCATCGACAGGCACGATCAGCGCCTTCACCTCATACCACCAGCAGTGCCGCCATAGTCCGGCCAGGCTGATGTGCTCTGTGGGGCGACCGCCATAGGTGGTGATCTGGCTGTGCAGGCAGGCGATCAGGGCGCCATATTCCTGCTCGCGTTCGGTAAGGAAGCAGCGTAGCGGCAAGGCCTGGGCGTTTGCTGCAAGCTGTCGACACGTCTGCTGTCCATCCTGGCAGGTGGTTTGCAGGCGGTTGAGGTGGGTGATGGTCTTGTTCAGCGTGGGCATGCGGTACGCCTCCCGTCACGTTCGCGCAGTGAGCCTGGGGCGGGCATTAAGCCAGGCGGCGCGTTGGTGCGCGCCCCTGGCCGACGATGAGTCAGCTCCGCGCGCGTTCTACGTCGCGCAGTGCCCGTACCTCATCATGATTGCGCAACACCCCTTCGTATTGGCGCTGCACGATGGCGCGGATATCGGTCGGCAGATCCTGGCTGAGAGCCTCGCTGTAGCGCTCCTTGGCTACGTCCTCGCCACGCTCGGCTTCGTTGAGGATCGCCGCTTCATCCTTGCCGGTGATCAGCGATTTCAAGTCGACCCAGCGACGGTGCAGATCCGCTCCGATGCTGGTGCTGTCCTCCGGCTGGCCGCCGAACTCCAATACGGCTCGCTGCAGTTCTTCAGCTGCCTCGGCGCATTGGCGCGAGCGCTGGGTGAACAGTTGCTTGATGTCCGGACGTTTTATGTCCTCGGCGCAGACCTTGAAACCGGCCTCGCCGTCCTTGCAGGTTTCGATCAGTTTGTTGAGGGTTCGGATCAGTGCTTTGCGATCGTCTGCGATATCCATGATTCGCCTCCAGGCCGTGATTACGGCCAATGCTGGTTGGAAAGTCGCCCCTGAGGGGTACATGGAATCCGACGTAGCGCTTGTAAAGTTCGTTCAGGGAATTTTCCAAGCGGTCGCCAGACTGCGCTTCAAGCATGTACGCACCAGTTGACCGACTCCGCCGGCATGCCCAGGCAGTCGACGCTGTGAATGAGCCCCGCTTTCAGCGCGTCCTCGACATTGAGAATGCGCGGCGCGGACATCAGGCAATCGAGGACATTGAGCGGGGCTTCGGCATCCTGAGTGCGCTCACCGACGACGGTGGCATAGAGCTGTAGGTCGTAGTCCAGACTCATGGCGTATTCGGACATACGCGCATGGTCGACTGCGCCGCTCACGGTCCAATGAAAGGGGTGAAACAGGAACTTGCTATGCGGGCAGGCGGTGCGCGTTTCGCCGGCAAGAAAGATGATGTTGCCCATCGATTCCACGGTGCCCAGGTTATGGGTCTTGACCGGTACCGGAAGGGATATGAGGAAGTTGTACAGGGAGAAGCCGTAGCTGCACTCCCCGCCCATGGTGGCGATCTTGATGACCAGCTCGTCCGCGCCCTGGTGGATGGCCTGACTGCATTTGTCGATCAACTGCCCACAGGTGTAGGAGTTGATCGGCGCAGTGAAATGCACGACGTGAGTTCTCATGATGCTCTCCTCTGCCAATGAAGCGCCTTTGACGGGCCTTCATCTTCAAGGAGTGGAACTCGTCTTGAGGGTTTCAACTTTCTTTGTGTAACCCAGTCACGACTTCCATAAAAAACCTGAACGCTACGCCGCCACGGGACTCTGTTCCTTACAGGGGAGCTCTGGGCGTATGTGCGCCAACCATATTCGAACCTGCGATTACGCTTCCCTGGGCCGCCGCGTCGTCTCCCTCCTTCTCCTTGCGGCGGCTCTTTCTTTTCTCAGGCAATCAGGGAGATGTGATACCGGCCGGCCCCGGAATGGATCGAACTCACGCTGCGTCAGGCAGTAAAAGAAACGTGAGCCGCCCCGCCAGGCAACTCGCAAGAATGGACGCAAGGAGCGCAATTCATGCCGCTGCTAAAACTACTGCACTTCATGGCGCTGATCTGCTGGTGCGGTGCCCTGCTCTATCTGCCAGCGCTGATCGCGGCAGGCACGCGTAGCAGTGATGCCCTGTTCTATCGCGACCACGCCCATCTCACCCGAATGGTCTTCAACCTGATCGCTACGCCAGCCGCGCTATTGGCCATCGGCTCGGGCACGGCGCTGTTTCTGCGTGATGGACTGTTCGATGCCTGGTTGATTGTCAAGCTCACCACCGTCGCCGGCATGGTCATCTGCCATGCCCTGTGTGGCGTGCTGATCCTGCGTATCGAGCAGATTGCGGAGCCCGCACTGCGCCGCGAATGCCTGGCGATCGGCGTGCTGATCGTGATGCTGATCAGCACCACGCTCTGGTTGGTCTTGGCCAAACCCTTCTGAATGAGGAGTACCTACGGACATGCATGAAGCAGCGCTCAGCCAATCTGCAAGTCGGTACTCACGAATTTGTGTCGACCCCCACGCCGTGCTCATACACCAGACGCCCACCCAGGTAGGCCGCCAGAGCGATCAACACCGCAGTCAGCAGCGACAGGTACAGCCCCCAGTTCTCCATGCCCTGCTCCGGACCGGCGTAACGCAGCAGCCAGTTGAGCGAAGCCAACGACAGCATCATCACGGCGATGATCGCATGGCACCAGGCGGTGATCTTCTGGCGGATGCTGGTCACGGTAAGCAGATCGACCAGCCCGGCCACGCTGGCGATCCAACCGCCGAATGCACCGACGCCTACCAGCCACAAACTGGCGCGCGCCCAGAACGGATCGCCGAGCCACAGGTAGGCCAGGTCACTGGCCACCAGGCCGAGCAAGGCGGCAACCGGGAAGTGGATCATCATCGGGTGCAACGGATGCCCGGCAATGGCGGCGCGGCTGACGATAGGTTCGTTGATTTCGGCCATCCCGGCCTCCCTGAGCAGGTGAATGAAGAAACCCGGCACCGCCAAAGACGTCGCCCTTGCCTGCAATTGACCACGCTGATGCTGGCAGTTCCGCTTATATCCGCGTGCAGCGGGCCGCAATCGGCGCTCGACCCAGCGGGGCCAATGGCATGCGAGGTGGCGATCCTGTGGTGGGTGATGTGCGGTTTCGCCACGGTGGTGCTGGTGGTGGTCACCGCCCTGTGGGTGCATGCGATGCGGCGCACGCCGCGCCAGGTCGATGAGCAACGCGCGCGAGTGATCACCCTGCGCTGGCTGGTAGGCGGTGGGCTGATACTGCCCAGCGTGAGCATCGTCCTGCTGCTGATCTTCGGCATTCCCATCGGCCATCGCATGTTGCCGCTACCCCTGATCGGCGAGCAGCCCTTGCGCATCGAGGTGATCGGCCACCAATGGTGGTGGGAGGTGCGCTACCCGGACAGCGGCGTGGTCACCGCCAATCAGTTGCACCTGCCTGTGAGCCGGCCAGTGGATCTGGACGTCACCAGCGCCGACGTGATCCACGCATTCTGGGTGCCGCGCCTGGGCGGCAAGATCGACATGATCCCTGGGCGGCACAACAAGATTCGCCTGCAAGCCGACCTGCCCGGCACCTTCCGCGGCCAGTGCTCGGAGTTCTGCGGCACCCAACACACCCACATGATCCTCAACGTGCAGGCCCACGAAGACGACGACTTCGAGGCCTGGCTACAGGCCCGTCGCGAGCCACACGTAAGCGCCCTACCCGGCGCGGCCGGAGATGCCTTTGCCGAGCGCTGCGGCGAATGCCACCGCGTTGCCGGCGTTACCGAGGGCCAACGCGCACCAGACCTCACCGACCTTGGCTCGCGCGTCAGTCTCGGCGCCGGAGTGCTGGCCAACGAGCCCGGCGCGATCCTGCATTGGCTGCAGGAGCACCAGCGGCTCAAACCCGGCAATGCCATGCCGCTCAATGACGACATCGACCCCGACCACCTCAGCGCCATCGCAGACTGGCTGGAGACCCTGGCACCGTGAGCAACGACAAGACCGACAAGGCACTCGATCCGGATCAGCTGCACGACCAGTTCAACGACGTCTGGGGCAATCCGCGCGGCTGGAAAGCCCTGACCATCGTCAACCACAGCACCATCGGCATCCGTTTCATGCTCACCGGGCTGGGCTTCTTCCTGTTCGGCGGGCTGCTGGCGATGCTGGTGCGCACGCAGTTGGCGATACCCGGCTACGAGTTCCTCGAACCGGACATGTACAACCAGGTCTTCACCATGCACGGCACGGTGATGATGTTCCTGTTCGCCGTGCCGATGATGGAAGGCCTGGCGGTCTACCTGATCCCGAAGATGCTTGGCGCACGCGACCTGGTATTCCCGCGGCTGTCGGCGCTGGGCTACTGGTGCTACCTGTTCGGCGGGCTGATCCTGTGCGCGAGCCTGCTGCTGGGCATCGCACCGAAGGCCGGCTGGTTCATGTACACGCCGCTATCGAGTGCAGTGCATACGCCGGGGCCGAACTCGGATTTCTGGCTGATCGGCATCACCTTCGTGGAAATTTCTGCGGTATCAGCGGGCGTCGAGCTGGTGGTGTCGATCCTGCGCACACGCGGCGAAGGCATGTCGCTGAACAAGATGCCGATCTACGCCTGGTACATCCTGGTGATGGCGATGATGATCGTGGTCGGCTTCCCGCCATTGATCCTCGGCAGCATCCTGCTGGAACTGGAGCGCGCCATGGGCCTGCCGTTCTTCGAAGTCGCGCGTGGCGGCGACCCGATCCTCTGGCAGCACCTGTTCTGGCTGTTCGGCCACCCCGAGGTGTACATCATCTTCCTGCCGGCCGCCGGCATCGTCTCCACCCTGCTGCCGGTGTTCTGCCAGCGCCCGCTGGTGGGCTATCGCTGGGTAGTGCTGGCGATCCTCACCACTGGCTTCATCAGCTTCGGCCTGTGGGTACACCACATGTTCACCGTGGGCATTCCGCAACTGGCGCAGGCGTTCTTCTCGGCCGCGAGCATGCTGGTGGCGGTGCCAACGGGCATCCAGGTGTTCGCCTGGATCGCCACCCTGTGGCTGGGCCGGCCGCAGTACCACGTGCCGATGCTGTGGCTGGTGGGCTTTCTGATCGTATTCGTGTGTGGCGGGCTGACCGGGGTGATGCTGGCCCTGGTGCCGTTCGACTGGCAGGTGCACGACACTCATTTCGTGGTCGCGCACATGCACTACGTGCTGGTGGGCGGCATGTTCTTCCCGCTGCTGGCCGGCATCTATTACTGGCTGCCGCATTTCTCCGGGCGCATGCCATCGGCGCGCCTGGGCAAGTGGGGATTCTGGCTGGTGTTCATCGGTTTCAACGTCACCTTCCTGATCATGCACTGGACAGGGCTGATGGGCATGCCGCGGCGTATCTATACCTACGAGGCCGGTCTGGGCTGGGACTTGCCCAACCTGGTGTCCTCCATCGGCAGCTTCATCATGGCGATGGGGATCGCCACCATCCTGCTCGACATCGTCTTGCACTTTCGTTTCGGCCAGCCCGCGCCGAAGAACCCGTGGAGGGCCGACACCATGGAGTGGGCCACCAGCCTGCCGCCCTGCCCCTACAACTTCGTCAGCCTGGCCAAGGTCACCGAGCGCCACCCGTTGTGGGAGAACCCGGATCTTCCGGAAAGCATCGCCCGTGGCGAGCACGCGCTGACGGTGATCGATCACGGTCGCCGGGAAACCTGGGGTGTCGAACCGCTGACCGGCAAGGTGCGCGAGATCATCCACCTGCCCGGCAACAGCTGGCTGCCCTTCATCGCTTCGCTGTTCATCGCGGTGGTCTGCCTGGGCCTGCTGAGCAAGTTCTACTGGGTATCACTGGCCGCTACCCTCGCCGCGCTGGTGGTGCTTTTCCGCTGGAGCTGGGAGAACGGCGCACACCCAAATGCCGCACCGGACGCCAAGGTTCAGCCCGGCGAGCCGCCGTTGCATTCACGAACCTGCGACGGCCCCGGCCTGTGGGGCATGGGTGTGACGCTATTGGCCAACGGTGCGCTGTATCTGGCGCTGTTGTTCGGCTGGTTCTACCTGTGGACGGTGTCGCCCAACTGGCTGGTGCCCGATGCACCGGTGATCGATCAGCGTCTGCTGCTGGCCAGTGGCGTACTACTCGCCATCGCGGTGCTCTGGCAGCGACCAGTGCTCAAGCGGCTGCGCAAAGGCCAGGGCGAACCGCGCACCCTGCTGACCTGCTTCGTCGGCATCGCCTCTATCGGCCTGTTGCAATCGGCGTTGCTGTTGTGGGCGCTGCTGGGCGGCGACCTGGCACCGCGCGCCACCGCCCATGACGCAGTGATCGTGGTGCTGCTGGTCTACAGCCTGGTGCATTGCCTGCTGGCGGCCATCCTCAGTGTCCTGCAGGCGCTGCGCGTGCACCACGGCTACGTCTGCGTGCAGACGCCCTACGAGCCACTGGTGGTCGAGCAACTCTGGCAATACAACCTGGTGGTGTTGTGGATCACCTACTGCTCGGTGGTGCTGTTCCCACCGACCTTCGGAGGAGCCTGATGCAGCCGCTGCGATCGCCCTACAACCCCATCCACATCCCGCTCGGGTTGGTGATCTGGAGCCTGTGGTTCGTCGCACTTTACGGGGGGCTCTCGGTGGGCTGCTCGCTCGCCCCGCCTGCGCCAGAGCAAGGCCAGTGGAACTGGCTGAATGCCGTGCTCGGTCTGTTCAGCCTGCTCACCATGGCGCTGCTGCTGTGGCTGGCGCGCCTGTTTCAGCTAGCTGCCAGACGTGAAACCGAGCGCCCTGCCCGCTGTTTTTCCGCGCGACTGGCTGCGGGCGCTCACCTGATCAGCGCCATCGCCACCCTGTTCATCGCCATCCCGACCCTGAGCCTGCCCCCATGCGTTTGATCAGCATTGTTCTGCTTGCTTCGCTCCCCGGTTTTGCCGCTGCTCATGGTCTGCTCGACGGCCACCTCGAAGAACGCTTGCCGGTCTGGCTGAGCGCGCTGCTGCTGGGTGCGGCCTGGCTGCTGTACATCGTCGGTTGCCGCACGGTAAGGCCGCATGGCCGCGAGGCGCTGTGGATGCATCTGGCTATGGTCATCACCGTACTGGCGGTATTCGGCCCGATCGACGACTGGGCGGAAACCAGCACCAGCCTGCACATGGTTCAGCACATGCTGTTCATGATCGTCATCGCCCCGCTCTGGGCCCTTGCCCGACCGCTGCCGCAATGGCGCGCAGCGCTCGGCCCGAAGATCCAGCCGCTGTATAGGGGCATCCTGCGCTCTGGCCGCTACCCGGTAGCGCTGGCCATGCTGCACGGCGCGATGATCTGGGTCTGGCACACCCCCAGCCTGTACATGCTGGCACTGGAAAATACCTGGTGGCACGTGGTCGAGCACGCCTGTTTCCTGTTCAGCGCCTGGCTGTTCTGGTGGTCGTGCCTGCGCGCCAGCCCCAACCAGGTGCCGCACGCATTGATGGCGATACTTTTGACCCTGATGCACACCGGCCTGCTAGGTGCCCTGCTGACCTTCGGCAACACGCCCTTCTATGGCGAATCGCGCGACCTGGCCGACCAGCAACTGGCCGGCCTGCTGATGTGGGTGCCGGGCAGCCTGGTCTATCTGGCTGCCGCTGGCTGGATCACCTGGCGCTGGTTGGCGCGCATATGGCGGCGTCAGGACGCTGCGACAGGGATATGAAACACTCTCAACGACTTAATAAAGTTATACACATCTATTACTTTATATTGCTCGTGCAAAAGTAGAGTAAAAGAAAACCACGTATCACTACAGACACTTTCTTTATTTACCTTGCCGGGACTATCGGTATAAGCGCGACGTCGCTCGTACAGGCATGGTTCAACTTATTTTTTTCTGTCGCGAGACGAAATTCTCACTTTTCACGCCGATAACATTTTGTAAAAAAACGAAAATAATTACAGCTGAAAAATATCTGAAAAAATTCTCCAGCCTAAATGTCACACTCTTCGCAACAGATACAGCCCCTCGCGTGATAGCACTTTAATATTTATTAATACCATTCGTCCTAATCGAGAGGATGAGGCAGATATATCGCTATTTTCCATGAGTGTTATTAAAAGGAGGTTCTCATGAGATACGATCTGAATGGCATTAGGTCTGAGTTATCCGCATATGATGTCAATATGACGTTACGCCCAGACGGAAGTGTGTTACTGACAGTGGATAACAATGGCAAGAGAGTAACTCGAGTCATTGATTCGAATTGCTCCACCCAGGAAGTGATTCGTCTGATCAAATTCGATATGACGCTAGATACGGATGCCGAGTCGATCAACGAAGCTGTCAAGCACTGCAATATCAGCGATTTGCCAACCTACTCCCGCGAGCCGATTTACCGTACGCGCAGTTCTCGCCTATGGGCAATGAGAAAGCTCGAGAAGCTCTGAGGAGAACGCGCATGAACAGACGTGATGAGCCAGCATCTGCTCAAGACAAGCGCACATTGATCGGGCAGATCCGAAAACACATGCCCTCTCGCCATCAGGTGAGTCATGAATGGCCATACGTGGCCGGCTCCACCTGCCTGGTAGTGCTTTTGGTGTGGCACCCCTTCCACCCGACATCGATAGTCGTGTTTCCTCCGCCACCATTGGAGGCCGCGGCTTCTGCAGGCCAGCGCTCGCTGCAGGAAATCGATGCAAGTTGCTATCAGGTGCACACCGAAGCCATAGGCGACGGGCACTGTGGCGAGGACTGTGCGGCCGACAAGGCCTCCTCGCCGCGGTCTGACGAGCCGTTCGAGTTCAGCCGCTCGATTCTCACGTGCCAAGACGGTCATGGCCGTTCGGTGCCGAGCAAGAACACGGACAAACCGCAGAACCTGATAATCGAAGTGAACAAGTCGAATCACTCGTTCTAACCAGCCGGTTTCGATCCTTCTCAAGCTTTCTTACTGCCGTCGTATCCCGATTCATTGATCCAATGGGCGGGGTGGCTGTCGACTGTGGTAGGCCTGCTTGAGGAGGAACGAATATGCCGGACTTCATCATCTACTTCGGGATGGCACTCGCGGCCATCATCATTCTGGTCGAGCTGTGGGCAATCATCAGCGTTTTTCGCAGTGATAAGCCAGTCGGCACCAAAACACTCTGGGCGCTATTCATATGGATAGTCCCGATTATCGGCTTGATCTTCTGGGGTATTGCCGGGCCGCGAGGTCATGGCGATGGCCCAAGTTCACCTGAGCACAGCAAGTGAATTGGCTTCAACAGCATATTGCGCTGCGCTTTTCTCGGGCAGTGCGCAATAAGGCGCTTGCTTTTACAGCACTTGTACAGGCGCGATATTAAATGAGAGATCAGTATAGTTATCTTGATCGTATTACTGCTTACAGCAGTTGCGCGAACAGCTGTGAATATTGTTCAGCGACTTGTTTAGCCGATAAAAATGCCGAGCACAGTCGATGCATCGAGTTGTGCCGTGACTGTGCAGAACTTTGTCGCTTGACTGCGACGCTGATGCTGCGTCATAGCGACTATGCGGTGGTGGCAAGCCAGCTATGCCGAGTTGCTTGTTTGGCCTGTGCGGAGGAATGCGCGTTGTACGCCGACCTACACTGCCAAGAGTGCGCGCGTACCTGCCAGGTCTGTGCAGCTGAACCTCTTGTGAAGAGGGCATGAATGATGGGCACGAACAAAGAACAAGCCACGATGAATCAGCCGTCACCTGTTGAGGATCACTGGCTGGACGATGACCCCGGCAATGAAGATCCGGGGTCACAGTTGGATGGGCAGGTGCCGCTGCACCCAGCAGATCATGCAGACGAGCGTTCAACGCCTACCGACGTCGAACCGCAGTAGCTTCTGCGGCGCCGTCGTGGCGTTGTAGCGGATCAGGCTGGAATGGCCTTGGCGCGGGCCTCTCGTTCCCAGATGCGGTGCTGTTTCAGGGCGTTTTCGAAACGGGTGAATAGCGGGTCGAAGCTGTCGCCTGTCACCAGGCCGTCATCCTCTTCCAGGCCCAGGGCCGATGCGAGGTGAGCCGCCTCTCCACTCAGGGCGATGGGTTTGAGGTGCTTGTAGGCTTCCATCAGGAAGTGCTTGGCCACGCCATCGCCTTGCAGCGTCTTGAGCACGTACTCCCCGCCCGGTACGAATACCGCATCCACGGTAATCGAGGGCTCCGTGGCAAACGAGCCGTCCGGCTGCATGGGCTGACCATCGGAGCTCTTCAGTGCAGCAACCGATGGCGCCAACAGCTTGGCCACAGCGCCGGCACTCTCCAGCGCCTTGATCAGGCTGCCGACTTCATCTGCCTTGCAGCCAGGCGTGAGCATGATTGCCACACGACGACCGCTAATATCCCCAGGCAGCAGGTTGATCTGGCTCAGCGCAGGTGACACTTCAGCGCTGTCGTCGGAGGTCGCCGAGGCCGTGCTGTCCAGGTCGATGCCGAGGTTTTCCGCTACACGCAGGGCCAGCAACGGGTCGATATTGGCCAGTATCTCCTTGACCTGGCGCTCGCGAATGAAGCTGCGTTCGACCTTCGACAGTTCGAAGCTGTAGGCGTCGACGATATGTTGCTGCTCGGCCTCGCTCATGCTGCGCCAGAACAGCGTGGCCTGCGAGAAGTGGTCGGAAAAGCTGGCAGAGCGAACCCGAACCTTGTTGCCGCTCAAGGGTTCCGGATACGAGCTGAAGCCGCCTTTGCTGGCAGCAGGTGGCGTTTCCCGTGGCCAGTTACCGTCGATGGAGTTGGGCTCGTAAGCCGCCCTGCCCTTGTTGATCTGCTGGCGGTGCGGCGCATCACGCTGGTTGTTGTGGAACGGACACAGCGGGCGATTGATGGGAATTTCATTGAAGTTTGGCCCGCCCAGACGCAGCAGTTGGGTATCGGTATAGGAAAACAGCCGGCCTTGCAGCAAGGGGTCGTTGCTGAAATCGATGCCCGGCACGATATGGCCGATATGAAACGCCGACTGCTCGGTCTCCGCGAAGAAGTTGTCCGGGTTGCGGTTGAGTACCATGCGCCCGACCACACGCACCGGCACCAGTTCTTCGGGCACCAGCTTGGTTGGGTCGAGCAGGTCGAAGCCGTAGCGCTGTGCGTCCTCCTCGTCCATCACCTGCAGACCCAATTCCCACTCCGGATAGAGACCTCTTTCTATGTCCTCCCAGAGGCCGCGGCGATGGAAATCCGGATCCTTGCCGGCGAGCTTTTGCGCCTCATCCCAGACCAGCGAGCAGACGCCAGCCTTGGGGCGCCAATGAAATTTCACCAGCTTGCTCTGGCCCTCGGCATTGACCAGGCGAAAGCTGTGCACGCCAAAGCCCTGCATGGCGCGGTAGGCAATCGGAATCGCCCGATCCGACATGGTCCAGAGCACCATATGTGCCGACTCGGGGGTAAGCGAGACGAAGTCCCAGAAGGTGTCGTGCGCCGACGCCCCGGTGGGAATCTCGTTGTGCGGCTCGGGCTTCACCGCATGGACGAAGTCGGGAAACTTGATCGCATCCTGGATGAAGAACACCGGCATGTTGTTGCCGACCAGGTCGAAGTTGCCTTCATCGGTGTAGAACTTCACGGCGAAGCCACGCACGTCGCGTACCGTGTCCGCCGACCCCCGTGGCCCCTGCACGGTGGAGAAACGCACGAACACTGGGGTGCGCTTGCCCGCTTCGCTGAGAAAGGACGCGCAGGTCAGGTCGGTGGCGGGATCGGTGACTTCGAAGTAGCCGTGCGCCGCCGCACCGCGTGCATGCACCACACGCTCGGGGATGCGCTCGTGATCGAAGTGGGTGATCTTCTCGCGCATGATGAAATCTTCCATCAGCGTCGGGCCGCGCTCACCCGCGCGCAGGCTGTTCTGGTTGTCAGCGATGCGAGTGCCGGTATTGGTTGTCAGTGCTTCGCCGGTCGCATCTTCACGAAAGTCATCGAGCTGATCGAGCTTGGGGTTGCCGTTGGCTCTGTCGAGAGTGTCACTGCCCGCCATCTGGCTGCTGCCAGTGGCTTTCGATTGGTCATTCATCAGGCTACTCCTGGTTGTTGTCTGGAGATGCGCGAAGCCGCGCAACGCCAACTTTTGAGGCAGCCCATGGCGCTTGCGTTCGAACAGAATTTTCCTGGGCTGGCGCCACCGTTTCGCTTGATTCAGGGCCGCTAGGTGCGAGGAAAATTTCGCCTGAACTTCGTCCAGGCGACGTCCTTCTACCCCTGTGTATGCACATCCACAGGAGGATCGACCATGTATCTACTTAAACCCCTTGCCTTGCTCGCTGCCGCAGCGCTGGCCATCTGTGCCGTCAGCACCCTGCACGCTGCCAACGAGGTAGAGTCAATCAGCACCGAAGACTTTGTCGAAGAGGCCTCGGCCAAGGGCATCGCCGAGATCGAGACGGCCAAGCTGGCGCTGGAGAAAGCGCGCAGCGAGGACGTCAAAGGCTTTGCGCAGATGATGATCGACGACCACCGCCGAGCGAACCAGCAATTGGGCGAGTTGGCCAAGAGCAAGGATCTAGAGGTGTCCGATGACGCCGAGCTGATCAATCAGGCCAAGGCCATGGTGCTCCAGTTACGTAGCGAAGAGAGCTTCGACAAGGCCTACATGAACAATCAGGTAGTTGCCCACCAGCAGACCATCGAGTTGTTCCGTCGTGGTGTAAAGGTCGATGACGAAGAAATCGCCGCCTTCGCTCGGGAGACGCTGCCCAAGCTGGAACAGCATCTCCAGCATGCCGAGCGGATCAACGGCGCACTCCCGGAAAATTGACCGCTAGCCTGCGCTCGGCTCATGCCGAGCGCAGGCGCTCGTAGTAGTAAGGCAGTTGCAGCAGGGCGTAACGGGCTGCGTCGTGACGCACTTGATTACGCACACCATTGAATTTCACCGTCTCGCTGACGATGCCCTGGTGTTGGTCGAGGCGGATCGCGCAGGCGATGCATTGCACACCGTCCATCTCGTCCTCGGCCTCCGCCAGGCCAGTATTGGCCAGCGCGATATCGGCGTTGCTGTGCTTGAGTGCGCCCAGGGCCATTTCCTGCGCCACCTCCTCGCTGGTCAGGCCGAAGCGTTCGATGGTCAGCGGATCAACGCCCAGACAGCGTTGCTTGGCCTCGGGTGAGTAGGTGACGAAACCACAGTCGAGCACTGCCCCACTGCCTGGAACATCCGCGATCAGCGAGGCGATCAGCCCAGCGGTGCAGGATTCTGCGGTGCACAGCCGCAATCCGTATTTGCTCAGAAAATTCACTACCTGCTCGATGCTCTGCATTGGTGCGGCCTCCGGACATCTTTCTGGGTGTCCGGTGGAAGCTCTCGGCGTGCTCAAAGTTCAACCTTTTCACCCGGCTCGCTTTTGCAAAAAAAGGTCGAACCTTTGCCGCAAATGCCCCGTCAGCACAAGAGTATGGGGAGTGCGAAAGCGGGTGGCCGATATGGGCATGCCTGAGCCGATTGCTCTCCTCCACGACCCCACGCTGGGTCTACCTCACGTTCAACCCCGATCATGGAGAGAGACATGGCAAGCGCAGCAGCCTCCGCACTGATTCATTCCTATCCTCCGCTCGCGTCAGCCCCTCAGCAGCCCTTGCAGATGCCAACCCAGTACCAAGAACGCAAGCGCGTGTTGTTCGTCACCTCCGAGTTCACCGACCTGGTCAAATGCGGCGGGCTTGGCGATGTATCCGCTGCGCTGCCCCGCGCCCTGGCGGATAAACACGATATCCGTGTGCTGATCCCCGGCTATCGCCAGGTGGTGGAAGGCCGGCCAATCCGTGTCGTCGGCCAGATTCCTGGGCTGGCTGCCCTGCCGCCTTGCCAGATCGGCCGCATGGATCTGGCCGATGGCCTGATCGTCTACGTGCTGCTCAACCCCGTGCTCTACGAGCGCGACGGCTCGCCTTACGTCGACCCGCAGGGCAACGACTGGGCGGACAACCACATCCGCTTCGCCCGCCTTGGACTGGCTGCTGCCGAGATGGCAATGGGCGAAGCCGGCATCCAGTGGCGCCCGGATCTGGTACATGCCAATGACTGGACGACCGCAATGGCGCCGGCCTACATGGCCTGGCGCGGGGCCAGCGCCCCTGCCCTGCTGACCATTCACAACCTGGCCTATCAAGGCCTTTGCGACATGCAGTGCAGCAGTGAGCTGGCGATCCCAGAACAGGCCTGCTCGATCGACGGCATGGAGTTCCACGGCCGGCTGTCGTTTCTCAAAGCCGGTATCGCCTATGCCCAGCACGTCACCACCGTCAGCCGCAGCTATGCCCGGGAAATCACCACGGCAGAGTTCGGCTGCGGGCTGGACGGCATGTTGCGAGCCAAGGTTCAGGCGAAGCAACTCAGCGGTATCGCCAACGGTATCGACGAGAGCTGGCATCCGCAAAGCGACCCTCATCTGTTGCAAGGTTTCGCGGCCGGTGAGTGGGACGGTAAAAGTGCCAATGCTGCCTATATGCAGCAATGGCTGGATCTGGAGTCGGATGGTCCGCTGTTCGCGGTGGTATCGCGCCTGGTGCAGCAGAAAGGTATCGACCTGACCCTGGGCGTCGCCGAGCACATCGTCGAGCGAGGTGGCCGTATCGCGGTGATCGGCCAGGGCGAACCGGCGCTGGAGGCGGCGATGGCCGAGCTGGGTCAACGCTATCGTGGCCGCATCGGGGTGCATATCGGCTTCAACGAGAGCGATGCACGACGCCTCTATGCCGGCAGTGATTTTCTGCTCATGCCCTCGCGCTTCGAACCCTGCGGCCTGAGCCAGATATACGCCCAGCGCTACGCCTCGCTGCCCATCGCCCGGCGCACCGGCGGCCTGGCCGACACCATCGAGGACGGCGTCAGTGGCTTTCTCTTCGATGAGGCGCAGACACATAGCTATCGCGCGGCCATCGATCGTGCCCTGCAGGTGTACCAGCACCCTGCATTGTTCGAGGCCATGCGCTGCCATGCCATGCAGGCGCCGCTGTACTGGCGACAGTCCGTGCGCCCGTACGACCGGCTGTATCAGCGCCTGCTGGCTCATGTCGAGGCCCGCAGGGAAATCCGCTGATGTACAGCCATGGTGCCCGGCCGATGGCCGATGGTCGTGTGCGTTTCGCCCTCTGGGCGCCCAGCGCGCAGCGAGTGGAGCTGGAGTTGCTGGACGGCGACCGTTATCCGATGGATCAACAAACGGATGGCTGGTTCGTGAGCTTGCTCGAGTGCCCGAGCGATAGCAGCTATCGCTATGTGGTCGACGGCCAGCGAGCGGTGCCGGATCCGGCCTCGCGCCGCCAGGTGGACGATGTGCATGGCTTCAGCCAGGTCATCGATCATGCGGCTTATGCCTGGCAGCAGCATGACTGGAACGGTCGCCCCTGGCACGAAACGGTGCTGTACGAGCTGCATGTGGGCCTGTTCGGCGGTTATCAGCAGGTCATCGAGCACCTGCCGCACCTGGCCGACCTGGGCGTCACCGCCCTGCAACTGATGCCGCTGAACGCCTTCGCCGGTACGCGCAACTGGGGCTATGACGGTGTACTCCCCTTCGCGCCGGCCAACGCCTATGGCTCGCCCGACGAACTCAAGCAGTTGATCGACAGTGCCCACGGCTATGGACTGATGGTATTCGTCGACGTGGTCTACAACCACTTCGGCCCGGACGGCAATTACCTGGGGCTGTACGCGCGGCAGTTCTTCTGCGAGGAGCGCGTGACGCCCTGGGGCGCGGCCATCGACTTCGGCCGGCCGCAGGTGCGGGACTTCTTCTGCGAGAACGCACTGATGTGGCTGCTGGACTACCGTGTCGATGGCCTGCGCCTGGATGCCGTGCACGCCATCGACGATGACGAGTTCCTCAGGGAGTTGGCCGCACGCGTGCGCTCAGCAGTGCCGCAACGGCGCCAGGTGCATCTGGTGCTGGAAAACGAGCACAACGCCGCGCATCTGCTGCGTGATGGCTTTGACGCGCAGTGGAACGATGACGGCCACAACACCCTGCATGCACTGCTCACCTTCGAGAACGAAAGCTACTACGCCGATTACGCCCAGGCGCCGACACGCAAGCTGGCCACCTGCCTGGAGCAGGGTTTCGTCTACCAGGGCCAGGACAATCGCCATGGCCAGCCACGCGGCGAGCCCAGTGCCGATCTGCCGCCACACGCCTTTGTGCTGTTCCTGCAGAACCATGACCAGGTGGGCAACCGCGCTTTTGGCGAACGCCTGACGCTGCTGGCCGACACCGATTCACTGAAGGCGGCCACCGTACTGTTGCTGCTGTGCCCGATGGTACCGCTGTTGTTCATGGGCGAAGAATGGGGCAGCAAGCGACCCTTTCTGTTCTTCACCGATTACCACGACGAGCTGGCCAATGCCGTGCGTGAGGGCCGACGCAACGAGTTCGCCGATTTTTCGCAGTTCGCCGCGGCGCACAGCCGCGAGGCCATCGCCGACCCCAACGCCCTGGCCACCTTTCAGCGCTCACAGCCAGACCTGGCTCCGGCGCTGGAGCCGCAGCAGCGGGAATGGCTGGCCTTCTACCGCTGCCTGTTGCAGGTGCGTCACAGCCGCCTGCTGCCAGGCTTGCAGCAGGCGCGAAGCCTCGGTGCGCAGGTGCTCGGTGATGGCGCAGTTCTGGCGCGCTGGCGGCTGGGGCACGGCCCGGCGCTGAGCATCGCCATCAATCTGGGCAGCAGCGACGTATCCCTGCCCTTGCCTGCCGTTCACGGCGAGCGGCTGTACACCCTGCGCATCGATGATGCCGATCTGCGCCAGGAGCGATTGCCGGCACGCAGCGCCCTGGTCACCCTGGAGCCTGCACAATGAGTGATCGATTACTGGCCGAGCTGGCTGAGGCCGTTGATCTGTGCATCGACTGGATCGATGCGCACGGCCGCCCGCAACAGGTCAGCCCGGAAGCGCAGCGCAGCCTGCTGGAGGCGCTTGGCTACCCGGCGCAAAGCCCCGAGCAGTTGCGCGCCAGTTTGGCCGCAGTGGGGCAGTCACGCCATGTGCCGGGAGACGCGAACCTGCTGTTTCAGGATCAGGGCCAGCCACTGCCGCTGACGCTCTATCCAGCTGACAGCCTCTACCG
The DNA here is from genome assembly GCF_014109765.1 of Pseudomonas berkeleyensis. Classification (NCBI taxonomy): domain Bacteria; kingdom Pseudomonadati; phylum Pseudomonadota; class Gammaproteobacteria; order Pseudomonadales; family Pseudomonadaceae; genus Pseudomonas; species Pseudomonas berkeleyensis. The sequence continues at coordinate 2,829,578 of NZ_CP059139.1, forward strand.
GTTGATCGATGAGCAAGGCAATGTCAGCGAGGGTCGACTCGACGGCGATGGACACCTGCCGGCGCAACAGCGGACGGGCTATTACCAGCTGGAAATCCGCGATAGCCAACATCCTCTCGCTGTCGCACCTGCAGCCTGCCTGTCGGTACAGCAGCTGTGCGGCAAACCACGCATCTGGGGCCTGACGGCTCAGCTCTATGGCCTGCGCCGCAAGGGTGATGGTGGCCTGGGCGACACGCTGGCGGTGGCGGATCTGGCGCGGCACGCTGCCAACCATGGCGCCGATGCGATTGCCCTGAGCCCGGTGCACGCACAATTCAGCGCGGATATGCAGGGTTTCGGGCCCTACTCGCCTTCCAGCCGGTTGTTCTTCAATACGCTGTATGCCGCCCCCGTCACCTTGCTCGGTAGCGAGCGCCTGCAACGCGCGGTTCACGCCGCCAGGCTGCAGGATGAGATGGCGCGTCTGGAAGCGCTGGAGCTGATCGACTGGCCGGCCGTGGCCCAGGCTCGTCAGCGTCTGTTACGCCAGTTGTATGAGGATTTCTGTCAGGCACCCGGCCAGTTGCTGGAACGCTTCGAGGCATTTCGCACGGCCGGTGGCGAGGCCTTGCAACAGCATTGCTGCTTCGAGGCGATCCATGGCCAGCGTCTGCGCGAGGGCGCCAGTGGCGACTGGCGTACCTGGCCGGAGGCGCTGCGCAATCCACTGCTGGGCGCTGTGACCCGCTTTGCCGTCGAGCATGGCGAAGAGCTGCGCTATCACGCCTTTTGCCAGTGGTTGATCGCTCACGGTCTGGAGTCTGCCCAATCCACGGCCAGCGGCGCTGGCATGGGCATCGGTTTGATCGCAGACCTGGCGGTGGGCGCCGATTGTGCCGGCAGTCAGGCCTGGTCACGCCAGGATGAACTGCTGCCTTCGGTCACCGTCGGGGCGCCACCGGATATCCTCAATCGCCAGGGGCAGAACTGGGGCGTGTCGGCATTCTCGCCACAGGGGCTACGCCAGCACGGGTTTCGCGCCTATATCGAAATGCTCCAGGCCAACCTCGCCCATGCTGGCGGCATTCGCATCGACCACGTGATGGGCCTGCAACGCCTGTGGGTCATCCCCCAGGGCGCGGCGCCACAGCACGGCGCCTACCTGCGTTATCCGCTGGACGATCTGCTGCGCCTGCTGGCCCTGGAGTCGCACCGGCATCGGGCGCTGGTCATCGGCGAAGACCTCGGCACCGTGCCAGACGGCCTGGGCGAGAAACTTGCCGCGCGCAACATCCTCGGCACCCGGGTGCTGCTATTCGAACAGGACGACATAGGTTTCGTGCCGACCGCTCGCTGGCCCGGCAACGCCCTGGCGACCACCACCACCCATGATCTACCGACGATCAAGGGCTGGCTCACCGGGCGTGATCTGGAATGGCGGGTCAGGGCCGGGCAACGCGACGCGGAGCTGCTGGAAGGCGATCATGCCGAGCGCGCTGGTGAGCGTGTCGCCCTGCGCCAGCTTCTGGAGCGACAAGGCTCGGTAAACGGCACGGAGGACGATGCCTGTCTGCTGGCCTGCATCGAACATATCGGTCGTACGCCATCAGCGCTGGCCCTGCTGCCACTGGAGGACGCCTGTGGCCTGGAGCAGCAGCCCAACCTGCCCGGTCCTGGCGATGTGCATCCCAACTGGCGGCGACGCTACCCATTGCCGGTCAACGAGTTGCTGGAACAGCCGGCCACCAGCCAGCGCCTGGCCAAGCTCGATCGTGCGCGTCAGGAGGCTGGCAATGACTGAATTGCGCGCGACATTGCGCCTGCAGTTGCACAAGGGATTCACCCTCGCCGATGCCGCCGCCCAGGTGCCCTACATGGCGAAGCTGGGCATCAGCCATCTGTACGCCTCACCGATCCTTACTGCGCGGCCAGGCTCGCAACACGGCTACGACGTGATCGACCCCAGCCAGGTCAACCCCGAGCTGGGCGGCGAAGAAGCCCTGGTGCACTTGGTGGACACCCTGCGCGCGCACGATATGGGCTTGATCGTGGATATCGTGCCCAACCACATGGCCGTTGGTGGTGACGGCAATCCCTGGTGGCTGGACGTGCTGGAGTGGGGCCAGGGTAGCCCTTACGCGGCGTTCTTCGATATCCAGTGGCAGTCGCATGACCCGCTGCTCAGTGGCCAGTTGCTGGTGCCCTTTCTGCGCACCGACTACGGCGAGGCGCTGCGCGAAGGCACGCTGGAACTGCATTTCGAGGCCGCGCGCGGGCGCTTTCATGCGCAACATTTCGAGCATCGCCTGCCACTGACGCCGCCCAGTTACGACAGCATCCTGCGGGCCAGCGATGACCCGGCACTGCGCGCGCTGGGCCAGCGTTTCGCACGTCTGGGACGGGAGAACGACAGTCGCGCCGAGGCGCAACGGCTCTGCGTAGAATTAGCAGCCCTGGCGGAAAAAGTCGCACCGCTGCTGGCCCATTTCCAGGGGCGCGACGAGGCAACGCAGAAGCGCCTGCATGCCCTGCTCGAACGTCAGCACTACCGCGTGGCCAGCTGGCGCACCGCGGCCGACGACATCAACTGGCGGCGCTTTTTCGACATCAACGAACTGGGCGCCCTGCGTGCCGAGCACCTGGCGGTGTTCGAGCAGACCCACGGCAAGGTGTTCGAGCTGATCGAACGCGGCCTGATCGATGGCTTGCGTATCGACCATATCGACGGCCTGGCCAACCCACGGGCCTATTGCAGCCGCCTGCGCCGACGCATCAGCCGCCTGCGCGGCGATGCGCCCTTCCCCATCTTCGTGGAGAAAATCCTCGGCCATGGCGAACTGCTGCCGCAGGCGTGGCCCGTGGACGGCAGCACCGGCTACGAGTTCATGAACCAGGTATCGCTGCTGCAGCACGACCCACATGGCGAGCTGCCGCTCGGCAAGCTGTGGCAGGAAATCAGTGGCCGGCCCACGGCCTTCGACGACGAGGTACGGCAAGCGCGCCGGCTGGTGCTGGAGGGATCGCTCGCCGGTGATCTGGAGGAAGTCGCCCAACGCCTGCTGCATGTCGCCCGGCATGACATCGCCACCCGCGACCTCACCCTCGGTGCGATCCGTCGGGCGCTGCGCGAGCTGATCGTGCATTTTCCGATCTATCGCACCTATGCCCCGGCCTGTGGCCGCTCGCAGCAGGATCGCCGTTTTTTCCAACAGGCGCTCGATGGCGCGCGGCAGACGCTGGCGGAGGCCGACTGGCCGCTGCTGCCGCATCTCGACGACTGGTTGGGTGGTGCCTCCCTTCGAACGCTGCCGCCGGGCCGGGCACGGCGCCTGCGTGCCCAGGCGCTGACACGCTTTCAGCAATTGACCTCGCCGGTGGCAGCCAAGGCTGTCGAAGACACCGCCCTGTACCGCGCGGGCGTGTTGCTGTCGCGCTATGACGTCGGTTTCGATGCCGAGCATTTCAGCGCGACGGTCGAGCGCTTTCATCAGGCCTGCCGCGAACGTGCAGTGCAGCATCCACGCAACCTGCTCGCCACTGCCACTCACGACCACAAGCGTGGCGAAGATTGCCGCGCCCGACTGGCAGTACTCAGCGAACGCGCGGCCTGGTACGCCGAGCGTGTCAGGCACTGGCGGCAGTTGGCACAGGCGCTGCGCACCAGCGGTGCGGCGCAGGCTCCGGATGGTGGCGAAGAAGCCATTCTCTATCAGGCAATTATTGGCAGTTGGCCGCTCGGGCTACGACCAGACGATACGGAAGGCCTGCAGCACTATCTGCAGCGCCTGCTTGGCTGGCAACGCAAGGCGCTGCGCGAGGCCAAGCTCAACAGCACGTGGAGCGCGCCGAACGAGGCTTACGAGGCCGCCTGCGCCGATTTCCTGCGCTGCCTGCTGTGCGAGCCATCCGGGCAACCTCTGCGTAATGAGCTGGCTGCAACTGTGGCCGCGATTGCCCCGGCCGGCGCATTGAACGCGCTGGTGCAGTGCGTGCTGCGCCTGACCACACCCGGTGTACCCGACCTGTACCAGGGCTGCGAGTTCTGGGACTTCAGCCTGGTCGATCCGGACAATCGCCGCCCGGTGGATTTCTCGGCACGCCTGTCCGCCCTGCAAAGCGACGATACGCCGGCCGGCCAACTGGCCAGTTGGCAGGACGGGCGCATCAAACAGTGGCTGATCCAGCAGACATTGGCGCTGCGCGCCGCCCAGCCGCAGTTGTTCAGCCAGGGCAGCTATCACCCGCTTGGGGTGGTCGGCGAGCACGCCGGCCAGGTACTGGCCTTCCTGCGCAGCCATGGCGATGAGCACCTGCTGGTGATTGTGCCGCGCCTGGCGGCCGGCCTGTTGGGCGAGCACGGCACACCGCACGTCCCCGCCCAACGCTGGGGCGACACCACGGTGGTGCTGCCTGATGAACTGCGCAGCTGGCAGGCCACCGGCCTGCTCGGGCCCTGCCACACAGAAAACAGCCAGGGCAGCGTGATGGTTGCGGCTGCGCTGGCTGAGTTTCCCGTCAACCTGATTCTTCTTGAGCCCCGTGCCGGAGCAGGCGATGGACGCTCCTCGTAGAACGGGTGCGACCCGCCAGATCGTCAATGGCGGGTTTCACCCGCCCTACGGCGCAGAGTTCAGATAAGTCATTCCCCGATCATTACAGGAGCCACGCCATGAACACCGATGAACAGCGTATCCGCGAATTTGCCTTTCAGATCTGGGAGTCCGAGGGGCGTCCCCATGGCCAGCATGAGCGGCACTGGATGATGGCCAGAAAACTGGCCGAGGCCGAGTCGCAAGCCCAGCTCTCGGCCGTACCCAAGCCACGGCGCATCAGCAAACCCAAGACCGTGCCGCTGAGCGAAGCCGAGCAGCCAGCCCTGTTGAAAAAGCCACGTGCCCCGCGCACGCCCAAAACACCGAAAGCCTGAGGTAATCCCCATGCGCAACCCACAGCGCTCCCGCGTTACCGAAGGCACCCCCTTTCCGCTCGGCGCCAGCTGGGATGGCCTGGGCGTCAATTTCGCACTGTTCTCCGCGCATGCCACCCGCGTGGAGCTGTGCCTGTTCGACGAACACGGCGAGACGGAAATCGAACGCATCGAATTGCCCGAATACACCGATGAAATCTGGCACGGCTACCTGCCCGATGCGCGTCCTGGCCAGGTCTACGGCTATCGCGTGTATGGGCCATACGAGCCCGAATCCGGGCATCGCTTCAACCCCAACAAACTGCTGATCGACCCCTACGCCAAGCAGTTGGTTGGCCAGTTGCAATGGTCGGAGGCGCTGTTCGGCTACACCATCGGCGATGCGGACGGCGACCTCAGTTTCGACGAGCGCGACAGTGCGCCCTTCGTGCCCAAGAGCAAGGTCATCGACCCGGCATTCACCTGGGGTGAACAGCCACGCTTGCGCATTCCCTGGGATCGCACGGTGATCTATGAAACGCACCTGCGCGGCATCAGCATGCGTCACCCCGCCGTGCCCGAGCGCTACCGCGGCACCTGCGCCGGCCTGACCAACCCCGAATTGTTGCGGCATATCCGCGAGCTGGGCGTTTCCAGCGTCGAGCTGCTGCCCATACACGCCTTCGTCAATGACCAGCACCTGCTGGAAAAAGGCATGAACAACTATTGGGGCTACAACAGCATCGGTTTCTTCGCCCCGCACCCGGCCTACCTGGCCAGCGGCAAGATCAGCGAGTTCAAGGAGATGGTCGCCCACCTGCACAGTGCCGGCCTGGAAGTGATCCTCGACGTGGTCTACAACCACACCGCCGAGGGCAACGAGCGCGGGCCGACCCTGTCCATGCGCGGTATCGACAACGCCAGCTACTACCGTCTGATGCCGGACGAGCGCCGCTACTACATCAACGATTCCGGTACCGGCAATACGCTGGATCTGAGCCACCCATGCGTGTTGCAGATGGTCACCGACTCGCTGCGCTACTGGGCGACCGAGATGCGCGTGGACGGTTTCCGCTTCGACCTGGCGAGCATCCTCGGGCGCTACGCCGATGGCTTCAACGAGCGCCACAGCTTTCTGGTCGCCTGTCGCCAGGATCCGATCCTGAGCAAGGTCAAGCTGATCGCCGAGCCCTGGGATTGCGGCCCGGGTGGCTATCAGGTCGGCGGCTTCCCGCCGGGTTGGGCGGAATGGAACGACAAGTTTCGCGACAACGTACGCGCCTTCTGGAAAGGTGATCGCGGCGAACTGGCCGAGCTGGCCAGCCGCCTGACCGCTTCAGGCGATCTGTACAACCAGCGTGGGCGCAGGCCGTTCGCCTCGGTCAATTTCATCACTGCGCATGACGGTTTCACCCTGCGCGACGTGGTTTCCTACGACCACAAGCACAACGAAGCCAACGACGAGAACAATCAGGACGGCACCGATCGCAACCTGTCCTGGAATCACGGCTGCGAGGGCGAAACCGACGACGCGCAGATTCGCAGCCTGCGCCTGCAACAGATCCGCAACCTGCTCGCCACCCTGCTGTTCGCCCAGGGTACGCCGATGCTGCTGGCTGGCGACGAGTTCGGCCGCACCCAGCACGGCAACAACAATGCCTACTGCCAGGACAACGAACTGAGCTGGGTGGACTGGTCGCTCGACGCTGAAGGCCGTGAACTGGCTGCGTTCTGTCAGCGCCTGATAGCCCTGCGCCAGAGCTACCCGATCCTGCGTCGTCAGCGCTTTCTGGTTGGCCACTACAACGAGGAACTGGACGTCAAGGATGTGACCTGGCTGGCTCCGGACGGCAGCGAAATGAGCGAGGGCAACTGGCACGACGAAGAAGCCCGTTGCATGGGCATGCTCATGGACGGCCGCGCGCAGCCATCCGGAGTCAAGCGCAGCGGCGCCGATGCCACCCTGCTGCTGTTGCTCAATGCCGGGCACGAGGGATGCGAGTTTCGCTTGCCCGAGGTGCACGGCGGGCGCCATTGGCGGTGCCTGATCGATACGCACACAGCGCAATGCGAGTCGGCATCGGTGCTGCACGAAGTGGTGGAATTGGCTGGGCGGTCGCTGCAACTGCTCGAACTGCAACGCTGAGCATGCTACATGGCGGGGCCGAGCAACCGATTCAGGTTGGTGCGGGTAACGGAGCACGCAGGCGCTGCTGTCCCCATACCGCCACCAGCAGTACCGTGACGCCGGCGCATAGCGCGACCGCAAATCCGGCCTGCGCACCGCTCTGGTCAACCAACCGACCGGATACCGCCGCACCCAAGGCTATACCGACGTTCAGCCCGGCCAGCAGCCAGGTCATGCCCTCGGTCAGGCGGTGCTCGGGAACCAGGCGTTCGACCAGCGACATCGCCACGATCATGGTCGGCGCGAAGAACAATCCAGCCAGCAGTACGGCCCCCGTCAATGCCGGGATGCTACTGGCCAGTTGCAGCGGCAAGGTCGTCAGTGCCGTTGCCAGTCCGCCCAGCAACAGCAAACGGTGCAAGGGCGTCGCCAGTTTGAGCGCGCCAAACAGCAAGCCGGCCACGCAGGAGCTAGCGGCATAGGCCGACAGCACCAGGCTGGCGGCTGCCGGGCGGCCCAATTGCTCGGCGAAGGCCACGCTGACGATATCCACGGTGCCGACGATGACGCCCATGCCCATCATCAGCAGCGCCAGCAGGCGCACGTTCTTCTCGCGAATCACCGAGCCTGATGCGGTCAGGTTGGCATTCCGTGCCTGCACGGGCGGTTCGCTGCCGCGTTGCAGTACCAGGATGAACACACCAAGTGCCAGCAATAGCGAAGCCACCAACGGCCCGGCCTGTGGGAACAGTGCAATGCTCAACCCTACCGACAGCGGCGGCCCGGCAATGAAGGTCACTTCATCGAAGACCGTTTCCAGCGAATAGGCGGTCTGCAGGCGCGGCTGGCCGCGATAGATCACCGTCCAGCGCGCACGCACCATCGCCGAAAGGCTGGGCATGAAGCCTGCCAGCAAGGCGCCGATGAACAGGCTCCAGTCCGGTGCCTGCCACCACGAGCAGGCCAGCAGAAGCAGCATGCCGCCTGCGCTGATTGCAGTGGCCAGCGGCAACACACGGGCCTGCCCATGCCGATCCACCAGGCGGGAAACCTGCGGCGACAGCAGCGCATAGGTCAGCACGAAGGTGGCCGATACCGCACCGGCCAGCGCGTAGCTGCCGCGCAACTGGGCGAGCATGGTGATGATGCCGATGCCCGTCATGGGCAGCGCGAGCCGCGCCACCAGGCCTGCCAGGACAAAGCCTGTGGCGCCGGGCGCAGTGAAAAGTTCTCGGTAAGGGTTGGCCATCTCGTTCTCCCGTGATTCGGCTCGTCTGGCAACTCGCCAAAAGCAGATACATACATCGCGTATGAATAAGAGACTATATTTATACGTACCGTATGTAAATAATCATGCGATCCGTATGTAAGGAGAGAATCATGGCTCGCCGTACCCGTGCCGAGATGGAAGAAACCCGCACCCTGCTGCTGGCCACGGCGCGTAAGGTGTTTACCGAACGCGGCTACGCCGATACCTCGATGGATGACCTGACCGCTCAGGCCGGCCTGACGCGCGGCGCGCTCTATCACCACTTTGGCGACAAGAAAGGCTTGCTGGCTGCCGTTGTGCAGCAGATCGACGCTGAGATGGACGCTCGCCTGCAGGCTATCTCCGACAACGCCGACGATCCCTGGCAAGGCTTTCGCGGACGCTGCCAGGCGTACCTGGAAATGGCTCTGGAGCCGGACATCCAGCGTATCGTGCTACGCGATGCGCGCGCCGTGCTTGGCGACGCCTCACCGCAAGCGCAGCGCCAGTGCGTCGAGTCGATGCAGCAACTGATCGACGAGCTGATGCGCCGTGGCCTCGTCGCCAAGGCCGAGCCACAAGCATTGGTAGCACTGATCTACGGCAGCCTGGAGGAAGCGACGCTCTGGATCGCCGCCAGCGACGACGGCAAGACGCGCCTGGCGCAGAGCATCGCGGCGCTGGAACTGCTGCTGCGCGGACTGCTGAACAGCTAGCGCGGTGTGATCGCCCCGCGCGGTAAGCGGCCGGCCAAACAAAAAACCTGAACCCCTGTTTCCTGCAGTCACTCGAAAACACATGTGCCGCACTCGTGCGGCGACATTCGTTTGCAAGACCGGCAACGCCGGTTTCGGGAGACAGTCATGAAAGCAGTGGTATTCCACGACGTCGGTGACATTCGCCTGGACGAAGTAGCGGAGCCCGAGGTTCAGGCCAGCACCGATGCCGTCATTCGCATCACCGCTTCGGCCATTTGTGGCACCGATCTGCACTTCGTTCGCGGCACCGTGGGCGGTATGCGCAAGGGCACCATTCTCGGGCATGAGGCAGTCGGTATCGTCGAAGCACTGGGCAGCGACGTGCGTAACCTGAGCATTGGCGACCGTGTGGTAGTGCCCTCCACCATCGCTTGCGGCAACTGTGCCTATTGCCGTGCGGGTTACTACGCGCAGTGTGATGAAGCCAACCCCAATGGCAAGGAAGCCGGTACCTCGTTCTACGGCGGCCCGGAAATCACCGGTGCCTTCCATGGCCTGCAGGCCGAGATGGCGCGCATTCCCTACGCCAATATCGGTCTGGTGAAACTGCCCAGCGAGATCAGTGACGACCAGGCCATCCTGCTCTCCGACATCTTCCCCACCGGTTACTTCGGCGCAAAGCTGGCTGAGGTTTGCAGTGGCGACACCGTGGCGGTGTTCGGTTGCGGCCCGGTTGGCCAATTCGCCATTGCCAGCGCCAAATTGCTCGGCGCCTCGCGGGTGTTCGCCATCGACCATCTCGACGACCGCCTGGACATGGCTCGCCGTCAGGGCGCCGAAGTCATCAATTTCGACCGTGAAGACCCGGTGGATACCCTGCGCCGATTGACCAATGGCATCGGCGTGGATCGCGCCATCGACGCCGTTGGTGTCGATGCCCAGTGCCCGGCGCATGGCCATGCACCGCACCAGGCCGAGAGCAAGCAGTGGCAACCGGGGGACGCGCCCGAGCAGGCCTTGCAATGGGCCGTCGATGCGTTGGCCAAGGCCGGTACGCTGGCGATCATTGGCGTTTATCCGCAGCAGGCGCGCGAATTTCCCATCGGTCAGGCGATGAACAAGAACCTCACCGTCAACATGGGCAATTGCAACCACCGGCGCTATATCCCCCGGCTGATCGAGATGGTGCAGGCCGGGCGCATCGACCCGGCGAAGATCCTTACCCAGGTCAAACCCATGACCGACGCCATCGAAGCCTTCAAGGCTTTCGACCGCCGTGACAGTGGCTGGATCAAGGTCGAACTGCAGCCCGCCAAGCAAGCATCCGGCAATGGCACGGAGGAACGTGTGCTGGGCAGTGCCGCGCTGGACAAAGCCATCGCTGCAGCGGATCCGCTAGGCGAGTCGCGCTCCAAAGCCCCAGGCAGCTTATGAGCGACGCCGGGCAATGGACATGTCAGCCATGACTAGCACCCTCCCCAACCCCGAGGTGATCATCGACCGCATCACGCCGGTCAAGCGTCTGCGCGTGCTGACGATCAACACGCACAAGGGATTCACCGCACTCAACCGACGTTTCATCCTGCCGGAGCTGCGCAGCGCGGTGCAGGCCACGGGCGCCGACCTGGTGTTCCTGCAGGAGGTGCTGGGCAGCCACGCGTTGCACGCCAAGCGCTTTCATGACTGGCCGAGCGTGCCGCAGTACGAGTTTCTCGCCGACAGCATGTGGCCGCAGTTCGCCTACGGGCGCAATGCCGTCTACCCGGATGGCCATCATGGCAACGCGTTGCTGTCGCGCTTTCCCATCCTCGAACACCACAACCTCGACGTCACGGTCAGCGGCACCGAGCAGCGCGGCCTGCTGCATTGCCGCCTGGATGTGCCAGGGCATGACGAAGTGCATGCGATCTGCGTGCACCTGGGCCTGCGCGAAACGCATCGGCGCCAGCAGATCGGCCTGCTGCTGGATCTGCTGGCGAGCTTCGATCCGGCTGCGCCGGTGATCGTCGCAGGCGACTTCAATGACTGGCGCCTGCGCGCGGATGACCAGCTCGCACCCCATGCGCTGGTCGAAGCCTTTCAGCACCGCCATGGCAAACCGGCCCGGAGCTTCCCGGCACGTTTACCACTGCTGCGCCTGGATCGCATCTACACCCGCAATGCCACGGCTCATGGGCCGCAGGTGCTGTCGACACGGCCCTGGTCGCACCTGTCCGATCACGCTCCACTGGCCGCGGAGATTCACCTATGAGCGGTATCTGGCGGGACGGCAACCAGCTGCGGTTGCTGATCAACGGCGAAGCCTATTACCCGCGGGTGTTCGAATGCATTCGCCAGGCGCGCGTCGAGGTGTTGCTGGAGACCTTCATCATCCGTGAAGACAAGGTCGGCCTGGAACTGCAGGAGGTGCTGATCGAGGCCGCACGCCGCGGTGTGCGTGTGGTGATCGCCGTGGACGGCTACGGCACTGCCGACCTGCAGCATGAATACGTGGCGGCGCTGACGCGCGAAGGCGTCAAGATTCATGTCTTCGATCCCAGCCCACGGCGACTGGGGATGCGCACCAATCTGTTCCGCCGCCTGCACCGCAAGATCGTGGTGATCGATGGCGAGCGCGCGTTCGTCGGCGGCATCAACTATTCAGCCGATCACCTCGGCGATTTCGGCGAGATGGCCAAACAGGACTACGCCGTCGAGGTGATGGGGCCGGTGGTCGCCGACCTGCATACCTGCACGCTGCGCCTGTTGCGCCCTGCCCTGGCCGAGCCGAGCCCGGTGCAGCCGTCGAGAACGCCGGTGGGCGATATGCGGGTGATGCTGCTCGAGCGCGACAACGAGCGCCATACCACCGACATCGAAGACGAGCACCTGGCAGCCTTCGAATCGGCACGCCGGCGCCTGGTGGTGGCCAACGCCTATTTCTTCCCTGGTTACCGGGTGCTGCGCGCCTTGCGCAATGCAGCACGGCGTGGCGTGGCGGTGACGCTGATCTTGCAGGGACAGCCGGACATGCGCTGGGTGCAGGCCTTTTCGCGCCTGCTCTACAACTACCTGCTGCGCGATGGCGTGGTGATCTACGAATACTGCCAGCGGCCGTTGCACGGCAAGGTGGCGCTGGTAGACGACGCGTGGAGCACGGTGGGATCGAGCAACCTCGATCCGTTGAGTCTGGCGCTGAATCTGGAGGCCAATCTGGTGATCCGTGACTGCGCCTTCAATCAGCATCTGTATGACCACCTGATGGGCTTGTCAGCCGAACACTGCCAGCGCATCGAACTGGAGCGCGTGGTACGCGGCTACTGGTGGCGTGCGCCGCTGGTGTTCCTGTGCTTCCACTTTTTGCGGCGCTTTCCGGCCATCGCCGGCTGGCTGCCGGCGCATCGCAAGCGACTGAAGCCGCTGGAGCCGGTCGACAAGCCCAATTGTTACGAAGAGGAAAAAACTGGATGAATGGCGCCAACAACAAGCCCTGGATGCGCTGGGGCAAACGCGTACTCACGCTGTTCTTCCTGCTGCTGGTGCCGACACTGCTGTACATGCTGGCACGCAACCTGGATTGGGGCGAGGTGCGCCAGGCGCTCAGCGACTACAGCCTGCAGACGCTGCTGGTGGGCGCGCTGATCGCCTGCGCCAGTTATCTGGTGTTCAGCTGCTACGACCTGCTGGGGCGGCGTTACAGCCGCCACCGCCTGCCCACGCGCCAGGTCATGCCGGTGGCGATGGTCTGCTACGCCTTCAACCTGAACTTCACCACCTGGATCGGCGGCGTGGCGATGCGTTATCGCCTGTACATGCGCCTGGGCCTGAGCGCGTCGACGGTGACGCGTATTCTCAGCCTCAGTCTGCTGACCAACTGGACGGGCTACATGGCATTGGCCGGGGTGATCTTCTCCCTGCGCCTGGTGAAATTGCCGGAAAGCTGGGCACTGGGGGTGACGGGACTGCAGTTGTTGGGCTTCACCCTGTTGGGGATCGTCAGCGCTTATGTCGGTATCTGCGCCTTCTCGCGGCAACGCGTCTGGCACTTCGGTGAGCGCTCGATCACCCTGCCCTCGCTGGGCATGGCGTTGCTGCAACTGTGCCTCGGTGCGAGCAACTGGGCATTGATGGCGGCACTGATCTTTTGGCTGCTGCCGGAAGGCGCGGCCTACAGCTCGGTGCTCGGCGTGCTGCTGATCAGTTGCATGGCCGCTGCGGTTGCACATATTCCAGCAGGCCTCGGCGTACTGGAAACCGTGTTCCTGGCATTGCTGCAGCATCAGTACAGTCAGGCCAGCCTGATCGCCGCCCTGCTCGCCTACCGCGTGTTGTATTACCTGCTGCCGCTGGTTCTGGCCAGCGCCGCCTACCTGGTGCTGGAAAAACGCGCGCGCACGCTGCGCAAGAGTGGCGAACAAACGATCGAAACCCAACCCGGTTAGCCGGGCCGGGCGGTGATCCGCGTTTGTGCAGGGCATCTCATGCGCATCGGTTCGAGCAACGACCAACGCGGCCAAGCCTGGCTCGGTGCGCATGGCGCCCCCTACCGATGTGCATGCCGCCCGGCGGATCGCGGGAACTCGCCAACCTATTGCACAGGTCTACTTCTCATCACCCTGCAAACCTGGAGGCACGATATGGCCAAGCCACTGCATCTGATCAGCTACATCCTGCATAACCAGCCACACAGCGTTGAGGTCGAGTCCGACCGTGAGCAGCTCACGCCCGAGCAGGCCCGCGTTTACCTCAGTGTCCTGCACACCTTCGAATGGCCCAACGAGTTCACCGACGTACAGGTCACGCGCATCCTGCATCCGAAGAAAGGCCAGGCGACGCCGGCGCACCGCGTCCAGCAGTAACGGCTCTCAGCCTTTATCGCGTGCGGGCACCGGTACCTGCCAGATGTCCCGCGCGTACTCGCTGATGGTGCGATCCGAAGAGAACCATCCCATTCGCGCGGTATTGAGCACGGCTGAGCGCCACCAGTCATTGGGCGTCTGCCAGCGCTTGTCGACTTGCCGTTGCGCAGCCCAATAGGCCTCGAAATCCGCGCAGACCATGAAGCGGTCGTCATACAGCAGAGCATCCACCAGGCCGACGTAGCGCGCCGGATCGTCCGGCGAGAATACCCCGGCGCGGATCGCGCCCAGGGCGGCCTCCAGCCGCTCCGAGTCGGCAACCACGTCGCCCATTTCCAGCCCGAGACGCTGGCGTGCCGCGACCTGTTGCGCCGTCATGCCGAAGATGAACAGGTTCTCCTCGCCAACCCGCTCGCACATCTCCACATTGGCGCCATCCAGCGTGCCAATGGTCAATGCGCCATTGAGGGCGAACTTCATGTTGCTGGTGCCGGAGGCTTCCAGCCCCGCGGTGGAAATCTGCTCGGAGAGATCCGCCGCCGGGATGATGGTCTCGGCCAGGCTGACGTTGTAGTTGGGAATGAACACCACCTTGAGCAGCCCGCGCACGGTAGGGTCGCCATTGATGGTGCGACTGATGTCGTTGGCCAGCTTGATGATCAGCTTGGCCTGGCGGTAACTGGCCGCCGCCTTGCCGGCGAAAATCTTCACCCGCGGAACCCAGTCGGTGGTCGGGTCGTTGCGGATGGCCTGGTACAGCGCCACGGTATGCAGCAGGTTGAGCAATTGCCGCTTGTACTCGTGGATGCGCTTGATCTGCACGTCGAAGATCGCCTCGGTATCGAGCAGCAGGCCAGACTGGCGCTGTACCAGTTGCGCCAGCGCCTCCTTGTTGCGCCGCCGGCACAGGGCGTACTCGTCGCGGAAGGCTACCTGCTCGGCCTGCGGCTGCAGTTTCTCCAGCGTGGTTTGCGGCGACTCCAGCACCTCGGGGCCAAGTGCATCGACCAGCAGGTGGGTCAGCAGCGGATTGACCTGAAACAGCCAGCGGCGGAAGGTCACGCCGTTGGTCTTGTTGTTCACCCGCTGCGGATAGAGCCGGTGCAGGTCGCGAAATACCGTGTCGCGCATCAGCCGCGTGTGCAGAGCCGAAACGCCGTTGATGCTGTGCGCACCGAGAAAGGCCAGGTTGCCCATTCGCACCCGTCGACCATTGTCCTCGTCGATCAGCGAAACCGCGCGCAGCAGACGAAAATCATGGATGTCCTTGGCCCGCAGGGCGTCGATATGCTCGGCGTTGATCAGGTAGATGATCTGCAAATGCCGCGGCAACAGACGCTCCATCAGAGCCACCGGCCAGGACTCAAGTGCTTCCGGCAGCAAGGTGTGGTTGGTGTAGGCCGTCGAGGCCACCGTCAACTCCCAGGCCCGCGCCCACTGTATCTGGTGCTGATCGACCAGCAGGCGCATCAGCTCGACCACGGCGATGGCCGGGTGCGTGTCGTTGAGCTGGATCGCCACCTGTTGCGGCAGGTTTTGCAGGTCACCGTGCAGGCGCAGATGGCGTTCGAGCAAATCCTGCAACGAGGCGGATACCAGGAAGTACTCCTGGCGCAGGCGCAGCTCCTGGCCGGCTTCGGTGTCGTCGGCCGGATACAGCACCCGCGAGATGCTTTCCGCGCGCACTTCACCGGCGACGGCGCCGAAGTGATCGCCGGCGTTGAAGCGATCCAGCTGCAGGTTTTCCTCGGCCCTCGCCCGCCACAGGCGCAAGGTGTTCACCGAAGCGCCACGCCAGCCGACCACCGGCGTGTCATAGGCGATAGCCCGTACGGTTTCCTGCGGTTGCCAGCTCTGGCTGATGCCACCGTCTTCCTGCACATGGCTGGTGACCCCCCCACCAAAGCCCACGCGATAGGCTACTTCCGGGCGTTCGAACTCCCAGGGGTTGCCGAAATCGAGCCAGGTCTCGGTCTGCTCGGCCTGCCAGCCATCGATGATCGCCTGGCGGAACAAGCCATGCTCGTAGCGAATGCCATAGCCGTGAGCGGCCAGGCGCAGCGTCGCCATGCTCTCCATGAAGCACGCGGCCAGCCGGCCGAGGCCACCGTTGCCCAGCGCCGCATCGGGCTCGATCTGGCGGATGCGTTCGAGTTCGACGTTGAGTTCGGCCATGGCCTGACGCGCTACATCGAGCAAGCCCAGGTTGCTCAGGTTGTCGACCAGCAGTCGGCCGATGAGAAATTCCAGTGACAGGTAATAGACGCGTTTGTCGTCCTGCCGGGCAAGTTGGGCACTGGCCTCTTCCCAGCGGTCGACCACATGATCACGGGTAGCCAAGGCCAGGGCCTCGAACCAGTCATGGTCGAAGGCGTTCTCCGGATCTTTGCCCACCGCATAACGAAGTTTGGCCAGGATCGAGGCCTTGAATGCCTCTACCGTGCTCTCGGACTCATTCATGCGTCTCTCTCCTGGCAGCGCTTCGCTCTTTCAGATTCAGTCAGCACGGCCTGCGATGAGTTCAGACTTTATCCGGCGCGAGATCCTCGCTTATCCAGCCCCCTGAATCTGGCCAATTGCGCCCCTTTCAGGAACCCTGATGTTTCCGAAGCGCAAGCCTGACTCAGGCATACGCCTGGACGAACATGTCGACAGCTGCTGAGAGGCGCAGCCCGCTCACGGCCATCAAATGGCTACAGTCGATGCTACCCACTGCTAGCAGCAGGAAACGGACTGCTGCCTGCTCGGGATCCGAGCATCGAACAGATCGCGAAAGGCTTTCCTCAAGGTAGCGCTGATAGGGGCTGTAGCGTTGCCGCCAGCGTTTGTGAGGTATCCGGTTGGAGCGCAGCGCTATATGGGTGAGCGCATGAAACGCTGGGTGTTCACTTTGCAGTTGCAGTTCACGTGCGACGCTTTCCAGGCGAGCGCGCAACCCGCCCCGCACCTGACCTGGCAGTTCTGGCTCCGGCAATTGAGTCAGCCAGTGGTCGATGACCGCTCGGTAGAGCTGCTCCTTGTCGCCAAAGTGCGCATAGAGAGTCGCCTTGGTCACTCCCGCAGAATCAGCAATGGCTTGCATGTTCGCCTGGGCAAAACCCAACGCCGTGAACACATCACTCGCAGCCAGCAACATCTCCCGCTGGCGCCGCCCCTTCTGTGCGGATTGGCTCATGGCCAGGGTTCCCAGCGCCTGAACAGCACGCTGGCATTTACGCCACCAAAGCCGAAGCCATTGGAGAGCGCATAGGTGAGCGGCATTTTGCGAGCATTGAGCGCGACCAAGTCGAGCCCCGCCGCGGCGTCGGCCGGGTTGTCGAGGTTCAGCGTCGGCGGCACGATCTGGTCGCGCAGCGCCAGCACCGTGAAGATCGCCTCGATCCCGCCGGCAGCGCCGAGCAAGTGGCCGGTAGCGGATTTGGTCGAGCTGATCGCCACGCCTGCACCCGCGCCGAACAACGCCTGAATGGCCGCAAGCTCGCCGTTGTCGCCAACCTGGGTGGAGGTAGCGTGGGCGTTGATGTGTTGCACATCGTCCGGGCTCAGGCCCGCCTGCTGCAGCGCCTGTTGCATGGCGCGGCGGGCGCCGCTGCCATCCTCGGGGCCAGCGGTGAGGTGATAGGCATCGGCGCTGGTGCCGTAGCCCACCAGCTCGGCCAATGGCGTTGCACCGCGTGCAAGGGCATGCTCCAGCGACTCGATCACCAGCAACCCGGCGCCCTCGGCCATCACGAAACCGTCGCGGTCACGATCAAACGGTCGCGATGCTTGCTGCGGGTGGCCGGCGAAACCAGTGGACAGCGCGCGAGCTGCCGCGAAACAGCCCAGGGTCACCCGGTCGATCGCCGCTTCCGTACCGCCACAGATGGCGATATCGGCCTCGCCACTTCTGATCAGACGAGCTGCGTCGCCAATCGCCTGGACGCCTGCCGCACAAGCGGTGACCGGCGCGCCGAGCGGGCCTTTGAAGCCATTGCGGATGGACACATGCCCCGCCGCCATGTTGGCCAGGAACGATGGCGCAGTGAACGGCGACAACCTGCGCGGCCCGCGTGAATCGGTGGTGCGCACCGCCTCGGCCATCGCGCCAAAACCACCCACACCGGAGGCGATGATGGTCGCGGTACGTGCCTGATCGGCTTCGCTGCTCGGGTGCCAGCCCGCCTGCTCCAGCGCTTCATGAGCGGCAACCAGCGCGAACTCGATAAAGCGGTCCATCTTCTTGCGTTCTTTCGGCGCGATGATCTGCTCAGGTTGGTAGCCCGCCAGCGCGTCTTCTTCGAGCGTGGGCACTTGACCGCCTACGGCCACGCCCGTGCCTTCGGTGATTTCCGCCGGCAGCGTGCGAATGCCCGAGCGCCCGGCCAGCAGGCGGCGCCACACTTCATCCACACCACAGCCCAGCGGCCCGACGATACCGGTGCCGGTTACCACGATACGTTTCTGCTGTTGAACGTTGCTCATTGGAACCTCTCCGTATCGGTCGGCGTTCTCCCGAGCCGCAGGACAACGCTGACCGGCAGTTGCGTCAGGCTTTCGCCGCGACGCTCGAATCATCGGTGCGCTCGCTGGGACGGATCTTGAACCAGATGGAGTACATCGCCGGCAGGAACACCAGGGTCATGATGGTGCCGACGAAAGTCCCCCCGATCAGCGTGTAGGCCAAGGTGCCCCAGAACACCGAATGGGTCAGCGGAATGAAGGCGAGAATGGCCGCCAGCGCGGTCAGCAATACCGGTCGGGCTCGTTGTACCGTGGCCTCAACGACGGCATTGAATGGGTCGAGCCCCTCGTTTTCGTTATGGTGGATCTGCCCGATCAGGATCAGCGTGTTGCGCATCAGGATGCCCGACAGCGCGATCAGCCCGACCAGGGCATTGATGCCGAACGGCTGCTGGAACAGCAGCAGAACCGGCACCACGCCAATCAGGCCCAACGGCGAGGTGAGAAACACCATCACCATCGCCGAGATCGAGCGCACCTGCAGGATGATGATCAGCAGTGTCAGAGCAATCATGATCGGCAGCAGCGGCAGAATCGCCTTGCTGGCCTTGCCGGACTCCTCGAAGGAACCAGCCATTTCGATGCGGTAGCCGGCAGGCAACGTCTCGATGATCGGTTGCAAGTCTTTCCACACCGCCACGGAGACGTCGGGCGGCTGCAGCTCTTCGGCGATATCGCCACGCACGGTAATGGTCGGCGTGCGGTCGCGACGGCGCAGGATCGGGTCTTCCATGCGTACACCCACTTCACCGATCTGCGACAGCGGAATGCGCTGACCAGCCGAGCCGACCAGCGTGAAACCTTCGATCTTCGCCGGATCGAGACGGATATCCCCCGCCGCACGACCGACCACCTGCACCGAGCGAATATCTTCGCGTACCAAGGTGATCGGCACGCCGCTGAGCAGGAACTGCAACTGCTGAGCGACCGCGTTGGAAGTCAGGCCAACGGCCTGCAAGCGATCCTGATCCAGCGAGAAATGCAGCGTTGGCACCAGCGGGCCCCAGTCGGCATTCACCGTGCGCATCATCGGGCTGGCCTGCAACACGCTCTGCACGCGAGAGGCGATTTCACGCAGTTGCATGGGATCTGGCCCCATCACCCGATACGCCACTGGGTATGGCGAGTACGGGCCGAAGACCAGTTGCGTGACGCGAACCTTGGCTTCGGGCGCCAACCCTTCGGAGGCCGCTTCTCGGAGGCGCAGCTTGAGCGCTTCGCGGGCTTCCTGGCTGTCCGTCAGCACCACGATCTTGGCAAACGATGGATCGGGCAACTCCGGCGCCATGGCCAGGAAGAAGCGCGGTGGGCCCTGGCCGATGTAGGAGGTGACGATCTTGGCTTCTTCCTGTTCGCGCAGCCACGACTCGACCTTGATGGCGGTGGCGTTGGTCTGCTCGATGGAGGTGCCATAAGGCATCTGCAGTTCTACCAGTACCTCGGGTCGGTCGGAGGTCGGAAAGAACTGCTTCTTCACCAAACCCATGCCCAGCACGGCCACCACAAACAAGGTAATGACCGCGCCCGCCACCAGCCACTTATGGGCGATAACACGTGCCAGCAGCGTGCGGAAACGGTTGTAGTGGCGGGTGTTGTAGATCGCCGCGTGGCCGCCTTCGACCTGTTTGATATTCGGCAACAGCCTCACGCCCAGATAAGGCGTGAATGCCACTGCCACCACCCAGGAGGCGATCAGGGCAATGCCGACGATCCAGAACATGTTGCTGGTGTACTCACCCGCCGTGGACTGGGCGAAACCGTTGGGCATGAAGCCGATGGCAGTGACCAGAGTACCGGCAAGCATCGGCGCAGCGGTGTGACTCCAGGCATAGGCCGAGGCCTTGAAGCGGTCGTAGCCCTCCTCCATTTTCACCACCATCATTTCGATGGCGATGATAGCGTCGTCCACCAACAGGCCCAGAGCGAGAATCAGCGAGCCGAGGGTAATCCGGTCGAAATTCTTGCCCGTGGCGGCCATCACCACGAAAACGATGGCCAGCGTCAGCGGCACGGCAGTGGCAACCACAACACCGACGCGCCAGCCCATGCTGATAAAGCAGACCAGCATGACCACCAGCAAGGCGACGAAGAACTTGACCATGAACTCATCGACGGACAAGGTGATGTTGACCGCCTGATCGGTGACTTTATCGAGCGTCATGCCCAGCGGCATCTCTTCGTTGATGTTCGCCGTTTCGGCGTCGAGCGCCCTGCCGAGATCAAGGCCGTTCCAGCCCTCGCGCATCACCACACCGAGCAGCAATGCAGGCTCACCGCCATTGCGCACCAGAAAGGTGGCCGGGTCTTCGTAGCCGCGTTCCACCGTCGCTACGTCAGAGAGCTTCAGCGTGCGACCTTGCACGGCAATCGGTGTTTCGCGGATTTTCGCCAGCTTGTCGAAGGCGCCATCCAGGCGCATGACCACCTGCGGCCCGCTGGTTTCCACCGAACCGGCAGGCGTCAGCGCGTTCTGGCTATTGAGTGCGGCAAAGATGTCCTGCGGCGTTACGCCCAGGGTTGCCAACCGGTCATGGGAGAAGGAGACGAAAATACGCTCGGCCTGTTCGCCGATGATGTTGACCTTCTTGACCCCCGGCACGTGCAAGAGGCGCTGGCGCAGCGACTCGGCATCACGCACCAGTTGGCGCTGCGGTTCGCCCTTGGCCTTCAAGGCATACACCGCGAAGGTCACATCGGAGAACTCGTCGTTGATCATTGGCCCGATAACGCCGGCCGGCAACGTCTTGGCTTCATCGCCCAGCTTCTTGCGAGCCTGGTAGAACTCTTCCTGCACCTGCGACGGCGGCGTGCTATCGAGCAACGACACCATGGTGAATGCCAGCCCTGCACGGGTGTAGGTTTCACTGCGGTCGTACCAGCGCAGCTCCTGCATACGCTTTTCCAGCGGCTCGGCGACCTGATCCTGCATCTCCTGGGCAGTGGCGCCTGGCCAGGCCGTGATGATGGTCATCTGCTTGACGGTAAACGGTGGGTCTTCCGCCCTGCCGAGCTGGAAGAACGCCAGTGTCCCGGCCACGGCGATCAACAGGATGAGGAACAACGTGATGGCGCGCTCACGCACGGCAAGGGCGGAAAGGTTAAAACGCCCCTCGCTCATGGCTGACTCCCGGCGACCGACGCGCCCGTTGCCTGGGCAAGCCTGACCTCTTCGCCATCACGCAGCAGATGGGCACCGAGGGCCACCACCTGCTCACCGGCGTCGAGCGTGCCGGCGACACGTGCCGTGTCATCACCGATGCCCAACACCTGAACGGGGCGCCAGGAGACTTTTGCCGGCTCGCCAGCGATCACCCACACGCCGGTGCCATTGCCGGGGTCGTAGAGCGCGGCGATGGGCACTTGCAGCACTGGCGTGGCGTTCTTGCCCTCTGCGATATTCAGGGTGATGGTCGAGCCGAGTGGCGCATTCGCCAGCGCGCCGTCAAGCACATACCTGGCTTCGAAGGTACGGGTGGCGGCATCAGCGGCCTCGGAGAGCAAGCGCAGCTTGGCTGCGACGGCAGCGCCGCTATTGCCATACAAGGTGGCTTGAGCCGTTGAGCCCGGCGCCGGGCGCAGGGTTTCGGGGAGGTGCACGATGGCCTCACGCTGCCCTGCCCGCGCCAATCGCACCACCGGTTGCCCAGCGCTGACCACCTGGCCTGGTTCGGCCAGGGTATCCATTACCACGCCATCGGCGTCAGCCAGCAACACCGCGTAGCCCGTGGCATTGCGCGCCACATCAGCCTGAGCCTGAGCCGCGCTGAGCTGAGCCTTGGCGGAATCAGCGGCGGCCTTGATCTGAGCGTAGGCCGACGCCGATACCGCACCAGCAGCGACCAGCCCGCGATAACGCGCCTCGTCGTCAGCCGTCTGCTTGGCCAGCGCTCGGGCGGAAGCAACAGCCTCCTGCTGCGCACGCGCCTGCAATTGCAGGTCGATGGGGTCGAGGCGCATCAGCGGCTGGCCGCGTTTGACCGTTTCCCCGGTGTCGACCAGGCGCTCCAGGATCTTGCCCGACACGCGGAAACCAAGGTCACTCTGGGTACGGGCGACGACCACACCGGTGAATGAACGAGAAACCTCAAGCGAGTGCTCGACCGCCGCTGCTCTGACCAGCGGCGGCTTGAGGCGTGGGTCTTGATGGACTGACGAATCGCCACACGCCACCAGAAGGATAGGCAGTAGGCAAAGAGCAAAAGTGGCGGATTTGAGGCGCATGGGTTCCGTTACTCAAGAGCAATACAGGAACCCCATTCTTAGACTAGTGACTAATTCTGTCAATGGTCACAATCGATCTATCAAGGTGCCAAGCTTCGTAATATCAGTGCCGGCAAGTGCACGGCCGCCTCGGGAGCCGTGTCCAGGTTGTATTGCAACTGAGCAGGATTGACGTAGGGCAGGATGATCAGAAAGATCGCCTTGGTGGCCTCGTCCAACGGCGTCTTGCGCTCGAACTCGCCAGATGCGCGACCGTCGAGCAGGATCTGCTGAATGATTGCGCGTATGCGTACCTGGTGTGCCACTGCGGAAGGCCACTGATCACGCGAAGCGACCGCCGCGATGTCATAGAGCTTGCGATCATGGAAGAAAAGATCGCTACCAGCCTCTGAAATAGAGCGAAACAGGCACCTCAGTTTTTCAGACGCCGTCGGCGCGCCGGCGATGGCCGCGTCGACAATCTCCATGATCATCGCCAGGCGATTGGTGCAGATCACCGCACCGATGGCCTGCTTGGACTCGAAGAACTTGTAGATATAGGCCTTGGAGAAACCGATGGCCTTGGCGAGATCCGAGACGGTGGTCTTCTCGTAACCGTAATGGCTGAAATGCTCGGTTGCAGCGCTGATGATCTGATCGCGAATCTCGTGATCCAGCGGCCCGCGTATGGTTGAGGTGTTCATATTTTCGTTCATGCCTACAGCTTAACCCTGTAGTGGGCTGATTGACAGAAAGTGACCAATCTATAATATGGTCACAACTTGAATTGGTCTCAGAGAAACCTCATGCCTCCCTTCCGTCTTCTCGCTCTCGCGGTAAGCACCAGTCTGGCAGCAGGCTGCGCGGTTGGCCCGGACTACCAGCGTCCGGATGTTCCACTGGCCGAACGATACATTGGCCAGGCCGCAGTAGAGAGCCGAAGCGCGACGACCACTGCCAGCTTCGCGGCCTGGTGGGAAGGCTTTGGCGACCCACAACTGAGCGCGCTGGTCAGTCAGGCGCTCGCGCAGAACCTTGATATGGCCCAAGCCCAGGCACGGGTCGTTCAGGCACGCGCCGGGCTGGGTGCAGCCAATGCGGCTCTGCTGCCCTCCGCAACAGTCAATGGCCAGGCAGCCCGTGCTTACCAGTCGCTGGAAACACCGCTGGGCCAGGTGCTCGACACCGCGCCCGGCTATGACCGCTATGGTAATAGCTACGAGGCCAATCTCAATGCGAGCTGGGAACTGGATGTATTTGGCGGCCTGCGCCGTGGCCGAGAAGCGGCTCTGGCCGAATACCAGGCATCCGAGGCCGGCGTCGTCGCCACGCGACTGGCCGTCGCGGCGCAAACCGCCGATGTCTACACCACCATCCGTGGCCTGCAGGCGCGGCTGGAGATTGCCCAGCGGCAGGTCGACACCCAGCAGGAGCTGTTGGAGAAAGTGCGCCTGCTGCACGAGCAGGGGCTTGCCGCCGAATTTCAGGTACAGCAGACCGAGGGCCAGCTGTCGCAGGTCAAGGCCAGTGTGCCGGTGCTGCAGGCGGGCCTGGATGCGGCCATGAATGCGCTGGATGTGATGCTCGGCACCCCGCCCGGCACCCATCGCGCCGAGCTGGCCAGCGCAAGCGCCATCCCACGCGCTCCGCAACTGACGGCCACTGGCTCGCCAGCTGATCTGCTGCGCCGCCGCCCCGATCTGATAGCCGCCGAACGTCGCCTGGTCGCCGCCAATGCCCGTATCGGCATGGCGATCAGCGAGTACTACCCGAAATTCTCGCTCAGTGCCCTGCTCGGCAGTGCCGCCACGCAAAGTGGCAACCTGTTCAGCAGCGGCGCCGCGCAATCGGCCGGCGTGCTGGGCCTGCGCTGGCGACTGTTCGACTTCGGCCGTATCAACGCGCAGATCGATCAGGCCAAGGGCCAGGAAGCCGAAGCGCTCGCGGCTTATCGGCAGTCGGTGCTAAGAGCCAGTGAAGATGTTGAAAACGCTTTCTCGGCCCTGGTCAATCGCGAGGCTCAGGCGACCACCCTGCTAGCAGGCGAAACATCGCTCACGGGCGCCAGGCAGTCATCGTTCATCGCCTATCAAAGCGGCGCGGCCAGCCTGATCGAAGTGCTCAACGCCGACGAAACCTTGCTGCGAGCTTCGGATGCCAGAGCCCAGGCGCAGACGGAATCTGCGCGCGCCGCCATTGCGGCATTCAGGGCACTGGGTGGCGGTTGGCAGACGGAACAACTGGCCAAACGCTGATTTTCAAAACCCCGCATCGGCTCAATCTCGCGGACAGGTTCGAGCTTCACGCCGAGTTCCGCCATCGCCTTGAGCTGCCCTTTGTACACCCTTGCAGTGCCCAGTGAGGCTGGAGCGGCGCGCCCGGTTTTCAGCTCGTGGCTGCATGAATACCGCTGTTTCTGCAGCCGCCCCACCGATCAGAAATCCTGAACTTCATACCGATAGCCTGGCTCACAAACGATGAAGGCCACCGTTATGGAGATATCACCATGCAAGCCGCCGTTCCTATCTTTCTACTCGGCTGGATGACCGCTGCCGACGCCTTGGCCGATGCCTGCTATGTCAGCAGCCGCTCGTCCAGCGACGCCA
This sequence comes from Pseudomonas berkeleyensis, assembly GCF_014109765.1. Classification (NCBI taxonomy): domain Bacteria; kingdom Pseudomonadati; phylum Pseudomonadota; class Gammaproteobacteria; order Pseudomonadales; family Pseudomonadaceae; genus Pseudomonas; species Pseudomonas berkeleyensis. The sequence continues at coordinate 2,854,688 of NZ_CP059139.1, forward strand.
TTCGCGAAGTTGAAAAAGAGCTGTGCTATGAATTCGTCGGTATGTCACAGGGCGATATCGACTGGTCCTGCAACAACGAAAGCGATGAGATGATCAACACCCGGCAGCAAAAGGTCGCCAGTTGTTCCAGCGACAGCATCGGCACCTGTGAGGCCGCGCTGACCCAGGAAAGCCTGAGCAACTACCGCTCCACCGCTGAAGATGAAGACCAGGCACGCCCAGCGGTACCGAACGACGCCAAGGTCGTCACCCACTATTACAACGTGGGTGACCTGCGTCAGGTACGACTCGATTGCGAGAGCGCAGGCGGCACCTGGCGAGGTAAGCAATGACCCCACACAGCAGCGTGGTATGGCTACCCGTTCAAGGCACCCGCAGTGAGCACGAGCGCGCCGTGCAGCAGATATTGGCCGAGAAGCTGGGCAAGCTGCTCGGCTGCCCTTTCATAGGCGACTACTCGACCAGCCTGCCCTCCGGGGGGCGTTATTACTTCCTGCCGGATGACACCTTGGTAGGCGATGTCTCGGCGCTGGGCATCGACAGCAATCAGGATCTCTTCGGCGGTGTGGTCGAGCACGCTTTCGTGGCGACCAAGGCAATCAGCCATCCGCTGATCAGCGAGCAGAGCCGGCACCCTGACGGTTGGTCGGAGAGCTTCGCACTGCAGGTCGATCAGGTCACGTTGCCCGGCTTCACCGCGTTCGATCTGGATGATGCTCACAGCGCCGGTCAACGTCTGCTGCGGGATGGGCCGCTGCGCCTCAAGCCGGTGCTGGCCCGGGCGGGACGCGGGCAACAATCGATCAACGACCTGGCGGAACTGGAGACTGCCCTGGCAGCGCTGGACGCACAAACCGTGCGCGAGCATGGCCTGGTGCTGGAGGAAGAGCTGCGTCAGCCCTACACCTACAGCGTCGGCCAGATCACCGTGGCGGGCGTCACATTGAGCTACTACGGCAGCCAGCATCTGACCCGTGACAACCACGGCCATTCGGTTTACGGCGGCTCCGAGCTGATCATGGTCAGAGGTGATTATCTGGCCCTGATGGCCCTGACCATGCCGCGTGCGGCGCGCCTGGCCCTTCAGCAGGCGCGTATCTACGAACTGGCTGCGTTCGAGGCCTACCCCGGCCTCTTCGCTTCGCGGCGCAACTACGACGTGGCCTGTGGCGAAAGCCGCACCGGCAAGCAGCGCTGCGGTGTACTGGAGCAATCCTGGCGGGTTGGCGGGGCCAGCCCGGCGGAAATATTCGCCCTGGAAGCCTTCGTCGACGACCCGGCGCTAAGGCAGCTGCATGCCTCGACCTTCGAGCACTATGGCGACATCCCACCTCCACGCGGCGCCATTTGCCTCTATCAGGGGCACGACGATGAACTAGGCTTGCTGAGCAAGTACGTCAAGGTGGAACGGACATGAGTGCACAGAGCGAGACGCTGGAAATCCTGGTCGATGACGAAGCTATCGCTGCTACCCTCCTCTCGCCGCCGGCCAAGGTGCCTGGCGTACTCTTCGTCCATGGCTGGGGTGGCAGCCAGCAGCGTGATCTGGCACGTGCCCGAGGCATTGCGGGGCTTGGCTGCGTATGCCTGACCTTCGACCTGCGTGGCCACGAGAAGACCATCGCCGCGAAGGAGAGCGTGACCCGCGCGCACAACCTGGCCGATATCATCGCCGCCTACGACCGTCTGACCGAACACCCAGCCGTCGACACCGACTGCATCGCGGTGATCGGCAGCAGCTACGGCGGGTATCTGTCCACCCTGCTGAGCACGCAGCGCGCGGTGAAATGGCTGGCCCTGCGGGTACCTGCGCTGTACTGGGACGAGCAATGGCACACACCCAAAGGCCAGTTGGACACCACGCGCCTGCAGGAATACCGGCGGCGCCTATTGCGCGCCGAGGACAATCAGGCGCTGCGTGCCTGCTCGGCGTTTCGTGGCGACGTGCTGCTGGTAGAGTCCGAGCACGATGACTTCGTGCCGCACGCCACGCTGATGAGCTACCGCGCCGCCTTCGACAAGGCCCACTCGCTGACGCACCGCATCCTCGACGGCGCCGATCACGCCCTCAGCGAAGACCGCGACCAGCAGGCCTATACCCAGATTCTCGGCAACTGGATCAGTGAGATGGTCATCGGCGCGCGGGTCGGCAACTACCCGCATCAGTTGGTGCGGTATTCCTGACACCCACGGGCATGGGCGGATCGCTGCGCATGGCGCACCCTACAAACTCCCGCACGCGCGCCTCCAACGTAGGGTGCGCCGCGCGCACCGGCTTTTGGCTTTTGCACTCTAACCGCGGTGCGCACGACCTAGGCGCCCCCGCGACACCCTACGGGCGGAGCAGCAGTGTGGCCAGCGGTGGCAATTGCAGATTCAGCGAATCGGCCTGGCCATGAGCCGCTACAGCGTCGCTATGCAGCTCGCCCTGAGTACCCGCCCCCGAACCACTCCAGCGGCTCTCGTCGGTATTGAGCAGCACCCGCCAGCTTCCAGCCTTTGGCACGCCAATGCGGTAGCCATCGATCACCTGTGGCGTGAAATTGTGCACCACCAGCAGCGATTCGCCGTCCCGACCGTGCCGCAGCCAGGCGAATACGCTGTTGCGGGCGTCATCGCCGATCAGCCATTGGAAACCTTCGGCTCGATCGTCCAGCTGATGCAGCGCCGGCTCGCCGCGATACAACCGGTTCAGCTCACGCACCAGTGCCTGGCTCGCCGCATGTTCGGGGTACTGCAGCAGGTACCAGTCCAGTTGCTGGTCGTGATTCCATTCGCACCACTGGCCGAATTCGCAACCCATGAACAGCAGCTTCTTGCCCGGATGCGTCCACATCAGCGCCAGAAACAGGCGCAGGTTGGCGAACTGCTGCCAGCGATCGCCCGGCATGCGCCCGAGCAGCGAACGTTTGCCATGCACCACTTCGTCGTGGGAGATCGGCAGGATGAACCGCTCGGAAAACGCGTAGTGCAAACCGAAGGTGATCTGGTGATGGTGGTGCCGGCGAAACATCGGGTCTTGCTGGATGTAGCTCAGGCTGTCGTTCATCCAGCCCATGTTCCACTTGTGGGTGAAGCCCAGGCCGCCCTCCTGCACCGGCCGGCTGACGCCGGGCCAGGCGGTGGATTCCTCGGCGATCATCAGTGCGCCCGGCACCTCGGTGCGCACCACCTCGTTGAGGTGCTGGAGAAACTCGATGGCCTCCAGGTTCTCGCGCCCGCCGTGACGGTTGGGAATCCACTGCCCCGCTTCGCGCGAATAGTCGCGATACAGCATCGAGGCCACCGCATCCACGCGCAGACCATCGACGTGGTACTCACGCAGCCAGTACAGCGCGCTGGCGAGCATGAAACCGTGCACCTCGGTGCGCCCCAGGTTGTAGATGCAGGTGTTCCAGTCCGGATGGAAGCCCTCGAACGGGTGCGCGTACTCATACAGCGCGGTGCCGTCGAACTCGGCCAGGCCATGGGCATCGTTGGGGAAATGCCCCGGCACCCAGTCGAGGATCACGCCGATACCGGCGCGGTGGCAGCGGTCGACGAACGCTGCGAAGCGTTCGGGGCTGCCAAAACGTGCGGTCGGCGCGAACATCGACAGCGGCTGATAGCCCCACGAACCGCCAAACGGGTGCTCCATGATCGGCATCAGTTCGATATGGGTGAAGCCCAGATCCTGCACGTAGGGAATCAGCCGGTCGGCCAATTCATCCCAGCTTGGTGGGCGGCCTTGCGTCCACTGCCAGGAGCCGGCATGCAGCTCGTAGATTGCAAGCGGCGCCTGCGGGCCATGGCGCTTGTCGCGCGCGCTCATCCACTGCTCGTCCTGCCAGGCGAAAGGCTCGGCCTGCGGCACGCGCGATGCGGTGGCTGGCGGCATTTCGGTGGCCTGGGCCAACGGATCGGCACGTAAAGGCAGCACGCCGCCCTGGCCGAGGATTTCGTATTTGTAGCACTCGCCCGCCTCCAGGCGCGGAATGAACAACTCCCATATACCCGCCGGGTAGCGCAGGCGCATGGGGTGACGGCGACCATCCCAACTGTTGAAGTCGCCGACCACGGAAACCCGCTTGGCGTTGGGCGCCCAGACGGCAAAACGCACGCCCGGCACGCCTTCGTGCTCGACAGGCCGCGAGCCGAGGCAGCGCCACAGCTCGCGGTGATTGCCTTCGGCGAACAGGTAAAGATCGGTTTCACCCAGCAGCGGGCCGAATGAATACGGGTCTTCGCATTCCTGCACACCGCCGGGCCAGTGAATACGCAGCCGATAACGCTGCGGTTGCGCCAAGCGCAGTTCGAACAGACCGTCCGGGTCGCTGAGCTGCATGGCACCGAGTGATTCGCCGTCGGCCGTCAGCAGGTCAACCGCATCGGCGCCGGGCAACCAGACGCGGATCAGAACTCCATCGCCGTGCGCATGAGGGCCGAGAAAACCGAACGGATCGCCTTCCTCGGCCTGGCGCAGGCGTTCCACCGTGTTGTGATTCAAGTTCGCACTCCCAGCAGTTGGCGAGCCAGATCCGCCAGGCCCTGGAGCGGAACATCGATCCAGTCGGGGCGGTGGCCGCTTTCGTAAACGATTTCATAGGCCGCCTTTTCCAGGCAGAACAGAGTGAGCGCAGCATCCTCGCCGTCCCGCTCATGCCACTCGTGCGGCAAGCCATTAGCAGCCAGGCGATAGGCCTCCAGGAAGGCATTGCGAGCCGTGCTGCGGTAACGCGCTACCACAGTGCGCACCACCTGCTGGGCATCCACGGCGCCGTCTACCCCGCCTGCATTGCGCTGCGCCACGGCAGCGGCGTAGTCGAAGGAGCGCAGCATGCCGGCCACATCCTTGAACGGGCTGTGGCGTTGGCGGCGCTCCTCCAGCGAGCGATTGGGCTCGCCCTCGAAGTCGATGATGTAGGCGTCGCCCTGAACCACCAGCACCTGGCCCAGATGCAGATCGCCATGCACACGAATGCGCAGGCCGCCGGCAACTTGGCGTGCCAATCTGGTGGTCGCCTCGAGCAGCGCCTGTTGCTTGCCGAGCAACCAATCCGCCTGCTGCGCATCGGCTGTAGCCAGGCCGTCGCGATTGCGAGCTAGAGCCTGCAACGCCTGTTGCAACTGGCCGGTGATCGATTCGGCCCAGTGCGCGCTGTCCTGTTCGTCGCTGAGCCGATAGCCGAAATCCGGGTTCTCCACTGGGCGTGCCATCACCGCGTGCATCTCACCTACCCGCTTGCCGAGCGTGGCGGAAAACGCCGCCAGCTCATCCAACGCGTCCAGCTCTGGGTCGGCGGTACCGCCAGCGAGCCCGTCGCGGATGGCACGGTCGAGGGTGTTCAGCGTCCACTGCCAGGCATCGCCCTGGTTGTCGAGGTAGCGCTGCACCACCATCAGCGTGTGCGGCTGGCCGTCATCGTCGACCCGTACCACTTCGCCGAGAAACGGCGCGACGTTGGCATAGCCGTGGTCGGTGAGGAAACGGCCCATCTCCACTTCCGGGTGAATGCCGGGGAAGCCACGGCGCAGCAGCTTGACCAGCAGCTGTTCACCGAGCAGTGCCGAGCTGTTGGATTGCTCGGCCGACAGCAGCTTGAAGGCGCTTTCATCAAGCGCTTCGAGTGCCAGCAGGCCAGGTTCGGCACGGAACTGGATCTCGCCAGCGGCGCTGCGCAGCATGCTTTGCTCACGTAGCAGACTGAGGATGTGCTGGTTGAATTGCGGCAGGCTGAAGGCGTCGGTCAGCAACTCGACACGTCGGCCACGGCGTAGCCTCGCCAACGCCAGTTGTTGCGGCAGGTCGTTACCGACAGCGCGTTCCGGCACCGCCGCCAGCGGCAGGCGGTAGTGCTCGACGCCCGCCTCGCCCTGTACTTCCACCTCCGCCAGCAAGGGCGCATCCGCTCCTTCGGCCAGTGGAACGACGTAGAGCAGGCGCACGCCGTCGCTCGGTCGTTCCTGGCCGGCGAACCAGCGACGCTTGGCCAGATACAACGGCAGCGACTCACGCTCCAGGGTTTGCCGGGGCCGGTCATTCATCACTTCGCTGAGGGCACGACCAAGCACCAGGGTCTGCAGCTCCGGCATACGTTCGACAGGCTTCAGGTGCCAGCTGGGCATCTGTGAGGCATCGGCCAGGTAGAACCAGTAGAAGCCATATGGCGGCAGCGTCAGCAGGTAGGTGAGCTGGCCAATGGGCGGAAACGAGGCGCCACCGATCATCTCCACCGGCACCCGGTCGCGGTAGTCAGCCAGTTCCAGTTCCACCGCCTGGGCGGCACTCGACAGGTTGGCCACGCAGAGTATCTGCTGCTCAGTGCCATCCTCGGCCCGATGCAGGCGCAGGTAAGCCAGGATGCGCCGGTTGCTCGGCGCCAGCATCACCAGCGAGCCACGGCCAAAGGCCTTGTGCTGATTGCGGATGGCGAGCATGCGCCGCGTCCAGTTGAGCAGCGAGTGCGGGTCGCGGGCCTGGGCCTCGACATTGATGGTCTGGTAGCCGTACAGCGAATCCATGATCGGTGGCAGCACCAGGCTGGCCGGATCGGCACGGGAGAAGCCGCCGTTGCGATCCACCGACCACTGCATTGGCGTGCGCACACCGTCGCGGTCACCCAGGTAGATGTTGTCGCCCATGCCGATCTCGTCACCGTAGTACAGCGTCGGTGTGCCCGGCATCGACAGCAGCAGGCTGTTGAGCAGTTCGATACGCCGTCGATCACGTGAGACCAGCGGCGCCAGACGACGACGGATACCCAGGTTGATGCGCGCACGGCTGTCTGCGGCGTAGTAGTTCCACAGGTAGTCGCGCTCGTCGTCTGTGACCATTTCCAGGGTCAGTTCATCGTGGTTGCGCAGGAAGATAGCCCATTGGCAGTTGGGCGGGATTTCCGGCGTCTGGCGCAGGATGTCGGTGATCGGGAAACGGTCTTCCTGGGCGATGGCCATGTACATGCGCGGCATCAGCGGGAAATGGAAGGCCATATGGCACTCATCGTCCTCGCCGAAGTAAGGCCGTGTGTCCTCGGGCCACTGGTTGGCTTCGGCCAGGAGCAGGCGATCCGGGTAGCGGGCGTCCACTTCGGCGCGGATGCGCTTGAGCACCGCGTGAGTCTCCGGCAGGTTCTCGCTGCTGGTGCCGTCGCGTTCGATCAGGTACGGAATGGCGTCCAGGCGCAGGCCGTCGACACCCATGTCCAGCCAGAAGCGCATCACCCCGAGTACCGCGTCGAGCACCTTGGGGTTGTCGAAATTGAGATCTGGCTGATGCGAGTAGAAGCGGTGCCAGAAGTACTGGCCGGCCACGGCGTCCCAACTCCAGTTGGACTTCTCGCTGTCGATGAAAATGATCCGCGTGCCGTCGTACTTCTCGTCGGTATCCGACCACACGTAGTAGTTGCGCGCCTTGGAGTTCTTCTTCGCCTTGCGCGCGCGCTGGAACCAGGGATGCTGATCCGAGGTGTGGTTGATCACCAGCTCGGTGATCACGCGCAGGCCACGCTTGTGCGCCTCGGCGATGAAGCGCCGGGCATCGGCCAGGCTGCCGTAGTCAGGGTGTACGCCGCGGTACATGGCGATGTCGTAGCCGTCGTCACGGCGTGGCGAGGGGTAGAACGGCAGCAGCCACAGGGTGTTCACGCCGAGGTCGGCGATGTAGTCGAGCTTGTCGATCAGCCCCTGGAAGTCGCCGATGCCGTCGTTGTTGGCATCGAAGAATGACTTCACGTGAACCTGGTAGATCACCGCATCCTTGTACCACTGCGGGTCGTTGAGAAAGCTCTTGGCAGCGCTGCGCTTGGCCATGGTGATACTCCGTTGTTCAGCGAACGGTCTGGATACGCCAGATGCCGAACGGCAGGTGCCAGGGCTCGATGCGCATCCACTGCACCTTGCCGTGCCATGTCCATCGATGGCCGTTCATCAGGTCTTCGCCTTGCAGGTCAGCGTCGTCAGGCAGGCCCAGCTCCCAGAGCGGCAGCTCGAAATAGGCCTCCTGGGGGCGCTCGGGATCGAGGCTGATGGCGATCAGGATGAAGTTGCTCAGGTCATCGGTGCGCTTGCCGAAGTAGAAGATGTTCTCGTTCCAGGCGCTGTAGGCCTGGAAGCCCAGATGCGTCTGCAGCGCCGGGTTCTCACGGCGGATCTGGTTGAGTCGGGCGATCTCCCCATTGATGTTGCCGGGCGCCTGATAGTCGCGTGGGCGCAGCTGGTACTTCTCCGAGTCGAAGTACTCTTCCTTGCCCGGCACCGGCTCTGCTTCGCACAGTTCAAAACCCGAATACATGCCCCACAGGCCGGAGCCCATGGTCGCCAGCGCGGCGCGGATGAGAAACCCAGGGCGCCCACTGCGCTGCAGGTAGTAGGGGTTGATGTCCGGCGTGTTGACGAAGAAATTCGGCCGGTAGCAATGGCGCCACGGCGGCTGGTTCAGCTCGGTGAAATACGCCTGCAGCTCGGCTTTGGTGTTGCGCCAGGTGAAGTAGGTGTAGCTCTGGCTGAAACCGAGCTTGCCCAGGCGCGCCATCATCGCTGGGCGGGTAAAGGCCTCGGAGAGGAAGATTACCTCGGGGTGGCGCTCGCGCACATCGGCGATCAGCCATTCCCAGAACGGCATTGGTTTGGTGTGCGGGTTGTCCACGCGAAACAGCGTCACGCCCTGCTCCACCCAACCCAGCACCACATCACGCAATGCCAGCCACAGATCGGGAAGCGCCGCTTCGGCATAGAACTCGACGTTGACGATGTCCTCGTACTTTTTCGGCGGATTCTCGGCATGGCGAATGCTGCCGTCCGGTCGCCAGCTGAACCAGCCGGGGTGTTGCCTGAGCCAGGGATGATCCGGCGAGCACTGCACGGCGAAATCCAGCGCCACTTCCAGTCCGTGTTCACGGGCGACGCGCACCAGCTCGCGAAAATCATCGAGGCTGCCCAGTTGCGGGTGCACCGTATCGTGGCCGCCCTCATCGCTGCCTATGGCGTATGGGCTGCCGGGATCATCCGGGCCGGCGCTGAGGCTGTTGTTCGGCCCCTTGCGATGGGTGCTGCCAATCGGGTGAATCGGCGGGAAATACAGCACGTCGAAACCGAGCTGGACGATTTCCGGGATGCGCGCCTGCACATCGGCGAAGGTGCCGTGGCGACCGTCGCTACCGAGCGAGCGCGGGAACAGCTCGTACCAACTGGCGAACTGCGCCAGCTGCCGCTCCACATCCAGCGGGTAGTGCATGCTGCGCAGCAGGTGCGGACGGTATTCGGCGCGGCGCATCAGCTCGCCCAGCGCCGGTTCGACGAGCACCGCGACGCGTTCTTCGATCGACTGTGCCTCTTCTATCCTCGCCACCAACGCGTCCAGCTCTGGGTGGGTTTCCTGAGGCGCCTGGCTGCGGATACGCCGTACCAGTTCGGCGCCTTCCTGCACCTCCAGGCTGACCGGCACACCAGCGCCGTATTTCTTCACCAGCTCATAGCGAAAGCTCGCGTAGATGTCCTGCCAGGCCTCGATGGCGAACTCACCGCGGCCTTCGCTCTCGATCAACAGCGAGGCCGCCCAGCGATCATTGCCAAGCATCTGCATGGGCACGCGCTGCCAGGTGGCCTGGCCGTTGCCACGCCATAGCAGGTCGGCGGCCAACTGGTCGTGGCCATCGGCGAAAATTACCGCGTTGACGGTCAACGGTTTCCCGCTCAGGCACTTGGCCGCGAAGCGCCCACCCTCGACGACCGGCTGCACCGACTCGATGGCCAGACGCGGCTGCTGGATGGCATGGATGACTGGGTCGTCGGCATAGCGTGGGGACGGCATCGTTCCGGGCTCCTTTTCGCCTGGCGGACATGGGGTCGCGGGAGGTGCGGGTGTCACTGGCCTACAGAAATTCCGAGGCCAGCGCGGAAGGAAAAGTTCAGGCTGTTTTTGCCGGCCTCAGCGGCTAGTGCTTGTCGCGCGGCTCGGAGTCCGGCTCGTCGTCCGACTGGATGTTGGCGCTGGGGTCGACCACCATCGGCATCAGATGCAGCACCACCAGCACGATCACCGTGGCCAGCACCGCCGTGGCCTCACGGCCGAGGCCAACCGCCACGCCGATGGCCGCCGAAGCCCAAAGACCGGCGGCAGTGGTCAGTCCCTTCACGTCGGAAATGCTCCGCCCCTTGAGAATGGTGCCGGCGCAAAGAAAACCGATACCAGCGGCGACACCCTGGATCACCCGGCTCATGGCGTCTGATTCAGCGCCATTCTGCTCAAGCGCCATGACGAAGATCGCCGCCCCCAGACACACCAGCATGTGCGTGCGCATGCCGGCGGCCTTGCCCATCACAGCGCGCTCGTAGCCAAGCAAGCCGCCGAGGAACATGGCCAGCACCAGGCGCAGCGTGGCGCGGGTCAGGTGTTCGACCTGGTGCAGATCGGAAAACTCCTGTGCCAGGGTCGTGAGGATTCGTTCGTACACTTCCATCTGTGTTCACCATCGAGGAACGCTTTATGTCTAAACAGCGAAACCGCGAAGAGGTTCGCTCGATTTGCGCCGCCGAACATCCGAAACAGGGAACCAATCACCTGCTGCGGCTTCTTTCCCGATAAGCGCCATGAGGCAATCCCGCTGCATGGCCAACCGGGAGAAAGCTCATGCCCCGTGGTAGCAAGGACAAATACACCGCCAAGCAGAAGCGCAAAGCCGAGCACATCGAGGACAGCTACAAGGAACGCGGCGTACCCGAGGACGAAGCCGAAGCTCGGGCCTGGGCGACGGTGAACAAACAGTCCGGTGGTGGTGAGAAAGCCGGTGGTTCGGGGCGCACCACACCGCCCGCCGTCAAACAGGCAGCCCGCGAATCTTCCGCCCGCCGCGCCTCGAAGACCCGCCAGGGCATTCCCCGGCCGGGACAGAAGCTGGAGGCCATGAGCCGCGACGAATTGATGGAGCTGGCGCGCAAGCGTGACCTGTCAGGGCGTTCACGGATGCGCAAGCAGGAGCTGCTGGAGGCCCTGCGCGGCAAGTCCTGATAACGCGCTAACCGCAGACCGGCGATCCTCGTTCAGCGCCCTTCGATCTGGTGCGATTGAACGGGGATTCCTAGGGAGGGTCAGCCACCTGCCACCCACGTCATTTCACCCACGTCATCAGCTGCGGCGGATTGCCGCCCCGCGATAACCCACCATCAGCGCAACACGATCTGTCGCTGATGGGGAACACGGCGAAAGAACTGCCGCCCCTACTCCTCACATGGCTGGGTAGAAATGCAGTTCTATGACTCCTGAGTACGCTCAAGCGCCAAGCGCTCACCACAATCGCAGCCAGCATGCTGGCATTCGATCATGCCGTTGGGGTGACCCTGCTGGCAGGCCTCGCAGCAATAGGCCAGGCCGTCGCCCACGGCATCCTGCACCCAGGTCTGGGATTCGACCAGGCAATCGCAGTATGGGCAGGCGCAGGTACGTTCCTCGCTCATTGATCAGTCTCCTTGCCGCTAGGTGCAACTTCATCGGCCCAGGGTTTGCCATCGAGCGGTGCGGAGCGGCCCAGCTCGGCCTCGTCCAGGCCGCTGCCGCCACCGATTTCCGTTTCCTCGACGCTACGCAGCTCCTCATCCGCTGGGCCATTGCCGCCCTGTTCGAGAGGGGAACGTGCACCACTTTCGTCGAACAGGGTATCGGGGCTCAGGTCATCGAGGCTGACGTTGTCTTCATGGGCGCTTTCGCTCTGCGTAGCAGCGCCGGTCAGCCCAGGCTGATCCTGTGGGTCAAGTGGGGGACGCGCGGCTTGCTGTACCGAGGGATCACCTGCCGTGAGGCTTTCCTCGTCAGCGGTGAAATCCAAGGTATCTTCTGGTACTTCCTCTGGCTGGGGCCCGAGCGTGGTGTGCTTCATCACGTACCTCCATGGGTAGGGTTCTTTTCGTGGCGATGGCGCAGGGGCGCCATCGCCTGAGCGCTACGGTCGGTCACGGCGAGATCGGATCGCTGGCCGGAAAGGTTTCTTCCACGGCGTGATCCAGGCGGTTTTCCTGCCGCCCTTTCATCGCCGCCACTTCCTTTTGCAGGCGCGGCAGCGCCGCGCGCAGTTCGGCCACGCGTTCACGCAGGCATTCGATTTCGGCCTTGGGGTCGCTGATCAAGCCCTTCACCACGCAGTGTCCCGTCAGGCCGCGTTGCAGTAGCGCGGCGCCGCCGAGAGCCTTGAGCACACCTGAAGTGCCGCCCTGGCAGACGCCGGCGACGACGGCGCTGACCCCTGTGGCGAGCGAGATGGCGCGTTCCAGGCGATGGACGTTATGAGTCAGTGACATGGCGTTTCCTCCTGACAGTTGAATGACGAAGCCGCTTCTGGCTCCCGTGAGTTTTAGAAGGCCAAGGCCCGGGTAAAGGTTCAGAGAATCTGGCCAGTGGCGCGTGGCGATGCGTACTCAAGGACGCAGGATTACCTTGCGACATTGCTCTCGAGCCGAGTCGAACAGGCGGTAGCCCTCTGCGGCATCGGCCAGGCGCATGCGATGGCTGATGATGATTTCCGGGCTTAGCTCGCCCTTCTGGATATGCTCGAGCAATGTGGGCAATAGCGGGTGGACATGGGTCTGGCCCATCTTGAAGGTCAGCCCCTTGTCGAAGGCATCACCAAACAGAAAGCCGTGGATGAACCCGGCGTAAACGCCCGGCACGCTCACTGTTCCGCCTCGGCGTACCGCCGCGATGCATTGGCGCAAGGCTGCCCCACTGCTGGCTTCCAGCTTGAGTTTGGTCAACACCGTTTCGGTGATGCTGCCCTTGGCCTCGAAGCCCACCGCATCGATCACCGTATCCACACCCCGGCAACCGGATGTCTGTTCGATGATGGAGCTGGCCGGGTCGTCAATCACATCGAAATTGATCGGTATGACGCCGTAGGTCTGCTGGGCGTATTTAAGGCGGTAGTCGTGTTGATCGACCATGAATATCTGCTCGGCGCCAAGCATCCGTGCGCAGGCCGCGCTCATCAGCCCTACCGGGCCAGCGCCGAAGATCGCCACACTGCTGCCCTGCTTGACCCCGGCATTGACCACGGCCTGATAGCCCGTGGGGAGGATGTCGGTCAGAAACAGCACCTGCTCGTCGTCCAGCACATCCGGCACCTTGAATGGCCCGGCATTGGCTTTGGGCACACGAACCAGCTCGGCCTGACCACCCGGCACCCCGCCATAGAGGTGGCTGTAGCCGAACAAGGCAGCCCCGGACGGTATCTGTTTCTTGTTGAGAATCGCGCCACGCCCCGGATTGGTGGTTTCGCAGGCCGCGTGCAGATCCATCTGGCAGAAAAAGCAGCCGCCACAGGCGATGACGAAAGGCACGATCACCCGATCGCCCTTGCTGACGGCAGTCACCTCGGAACCAACTTCCTCGACCACGCCCATGAACTCATGGCCAAAGATGTCGCCATCCTTCACCTGCGGAATCTTGCCGCGATACAAGTGCAGATCCGAACCGCAGATAGCCGTGGCAGTGACCCTCAGGATGATGTCGTCGGGTTGCTCGATGATCGGATCCGGCACCTGCTCCACTCGAACGTCGTGGCTGCCGTGATAGGTCAATGCTTGCATGGGGCTTCTCCCGGATAAGGCATGTCCCTATTCCGAAATCACCCATGAGCAGATGTTCAGGCTAATTGCCGAACCTGCTGCAAGGCCGTTTGCGCCAGCAGCGTATCGACCACTTCATGCAGAGCATTGCGATGCTCCGCACCGGCGCTACGGGCACGCCGGTAGATGCGCAGCTGCATCTCGGCGCTGCCGCCCAGGCGCGCGAGTTTCCGGGCATGCACCAGGATTGCCCGATCCTTGTGGGGGACATGCTCGGCAATGCACTGCAGCACCGCCTCCAGCCAAGCCGTGAACGGCAGCGGGCGCTGGCTGCGGGGCTCGACGAACAGGCCGCGCATGCCGCGGCGCTTGGCTCGCCAACGGTTTTCCACGGTGAGGATGCGCGTCATTGGATCGTCGAACCAGGCATGGTGCGGCGCGTTCAGCGCATGATCGACCATGGCGCGAAACAGCCCGGCAATGCACAGCGCATCCTCCAAGCGCGGACAGGCATCGGCGATGCGCAGCTCCAGCGTCGGGTAGCGTAGTGAGGGGCGAATGTTCCACCACAGGTTGATGGCCGAGGCGATGCAGTCGGTGTCGGTCATCACTTTCAGATAGCGCTGGTACTCGGCAGCGTCGTGAAAATGGTCGGGGATACCCATACGCGGCCACTCATCGCAGACGGCCTGGCGATAGCTCATCAGCCCCGAGGGACGACCATCCCAGAACGGCGATGACGCGCTCAGCCCCAGCAACAGTGGCAGCCATGGCGTCAGCCGGTTCATCAGGCAGATACGGTCAACCTCTTCGGGCACCCCGACATGCACATGCAAACCGGCCAGTACGCTACGGCTGGCGACGATGCGGTAGTCGTCGAAGATCGCCCGATAACGTGCCATGTCCGTGGCTTGTACGCGGCGCCACTGTTCCAGCGGATGGGTGCCGGCCGCGAGGATGCCGCAGTCGTGCACAGCAGCCAACCGGGCCAGGGTACGACGCGCATCGCCCAGGCATTCGCGCGCCTCGTCGAGCTCACGCAGTACGGGAGTCACCACTTCGAACTGGGCCGCGAACATCTCTCGCGTGACCCGCTCACCCAGTTCGCTGCGACTGGCTTCGGCAAACGCCTCAACCCCGTGTTGCGCCACTCGCCGGCTATGCAGATCGGTGAGGAAATACTCTTCCTCGATGCCAAAAGTACTTTCCGCCATGACTCACTCGCTCCATCCATTCCTGTGTGTGGAGAAGCGGTTGGCCATTCGGGTTCAACCTATCGCTAACGCCGATAGCGGATCGGAGCATGGACTCCGTAAGGTGCGCCGCGCGCACCAAGGGCTCAAAAGCGTACGACCTAATTTAGGTGGAATCTTTGCTCTCGGGCTCCTCTCCTAAACAGGACATGGCCCTGAACGAGGAGACCTGCCCCATGTCGATCGCAAGCTTCGTCGACACCCCTGCTACCCAGCCTATTTCCCTTGCCGTCAGTGGCGGCCCATGGCAGCGCATCTATCGTCAGTTGCTGGAGGAGCCCGTGCCCGGCCACGCCCTGGCACGCAGCTTCATTGAGGAATGTCTGCACGAAGCGCAGCACTTACCCTGCGACCTGCCGCCCACGGTGCAGGCGTTGCCGGCCTGGTCTGTTCAGCACAGCCAGGCGGTGAGCGCCGAATATGCGACCTACCTGGCCGGGCGTAAGTCAGGCGAAGGGCGTCGCTACTTCACGGGCCATGCCCACGCCCTGCATTTCCTGCGTAGCGTCGCACCGACCAAGCTGGTCGATGGCGCCTGGCTCTACGGCACGCTGCCGCACTGGCGTGACAACCGCTTGTACCCGTTGGTACGCACCTATCTGGAAGAGCTGGGCGATGGCGTCGCCGCACAGAACCACGTCTGCCTGTACCGCCGGCTGCTGGCGACGCAAGGCTGCGACGACCTGGGCGAGCTGGATGACGCACTCTACCGCCAGGGTGCGATCCAGCTGGCGCTGGGATTGCTGACCGAGGATTACCTGCCCGAGGTCATCGGTTACAACCTTGGCTACGAACAGTTGCCACTGCACCTGTTGATCACGGCCTTCGAACTCAACGAGCTGGGCATCGACCCCTATTACTTCCAACTGCACGTCACCATCGACAACAGCGCCAGCGGCCATGCCGCCAAGGCGGTGCAGAGCGTGCTGGAAAACCTGCCTCGGGTAGGCGATACCGAGGCGTTCTATCGACGGGTGATGCGCGGCTATTGCCTCAACGAGCTGGGCGTAGGCTCCACCGCGGTGATCGAAAGCTTCGATCTCGAACGTGAGCTGTTGCAGGCGCTGGAACGCAAACGCAGCGTGGCCAGCCAGATGCACTCCGACTACTGCCGGATAGAGGGCCGCACGGTGAACCAGTGGCTGGCCGATGACAACGGCATGGCCGGTTTCCTCGATGCGCTGCAACGCCATGGCTGGATCCGCCGTGACCGCGATCCGGCCAACAGCCGTTTCTGGCGGCTGGTCCAAGGTGAAGGCGCGTCGATGTTCGGCGTCTTCAGCCCTTACGAGCGTCATTTGCTGCATGACTGGATCGCCGGTGACTGGCGCCAGGACAGCCCACAGAACCCCTTCCGCCGTCGGCATCCAACGGCTATCGCGCAGCTGCCGAGTACAGCGCATCAGCGCGGAGAACTGGATCGCGAGCGGCGCGATCTGCTGGTGCAGCTCAATCGCCTGGACGCCAGCCAGCGCGAGGTACGCCTGATCGAGCTACAGGCGCCCGCTCACCATGCCAGCACGGCTGGGCTGGCTGCGACCCGAACCTTCGCTGCGCTGGCACAGCAGGCGCGCTGAAACCAGGAGAAGCCCCATGCATGAACCCGACTTCGAATCGGCCGAGAGCCTTGCACTGCTGCGTCTGGGCACGCTGTTGCGTGCCCGCGGCTACCAATTCATTACCCCTACTCCGCTCACCCATCAGCGCGTCCTCCAGCGCACAGAGAATCGCTGGGCACGCGATCTACGGGATGTGTTCGGCTGGAGTCGGCCGTTTCAGAATGGTTTGCTCGACGACGACATCATGACGGTGATGCGCGAGGCCCAGGTGCTACAGGCCCGCGACGATGGCTGGCTCAGTGCTGTGCGATGGTCGACCCTCGGCGATGGTCTCTACGTGCACTCACGCTATCCCACCGAGGAAAGCGATTCGGTGTTCTTCGGCCCCGACACCTACCGTTTCACTCGCCTGCTACGCGACTACCTGCAGCACAGCCACCAGCCGCTAAGGCGCATTGCCGATATTGGCTGTGGCGCCGGGCCCGGCGCGATCACCGCCGCGCGGCTGCAACCTGGTGCCCAGGTGATGGCGCTGGACATCAATCCGCGCGCCTTGGCCCTGACAGCGGTGAATGCACGACTCGCCGGCATCTACAACCTGCGCGTGCAAAGCAGTGATCTGCTGCACGACGTGGAGGGTCAGTTCGATCTGATCATCGCCAACCCGCCCTATATGCTCGATGCGCAGCAACGCACCTATCGCCACGGCGGTGGCAAGCATGGCGCCGGGCTATCGCTGGCGATCTTCGATACGGCGATGGAACGACTGGCGCCGGGTGGCACCTTGCTGCTGTATACCGGCGTGGCCATTTTCGACGGCGAAGACCCGTTCCTCAACGCCATTCGCCTGTCACTGCGCGATACCGGCTGGGACTGGAGCTACGAGGAAATCGATCCGGACGTATTCGGCGAGGAACTGGAAAAAGCCGATTATGCGCAGGCCGAGCGCATCGCCTGCGTGGCCCTGCGCCTGACCTATCAGCCCCACCTGCGGCAGCGCTGAGCATGCAGGCACTTGCTTGGCGCAGGTGCCTGCAGACAGCCTGCCCTCAGGCCGCCTTGGCCGGCGAACTGTCCTTGAGCGACTTGCGCAGCACTTCCATCGCTTCGCCCAGATCATCCAGCTGACTCTTGCTCAGCAGCTTTCTGGCCTGGGGAAACATGTCTCGCTCTTCTTCCTCGATATGGTGTTCGAGCAATTCCTTGAGCACCTTGACCCGACCGGCGAACTCCAGCGTCGAGGGCGAGGTTTCCTTGATGTCCGGTAGCACCAGGGCCTCCACTGCACGGTGCTCTTCCTTGGCCTCGACGGTGAGCACTGCATCGTCCTTGTCGCCAGCGCGTCTGAAGGCCGGATAGAAAATCTTCTCTTCAAGCTCGGTATGGATCTTCAGCTCCTGTTCGATCTTGAGCAGCAGCTTCTTGCGTGTCTGCACGGCGCGCTCGGTGGTTTCCTCGAGTTTGCCCAGCAGCTCTTTGACGGTTTCGTGGTCTTTTTTCAGCAGATCGATGGCGTTCATCGTCATGCCCTCCTCAGGTCTTTCAATCACACCGGTCAGAAATGTCAGAGCCCGCTGCAAGCGGGCTCTGAGGGGACGATCACGACTCGCGATCGCGGCGGCTGCTCTGGCCGCCCTTGCGCCCGGCTTCAGCCGCCCGCTGGCGGTCATTGGCAAAGTTGCCGCCGCTGTTATGACCGCCTTTACGCCCGGCCTCCGAAGCTTTCTGACGATCGTTTGCGAAGTTACCCGGATTCTTGTTGGTCGCCATTACTGGTACCTCCTGATGGTTTGTTCGCGAGGCGTGATTGCCTCTACATAAATTGAGGCAGGCGCCACGCCGACTCGTTCAGGCTATTTTTCATCAGCCATTGACCACGCTACCGCCGTTGACGTGGAGCATTTGCCCGGTCACGTAAGAGGCATCGTTGCTGGCCAGGTAGACGAACGCTGGCGCCACTTCGGCGGGTTGGCCGGGCCGACCAAGCGGTGTGTCGGCACCGAATTCGGCAACCTTTTCAGCGCTGAAGGTGGATGGGATCAGCGGCGTCCAGATCGGCCCCGGCGCTACGCCGTTGACCCGAATGCCGCGAGGCGCCAGGTTGATCGAGAGTGAACGGGTGAACGAGGTGATCGCGCCCTTGGTCGAGGAGTAGTCGAGCAACATCGGATTGCCCTTGTAGGCCGTCACCGAACTGGTGTTGATGATGCTCGCCCCAGGCTGCAGATGCTCCAGCGCGACCTTGGTCAGGTGGAACATGGCGAAGATGTTGGTGCGGAAGGTCTTTTCCCACTGAGCCTCGTCAAGCGCTTCGAGGTTGTGCTCGGGGTGTTGCTCGCCGGCGTTGTTGATGAGGATATCGATCCGGCCCCACTTGGCGATCACTGCATCGACCACGCACTGACAGAAGCTGCCGTCGCCCACGTCACCGGCCAGGGCGATGGCCTCACCGCCATGGCGGCTCACCTCATCCAGGGTCTTCTGCGCATCTTCGTCTTCGTTCAGATAGACCAGCGCGACCCTGGCGCCCTCCAGGGCGTAATGCACCGCCACGGCGCGGCCAATGCCGCTGTCGCCGCCAGTGATGATCGCCACCTTGCCGGCCAACTTGCCGGCAGCACGGTAATCATCGGCGAGATAAACCGGCTCGGGATGCATGGCGTGTTCGATACCAGGTTGCCGCTCCTGGTGCTGAGCGGGCAATGTCTTGTCGTTCATCTTTCATGCTCCTTATCGGGTAAGCGTTCAGACGGCCTGCAAACGCGGGCTGGCCGTCACCGGGTGGGTCTTGTGGCGGTTCTCGAAACAGAAATTGGTGGCCTGCACGTAGCCTTCGGCCGAGCCACAATCGAAGCGCTGGCCCTTGAATTTGTAGGCCAGCACACAGCCCTGCTGGGCCTGTTTCATCAGGGCATCGGTGATCTGGATCTCGCCGCTCTTGCCTGGCTCGGTCTGCTCGATCAGGGTGAAGATGTCGGGCGTGAGGATGTAGCGACCGATGATCGCCAGGTTGGACGGCGCATCTTCTGGGTTGGGCTTCTCCACCATGCGGTCGATGCGGAAGATGTCATCGCGCAGCGCCTCGCCAGCGATCACGCCATAACGCGAGACCTCTTCCATTGGCACTTCCTGAATGGCGACGATGGAGCAGCGGAACTGTTCGTAGAGCTTGACCATCTGGGTCAGCACACCGTCGCCATCGAGGTTCAGGCACAGGTCATCGGCCAGCACCACGGCGAAAGCCTCGTCGCCGATCAGCGAGCGCCCGGTGAGGATGGCGTGGCCAAGCCCCTTCATTGCGATCTGGCGGGTGTAGGAAAAGGTGCATTGGTCGATCAGGTGGCGAACACCACTAAGGGATTTTTCCTTCCCGGTATTGGAAATCTCGTGCTCCAGCTCGTAGCTGATATCGAAGTGATCCTCTAGCGAGCGTTTGCCCCGTCCAGTGACGATGGCGATTTCGTTCAACCCTGCCTCGAGTGCTTCTTCGACGCCGTACTGGATCAACGGGGTGTCGACGACCGGCAGCATTTCCTTGGGCATCGACTTGGTAGCGGGAAGAAAACGGGTGCCGTAACCGGCGGCGGGGAACAGGCATTTCTTGATCATGGGTTCTGTACCAATTGAGGGATTCGGTACTAGAACCTGACTCGTCAACAGCTTTAACGGTTCAAG
Organism: Pseudomonas berkeleyensis; assembly: GCF_014109765.1. Lineage (NCBI taxonomy): Bacteria > Pseudomonadati > Pseudomonadota > Gammaproteobacteria > Pseudomonadales > Pseudomonadaceae > Pseudomonas > Pseudomonas berkeleyensis. The sequence continues at coordinate 2,874,705 of NZ_CP059139.1, forward strand.
GTATTTCGCGGGCTTGCCGTTTGGTTTGTAGGGGCATGCTCACCGTTATGGAAAGGAGGCCCGGTAAGGGCCTCCCCCAGCTACGCAGTCACTCAAGCGCGGCCTCCACCGTGGCTGTTCTGGCCACCTTTGCGGCCAGCTTCAGAGGCTTTCTGGCGGTCATTGGCGAAGTTGCCGCCACTGTTTTGCCCGCCTTTCTTGCCGGCTTCGGAAGCCTTCTCACGGTCGTTGGCGAAGTTTCCAGGATTCTTGGTGGTCATGTCGTTTCTCCTCTGTGATGGGCAGGATTGCCCTTGCCCTGACTTGGAGAAATCGCCCTGCTCGGATGTTCAGCCTAATTCTCCGCCTCGCTCGGCAGTCGCTGACGAATGGTCATGCTCATTTTTCGTTGGCACGCTGGATGATGGAAATCTTGCCGTTGCGTTCGATGATTGCGTAACGGATTTGCTCCAGACGCTCCAAACCACTCTCACGCGCAGACTCCATGACGTCATCAAGCGTCAGTCGTGCTTTGTCCAGACGCCACTGCATCGGCACGCCATCCTCGACGATGATGGTCGGCGAACCATCGAGCAATCGTGCCAACCAGTCACTGCGGCGCTTAAGTAATGAGGCCCCGACGTCCAGTACAATCAGGGTCGCGATCACCAGTACGGCGTTGGTTATCGAGAAATCCTCACCCAGCAGGGCCTGCTGGGTCGCTTCGCCGATGATCAGCAGCAAGACGAAGTCGAACGTGGTGAGTTGCGCCAGCGAACGGCGGCCTGAAAGTTTGAACAGGAGCAGCAGCGCCAGGTAGATGGCGCCAGCACGCAGTACTGCGTCCATGGTGTTTTCCTCAGGGATAGATGAACTGGTTCAACTCGACCTGCTGGTCGGCAGCATGCAAGGTCGAACGGTAGGAACCGACACCGTTGGCGGTAAGGCGAATGCTTACTACAGTCCGCTCGGCGCCAACTCTGAAGTCGAGAACCAGGCCACCATTGCCATCACTTGCGCTGCTCATTGGTGCGGGTTGTATCGAGTCGATGGAGAAGCCATCGAGTAACTCGCCAGCGATACTCAATCGGCTTCTCTCTTCAAGGGTCACGATCAGTTGCGACTGCGCACCATTACGGGCGAATCGTTGGTAGTCCAGTAACAGATCCCCCTGCTCGCTAACTACCTGAGCATCACTCAGTGGCCCTTTGGAGAACAGGCCTCCCAATGCAAGCCCCACCAGCAGCAACAAGCCATACCAACCCAGCCTCTCGATCTGCCAGCCACGGATCTGCAAGGGCATATTTTCCCGGATCGGTTCACTGCGGCTGTTCTGCTCGGGTAGGTGCATTGAGTTTCCTCCTGAAGCCTCTGACATCTTCGGTGAGGCAAATATCAGAAGAAAATTTCTTATCTTCCCCTCCAGGTGCTGGATTGACCGTCCGTCCGTCGGCTTGGGCGACCCAAGAATGCCTCCGGTAGTCCTTACTGGAGGTGTAGCCAGGTTCTGCAATGCGCACCTGGGCTGCAGGTAAGCCCGCGATAATCTGCACCCTTCGGGAGGTAAACGGATGAACATCAAGATCAATCTGCCGCTGATCGGCCTGGCCATTGCGCTAAGCTGCACGACTGCCCATGGCGATGAACCGAAGAAGGTGGACGTTCTGCTCATCGGCGGCGGCATCATGAGCTCGACACTGGCCGTCTGGCTCAATGAACTGGAGCCGCAGTGGTCGATGGAAATGGTCGAACGCCTGGACGGCGTTGCCGAGGAAAGCAGCAATGGCTGGAACAATGCCGGTACCGGCCACTCGGCCCTGGCCGAACTGAACTACACCCCGGAGGACAAGGACGGCAACATCAATATCAGCAAGGCCATCGAGATCAACGAGTCCTTCCAGATCACCCGCCAGTTTCTCGCCTGGCAGGTGCAGCAAGGTGTGCTGCAGAACCCGCCCTCCTTCATCAACAGCACGCCGCACATGAGCTTCGTCTGGGGCGATGACAATATCCGTTTCCTGAAGAAGCGTTACGACGCGCTGCAAGCCAGCCCACTGTTCAGCTCGATGGAGTATTCGCAGGATCCCGAGCAGATCCGGAGCTGGGTACCCTTGATGATGGCCGGACGTGATCCGCAGCAGAAGCTCGCAGCAACCTGGTCGCCGGATGGCACCGACGTCAACTTCGGCGAGATTACCCGCCAGTTCGTCGGCCACCTGCAGAAGCAGGACAACTTCTCGTTGCGTCTTTCCACCGAAGTTCGCGACATCAGCCGCAACGACGACGGCTCCTGGCGCGTTGCCTACCGTAATCTCGGCGATGGTAGCGACGGCGTCACCGACGCCCGCTTCGTGTTCGTTGGCGCAGGCGGCGGCGCATTGAAGCTGTTGCAGAAATCCGGCATCGCCGAGGCCGAGGAGTACGGTGGATTCCCGGTTGGCGGCTCGTTCCTGGTCACCGAAAACCCGGAAGTCGCCGCGCAGCATATGGCCAAGGCCTACGGCATCGCGCCAACCGGTGCACCACCGATGTCGGTGCCGCACCTCGATACCCGTGTGCTCGATGGCAAACGGGTGATTCTGTTCGGTCCGTTCGCCACCTTTTCCACCAAATACCTCAAGGAAGGTTCCTACTGGGATCTGTTCAGCAGCATGACCACCAGCAACTTCTGGCCGATGACCAAGGTCGGGCTCAGTGAGTTCAGCCTGGTGCGCTACCTGATCGGCCAGGTACTGCAATCCGACGATGATCGCTTCGAAGCACTCCAGACCTACTACCCCGAGGCAAACAAGGACGACTGGCGCTTGTGGCAGGCGGGCCAGCGCGTGCAGATCATCAAGCGCGACGAGGACAAGGGCGGTGTACTGAAGCTGGGCACGGAGGTGGTCACCTCCGGGGACGGCAGCATTGCCGGCCTGCTCGGCGCTTCACCGGGCGCATCCACCGCCGCGCCAATCATGCTGAGCCTGCTGGAGCGCTCGTTCAAGGATCAGTTCGCCTCGGATACCTGGCAGGAAAAACTGCGCGAAATCGTCCCGAGCTACGGCATCAGCCTCAACGAGAATCCTGACAAACTGCGGGAAGTATGGGCGTCTACCAGCCGTACGCTGCAGCTGGCGACGGTCGAAGATGATGTCGATGCTGAAGAGGCCGGCCCAACCGATCTTCAACCCATCGACCAGTCGCAGGAAACCGAGCGGGATCACGACCCGGAACTGGCACCTTGAGCAAGGCGGTGCGCGCATCGCGCCCTATGGAGCGTTTTCGGGATAGCGGCTGACTTCGATCAGGTTGCCATCCGGGTCGCGGAAGTACACCGACTCGATAGGGCCGATGGCGCCGGTACGAGCCACCGACCCTTCTTCGACGGTTACGCCCTGCTCGACCAGATGCGCCAGCACCCGCTCCAGCGGCCACAGCGTGATCAGGCACAGGTCGATGGCGCCTGGCGTCGGCCTGCTTGCCTTGGGCTCGAACTCACGGCCCGCCTGATGCAGGTTGAATTTCTGTTGACCGAAGACCAGGGCACTGCGCCCGGCGCCAAAACGCTCATGACGCATGCCCAGCACACGCTCGTAGAAGTCGACGGAGGTGTCGATATCGGCCACCGTCAGTACCAGATGATCCAGTCGTTCGATCATGTTCAATGCCTGTCCAACAGATGAAAACGTGGCAACCGCAGGTGCCAGTGAATCGCCGCCAGGCGGGCGCACAGCACCACCAGCATGGCGACGCAGGTGTCCAGCCAGTGCGGGGTGCCCAGCATGCGCAGGCCGATAAAGGTCAGCGCACCGGCAATGCAGGCGGTGGCGTAGATTTCCTTCTGGAAGATCAGCGGAATCTCGTTGCACAACACGTCGCGGATCACCCCGCCGACCACGCCGGTCATCACCCCCATGATCACCGCCGTGCTGATCGGCGTGCCATGCTGCAGCGCCAGTTCGGTGCCATAGACGGTAAACACCGCCAGGCCGAAGGCATCGGCGATCAACAGGCCTTTTTCATGGATTGGCCGGGTCATGCGCACCCATACCACCGTGCCCAGCGCTGCCAGCGAGGCGACCAGGATGTAGGTGTCGTCGCGAATCCAGCTGACCGGGTGGTTGTCCAGAATCAGGTCGCGCAACGTACCGCCACCCAGCGCAGTGACGATGGCCATCACCAGCACACCGAACAGATCCATGGACTTGCGCCCGGCCATCAACGCACCGGTGATGGCGAACACCGCCACACCGAACAGATCGGCGATGTAGAACAGCTGCTGCATGCTGCGAACTCAGCCCCGGGTAGGCGTACGCAGAGTGACGAACTCCTCGGCAGCACTTGGGTGCACCCCGATGGTCTCGTCGAAGATCTGCTTGGTGGCGCCGGCCTTGAGTGCGATGGCCAGTCCCTGGACGATCTCGCCTGCCTCCGGGCCGACCATGTGGCAGCCCAGCACGCGGTCGCTGTCAGCATCGACCACCAGTTTCATCAACGTGCGCTCCGGGTTCTCGGTCAGCGTCAGCTTCATCGGCCGGAAGCGGCTCTCGAAGACTTTCACCTTGTGCCCGTCTTCAATGGCCTGCTCCTCACTGAGACCGACGGTGCCGATGTTCGGCAGGCTGAACACCGCGGTGGGGATCATGCGGTAATCCAGCGGGCGATATTCCTCCGGCTTGAACAGCCGACGTGCTACAGCCATGCCTTCGGCCAGGGCGACTGGCGTCAGTTGCACGCGGCCGATCACATCGCCCAGGGCGAGAATCGATGGGGTGGAGGTCTGGAACAAGTCGTCAACTTCGATGTAGCCGCGCTCGTCCAGCTTGACTTCGACGTTCTCCAAGCCGAGGTTGTCCAGCATCGGTCGGCGGCCAGTGGCGTAGAACACGCAATCGGCCTCCAGCACACGGCCATCCTTGAGCGTTGCAGCCAGGCTGCCATCAGCATTGCGCGCAATGCTGGCGATGTCGGCATTGAACTGCAGATCCAGGCCTTTCTTGTTCAACTCATCGCGCAGGTGTTCACGCACCGCGCCGTCGAAGCCGCGCAGGAACAGGTCGCCGCGATACAGCAACGAAGTCTGTGCGCCCAGCCCATGGAAAATCGAGGCGAACTCCACCGCGATGTAGCCACCGCCCACCACCAGCACGCGCTTGGGTAGCGCCTTGAGGAAGAAGGCTTCGTTGGAACTGATGGCATGCTCGCGACCGGGAATGTCCGGAATCTGTGGCCAGCCACCGGTGGCGATGAGAATACGCTCGGCGCGGTGACGTTGGCCGTTCACCTCGACGGTGTGGGCATCGACGATACGTGCATGGCCTTCGAACAGACTTACGCCGCTGTTGGTCAACAGGTTACGGTAGATGCCATTGAGGCGTTCGATCTCACGGTTCTTGTTGGCGATCAGTGTCGCCCAGTCGAAGTTGGCCTCGCCCAGCGACCAGCCGAAACCGGAAGCCTGCTCGAAGTCCTCGGCGAAATGCGCGCCGTAGACCAGCAGCTTTTTCGGCACACAACCAACATTGACGCAGGTGCCGCCCAGGTAACGGCTTTCGGCAACCGCCACGCGGGCCCCAAAACCAGCGGCGAAGCGCGCCGCACGTACGCCGCCGGAACCGGCGCCGATAACGAACAGGTCGAAGTCGTAACTCATCGGATATCTCCTTGGCAGACATGGAGCATACCGCAAAGCCCAACGCTAAGCTGAAAGGCGGAGGACAACCCCATGCGCCCTACCCTGACTCACCTGGCCCTGCACGTGCCCGACCTCGATGCCTGCATCGCTTTCTATCAGCGCTTCTGCGGCATGCAGGTGATCCATGAACGCCCAGGCAAGGGCACCCGCATCGTCTGGATGGCCGAACCGGGCAAGGAACACCAGTTCATCTTCGTCATCATGCCCGGTGGTCAGGACAGGAACCTGGCCGCCAATGATTACAGCCACTTCGGCTTCGCACTGGCCAGCCGCGAGGAGGTCGAGCGCATCGCCGCCATGGCCAATAACGATGGTTGCCTGATCTGGCCACCACGCGACGAACCCTACCCGGTCGGTTACTACTGCGGCCTGCGCGACCCGGCCGGTAACTACGTGGAGTTCAGCTATGGCCAGCCACTCGGCCCTGGCTCCGAAGACATGCCCATCCCCTGAAATGCAAAACGCCACCCGAGGGTGGCGTTTCGTTGGCTAGCAGACGTATCAGAACGCCTTGCCGGTCTTGTACAGGTGCTCGAAGCAGAAATTGGTCGCGTCGATGTAACCCTCGGCGCTACCGCAGTCGAAACGCTGGCCCTTGAACTTGTACGCCATCACGCAGCCCTGCTGGGCCTGGCGCATGAGGGCGTCGGTGATCTGGATCTCACCGCCCTTGCCCGGAGGGGTGCTACGGATCAGGTCGAAGATGTCCGGGGTCAGGATGTAACGACCGATGATCGCCAGATTCGACGGCGCGTCTTCGGGTTTGGGCTTCTCCACCATGTTGCTGACGCGGTAGATGTCCTCGCGGATCATCTCGCCGGCGATCACGCCGTACTTGGAGGTTTCGTCCTTCGGTACTTCCTGGATCGCGACGATGGAGCAGCGGAACTGGTTGTACAGCTTGACCATCTGCGCCAGTACGCTGTCACCTTCCAGGTTCAGGCACAGGTCGTCGGCCAGTACCACGGCGAATGGCTCGTCACCGATCAGCGGCTGACCGCAGAGGATGGCGTGGCCCAGCCCCTTCATCTCCACCTGGCGGGTGTAAGAGAAGCTGCACTCGTCGATCAGACGACGGATACCAACCAGATACTTCTCCTTGTCGGTGCCCTTGATCTGGTGCTCGAGCTCATAGCTCACGTCGAAATGGTCTTCCAGTGCGCGCTTGCCACGACCGGTGACGATGGAAATCTGATCGAGACCAGCCTCCAAAGCTTCTTCGACGCCGTACTGGATCAGTGGCTTGTTCACCACCGGAAGCATTTCCTTGGGCATTGCCTTGGTCGCTGGCAAAAAGCGGGTGCCGTAACCGGCAGCGGGGAACAGGCATTTCTTGATCATGGGACTCCCAGATGGGGATGGTTGGATTGCCTGCTCAGTCTATCAAGCCGCGCTAGCCTTACAACTGCCGCTTGCTGGTCGGCCAATGCCACGATAAAGAAAACCCAGTTCCGCCAGTTGATCGGCGTCATAAATGTTGCGTCCATCGAATAGCACCGGCATCCGCATCCCGCCACGAACACGCAGAAAGTCAGGCTGACGGAACTGTTTCCACTCCGTGATCAGCACCAGTGCATCCGCGCCCTGCGTCACCGCGTAAGGCGACTCGCTCAGCACCAGTTGCCCAGTCTTGAGCGCATCGGCGTAACGCAGCGCAACTGCCTGGATGGCAGCAGGATCACAGGCTTGCACTCGCGCCCCGGCAGTCAGCAATGCCTCCAGCAGCACCAGGCTCGGCGCTTCGCGCAGGTCATCCGTACCCGGCTTGAACGCCAGCCCCCAGAGCGCGACGACGCGGCCCTGCAAGTGACCATTGAAATGCTCGCGCAGAGCCTGGAACAGCAGTGTCTTCTGCAGCGCGTTGCGCGCCTCCACCGCTCGCAGGATGCCCGGCTCGATGCCCTCGTGCTCCGCCGTACGGATCAACGCCTTCACGTCCTTGGGAAAACACGAACCACCATAACCGCAACCGGCATAGATGAAATGCGTACCGATGCGCCGATCGCTGCCAATGCCACGGCGTACCTCCTCGATATCGACGCCCAGCCGCGCACAAATGCCGGCCATCTCGTTGATGAAGGAAATCTTGGTCGCCAGGAAGGCATTGGCCGCGTACTTGCTGAACTCGGCCGCACGCACGCCCATGCACAGCAGACGGTCGTGATTGCGCAGGAACGGCGCATACAGCCGGCGCAACTGCGCCCGGCCGCGCTCGTCGTCACAACCGACGATCACCCGGTCAGGCCGCATGAAATCCTCGACCGCAGAGCCTTCCTTAAGAAACTCCGGATTGCTCGCGACCGTAACCCGCGAGCGCTTGCCGCGACGTGCCAGGCCGGCATTGATACGTTGCTCGACCCGCTCGGCAGTTCCCACCGGCACGGTGGACTTGTCCACTACCAGGCAGCTCTGTTCCAGACGTTCACCCAACTCATCGGCGACAGCCAGTACATGGCTCAGATCAGCCGAGCCATCTTCGCCGCTGGGTGTACCCACGGCGATGAAGATGACTTCGGCGCGGCGGATTCCGGCCTGAAGCTGCGAAGTGAAACTGAGCTGGCCACCCACCAGCTGCGCCTTGAGCATCGCTTCCAGACCAGGCTCGTAGATCGGTACCTCGCCATGCGACAGCATCGCGACGCGTTGGGGATCACGCTCAACGCAAACCACCTGATTGCCCATCTCGGCAAAGCAGGTCGCCGTTACCAGCCCTACGTATCCAGCTCCTATCACGCAAATCTGCATCGCAGCGTCCTCCAGAGTTTGCTGCGATTGCAACCAATCGCGGTGGCAGCGATGTGAAGGATCAGCGAAGGAATGATGACAAACGCATCACATGTGTCGGCTGGCATGGAACTCGGGTCGCTTGTATCTTCGGCGCTACGCTGGTCGACAGCATTGGAAACCAACCGACTACAGGGAACAGTTATGCGCTCACAGTTTATCGCCGCCTTCGCCTTATCTGCCGCCGCCTCCGCTTTCGCGGCACCGCCCACACCGCCGTCGTCCACTCAGATTGCCGCCTGGTCGCCCGAAGAGATCAACGAACAGGGGCCAACGATCGAAAAGCTGCTGCCTGTCACGCTCAAAGGCGGCGAACAGGCCTACCTCGCCTCGGTTTCCTACGAGAATGCCGGGCGTAATTTCTGGGCCGGCTACCTGCTCGTCCGTCCGGAGATCGGCGAAGCGCGCCCTCTGGAAGAATTCGGCGGCCAGTACAACCAGATCCGCACCCTGGACGACTACAGCGACAGCCACTCCGCCGTGATCATCGGTGGCGCCGGCTCGGGCCAGGGCTCATCGGAGGCCAGCTACGCGCTGGTGGTTTTCGATGGCTGGTCGGCCAAGACCCTCTTCACTGCCAGCGAATCGGACAATTCCGGCAACTGCGGCGCCTACGTGGAGCGCGACTGCGAGGGCAACGACGTGTTCATCAACATCTTCGAGGGCGACAGCACCAGCAAGCGCATCGGCCTGGCCGTCACCAACGTCAAATACCGCTCTACTGACATCGAAACGACGCCCTATGAGTACAGCCACGAGTCGCAGTTAGTGTTCGTGGAGAATCCGATCACAAACCAACAACAGGTTCAGGAATGAAGCCTTCGTCTCGTAGCGCTTTTACAACGCCACGAATCAAGTAGTTATTGGAGAAGCCAATCGTATACTGCCTGGCGCCCTCAACCACCGGGCGAAGCATGCCCTGGTCGACCAGTTTCTTGAGCTGGTAGGTTCGCTGATTGGCGGTCAACCCAGGCAACGCGGGCGCCAAATCCGACGATTTCACCATACCTTTCTTGATGGCGAGTTTGAGTACCCCCTCCTCGGTTGCCGTGATCAGGGAGCGGCTACGCGCGATATCCACGGCGGGGTTGAGGATGTGCCGGGTCAGGTATTCGAAATCGGTCAGACGATCCACCTTATCCAGCTCTTCGCGCACACCCTCCAGCACGTAGATACACCAGCTTTCCAACCCCTCTGGCGTGCCACTGTCTGCGCCGGACAGCATGGCGTAGTAACGTTCACGGTCATTGCAGAAAACCGCCGTGGGATTAAGCAACCTGCCGCCAACATTCACGTTAAAGCCGTACTTGATCAGCAACGCGTAGGTCAAAAGCCTCACCACGCGCCCGTTGCCATTGCCGAATGGGTGGATCCAGCCGAATCGATGATGAGCCAACGCCACCTTCATCAGATCGTACTTGGACGGATCCGGTCGATTCACGAAATCGACCAACTCGGTCATGTAACCAGCGACGGAGACCGCGTCAGGAGGAACATGGGGTGATTGGGAAATGCGAACTGCCCCCGATCGATATGCTCCAGGCGTTCGATCGCCCTCCCTTTCCAAATCGTTGACCGCAAGGTGATGCAGTTCCCGAATGAAATGCTCCGACAGCGCATCCCCAGGGCTCATGGAGCCCTCGATGTACTCCATTGCCCGTTCGATGTTCGCGACCTCCCGCAACTGGTCGCTCTCTTGCTGGCGCCCCTCTACTTTGCTTTCGACGTAGTCTGCAAGGGTCGTGTGATTGCCCTCGATCCGAGCCGACCCCAGACTCTCCAGCATGTGGAAGATGCTCTTCAATTGGTAGAAGACCGGAAGCGGCGTACTCCCCTCAAGCTGCAAGCGGCGCAGGTGCTCAAGCTCGTTCAGCACATCCACCAAAGGCGAAGCGAAGGACGGGTTCAGAAGCTGGAGTTCATGGTGAACAAACTGCGACATACGTAAAATTATCTCAAAATGAAACTTCAGTTATCTTGAACAAATCTCACAAAGTCCATGTATAGCAAGGCCTTCACATGGAGCATGTCTGGAAATTATCTTGAAATTTCGTCTATATCAACTGCAAACAACGCGGCGCTCAAGTACACCAGCAACCGCAGATGGCGAATCCGCTTTTCGCCCAGTTGGGCTAGGCCAGGCGAAACGCTGAACGCGCAAAACTGGTTATCCAACCAGTGATGGCATTTGGGCCGTATCTGTTTATGCTTCGGTGGCAGTACCAACTAAGTGCTCGCTCATACCGGGCCGCAAGGACGCTGCCAGCAGAAGGACATTGCAAACATATGGCTAACCCGATCCACCGTTCTATAAGCGAGCCCGAGCGTATAGGCCTCGACTGGAACGCCGCCTGGCAAGGCTCCGATCGTGGGCTGATCACGTGCTGGGAAACCGGCCGCAAGCTCGCCATCCAAATCCCCGAGTTAGCCGAGCGTTGCAGAGCTGGTGAATTGCCGCCGCTCAACTGGAAAGGCGGCGTCGCACGCACGCTCAAAAAGAAAGACAAAACCGGCGCTCTTCACTACCTGGCCCAATGGCAAGGTCTGCGTGGCGATGACCTCAGCGTCGATCTGGACGCTGAGGTCACGCTTACCTGCACCAAGACCGGAATGGTGATCACCTACACAGGTGATATATCCAAACTCGCCGACCAACACAGCGATACTGATAACGAGGAAGGAGACTCGAATGGTCGACCTACATCAGGAATTCCAGAACAGTCGCTTCTTCCATGAGGCACGCATAGATCGGCGCTCTGCCGATGCCCTGGTAGGCCTGGCCGCCGGCATCACCGCAGATGGGCACATCAACCAACAGGAAGCCGAGTTTCTGAAGAACTGGATTTCCAGCAACCTCGCTCACCTCGGCGACCCGGTGGTAAACCTGCTCTACCGGCGCCTTTCTGACATGCTGGCAGACGGTGAGCTCGATCCCGAGGAGTCGGTCGAACTACTTGGCATGCTGCGCAGCTTCACCGGCCTGAACGTGGGCAAGCCCAAACCAAGTGACAACGCCTTCACCGCCCCCAACGACCTACCGCTATGCCGCCCAGCCCCGGAACTGGAATGGAGCGGCCGCCTATTCGTCTTCACTGGTGTCATGGCCTACGGCCCACGCAAGGATTGTGAAGCGTTGGTGCTCGAGCGCAACGGCCAGATCGGCGCCAGCATCAACAAGAAGATTCATTACTTGGTGGTGGGCAGCATCGGCAACGATCAATGGCTCCATAGTACTTATGGCACGAAAATCAAGAAGGCCGTCGAGCTCCGAGAAACAGGCTCACCACTCGCTATCATCAGCGAAGAGCACTGGCAAAAAGCACTGTTTGGATAACTTTTCGCCCGGTACTCGGGTATATGCGCAAGGAGGCCCTCGTGGCTCATGAAGTAAGCGTCAACCTGCACCAAAAGATCGTGCTCAGCAAAGACGTTGAGGTAGAGGTGAAAGCCGATGGAGCCAAGCTCGGCACCATTTTGATCAGTAAAGGCAATATTGAATGGGTTCCGGCCGGGAACAGTGCCAACAAACATCGCCTTAGCTGGAAAAAATTCGCTGAATTGATGGAAAACGAAGGCAGACCAAAACGCATGAAGTAGCGTAAAGGCTGGTACCGGCAAGACTGAATCGAGCGGAGACATCCTACAGGCACGGGATCAGCTCGGACGCCCAACCGTTGTCATGACCGAGCAGTACATAAGGGAGTGAAGAGGTAAGAAAATCACGCCAAGCAGATGAATTGCGGAAAAGCTTCAGGATTGCGGAAAAGCGTTGCGCCCAATCCCAATCCTGAAAACCGCATGAAGCATGGTGCCCGAAGCCGGACTCGAACCGGCACGCCATTACTGGCGAGAGATTTTAAGTCTCCTGCGTCTACCGATTTCGCCATTCGGGCGGTAGCGCTGTGCGAAGGGCGGACTATATACAGCCCTCCGCATCCTCGCAAGGCATGCAAAAGCAACCTGAGAGAATGAAAAAGGCCTCGTAAATCATGGATCTACGAGGCCTTTTGGATTGGAGGCTGAGGTCGGAATCGAACCGGCGTTCACGGATTTGCAATCCGGTGCATAACCACTCTGCAACTCAGCCTTAAATCAAACGAGCCGCCTTGGCGGCTCGTGTAAAACTGGAGCGGGAAACGAGACTCGAACTCGCGACCCCGACCTTGGCAAGGTCGTGCTCTACCAACTGAGCTATTCCCGCTTGTCTTGTCGACGGGCGCCATTCTATAGAATCGAATCGCGCCGTCAACCCTTTGATTCAAAAATACTTATTTCTTTTCCGAGGTCGTGCTGAGGTGCGGCCAGGCGGCCAGCAGGTACTGCAGCATCGACCACAAGGTCAGCACCGCAGCGATAACCAGCAGGACGTAACCCAGAATGACCCAGAAGGTGAAAACGGGCGGATTGGCCAGCAAGATGACCAGCGCCACCATCTGCGCCGCGGTTTTCCACTTGCCCAGATTGGATACCGCCACATGCGCACGCGCACCCAGCTCGGCCATCCACTCACGCAGAGCGGACACCACGATTTCACGGCCGATGATGATCGCCGCAGCCAGCGTCAGCCAAAGATTGGAATGCTCGGCCGCCAGTAGCACCAAGGCCACCGCCACCATCAATTTATCCGCCACCGGATCCAGGAAGGCACCGAAGGGAGTGCCCTGCTCCCAGCGACGTGCCAGGTAGCCGTCAAGCCAGTCGGTGAATGCAGCAATGGCGAATACCGCACTGGCAGCCCAATAGCTCCAGGAGAACGGCAAATAGAACAGCAGGATAAAGACCGGGATCAGTAGAACCCTGAGCACGGTTAGCAAGTTGGGGATATTCATCAATACAACTAGGCTGCGAGGTGAGCGGGCATTCTACTCGCTGTGCAGAGTGGCATAAATCAACTCGGCGAGCTTTTTGCTGATTCCCGGCGCTTTGGCGATTTCCTCGGCACTGGCGCGAGACAGTTCTTGTAGACCGCCGAAGTGATTGAGCAGTTCACGCCGCCGCTTGGGGCCAATTCCCGCCACCTCCTCCAGGCTAGAGGTGCGACGTGCTTTGCCCCGTCGCGCGCGGTGGCCGGTGATGGCGAAGCGATGCGATTCGTCGCGAATCTGCTGAATGAGGTGAAGTGCCGGCGAATTGCCCGGCAAGGTGAACTCGTGCTCGGCGTCATTGAGGTACAGCACTTCAAGGCCGGGCTTTCGCGTGGTGCCTTTGGCCACACCGAGCAGAATCAGATCCGGCACGGCCAGTTCCTGCAGTACTTCCCGAGCCATAGCCAATTGCCCCTTGCCACCGTCGACCAGCAGCACGTCGGGCGACTTGCCTTCGCCATCCTTCACTTTGCTGAAGCGCCGGGTCAGCGCCTGATGCATGGCAGCGTAATCGTCGCCCGCGGTAATGCCTTCAATATTGAAGCGGCGGTAATCGGACTTCAGCGGGCCTTCCGGGCCGAAAACCACGCAGGAGGCGACCGTCGCCTCACCACTGGAGTGGCTGATATCGAAGCACTCCATACGCTGCGGTGGCTCATCCATCTCCAGCACGCTTGCCAGCGCCTCGAAACGTTCGGCCATATGCTCGCGGTTGGCCAGGCGCGCCGCCAGCGCCTGCTCGGCATTGGTAACGGCCAGTTGCTGCCAGCGCGCACGGGTACCGCGAACCCGATGACTGATGGACAGGCTGCGGCCGCGCAGCGACTCGATTGCCTCGATCAGCGTGGCGAAATCCTCATGCTGGACGTTGACGATCAGTTCGCTCGGCAGATCGCGCTCGGCATTGCCCAGATAGTACTGACCGAGGAAGGCCATCAGCACATCGCCGCCCTCCTCCTCGATTGCCACCTGAGGGAAGAAATTCTTGCTACCCAGCACGCGCCCACCACGCACGCTGATCAGGTGCACGCAGGCACCACCCGGGTTGAGCATGACTGCGACGATGTCGACATCGCCGGTACCGCCCTCCATGCTTTGCTGATCCTGCACACGACGCAGCAAGGCGATCTGATCGCGCAACTCGGCAGCTCGCTCGAACTCAAGCGCCATGGAGGCTTTTTCCATGCTGGCGGACAGCTCGTCGCTCAGTGCATTGCTGCGGCCATCGAGAAACATCACCGAGTGACGAACATCCTCTGCATATTCCTCAGGACTGACCAGGCCGACGCAGGGCCCCTTGCAGCGCTTGATCTGGTACTGCAGGCACGGTCTTGTGCGGTTTTTGTAATAACTGTCCTCGCACTGACGAACCAGAAAAGTTTTCTGTAGCAGGCTGAGACTCTCGCGAATCGCCAGGGCGCTGGGATAGGGGCCGAAGTAACGCCCTTTGGCCTTTTTCGCGCCACGGTGGATACCAAGGCGCGGGAAATCGCCGTCGGAGAGAAACACATAGGGGTAGGACTTATCGTCACGCAGCAGGATGTTGTACGGCGGCCGCCACTCCTTGATCAGCGTCTGCTCAAGCAGCAGTGCCTCGGTCTCGTTGGCGGTGATGGTGGTTTCTATCTGCGCAATGCGCGCCACCAACGCTGCAGTCTTGGGCGCCTGGCCGGTCTTGCGGAAGTAGCTGGAGAGGCGTTTCTTGAGGTTCTTCGCCTTGCCGACGTAAAGCAACCGAGCTTCGCCATCGAACATGCGATAGACACCGGGGCGACCACTACAGGTCGCCAGGAAGGCGCTCGAATCGAATGGGGCGGACATCTTCAGTTAACGGCGTCGACCATGCCGTGGCGTACCGCAAGCAGAGCCAGCTCGACGTCGCTGGTGATGGAGAGCTTCTCGAAAATGCGGTAGCGGTAGGTGTTGACCGTTTTCGGTGACAGACACAGCTTGTCCGAAATGTTCTGCACCTTGTGGCAGTTGGCGATCATCAGGGCGATCTGGATTTCACGCTCGGACAGCAGATCGAAGGGCGAACCATTGTTCTGCGGCTGGAAGGATTTCAGCGCCAGTTGCTGGGCAATTTGCGGGTCGATGTAGCGCTGGCCGGCGAACACCAGGCGAATGGCTTGAACCATTTCATCGAGCGCGGCGCCCTTGGTCAGATAACCAGCGGCGCCGGCTTGCAGCAAGCGAGTCGGGAAAGGATCTTCCTCACACACCGTGACCGCGACGACCTTGATATCAGGATGACTGCGCATCAGCTTGCGCGTGGCTTCAAGGCCCCCAATGCCGGGCATCTTGACGTCCATCAGCACCACGTCGGGCTTGAGTTCGCGCACCTTGAGCAGGGCTTCTTCGCCAGTGCAGGCTTCACCTACGACTTGCAGACCATCGATGTCAGCGAGCATACGAGTGATGCCCGTGCGAACCAGATCGTGGTCGTCTACTACCAGCACCCTAATCAATCGCCACCTCGTTGCACCTTGTCAGCCACCGTGCAACGACGGTGAGGTTGAACTTGTCGATCACCTTAGCAAAAAGCCAGGGTCAGACCTAGCTTGGCGTACGGGAGTCAAAAAGCAAGCGCCAGATTAAGGTCGAGAATTGCATCAAGGCAAATAGAGAATTGGCGGAAGCGGTGAGATTCGAACTCACGGATAGTTGCCCATCGACGGTTTTCAAGACCGTTGCCTTAAACCACTCGGCCACGCTTCCAAATTTTCGAGTACGGAGGCTAATGCTCAAACCTCCGCAGCAGTGCGGGCGGCAATCTTACCGGAACGCAACACACTGTCAAACTCTAAGTCTTGGCAGGTAACCCTGCTCTGTTATGATCCAGTACATTCGATTTCGAAAGCCTCGTGCCACAGGAGCGTCGCCATGCAAGAGCGAGATTACGCACTCAACCATTCTCAGGTTGAACAACAGGAAGTCAGCAGCGTTCTGCGCAACACCTATGGTCTACTGGCCATCACCTTGGCCTTCAGCGGCCTGGTTGCCTTCATTTCTCAGCGCGCCAACGTCCCCTATCCGAACATCTTCGTGGTGCTGATTGGTTTCTATGGCCTGTTCTTCCTCACCGCCAAGCTGCGCAACTCTTCGTGGGGCCTGCTTTCCACCCTCGCCCTGACCGGTTTCATGGGTTATACCCTGGGCCCGATCCTCAACCGTTATCTGGGCATGTCCAACGGCGCTGAAATCATCAGCTCCGCCTTCACCATGACCGCACTGGTGTTCTTCGGTCTGTCCGCCTATGTGCTGACTACTCGCAAGGACATGAGCTTCCTGAGCGGCTTCATCACCGCCGGCTTCTTCGTTCTGCTGGGCGCCGTGGTTGCGAGCTTCTTCTTCCAGATCAGCGGCCTGCAACTGGCGATCAGTGCCGGCTTCGTGCTGTTCTCCTCGGCCTGCATCCTGTTCCAGACCAGCGCAATCATCCACGGCGGTGAGCGCAACTACATCATGGCGACCATCAGCCTGTATGTTTCGATCTACAACCTGTTCATCAGCCTGTTGCAGATCTTCGGCATCATGGGCGGCGACGACTGATATTCAAGTCGCGCCTCTCATAAAGCCCGCTTCGGCGGGCTTTTTCTTGGGCGTCTGTTCGGCCAGCCTCAGCGAATCTTTGTCTGACAGCCGCACCTGGCCTTATCATTGGCCCAGTTTTACCTCGCCGGACACCTCATGAAGTTTGCCATCGCCCTGTTCGCCGCCCCGCACCTCCCCGCTTCTCGCCGCGCACTGCGTTTTGCCCAGGCGGCACTGGCTGGCGGCCATGAAATCGTTCGCCTGTTTTTCTATCAGGATGGCGTGCACAGCGCCGCCAGTAATGTCGTCAGCCCCCAGGACGAGCTGGATCTGCCCAAAGAGTGGCGCGAGTTCGTCACCAGCAATGGGTTGGACGCAGTGGTGTGCATCGCGGCGGCATTACGGCGAGGCGTACTCAATGCCGAAGAAGCGCAGCGCTATTCGCGTCCTGCCGCCAACCTTGAGGCTCCGTGGGAGCTATCCGGGCTGGGCCAATTGCATGAAGCGGCGCAGCAGGCCGACCGACTTGTCTGTTTCGGAGGCTCGTGAGTGAGCAAGTCACTATTGATCATCAGCCGTCAGGCGCCCTGGAGCGGCCCCGGCGCACGCGAAGCGCTGGATATCGCTCTGGCTGGCGGCGCCTTCGATCTGCCGATCGGCATGCTGTTTCTCGACGATGGCGTTTTCCAGCTGAGCTCCGGACAACAACCCGGCCAGTTGCAGCAGAAGGATCTTGGCGCGAACCTCCAGGCCCTGCCGATGTTCGGCGTAGAGGATCTGTATGCCAGCCAGCGCAGCCTGGCCGAACGTAGCCTGAGCAACACAGAACTGAATCTGGCGGTACAGCGACTCGACGACGCAGCGCTGACCGCCCTCCTCGATCGTTATGACCAGGTGATCACCCTCTGATGGCCACCCTGCATATCCTTTCCCATTCGCCGTTCGCCGATAGCCGTTTGGCCAGTTGCCTGCGCCTGCTGGGCGCCAGCGACGCATTGCTGCTCTACGGCGATGCGGTCTACGCACTGCAACCCAACACCGCCAACCTGCAGGCACTGCAGTTGATGCCTGCCAGTATCGCCCTCTACGCATTGGACGAAGACCTCAGCGCGCGCGGCCTAAAGGCGCCCGAACGCACACAGGTAGTGGACTATCCAGGGTTCGTTGAGCTGTGCACCCGCTACGACAAGGTCAATAGCTGGCTATGAGCACGCTCAACGTCGCTGGACGTGATATTCCCCTGGACAAGGACGGCTATCTGGTCGACCTGCAGGATTGGTCACGCACTACAGCCGAGGCATTGGCAGCATCGGAAGATCTGCAGTTAAGTGATGAACACTGGGAAATCCTCGAAGCGCTGCGTGCCTTCTACGACGAATTCCAGCTATCGCCGGCCAATCGCCCACTGATCAAGTACGTGGCCCTGAAACTGGGCACGGACAAGGGCAACAGCCTGCACCTCAATCGCCTGTTCAAGGGCACGCCCGCCAAACTCGCCGCCAAGCTCGCTGGCCTGCCGAAACCGACCAATTGCCTATGAACCTGATCACGCCTGCTGAACACCCTTTCGCCCAGTTCGTACGCATTCTCGGCAAAGGCAAGCGCGGCGCACGCGGACTGACCCGTGAAGAAGCCCGCGAAGCCATGGGTATGTTGCTCGATGGCAAGGTCGAGGACACTCAGCTCGGCGCTTTTCTGATGTTGCTGCGGCACAAGGAAGAAAGCGCCGAGGAACTCGCCGGTTTCACCGAAGCCATCCGCCCAAGACTCTGCGCGCCTGCTATTCAGGTCGATCTGGATTGGCCCAGCTATGCCGGCAAGAAACGCCACCTACCCTGGTACCTGCTGGCCGCCAAAGCGCTGGCTAGCAGCGGCGTGCGCATCTTCATGCACGGCGGCGGTGCCCATACTGCTGGGCGCATGTATACCGAGCAACTGCTGGAGCAGCTGGATATTCCTTGCGCCAATGACTGGCAGACAGTGGCGAAAGCACTTGATGAGCAGGGCCTGGCTTACAGCTACCTAGGCGACTGGATGCCGGCGCTGCAGCGCATGATCGACCTGCGTAACACCCTGGGCCTGCGTTCGCCTATCCATTCCCTGGCGCGGGTGATCAACCCGCTCGGCGCCCGCTGCGGCCTGCAAAGCATTTTCCACCCTGGTTATCAGGCCGTGCATCGCGAAGCCAGTCGCCTGCTGGGCGACCACGCCATCGTGATCAAGGGCGAAGGCGGCGAGATCGAGGTCAACCCGGACGGCACCTGCCATCTCTATGGCACGCTCGATGGTGTGGACTGGGACGAAGAATGGCCCGCGCTGTCAGCGCAGCGCCATGTCAAACCCGAGCGACTCGACCCTGCCGTGCTGGCCGCCTTCTGGCGCGGTGAACATGACGATGCATACGGCAGGCTGGCGGTGATCGCCACCATGGCCACAGCACTGCGAGGGCTCGGACTGGCACGTGAAGAGGCCTTCGCGCAGGCCCAGCAGCGCTGGGACACTCGCATCCAATCTAATCAGTCGATTGGTTAAGCCAGCTTTTTCCACCGTTCAATCGACTTCATAACGTTAGACTCCAGATTCATTCAAAATGGAGGCACGCGTTATGGGCTTGTTGATCGATGGACGCTGGCATGACCAGTGGTACGACACCGGCAACACCGGCCGCTTCCAGCGCGAAAGCGCACAACGTCGCAACTGGGTAACCGCAGACGGTAGCGCCGGACCAAGCGGTGACGGCGGCTTCAAGGCGGAAGCCGGGCGTTATCACCTCTATGTATCGCTGGCCTGCCCCTGGGCCCATCGCACCCTGATCCTGCGCAAGCTCAAAGGCCTGGAATCACTGATCGACGTATCCGTGGTGAGCTGGTTGATGCGTGAACAGGGCTGGACGTTCGATCGCGACTTCGGCTCCAGCGGCGACCATCTCGACAACCTGAACTACATGCATCAGCGCTACACCGCCGATGACCGTCATTACACCGGCCGCGTCACCGTACCTGTGCTATGGGACAAACAGACTGGCGGAATCGTCAGCAACGAGTCGGCGGAAATCATCCGCATGTTCAATAATGCCTTCGACGACCTGACCGGCAATACGCTGGACTTTTACCCCGAGCCATTGCGCGAGCGCATCGACCTGCTCAACGAACGCATCTACCCGGCAG
Source organism: Pseudomonas berkeleyensis (assembly GCF_014109765.1). Lineage (NCBI taxonomy): Bacteria > Pseudomonadati > Pseudomonadota > Gammaproteobacteria > Pseudomonadales > Pseudomonadaceae > Pseudomonas > Pseudomonas berkeleyensis. Next base: position 2,894,711 of record NZ_CP059139.1, read on the forward strand.
TGAACAATGGCGTTTACCGCGCAGGCTTCGCCACCACCCAGGAAGCCTATGAGGAAGCCTTCGATGAACTATTCGCCATGCTTGACGAACTGGAGGCCCTGCTTGGCGAGCAACGCTATCTGGCTGGTGAATACCTGACCGAGGCGGACATTCGCTTGTTCACCACGCTGATTCGCTTCGATGCCGTCTATCACGGGCACTTCAAGTGCAACCTGCGACGCATCGAGGACTACTCGAATCTGTCCAACTGGCTACGTGAACTGTATCAGTGGCCGGGTCTCGCCGAGACCGTGGATTTCACCCATATCAAGTCGCACTACTACGCCAGCCACGCCACCATCAACCCGACAGGCGTGATTCCCAAAGGCCCGCATCAGGACTTCACTCGCGGTCATGATCGCAACCGTCTTGCGGGTAAAGGCGTATTGCAACGCAAGCGCTGATGGCTGGGGCCGGTAATGCTAATAAGCGTTGCCGACCCCGACAAGGAATCAGACGCTTCCTTGTGCGCCCTCGAACCAGGCCAGCTTGTCCCGCAGAGTGACCACCTCACCGACGATGACCAGGGTCGGAGCATGCACTTCGTGCTCAGCCACTAATTTCGGCAGGGTTTCCAGAGTCCCCGTGAACACCCGCTGATTCTGCGTGGTGCCCTGCTGCACCAATGCCGCAGGCGTCGTACCCGCACGTCCGTGGGCGATCAGCTGCTCACAGATGCCAGGCAAACCGACCAGCCCCATGTAGAAAACCAGCGTCTGCCCGGGTGCAACCAGATCCTTCCACGGCAGGTTACTGCTGCCATCCTTGAGGTGGCCAGTGACGAAGCGCACCGACTGCGCATGATCACGATGGGTCAGCGGAATGCCCGCGTACGCCGCACAACCCGATGCCGCCGTGATGCCCGGAACCACCTGGAACGGAATGTCCTCGGCCGCCAGTTGCTCGATCTCTTCACCGCCACGCCCGAAGATGAACGGATCACCGCCCTTCAGGCGCAGCACGCGCTTGCCCTGACGGGCCAGGTCGATCAGCAATTGGTTGATCTGCTCTTGCGGTACGGCGTGATCGGCGCGGCGCTTGCCGACATAAATGCGCTCGGCGTCACGACGGCACAGCTCGATGATGGCGGGCGCAACCAACCGGTCGTAGAGCACCACGTCGGCTTGCTGCATCAGACGCAGGGCACGAAATGTCAGCAGATCCGGATCACCCGGCCCGGCACCGACCAGGTACACCTCGCCCAAAGCACGCGGTGCGGCGCCTGCCACGCGCGCCTCCAGCAGACGTTCGGCCTCCTCCGGCTTGCCGGCAAAAACACTCTCGGCGATTTGCCCCTGGAAAACGTCCTCCCAGAACACCCGGCGCTGCTGCACATCGGGGAATAACTGTTTGACCCGATCACGAAAGCGTTTACCGAGGTTGGCCAGTTGGCCATAGGTCGCTGGAATCCAGGTTTCGATCTTGGCGCGGATCAGTCGTGCCAGCACCGGCGCATCACCACCACTGCTGACCGCAACGATCAACGGTGAGCGGTCGACGATAGCCGGGAATATCACGCTGCACAGTGCCGGCGCATCCACCACGTTGACGGGAATACCCAACGCCTGGGCGTCAGCGGAAATCTGCGCATTGAGCGGCACATCATCGGTCGCGGCAATGACCAGGGCCACACCCTGCAAATCAGTGCTCGCGTAGCCACGCAGGAAAATGCCATCCGGGCCAGCCAGCTCCTGAAGCTCGCGACGAATATCGGGGGCCACCACTCGCAAACGAGCACCGGCGTCGCTCAGCAGGCGCGCCTTGCGCAGTGCGACCTCACCACCGCCGATCACCAATACCGGACGACCCTGCAGCTTGTGGAACAGCGGAAGGAATTGCATGAATCACGCCTCGTAAGAGGAAGGTGAGCGGCAAGCTCGCAGAGTGCGCCATGCGCACCATTGATTGATGCCGGCTCGGGTGCGCACGGCGTTTGCCGCCTAAAAAACGGGGCGGCCATTGCCACCCCGTATTATGCAAACTGATCGCGACTTAGCCGATCACTTCGATACCGCCCATATAGGGCTTGAGCACTTCCGGCACGCGGATGCTGCCATCGACCTGCTGGTAGTTTTCCAACACCGCCACCAGCGTGCGCCCGACCGCCAGACCAGAGCCATTGAGCGTGTGCAGCAGCTCCGGCTTGTTGGTTTCCGGATTGCGGTAGCGCGCCTGCATGCGCCGCGCCTGGAAGTCGCCGCAGTTGGAGCAGGAGGAAATCTCGCGGTATTTGTCCTGGCTCGGCACCCAGACTTCCAGGTCGTAGGTTTTCACCGCGGAGAAGCCCATATCGCCCGTGCACAGGGCCAGCTTGCGATACGGCAGCTCCAGCAGTTGCAGCACGCGCTCGGCATTGGCGGTCATGCCCTCCAGAGCCTCGAAGGACTTCGACGGCTCGACGATCTGCACCATCTCGACCTTGTCGAACTGGTGCTGGCGGATCATCCCGCGCGTATCGCGACCCGAGGCACCTGCTTCGCTACGGAAACACGGCGTGTGGGCGACGAACTTCAGCGGCAGCTGTTTGGCATCGAGAATTTCACCAGCAACGATGTTGGTCAGCGACACTTCCGCCGTCGGGATCAGGTATAGGTCAGCCTGATCCTCACGGCCGATCTTGAACAGATCCTCCTCGAACTTCGGCAGCTGACCAGTGCCCTGCAGCGCGGGAGCCTGCACCAGATAAGGTGTGTAAGCCTCCTCGTAGCCATGCTCGCCGGTGTGCAGGTTGATCATGAACTGTGCCAGAGCACGATGCAGACGGGCGATAGGGCCACGCAGCAGGGCGAAACGCGCACCGGACAGCTTGGCGGCAGTTTCAAAATCCAACCAGCCATGCTGTTCGCCCAGGGCGACATGATCCTTGATCTCGAAATCGAAGCTACGCGGGGTGCCCCAGCGCGCCACCTCGACGTTGCCGTCTTCATCCGCACCAACCGGCACCGACTCGTGCGGCAGATTCGGAATATTCAGCAGCAGGTTATCCAGCTCGTTCTGGATGGCGTCCAGCTCACGCTTGCCGGCTTCCAGATCGCTGCCCATCTGATCGACTTCCGCCAGCAACGGCGTGATGTCCTCGCCGCGCGCCTTGGCCTGACCGATGGACTTGGAACGGCTGTTACGCTCGGCCTGCAGTTGTTCGGTGCGCACCTGCACCGACTTGCGCTGACTCTCCAGAGCCTCGAAACGGGCTACATCGAGAGCGAAGCCACGTGTGGCGAGGCGCTCGGCAATTTCGGTGAGTTGCGTGCGGACGAGTTTGGAATCGAGCATGTTCGGGTCTCAATACATCGGCGAAAAAAGGTTGCGGCCACCAGCGTGACGCGGGTTGCCGAGTGTAAAGCTTTAGCGGGTCATGATGCCAATCGGGCCAACAGCAATCCGCACCAGGCGGCAAGCAGGCCACCCAGCACACTGCACAGCAAGTAGCCGGCTGCTTCGAACAGACGCCCACTTTCCATCAGTTTGAGGATTTCCAGGCTGAAGGAGGAAAAGGTGGTGAAGCCGCCGAGAACACCGGTGATCAAACCTACGCGCAGCTCTAGCGGCAGCTCGGTGCGCGTCAGGAACAAACCGGAGAGCAGGCCGATCAGCAGGCAACCGAAGAGGTTGACCGCCAGGGTTCCCATGTAGAAGTGCCTCGGCCACTGCGCGGCCACCCAGCTGGAGGCGAGAAAGCGCAACACGGAACCCACTGCGCCACCCAGCGCAACGGCAAGCGCGACACGAATCATGGCTTTCTCCGCTGGCGAGGGCTATTGGCGTCGAGGTGACGCAAATGCTGCAGTTTGTCGCGAATCTTCAACTCCAACCCACGCGGAACCGGGTCGTAATACTGCCGCGGCTCGAGATTCTCAGGAAAGTAATCCTCCCCTGCCGCGTAGGCATCCGGCTCATCATGGGCGTAGCGGTATTCATCGCCATAGCCGAGCTGCTTCATCAGCTTGGTCGGCGCATTGCGCAGGTGCAGTGGTACTTCTTGCGAGCCCTGCTCGGCAGCGTCGCGCATGGCCGCCTTGAAGGCCGTGTACACCGCGTTGCTCTTCGGCGCACAAGCGAGATAGACGATGGCCTGGGCTACGGCCAACTCGCCTTCCGGGCTGCCCAGGCGCTCCTGCACATCCCAGGCATTGAGGCACAGGGTCAGGGCGCGAGGGTCGGCATTGCCAATATCCTCACTGGCCATGCGCACTACCCGGCGGGCGATATACAGCGGGTCACAGCCGCCATCGAGCATGCGTGCATACCAGTACAGCGCGCCGTCCGGGCTGGAACCACGCACCGACTTGTGCAGTGCGGAAATCTGGTCGTAGAAAGCCTCGCCACCCTTGTCGAAACGACGACGGCTGTCACCCAGCAGGTTCTGCAGCAGTTCGACGCCTATTTCGCTGTCATCCTCTGCCAGGTCGGCAGCATTCTCGAGGAAGTTGAGCAGGCGACGACCGTCACCATCGGCAGCGGCCAGGAGAATCTGAAAGGCCTCGTCCGGCAGGCTGAGATGGCGCTCGCCCAGGCCTTTCGGGTCGCTTAGCGCACGCTTGACCAGCTTGCGCATCGCCGCTTCGTCCAAGCTCTTGAGCACATAAACGCGGGCACGCGACAGCAGCGCATTGTTCAGCTCGAAGGAAGGGTTTTCCGTGGTAGCACCGATAAAGATTAGCGTGCCGTCTTCCACGTAGGGCAGAAAGGCATCCTGCTGACTCTTGTTGAAGCGATGCACTTCATCGACGAAGAGGATGGTGCGACGACCGTACTGAGCGGCGTGTTGCTGAGCCACCTCCACAGCCTGACGGATCTCCTTAACCCCGGACAGCACCGCGGAAATGGTCTCGAAGTGGGCATCGGTAACCTTAGCCAGCAAGCGGGCCAGGGTGGTCTTGCCCACGCCTGGCGGCCCCCAGAAGATCATCGAGTGCAAAGCGCCCTGTTCCAGCGACTCACGCAGCGGCTTGCCCGGCCCCAGCACATGCTCCTGCCCGACGTATTCGTCCAGGCTGGTGGCACGCAAACGCGCAGCCAGAGGCTGCGCGACAGGTTGGCGACCGAACAGATCCACGACTTACTCCTGGATGACGTCCGCACCTTCCGGAATGTCGAAGCTGAACAGGTGATCTTCGACCGGCTCATTCATCTTCACATTGAGGAACAGGATATTGGTGCGCTGGCCGATGCTGTCGATCAGCTGCATGTCATTGAGCACGCGATTGCGGAACGACAGGCGCAGGCTATCGAACAGGCTGTCCTTGGCCTTGGGCTTGAGAATGAAATCGACCACGCTACCGCCTTCCTTGTAGTCGATATCGAAGTTTTCACGAATCTGTGAGACATCGCCGGAGAGCAACAGCGCCGGCGTATGGGTCAGGCGTTGATCGAGCGTCTGGATGGTCACTTGCTCCAGATCTGGATCGTACAGCCAGACCTTTTCGCCGTTGGATACCAGCAGTTGTTCCATCGGCTGATCCGTGTGCCAGCGGAACATGCCCGGACGCTTGAGCACCAGTTGCCCTGCGGTTTCCTGCAGTTGAGTGCCGCTGGCGTCGAGGGTCAGTTGGGAAAAGCGCGCACTGATGGTTTGCGCCTGGCTGAGCAGTTCGCTCAGGCGCTTGGTGGCCGCCTCTTCATCGGCCTGGGCAGTCAGCAGGGTGAAACTCAGAGCAGCCAGCATCAGCAGGCGAATAACACGCATATGAACCCCTTGAGTCCGTTAAGGATGGCGAGGTGAGTCCGCACCTCGCATTGCTCGGCTGCTTGTGGCGGCCGTGGAATTTTGTAGACCGCGAAACGCGCGGTTTGTCCGTGACGCTGCCGTCAGTCGCGCGCAGAGCCGGGCGCGAGCACCTCGCGCGAACCGTTGGTATTCATCGAGCTGACCACGCCAGCCATTTCCATCGCCTCGATCATTCGCGCGGCGCGGTTGTAGCCGATCTTCAGCTTGCGCTGAACCGCGGAAATGGAAGCACGACGGCTTTCCAGCACGAAGTTGACGGCCTCGTCGTACAGCGGATCTTCCTCGCTGCCCTCACCGCCTTCACTGCCGCCACCTTCGAAGCTACCACCGCCTTCTTCAGCGCCCGCAAGAATGTCTTCGTTGTAATCCGGCGCACCGCGCAGCTTCCAGGCCTCGACCACACGATGCACTTCATCGTCGGAGACGAAGGCGCCGTGAACACGGATTGGCAAACTGGTACCAGGCGGCATATAGAGCATATCGCCGTGGCCAAGCAGTTGCTCGGCACCGCCCTGATCGATGATGGTGCGCGAGTCGATCTTGCTCGATACCTGGAATGCCATACGGGTCGGAATGTTGGCCTTGATCAGGCCGGTGATCACGTCTACCGACGGGCGTTGGGTGGCGAGAATCAGGTGAATACCGGCCGCACGCGCCTTCTGCGCGATACGAGCGATCAGCTCTTCGACCTTCTTGCCGACGATCATCATCATGTCGGCGAACTCGTCGACGACAACGACGATGGTCGGCAACGGTTTGAGCAGCGGCGCTTCGTCTTCCATGCTTTCGCGGCGGAACAGCGGGTCAGCCAATGGCTCGCCAGCCTCGATGGCATCCTTGACCTTGCGGTTGAAGCCCGCCAGGTTGCGCACGCCCATCTTCGACATCAGCTTGTAGCGGCGCTCCATCTCGGCAACGCTCCAACGCAAGGCGTTGGCCGCTTCCTTCATATCGGTGACGACCGGGCAAAGCAAGTGCGGGATGCCTTCGTAAATCGACAACTCGAGCATTTTCGGGTCGATCATGATCAGCTTGGCGTCTTCCGGACTCGACTTGAACAGAATCGACAGAATCATCGCGTTCACGCCGACCGACTTACCCGAGCCAGTCGTACCTGCAACCAGCAAGTGCGGCATCTTGGCCAGATCGGTAATCACCGGCTTGCCGCCAATGTCATGCCCCAGCGCCAGGGTGACCGGCGACTTGGCATCATCATATTCGGGGGTCGACAGCACCTCGGAGAAGCGCACGATCTGGCGATTCTCGTTGGGAATCTCGATACCAACGGTGGTCTTGCCGGGAATGACCTCCACGACACGTACGCTGGTCACCGCCAGCGAACGCGCCAGATCCTTGGCCAGGTTGGCAATGCGGCTGACCTTGACCCCTGCCGCTGGCTGAATTTCGTAGCGCGTGATCACCGGGCCCGGATGGATCGAATCCACCGCGACCTCGACGCCAAATTCCTTGAGTTTGATCTCCAGCAAATGGCCGACGCCCTTGAGCGACTCTGGCGAGTACTCGACCTTCTTGGCTTCTGCAGGATCGAGAAGGGAAATCGGTGGCAAGGTGCCTTCCACGGCACTGTCTACGAACAGTGGCGCTTGCTTTTCCTTCTGTACTCGCTTGCTCGGTTCCGGTGCCTTGGCCACAGGCGGTGGCGCGATCACTGGTGCAGGGCGCTTCTCGCGCTCGCTCATGTGCTTGCTCAGCGACTCTTCACGCTCGAGCAGGCGCTCCTTGACCCTGGCCTGCTCACGGCGATCGGAGACGACTGGCGCAGCCACTTCGGTGACCCGCTCATCCAGCTCGCGCAGCTGAATCTTCATCTGCTTGCGCTCGCTACGGGCATTCCACCAACCGGTGATGGCGCCATGGATCAGCTCGATCAGGTCGAGGGTGATCTTGCCGGTCAGATCCATCACACGGAACCACGACAGGTCGGTGAAAACGGTCAAGCCGAACAGGAACAGAGCCAGGAACAGCAAGGTGCTGCCCTGCACGTTCAACGCATGCACGGCCAGGTCGCCGAGGCTGGCACCGAGCATGCCGCCACCAGAACCTTGCATGCCGGCAGCCGCAGAAAAATGAATATCGCCGAGTGCCGCACCGGAGAGGATCAGGAACACCAGACCGATGCTGTGCCAGGAGAACAGCCAGCCGTTCCAGTGCCAGGGTTGATTGCGCGTACGAAACACCTGCCAGGTCTTGGCGGCCAGCAGCAACGGGAAGATATAAGCGAAGTAGCCCAGTGCGCCGAACAGCGCACTGGAGAGCCAGGCGCCAATGCTGCCGCCGGCATTGATGATACGCTCGACCTGCACGCTGTTGTCCCACGCCGGATCGGCGACGTTATAGGTCAACAGCGCCATCAGCAGGTACATGCACATTGCGCCCAGGGCGATCAATGCGCCTTCCTTCAGTCGATACTGAAGCTTCTGGCGCCAGTCGGTAATCTGGGTGGTGGAATTCTTCAAAACAGCCATTTCCTGCGCCCTTGGCGCGTCCATCTGATGGTTAACCGCGCAAGCGCGCTATTGTAGAGCCAGCTTGCCGCGTAGGCCAATCGCCAAGCTCCCGCATGCGCCTCGCTTCGGTGTAGCATAGCCGCCAGCAGCTTCCATGCGGCTCAATTGGAGCACGCATTCTCTTTTGTGACAAAGGCTTATGGGGTTTTTTTATGAGCGAAGTCAAGCATTCCCGCCTGATCATCCTGGGTTCCGGCCCTGCCGGTTACAGCGCCGCTGTTTACGCCGCACGCGCCAACCTCAAGCCAGTGGTCATCACCGGCATCCAGCCTGGCGGCCAGCTCACTACAACCACCGAAGTGGACAACTGGCCGGGTGACGTCGAAGGCCTTACCGGCCCGGCGCTGATGGAGCGCATGCAGAAGCATGCCGAACGCTTCGACACCGAGATTCTCTACGACCATATCCATACCGCCGAGTTGCAGAGCCGCCCTTTCATTCTCAAGGGTGACAGCGGCACCTATAGCTGCGACGCGCTCATCATCGCCACCGGCGCCAGCGCCCAATACCTGGGCCTGCCGTCGGAAGAAGCCTTCTCCGGCAAGGGCGTTTCCGCCTGCGCCACCTGCGATGGTTTCTTCTATCGCAACCAGGTAGTTGCCGTGATCGGCGGCGGCAACACCGCCGTGGAAGAAGCGCTGTACCTGTCGAACATCGCCAAGGAAGTGCACCTGGTACACCGCCGCGACAAGCTGCGCTCGGAGAAGATTCTGCAGGACAAGCTGTTCGACAAGGTCGAAAACGGCAACATGCGCCTGCACTGGAATCACACCCTGGACGAAGTTCTGGGTGACCAGACCGGCGTTACCGGTGTACGCCTGAAAAGCACTGAAGATGGCACCACCAAGGAGCTGGCCCTGGCCGGCGTATTCATCGCCATCGGTCACAAGCCCAACACCGAGCTGTTCGTCGGCCAGCTGGACATGCATGACGGCTACCTGAAGATCAAAGGCGGCAGCGAAGGCAATGCCACCGCCACCAGCATCGAAGGTGTGTTCGCCGCCGGCGACGTGGCCGATCACGTCTATCGCCAGGCCATCACCTCGGCCGGCGCAGGCTGCATGGCTGCGCTGGATGTCGAGAAATTCCTCGACGGCAATTGATGGATAAGGGCGAGTGCATCACTCGCCCTCCCCTCCTCCGCTGGACAAGCGCGCATGCTGACTTGGCTGCAACGTGACTCCCTGCAGTTCCCGCCGCTGACGAAAGCCATGCGCGAACCCAATGGCCTGCTGGCTGCCGGCGGCGACCTGAGCGCCGACCGCTTGGTCAGCGCCTATCGGCATGGCTGCTTCCCCTGGTTTCAGGATGGCCAGCCGATTCTCTGGTGGTCACCCGATCCGCGCACGGTACTGCTTCCCGAAGAACTGCATGTTTCTCGCAGCCTGGCCAAACTGCTGCGCCAACAACGCTATCGCGTCACCTTCGACCAGGACTTTCCATCCGTCATAAAGGCCTGCGCCGAGCCACGCGCGTACGCCGATGGAACCTGGATCACCCGCGGCATGCAGGAGGCCTATCTGCAGCTGCATCAACGCGGCATCGCTCATTCCGTGGAGGTCTGGAATGGGGACGAGCTGGTCGGCGGACTCTATGGCCTGGCCATGGGCCAGCTGTTTTTCGGCGAATCAATGTTCAGCCGCGCCGACAACGCCTCCAAGGTCGGCTTCGCCACGCTGGTCGGCAAGCTGCAGGAATGGGGCTTCGTGCTCATCGACTGCCAGATGCCCACACAACATCTGCACAGCTTCGGCGCCAGAGCCATCCCACGCGCCACCTTCGCCGAGTATCTGCAGCGTCATCTCGACCTGCCCAGCAAAGCAGATTGGCTCGCTTAGCACACACCTGAAAGTGATCGCGCGCAAACCCTATCAGCCCCGCCGCGGGAGCACACTTGCAGCTAGTGTTCCTCTCATATGGTAGGGCTCGGAACACTGGCTTACACTCATAGGCAAGGCTTTACCCGAGACGCGACCATGACCGAGCTGGCCCGCCTGAAGTTCTACGCCACTCAACCGCATCCATGCAGCTATCTGCCAGAGGAACAGGCGACCACCTTGTTCCTTGACCCCAGTCAGCCCATGGACGTGCTGGTCTATGCAGAACTCTCGGAAATGGGCTTTCGCCGCAGCGGCGACCACCTCTACCGTCCGCACTGCCAGCAGTGCAGTGCCTGCATCCCGGCACGCATTCCGGCCGCCCTGTTCACACCCAACCGCCAGCAACGGCGAATCCTCAAGCGCAACGAAGACATCAGCGTACGCTCCGTACGCCCGGTTTTCTCCGAGGAGTACTACTCGCTCTACGTGCGCTATATCGAGCAGCGCCATGCCGACGGCGACATGTACCCACCCAGTCGAGATCAGTTCTCCACCTTTCTGGTTCGCGACCTGCCCTTCTCGCGCTTCTATGAGTTCCGCCTGCAAGGTCGACTCGTCGCGATCGCCGTTACCGACCTTCTGCCAAACGGTCTCTCGGCGGTCTACACCTTCTATGACCCAGCTGAAGAGCGCCGCAGCCTTGGCCGCTTCGCTATCCTCTGGCAAGTCGGCGAGACCGCACGCCTGGGTCTGGAAGCCGTCTATCTTGGCTACTGGATCAAGAATTGCCGCAAGATGAACTACAAAACCCAGTACCGCCCGATCGAACTCTTCGTCAATCAGCGCTGGACGCTGCTCACCTAGACCCGCTTGACCACCCTCAAGTCAGCTCGACGAACCAAGCCCCTTGGCGCAGCCCCCTGTTTTCGGGCACAATGCACGCCGCTTTTGCCTGGCGCCAGTTGCACCGGGCCATTTCCTGGATACCGAGGGCTTTACTGCATGTCGAAAGAAGACAGCTTCGAAATGGAAGGCACTGTCGTCGACACCCTGCCCAACACCATGTTCCGCGTGGAGTTGGAAAACGGGCACGTCGTTACCGCGCACATCTCCGGCAAGATGCGCAAGAACTACATCCGCATTCTCACTGGTGACAAGGTGCGCGTCGAGCTGACACCTTATGACTTGAGCAAGGGTCGCATTACCTACCGCGCCCGTTAAGCCAAGCACCAAACGAAAACGCCCGGCATATGCCGGGCGTTTTCGTTGGTTCACTGAAAGCCGCCAGGGCTTTCAGTGACTTTGAAGCCATTCGATCAGGCGACCTCCGCCGCCGTCTCGAACTCGAAGCTTGGCTCGCCATCCTTGATGTCGACGTGCACCACGCCGCCATGCTCGGCCAGTTCGCCAAAGAGGATTTCCTCCGCCAGCGGACGCTTGATCTTGTCCTGGATCAGGCGTGCCATCGGTCTGGCCCCCATCATCACATCGTAGCCGCGCTCGGCCAGCCAGCTGCGCGCCGCGTCGCTGACTTCCAGCGTGACACGCTTGTCTTCCAGCTGCGCCTGTAGTTCGGTGAGGAACTTGTCGACGATGCTCTTGATGGTTTCGTGACTGAGACGACCAAACTGGATGATGGTGTCCAGACGGTTGCGGAACTCCGGCGTGAAGCTCTTCTTGATGACTTCCATGGCATCGGTGGAGTGATCCTGCTGGGTGAAGCCGATCGAGGCACGCGACGCAGTTTCCGCGCCGGCGTTGGTGGTCATGATCAGGATCACGTTGCGGAAATCCGCCTTGCGCCCGTTGTTGTCGGTCAGCGTACCGTGATCCATCACTTGCAGGAGCAAGTTGAAGACTTCCGGATGCGCCTTCTCGATTTCATCGAGCAGCAGCACGCAATGTGGCTGCTTGGTAATCGCCTCGGTCAAAAGGCCGCCCTGATCGAAACCGACATAGCCGGGTGGTGCACCTATCAGACGCGAGACGGTATGCCGCTCCATGTACTCGGACATGTCGAAGCGTACCAGTTCGATACCCATGGCCTTGGCCAACTGCCGCGCGGCCTCGGTCTTGCCGACACCAGTAGGACCGGCAAACAGGAAGGAACCGACCGGTTTGTCTGGCGCCTTGAGCCCGGCACGCGACAGTTTGATCGCGGTTGCCAGCGAATCGATGGCAGCGTCCTGACCGAACACGGTGAGCTTGAGGTCACGCTCCAGATTGCGTAGCAGCTCTTTGTCGGAACTGGAGACATGTTTTGGCGGAATTCGCGCGATCTTGGCGACGATGTCCTCGACCTGCGCCACCTCGATACGCGGTACGCGCTTGTCCTCCGGCTGCAGACGCTGGTACGCGCCCGCTTCGTCGATCACGTCGATGGCCTTGTCCGGCATGTGCCGGTCATTGATGTAACGCGCAGCCAGCTCGGCCGCGGCACGCAAGGCTTCATCGCTGTATTCGATATGGTGATGCTGCTCGAAGCGCGCCTTGAGCCCTTTGAGAATGCCGTAAGTGTCATCCACGGAGGGCTCGACAACATCAACCTTCTGGAAGCGCCGCGCCAGGGCGCGATCTTTTTCAAAGATGCCGCGAAACTCCTGGAAGGTGGTCGAACCGATGCAGCGGATCTCGCCAGACGACAGCACCGGCTTGAGCAGATTGGACGCATCCATCACCCCGCCCGATGCCGCACCCGCACCGATGATGGTGTGGATCTCATCGATGAACAGAATGGCGTGCGGGCGCTTGCGCAGCTCGTTGAGCAACGCCTTGAAGCGCTTCTCGAAATCGCCACGGTATTTGGTGCCGGCCAGCAACGCGCCGAGGTCGAGCGAATAGACCACGCTGTCTGCCAGCAGATCAGGCACCTGCTCATCGACGATGCGCTTGGCCAGGCCTTCGGCAATAGCGGTTTTGCCTACACCTGCCTCACCCACCAGCAACGGGTTGTTCTTGCGGCGCCGCGCGAGAATCTGCGCTACGCGCTCGACCTCGTGCTCACGCCCGACCAGCGGGTCGATACGCCCCTGACGAGCCAATTCATTGAGATTACTGGCATAAGCATCGAGCGGATTGCTTGAGGCAGACGATTCGCCGCCCTCCTCATCCTGCATTTCCTGGTCGTGCTCATGTTGATCGCCATGCCCCGGCACCTTGGAAATGCCATGGGCAATGTAATTGACCACATCGATACGCGCCACGCTCTGCTGCTTGAGCAGGAACACGGCCTGGCTTTCCTGCTCGCTGAAGATCGCCACCAACACATTGGCGCCGGTCACTTCGCGTTTGCCAGAGCTCTGCACATGAAACACCGCACGCTGCAAGACGCGCTGAAAGCCCAGGGTCGGCTGAGTTTCGCGCTCTTCATCATGCTGAGGGATCAGCGGCGTGGTGGAGTCGATGAACTCCTGCAGATCGTGGCGTAGCTTGTCGAGGTTGGCCCCACAGGCCCGCAGCACACTGGCTGCCGCCTCGTTATCCAGCAAGGCCAACAGCAGGTGTTCGACCGTCATGAATTCATGACGCTTGGCACGGGCCTCCTTGAAAGCCAGATTGAGGGTGACTTCGAGCTCTCGATTCAACATAGCTTCACCTCATACCCAAGTGGCCGGCGTTAACCGTCCTTCTCTATTTCACAGAGTAGCGGATGCTGGCTCTCTCGCGCGTACTGGTTGACCTGCATTGCCTTGGTCTCCGCAATATCGCGGGTGTAAACACCACACACCGCACGCCCTTCTGTATGGACGGCCAGCATGATCTTGGTCGCCAGCTCCCGATTCATGCCGAAAAAGGTTTCAAGCACTTCGACGACGAAATCCATCGGGGTGTAGTCGTCATTGAATAAGACCACCTTGTACATCGGTGGTGCCTGCAATGCTGGCTTGGATTCCTGAACAGCAACACCAGAGGAATCATCCTCATGCTCTGCCGGGCGATCCTGATTGAATGTTAGTCGAATCTGGCTACTTGCATGCATGCTGAAATCAGAGGTTCAGGGCCGGGCGAACAGGGATGCTAGAGGGAGTTTGACTGAGTTCTCAGCCGTCCGCCGCATAGCCTTGACTATCGGCAAAAGGGTGTTACAACCAATGAATACCCTATTAGCGGGTATCAGGGGTTCCGCACTTTCGCCCAGCCTGGTCGGTTATCGTGCGGAATCGAAGTGGATGATACTCCAGAGATGGAGTCCTTTGCAGAGGGATATCAGCATGCTCAGCGGTAAGGTCAAGTGGTTCAACAACGCCAAAGGCTACGGATTCATCCTGGCCGACGGCCGAGATGAGGACCTGTTCGCCCACTACTCGGCCATCCAGATGGAAGGTTATAAAACGCTCAAAGCCGGCCAGCCGGTTCGCTTCGAGATCGTGCAAGGCCCCAAAGGCCTGCATGCGGTCAACATCAGTGCCGCCACCACCAGCCAGGAAGTTCCTGCCGCTGTATCGGTGCAACAGAACGCCGCGAGCACTGCCGAAGCCTGATGATCCCCTGGCATATGCCATGAAAAAGGCCGGTCAATTGACCGGCCTTTCTTTGTCGCCTTACCGCATTCTTACATGTGCTTGATCATCGCATCGCCGAATCCGGAGCACGACACCAGGGTCGCACCGTCCATCAGACGCTCGAAGTCATAGGTCACGGTCTTGGCGGCAATAGCGCCATTGGTGCCCTTGATGATCAGATCCGCAGCCTCTGGCCAGCCCATGTGGCGCAGCATCATTTCAGCAGAGAGAATGACAGATCCCGGGTTGACCTTGTCCTGGCCGGCATATTTCGGCGCCGTACCGTGGGTCGCCTCGAACATGGCCACCGAGTCGGACAGGTTGGCGCCCGGCGCAATGCCGATGCCGCCCACTTCGGCCGCCAGAGCATCGGACAGGTAGTCACCATTCAGGTTGAGCGTGGCGATCACGTCATATTCGGCCGGGCGCAACAGGATCTGCTGCAGCATGGCGTCCGCGATCACATCCTTGACCACGATGTTCTTGCCGGTCTTGGGGTTCTTGAACTGCATCCAGGGCCCGCCGTCGAGCAGTTCGGCGCCGAACTCTTCGCGCGCGATCTCGTAGCCCCACTCCTTGAAGGCCCCCTCGGTGAATTTCATGATGTTGCCCTTGTGCACCAGGGTCACCGAGCCACGGTCGTTATCCACCGCGTACTGCAACGCCTTGCGTACCAGGCGCTTGGTGCCCGCTTCGGAAACCGGCTTGATGCCGATACCGCACATATCGGTGAAGCGGATCTTCTTGACGCCCATTTCCTCGGTGAGGAACTTGATGACCTTCTCCGCTTCCGGGCTGCCGGCCTTCCACTCGACACCGGCGTAAATGTCTTCGGAGTTTTCGCGGAAGATCACCATATCCACGTCACCCGGTTTTTTCACCGGACTGGGTACGCCTTCGAACCAGCGCACCGGACGCAGGCAGACGTAAAGGTCCAGTTCCTGGCGCAAGGCCACGTTGAGTGAGCGAATACCACCGCCAACAGGCGTGGTCAGCGGGCCCTTGATCGAAACGACGTAATCACGCACGGCCTCGAGGGTTTCTTTCGGCAGCCAGGTGTCCTGGTCATAAACCTGAGTGGCCTTCTCTCCGGCGTAGACCTCCATCCAGGAAATCTTGCGCGCGCCGCCATAGGCTTTCTCGACGGCGGCATCGACGACCTTGATCATCACCGGGGAAATATCGACGCCGATGCCATCACCCTCGATGAACGGGATGATCGGGTTGTTCGGAACATTCAGCGACATATCGGCATTAACGGTGATTTTGTCACCGCTAGCTGGCACCTGGATCTTTTGGTATCCCATGCTGGACTCCATCTTGTGGTTAGACAGTGTGCATCCCCGAGAGTAGCGCAAACCCAACGAGCGAGACACATGTGCAAAGGTCTTATTCATCTGGGCATTCTGCGACGAGGTGCCGCAGTGATATACTGCTTAGGTGACTAACGAGTCATAAGGGGCGACCTGCCTGGAACCAGGTAGCAACCTCTTGAAACCGGTTGATGGCCACCACTGTCAGCCGGCTCGAACCGCTCGACACTCTACGGGTGCATCCAACATCACCGCGGCGAGTCCTCGACCCAGCTCCGCCACCATGGGGCTCAAGCGCCTACCCGCGCAGGTCGAGTTTCTATGCGCGCTCAGCAAAGAAGAGAGTTAACCCTAAATGTCCACCCCTTCGAAGATCATCTACACCTTCACCGACGAAGCTCCGGCCCTCGCTACCTACTCGCTTCTGCCCATTGTAGAAGCCTTTGCCGCCTCGGCTGACATCTCCGTCGAAACCCGCGACATCTCTCTTGCTGGACGGATCCTGGCAAGCTTTGCCGACCGTCTGGATGCCGACAAGCGCATCGATGACGACCTGGCCAAACTGGCCGAGCTGACCCTGCAGCCGGATGCCAACATCATCAAGCTGCCCAACATCAGTGCCTCCGTTCCGCAGCTCAAGGCAGCCATCGCCGAACTGCAAGCCCAGGGCTACAGCATCCCCGATTTCCCGGAAGATCCGCAGAGCGAAGAAGACAAAGAAGTTCGCGCCCGCTACGCCAAGGTACTGGGCAGCGCCGTGAATCCGGTTCTGCGCGAAGGCAACTCCGACCGCCGCGCCCCGGCCGCGGTCAAGGCCTATGCCCGCAAGCACCCGCACAGCATGGGCAAATGGAGCATGGCTTCGCAGTCCCACGCCGACTACATGCGTGGCGGCGACTTCTTCTCCAGCGAGCAGTCGATCACCATGGCCAAAGCCGGTGACGTACGCATTGAATTCGTCAGCAAGGACGGCAAGGTAGAGGTGAAGAAAACCCTGCCCCTGCAAGACGGCGAAGTGCTGGACAGCATGTTCATGAGCTGCAACAAGCTGCGCGCCTTCTTCGAGAAGACCCTGCAGGACTGCAAGGAAACCGGCGTGATGTGGTCCCTGCACGTCAAGGCGACCATGATGAAGGTCTCCCACCCGATCGTCTTCGGCCACGCGGTCAGCGTTTACTACAAAGACGTGTTCGACAAGTACGGCGACCTATTCAAGGAACTGGGCGTCAATCCGAACAACGGCATCAGCAGCGTCTACGACAAGATCAAATCCCTGCCGGCCTCGCAGCAGGAAGAAATCCTGCATGACATCCACGAGGTCTATGCCCATCGCCCGGAAATGGCCATGGTCGACTCGGTCAAGGGCATCACCAACCTGCACATCCCGAGTGACGTGATCGTCGACGCCTCCATGCCGGCGATGATCCGCAACTCCGGTCAGATGTGGGGCAAGGACGGCAAGCAGAAAGACACCAAGGCCGTCATGCCTGAGAGCACCTACGCTCGCATCTACCAGGAAATGATCAACTTCTGCAAAACCAACGGCGCCTTCGACCCAACCACCATGGGCAGCGTACCGAACGTCGGCCTGATGGCGCAGAAAGCCGAAGAGTACGGCTCCCACGACAAGACCTTCGAAATGACCGCCGACGGTACCATGCGCGTCGTCGCTGCCGATGGCACCGTGCTGATGCAGCATGAAGTCGAAGCTGGCGATATCTGGCGCGCCTGCCAGACCAAGGACGCGCCGATTCGCGACTGGGTCAAGCTGGCCGTTACCCGCGCCCGCCAATCCGGCACCCCGGCCATCTTCTGGCTGGATCCGGAGCGCGCTCACGACCGCGAACTGCAAAAGAAAGTCGAGCTGTACCTCAAGGATCACGACCTGAGCGGTCTGGATATCCGCATGATGGGCTACAACGAAGCCATCCGCGTCTCCATGGAGCGCATGATTCGTGGCCAGGACACCATCTCGGTGACCGGCAACGTGCTGCGTGACTACCTGACCGACCTGTTCCCGATCATGGAGCTGGGCACTTCGGCCAAGATGCTGTCCATCGTTCCGCTGATGGCCGGTGGCGGCATGTACGAAACCGGCGCCGGCGGTTCGGCTCCGAAACACGTACAGCAACTGGTAGAAGAGAACTACCTGCGCTGGGATTCCCTGGGCGAGTTCCTGGCCCTGGCCGTCTCGCTGGAAGAAACCGGCATCAAGACCAACAACGCCAAGGCCAAGGTACTGGGCAAGACCCTGGATCAAGCCACCGGCAAGCTGCTGGACAACAACAAGTCCCCGGCGCGCAAGGTTGGCGAAATCGACAACCGTGGTAGCCACTTCTACCTGGCACTGTACTGGGCGCAAGCCCTGGCCGCCCAGGACGAAGATGCAGCGCTGAAAGCGCAATTCGCGCCGCTGGCCAAGCAGCTCACCGAGCAGGAAGCCACCATCGTTGGCGAACTGGCCGCCGTACAAGGCAAGCCGGCCGAAATCGGTGGTTACTACCGCTCCAACCCTGAGCTGACCAGCAAGGTGATGCGCCCAAGCGCTACCTTCAACGCCGCTCTGGCTGCGCTGAACGCCTGATAAAGGCTTCGACGTGAAAAGAACCCCGGCCTGGTGCCGGGGTTCTTTTTTATGGCGCAATGCTGAAAATGGCCCAGGCCATATCGGCACACCCGCACATCGTCCATCTGGAGCAACGGAAATGGAGTGGCAACCCCATATCACCGTGGCCACGGTCATCGAAGACCAGGGCCGCTTTCTGTTCGTCGAAGAATTCAAAGCCAGCCGCCTGGTACTCAACCAACCAGCCGGGCACCTGGAAGCCAATGAATCGCTACGCGAGGCCGCGCTGCGCGAAACCCTCGAGGAAACGGGCTGGGATGTCGAGCTGACCGGCCTGCTCGGCATCTACCTTTACACGGCGCCGAGCAATGGCGTCACTTACCAACGCGTGTGCTTCAGCGCCCGCCCCGTGCACCACGACCCGCAGCGCGAGCTGGACACCGACATCAGCGGTATCAGCTGGCTAACCCGTGATGAACTGGCCGCTCAACCCGAGCGCTGGCGCAGCGAGCTGGTATTGCGTTGCGTGGACGACTACCTGGCCGGTATCAGCGGATCGCTGGAGCTGCTGCGATAACACGGAGGCCTGTTGACGCGGCAGCGCAATCGCACTGCCGTGATGAACCGCCCCGCTCACCTCAACAGAGCCAACATCGCCGGAACGCTCAGCACCGCCGTGTAGTACCCCATGAATTGCACGCCGATATTGAAACCCAGGAAGCGCGCCAGGAAACCACCAAGCAAGCCGATGGTGACGACCACCAGTACCCCCAGCAGGCCGCCCTCCCAGATACCCACGACCAGTGCCAACCCGATGAAGGTGGAAATCACCGCCTCGTGACTGATCTTGCGGAACACGAAGGACGCAGCCCGGTGAGCAAAGCTCATGGAAAAGGGATAGGCGATCAGGATGGCGATAACCACCGCCAACATGCCGTAGCCGAAGAACTCCCAGTAATTCAACAGATTGTGCAGGTTATTGACCTCGCCAGTCGCGCTATCCACGGTAAATCGCGGCGGCGCGTTGAACAGCGGCGCAGCTGGCCCTGCGGCTACCGGGCTGAGCGGTAGACCGAAGGCAATCAGGGGAATGAGCGCTTCCGCGATATAGGTCGATTCGGTTACGCCATTGCGCGCGGTAATCACGGTGGTCAGTCGCTCGTATGCCTGCTTGATACGTGCGCCGATCACCTCGCCCATGATCACGGTCATGGCCACTGGGCTGAAGACGAAGGTGGCACTGGTGACACTGGCAGCCATCGCGGTCATGCGCCTCTGGCGCTTGTTGATCACCCGCAACGGATTGGGAAAGTAGCCTTTCCAGCTTTTCATGTCCGGAGCCAGGGAAAAGACCCGAAACCCGTCACGGCGCATCTTCTCGCGCTCGACCGGCGCCAACAGCGAGAACAGTGAGGCAATCAGCGGTGCGACTGCAATACCGAGGAAATAGCTGACAGCCAGCTTGACGTCGTATTGAGCCGTCAGTGACTGCAAGGCAACGATGACCAGCACGAACGGCAGCAACGCCAGCACCGAGGCCCAGCGGCCAGCCGAAAAATAAGCGATGGCGAAGGCCGCACAGAGGAAAACCCAAGGCGCGAACTGCTTGATCACATCGCCGAATGGCGCCAGCAACACCGCGAACAGCACCGACAACGGTACGGCGATCAGAGCGGCCAGCGCGCCGCCAGTGATCATCTTGCGCAAGGCCACGTGAGGCACGCCGAGCCGGCGCAAGTAGTTGGCGTCACCGATGAGCGCAGTCGCCATCGTGTCGCCGGGAATTCCCAGCAGAGCTGTCGGCACCGCGTGGGTCATATGCTTGGCGACCGCACCAGCCAGGAAGAAGGTGAGAATGCCGGCCGGCGGCGCCCCGAGCATCACGACCAACAGGGTAAGGGGAGCCAGGGTCGTGGTTTCATCGGTTCCTGAGACCAGGCCGATCGCAGAGAACAGCACCGCGCCGAACAAGCCAAGCGCCAAAGCCATCAGGATTTCGTAGAGCAGCCCTTCCATCACGAGCGCCCTCCGCTTGGTTGCAGGGACGCATGCGCATCCAGCCCGACGTCAGCCGCTGGCTCACGTGTAGCCTCCTCTCGGAGTTGGGCATCGCGAAATAGCTCGTAGAGGCCCAGATCGTGCAGCTCGGCAAGCACTTCGGGTGAGGTTTCCTCAAGGCGACCAAGGCTGCCGTACTCCTTGAGCAGGTCATTGACCACCTGCTCACGAAACGCAGGATCTGCGACATGCTCGATCACATCCCTTTTTGGTTTGAACAAGATGGCACTGATCGTACCGCCACCCAGGCAGCCCAGAATCCCGAACAACATGGCGTAGGCTCTGGCCATCTGCGTCGTATCCAGGATGCCGGCAAGAATCCATAGCGCCAGTGCATAGGTACCGAGGCTGACGACGGAGCTGACAAGGATGGCCAGCACAAGGTGCCTGGCATCCACGGTGTCGCCCCACACCTCATAGAGGTTGCCCGTGTCGCGTATGACGTCGTCATTGGGCGGCGTTGCCGCCGATCTGGCAAGTTCTTGAGTCATGATGTCCCTCGCCCTCACGGGCTCTTGTTGTTATTGAGGAAGCAGTTGCCTGGACGACCGCGAAGCCGTCACTCATTGGTTATTGCTAGGCTGACAGGCGTCTCTACCGGCCCTCTGATGCGTTCATCACTGATTGGACGCCCTGCTGCGCAAAGCAGTCGCCACCCGTGAGGCCGAGGCTTTGCCTAATGCCTTATCGATAAAGGCCCCTGCTTCGAGCAGTGCAGGAAGATCCACACCGGTCGCCACTCCCTGGCCCTGGAACAGGTAGACCAACTCTTCGGTTGCCACGTTGCCAGTGGCGCCTGGTGAGTAAGGGCAACCGCCCAGCCCGGAAATCGAGCTGTCGAACACCCGCACACCAGCCTCCAGAGCAGCCTGGACGTTGGCGACTGCCATGCCGTAGGTGTCATGAAAGTGCCCGGCCAACGCCGTGATAGGCACCTCGCTGGCGCAGGCCTCCACGAGCCGCCTGGTGCTACCTGGTGTACCTCTGCCGATGGTGTCGCCCAGGCTGATCTCGTAGCAGCCCATGGCATACAGCTCACGGGCGACTCGAACCACATCGACCACCGGCACATCACCGCTGAACGGGCAACCCAGCACGCAGGAAACGTAGCCACGTACCGCTACGCCCTGCTCTGCGGCTTTGGCAAGCACAGGCTGGAAGCGCTGCAGGCTTTCATCGATGGAACAGTTGATGTTCTTCTGCGAGAACGCCTCGGATGCCGCCGCGAACACGGCGACCTCCCGGCAATCGACCTCCAGCGCAGCATCCAGCCCCTTGAGGTTAGGAACCAGCGCCGTGTAGGTAACCCCTGGGCGCCGTCCAAGTCGTCGCAGTACCTCATCGGAGCCGGCCATCTGCGGAACCCAGCGCGGCGAGACGAAAGCACCTGCCTCCAGGGTTCGCAATCCAGCTGCGGCCAGACGCTCGATCAGCTCCACGCGTATCTCCACTGGTAGCGCCTGGGCCTCGTTCTGCAGGCCGTCACGTGCACCGACCTCGACCAGCTTCACTGCATCCATGGTCATTGCCCACGCTTCTCGCGCAGCAGAACCTCCGCGCGGTCAGCACGTACATCTCGCGCCTCGACCATCAGCTTGACCAGCCAGTCAACCTCATCGCCACGAGCGCCAGCCGACAGGGCGACATTGCGCGCATGCAAGGCCATGTGGCCGCGCTGAATGCCTTCGGTGGCCAGGGCACGCAAAGCCCCGAGGTTTTGCGCCAAGCCCACGGCGACCGCTATTTCGCCCAGTTCCTGCGCGCTCTTCACACCAAGAATGCGCAGCGACAACTGCGCCAGGGGATGCGTCTTGGTAGCGCCCCCCACCAACCCCAGCGGCATGGGCATTTCAATCGTGCCGACCAGGTGGCCTTGGCTGTCCTTCTCCCAGGTGGTCAGGGAGCCGTAGTGACCATTGCGACAGGCATAGGCATGGGCGCCAGCTTCCACCGCTCGCCAGTCATTACCGGTGGCCACCACCAATGGATCGATGCCATTCATGATGCCCTTGTTGTGCGTGGCAGCTCGGTAAGGGTCGATAGCCGCAAAGGTATAGGCATCTATCACCCCCTCGATGACCTCTGCCCCTTTGTACTCTGGCGTGTCCAGATGCTCCGGCGCGATGCGCACCTGGGCGCGAGCCAAGCGCAGATCGGCGAGGTTGGAAAGAATGCGCAAACGCACCTTGCCTCCCGTGAGCTGCTCCATCAACGGCGCCACCGCCTCCGCCATGGTATTGACCGTATTCGCCCCCATGGCATCGCGCACGTCGACGATCAGGTGAGCCACCAGCATCGGCCCTCGCGGGCTGTCGATGAAGGTGTGCACTTCGATATCGCGACAACCGCCACCCAGGCTGTTCAGCAACTGATCCTTGCTGTTGGCCAGGGCGATGATCTCTTCCTTGCTGCGCAACAGGCTGAGCCGCGCATTGCAGGGATCGCTGACACCGATGATCTGTACCTGAGCACGCATCAATGGCGCACTGCTGGAAGTCTGGAAACCACCGGATTGACGGGCCAGCTTGGCCATGAACGAAGCCGCGGCAACCACCGAAGGCTCCTCCACCACCAGCGGAATCACTACATCCCTGCCGTTGATGTGAAAGTTGCTCGCCAGTGCGTAGGGTAACTCGAACGTGCCAACCACGTTCTCGATCATGCCGTCGGCGATTTCAATTGGCAGGGCACCGGCATCACGTAGAAGAGCGAAGTCCTCGACAGGCAGACCGAGCAA
Source organism: Pseudomonas berkeleyensis (assembly GCF_014109765.1). NCBI lineage: Bacteria > Pseudomonadati > Pseudomonadota > Gammaproteobacteria > Pseudomonadales > Pseudomonadaceae > Pseudomonas > Pseudomonas berkeleyensis. Next base: position 2,918,002 of record NZ_CP059139.1, read on the forward strand.
TTGCTGAACGTAGTCGAGACGTTTCGAGGGCGACAGATTGCGGAAATTGGGCAGGCGGGAGTCGATAGACATGGGGGGCTCTCTTGGAGTCGTTTGTTCTTGGTTGGGGGAACACTATCCTCACTGTATCCATGAAAGAAGGTACAGTTTGCTCAGACACTTACTTCATGTACCCACGACCTTTTCGCCATGCCCAAACAAACCCTTGCGCAAAAAGTTGCTGACGCAATTGCCAGGCAGATCGCCGAAGGCGCCCTGCTGGAAGGCAACAAACTGCCATCGCTGCGCGAGTACATGCGCCTGCATGGGTACTCCAAGAACACCGTGATCACTGCCTACGAACACCTGGCATCACAGGGACTGGTAGAGGCTCGGCACGGCAAGGGCTTCTTCGTCTGCAAGAACCTGAAAGTCCGCACGGAGGATGACGATTCACAGCCTTACACCCGAGCGCTGGATACCATCTGGATGATGCGTCAGCAGTTCGTGCGCGACCCTGGCCACTCGCACCTGGGCGAGGGATTTCCACCGATTGAATGGCTGATGGATATGCGCCTGGACAAATTCCATCGGCAAGTGGTGCGCGGCGGGGTTTCAACCCTGTTTCGCTACGGAACACGACTGGGCAACCCCGACCTGCGCCAGCGCCTGGTACAGAAACTGGCGGACTACCAGATTGCCGTTTCGCAACGGCAACTGGTGACCACCCTGGGCGCCAACCACGGCATGGATCTGATCATCCGTCGCTACGTGATGCCTGGCGACACGGTTCTGGTTGAGGATCCGGGCTACTACCCATTGTTCGGAAAGCTGCAACTGCAAGGGGCACGCATGCTCGGCATTCCACGGGAAGCCGATGGCCCGGATCTGGATGCGCTGGAACACGCTCTGAAAAAACACAGGCCCAAGCTGTTCTTCCTTCAATCCGTGGGCCATAACCCGACCGGCTCCGACCTCTCACCAGCCAAGGCGCACCATCTGCTGCAGATAGCAGAAGCGCATGATCTTCTGCTGGTGGAAAACGACGCCATGGCCGACTTCAAACCCAGTTCTGCGATAAAACTGACGGCTCTGGATCAGTCCGAACGCACCCTTTATCTGGGCAGCTTTTCCAAATCGATTTCCGCCGCCTTGCGTGTCGGCTTCATCGCCGGCAGCAAGAAACGCATCGAGGAACTGGCCGATCTGAAGATGCTGCTGCACAACAGTGGCGCCGAGTACAGTGAACGTACCATCGACGTGATCCTCGCCGAAGGGCACTTCCTGCGCCACCTGTCGCGCCTTCAGGAGCGCTTGCGGGCCGCCACCAAGCGCGGCCTGGAAGTGCTCGATGGACTGGGCGCAGAGGTGTTCTGCCGGCCCGAACAGAGCCTCTATCTGTGGGCCCGCTTTCCTGGCGCCGACGACGCCAACATCCTTACCCGCCAGTGCCTGAGCCAGGGCGTGATGCTTGCTCCGGGCTCGATTTTCGCGGTCGACCGACAGATGCCCGTGGCCTGGACGCGGCTCAATGTCGCCTACCTGGATGACCCGGCCTTTCGCCGCAGCCTGACGCACCTGGGGCTTGCGCGATAAGAACCACAGCCGCTATAGCCCGTGCACTGAACGGGCGGAGGCTTTCTGGTAGACTCGGCAACTTTTCAGGCTTCACTCGCAGACCCCCATGCAAGCACCTAGCACCCAACGCGTGATCGTCGGCATGTCCGGCGGCGTCGATTCATCCGTTTCCGCCCTGCTGTTGATCGAACAGGGTTATCAGGTCGAAGGCCTGTTCATGAAGAACTGGGACGAAGACGACGGCACCGAATACTGCACCGCCATGGATGACCTGGCCGACGCCCAGGCCGTATGCGACCGCATCGGCATCAAACTGCACACCGCCAACTTCGCCGCGGAGTACTGGGACAACGTGTTCGAGCACTTTCTGGCCGAATACAAGGCCGGACGCACGCCGAACCCGGACATCCTGTGCAACCGTGAGATCAAGTTCAAAGCCTTCCTCGACTACGCCCTGTCGCTCGGCGCCGACCTGATCGCCACCGGCCACTACGTGCGCCGCCGCGACATCGATGGCCGCACCGAACTGCTCAAGGGCCTGGATCCGAACAAGGATCAGAGCTACTTCCTGCACGCCGTGGGCGGTGAACAGATCGCCAAGACCCTGTTCCCGGTCGGTGAGCTGGAAAAGCCGCAGGTGCGCGCCATCGCCGAGAAATACGAACTGGTCACGGCGAAGAAGAAGGACTCCACCGGCATCTGCTTCATTGGCGAACGTCGCTTCAGCGACTTCCTCAAGCAGTACCTGCCGGCGCAGCCAGGCGATATCGAGACCACCGACGGGCAGGTCATCGGCCGTCACCATGGTCTGATGTACCACACCATCGGCCAGCGCCAGGGCCTCGGCATCGGCGGCTTAAAGGATGCCAGCGATGATCCCTGGTACGTGCTGCGCAAGGATCTGACGCGCAACGTGCTGATCGTCGGTCAAGGCAACGAACACCCATGGCTGTTCTCCCGCGCCCTGCTCGCCTCGGAAATCTACTGGGTCAACCCGGTGGATCTGAGCAGCCCACGCCGCCTGACGGCCAAGGTGCGCTATCGCCAAAGCGACCAGAGCTGCACCCTGGAAAAGACCGAGAACGGCTATCGCGCCGTATTCGATGAACCCCAACGCGCCGTAACCCCCGGCCAGTCCGTGGTGTTCTACGACGGCGAGGTATGCTTGGGTGGCGGCGTGATCGAAACCGCCGAAGCCTGGTACGAGGACGCCCGATGAGCCCGCTTCAGGAACAACTGGTCGCGCTCGGCGCCGTATTCGAAGCTGCAGTACTGGCCGACAAGATCGCCCGTACCGGCCTGGTCAGCGAAGCCTCGATGAGCTGCATGCTCGGCAGCCTGCTGGTACGCGACCCGAAGAGCACACTGGATGTCTACGGCGGTGACGACCTCAACCTGCGCGATGGCTACCGCGCACTGATCAGCTCGCTGGAGCGCAATCCGTCGGCCTTGCAGCGCGAACCTCTGCGCTACTCCCTGGCGATGATCGGCCTGGAGCGCCAACTGGACAAGCGCGGCGACATGCTCGAGACCATGGGCAATCGCCTGGATCAGATCCAGCAACAGGTCGAGCACTTCGGCCTGGTGCACGACAACGTCATCGCCGCCTGTGGCGGCCTGTACCAGGACACCATCAGCACCTTCCGCCAGCGCATTCAGGTACAAGGCGACATGCGCTTCCTGCAGCAGCCCAGCAACGCCGCAAAAATTCGCGCACTCCTGCTGGCCGGCATTCGCTCGGCACGCCTGTGGCGGCAACTGGGTGGCCATCGCTGGCAACTGGTATTCAGTCGCGGCAAGCTGCTCAAAGAACTCTACGAACTGACGCGCGCCTGACCATGAGCGCCCCCAGCCGCAGCGTCAAACCGCTGCAGGGCGCTCTCCTGCTGGCCATATCCGCTTTGTTGTTTGCCTTCACCGGAGTTGGCATCCGCGAGATATCCGCCAGCGTCAATAACGAGTCGGTGGTGTTTTTCCGCAACCTGGTCGGCGTACTGTTCTTCCTGCCTCTTCTGCTGGTGCGCGGCATACGCCCACTGCGCACCACACGCCTCAAATCCCATCTCTGGCGCACCACCTACGGCCTGGCGGCGATGTACTGTTTTTTCTACGCCATCGCCCATCTGCCATTGGCAGACGCCATGCTGTTCACCTATTCGGCGCCGATCTTTACCCCATTGATCGCCCACTTCTGGCTCAAGGAACCGCTGACACGCCGCATGCTGATCACCAGCCTGATCGGCCTGTGTGGCGTGTTAATGGTGGCCAAGCCCAGCGCTGCCCTGTTCGAAGGCGCCGCACTGATTGGCCTGGCCGCCAGCCTGCTGGCGGCATTCGCCTTCGTCTCGATCCGCGAGATGAGCGACAGCGAACCGGCCACGCGCATCGTTTTCTATTTCTCGTTGTTCAGTGCATTGTTCTCGGCCATCCCGCTGACCTGGAGCTGGCAGCCCCTGGACGCCACCCAGCTTGGCTGGTTGCTCGGCATTGGCCTGCTGGCCACCGCCAGCCAGATCATCATGTCGCGTGCCTACGGCCTGGCGCCGCCAGGCCTGATCGGCCCCATCGCCTATCTGGCGATCGTCTTCGCCGGCATCATCGCCTGGCTGCTCTGGGGCGAGACGCCAGACACGCTGTCGCTGCTCGGCGCTGCGCTGATCTTCGCCGCCAGTCTGTTATCGGTCGCCAGACGTAGCGCATAGACGGCCAAGCGCTGGTTTTCATGTATGATATGCGCCCTTTTCGTCAGAGGCCGTCCCGGCAACTGAGCCAGAGCCTGTTCCACGGAGCAGGCGCAACGCACAGTGACCCAGGATGGCTTTTCAGCCCGACAGCCCGAGAACGCCTACATGCAGCTTTCCTCGCTCACCGCGGTTTCCCCCGTCGACGGCCGCTACGCCGGCAAAACCAGCGCACTGCGCCCCATCTTCAGCGAATACGGTCTGATCCGTAGCCGCGTACTGGTCGAAGTGCGCTGGCTGCAACGTCTGGCCGCCCATGAAGGCGTCCCGGAAGTCGCGCCCTTCTCCGCCGAAGCCAACGCCGTGCTCAACGAGCTGGCCGAGAACTTCGCGGTCGAGCACGCCGAGCGCGTCAAGGAAATCGAGCGCACCACCAATCACGACGTGAAAGCCGTGGAGTACCTGCTCAAGGAACAGGCTGCCAAGCTGCCGGAACTGGACAAGGTCAGCGAGTTCATCCACTTCGCCTGCACCAGCGAGGACATCAACAACCTGTCCCACGCCCTGATGCTGCGCGAAGGCCGTGACAGCGTACTGCTGCCATTGATGAAGCAGATCGCCAACTCCATTCGCGAACTGGCGGTGAAGTTCGCCGACGTGCCAATGCTCTCGCGCACCCACGGCCAGCCAGCTTCGCCGACTACCCTGGGCAAGGAACTGGCCAACGTCGTCTACCGCCTCGAGCGCCAGATCGCTCAGGTCGCCGCCGTACCGCTGCTGGGCAAGATCAACGGCGCCGTGGGCAACTACAACGCCCACCTGTCGGCCTACCCGAGCATCGACTGGGAAGCCAACGCCCGTCAGTTCATCGAAGGCGACCTGGGCCTGACCTGGAACCCCTACACCACCCAGATCGAGCCGCACGACTACATCGCCGAACTGTTCGACGCCATCGCCCGCTTCAACACCATCCTCATCGACTTCGACCGCGACGTCTGGGGCTACATCTCCCTCGGCTACTTCAAGCAGAAGACCGTGGCCGGCGAAATCGGCTCCTCGACCATGCCGCACAAGGTCAACCCGATCGACTTCGAGAACTCCGAAGGCAACTTAGGGATAGCCAACGCGATCTTCCAGCACCTGGCCAGCAAGCTGCCGATCTCCCGCTGGCAGCGCGACCTGACCGACTCCACCGTGCTGCGCAACCTGGGTGTCGGCTTCGCTCACAGCGTCATCGCTTACGAAGCAAGTCTCAAGGGAATCAGCAAGTTGGAGCTCAATGTTCAACGTATTGCTGAAGATCTGGACGCTTGCTGGGAAGTGCTCGCCGAGCCGATCCAGACCGTCATGCGCCGCTACGCCATCGAGAACCCGTACGAGAAGCTCAAGGAATTGACCCGCGGCAAGGGTATCAGCGCCGAGGCGCTGCAAACTTTCATCGACGGCCTGGACATGCCAGCCGCCGCCAAGAAAGAGCTCAAGCAACTGACCCCGGCGCGCTACATTGGTAACGCCGTGGCCCAGGCCAAGCGTATCTGAGCGCGACCAGCCTTGAGGACGCCCGGCTGAGCCGGGCGTTTTTGTTTTAAGGTTTTTATCTAGTTCAAGGGCTTACTGATGAATCCTGATACTCCGCTGCAATTGCTGGGTGGCCTCACAGCCCGTGAATTCCTGCGCGACTACTGGCAGAAGAAGCCGCTGCTAGTGCGTCAGGCGATCCCGGACTTCGAAAGCCCGATCAGCCCGGACGAGCTGGCTGGCCTGGCGCTGGAAGAAGAAGTCGAATCGCGCCTGGTGATCGAGCACGGCGAGCGCCCCTGGGAACTGCAGCGCGGCCCGTTCAACGAAGACACCTTCCAGGAACTGCCCGAGCGCGACTGGACGCTACTGGTACAAGCCGTCGACCAGTTCGTTCCGGAAGTGGCCGAACTGCTGGAAGACTTCAAGTTCCTGCCCAAGTGGCGCATCGACGACTTGATGATCAGCTTCGCTGCGCCCGGCGGCGGCGTCGGCCCGCATTTCGACAACTACGACGTATTCCTGCTGCAGGCTCACGGTCATCGCCGCTGGCAAGTTGGCCAGATGTGCGATTCCGACAGCCCGCTGCTCCCCCACGCCGATCTGAAGATCCTGGCTCAATTCGAACCAACCGATGAATGGGTGCTGGCACCCGGCGACATGCTTTACCTGCCGCCCTGCCTCGCCCACTGTGGCACCGCTGAGGATGATTGCATGACCTATTCCGTGGGCTTCCGCGCGCCGAGCGCCGCTGAAGTACTGACCCATTTCACTGACTTCCTCGGCCAGTTCCTGCCCGACGAAGAGCGTTACAGCGATGCCGACATCCAGCCGAGCGAGGATCCCAACCAGATCCAGCGCGACGCCCTGGAACGCCTCAAGGCCCTGCTCAACGAACACATGAGCGATGAGCGCCTGCTGATGACCTGGTTCGGCCAGTTCATGACCGAGCCCAAGTACCCGGAACTGGTCGCCGGCATCGAAATCGAGGAAGAAGACTTCCTCGGCGCCCTGGAAAATGGCGCGATCCTCATCCGCAACCCCAGCGCGCGTATGGCCTGGTCGGAAGTGGGTGAAGACCTGGTGCTGTTCGCCAGCGGCCAGAGCCGCCTGGTTTCTGCCCGCCTACGCGAGCTGCTGAAACTGATCTGCAGCGCCGATGCGTTACATGTGGAAAACCTCGGCGCCTGGCTGGCCGAGGACGAGGGGCGTACCCTGCTGTGGGAACTGGTCAAGCAAGGCAGCCTGGGATTTGCCGATGAGTGAGATCACTGTCCGTGTCGCGGACTGGCATAGGGACAATGCTGAGCTTCGTCGTATCCGCGACAGCGTTTTCGTCGCCGAGCAATCGGTACCGCCGGAACTGGAGTGGGACGCCGAAGATACCGACGCCGTGCATTTTCTCGCCGAAGAAGGCGACTATCCGGTAGGTACCGCGCGCCTGTTGCCCGACGGCCATATCGGCCGCGTGTCGGTGCTCAAGGACTGGCGCGGCCTGAAAGTGGGCGAGAAACTGATGCAGGCCGTGATCGCCGAAGCGGAAAAGCGCGGCCTGCATCAGCAAATGCTCACCGCCCAGGTGCACGCCACGCCGTTCTATGAAAGGCTAGGCTTCAGGATTGTCAGCGACGAGTACCTCGACGCCGGCATTCCCCATGTGGATATGGTGCGCACCAGCCAGTAGAGGCCGTAATGGACAAACAAAACGCCCCGGTCGAACCGATCGATACGCCAAAGTCCAGCGAGCTGGCGGCCATCGAATTCGAGTCGCCGGGGCGTTTTGCCGTGCACAACCCCGAACCCATCACGCCGGATGTGGCGCAATGGGAGCCAGCACCCTTCATCCTCGGCCAGCACGAGCGCCTGGAGCGGTTCAGCCAACCCCAGCAAGCCCGCGCCCACGTCCTCGCCCTGATCCAGCAGGCGCAGCGCAACCTGTGCCTGTACAGCGATGACCTTGAGCCCTGGCTCTATCACCACAGCAGCGTGCAACAGGCCTGCACCCGATTCCTGCTGAGCAGCCCACGGGCACGCCTGCGCATCCTGCTGCGTGACCCGACCCGCGCCGTGAAGGAGGGCCATCGCCTGCTGAGCCTGTCACGCCGGTTGTCCTCCAACCTGCATATCCGCAAACTCAACCCGGACTACACCAACGAGGAACTGGCCTACCTGATCGCCGATGACAGAGGCCTGTTCTTGCGGCCGGAGCCCGATCAGCAGGCTGGCTACGCCCTGTATGACGATCCGGCGCGGGTGCGCCAACGCCGGGCACAGTTCGACCAGGCCTGGGACACCAGCATCACCGATCCTGATCTGCGGAGTTTTCTGCTATGACCCTGCGCACGCTGCTTGCCGCCCTGCTTCTCGGCCTGTGCCTGCCACTGCACGCCGCCACCGAAGTGATTCCGCTGAACTATCGCACCGCCGATGATGTGCTCGGTGTGGTGCAATCGATGCTCGGCAATGAGGGCAAGGTCAGCGCTTACGGCAACCAACTGATCGTCAATGCCTCGCCCGCCAAGATCGGCGAAGTTCGGGTACTGCTGCAACAACTCGACACCCGCCCTCGTCGCCTGCTGATCACCGTGGAAAGCGCCGACAGCAACTACCAGAACGATCGCGGCTATCGCGTCGACGGTTCCCTCAGCGCCGGCAATGCGGAGGCGCAGGTCGGCCGTGGCGAAGTCAACGGTCGCGACCAAGTGCGCATCATCCGCCGCAGTACCGACAGCCGTGGTGGCGGCACCCAGCAGGTACAGGCCACCGAAGGCTATCCGGCGCTGATTCAGGTCGGCCAGAGCGTGCCGCTGACCACCACCAGCACCGGCCCCTACGGCCAGGTCTACCAGGACACCCAATACCGCGATGTGACCCGCGGCTTCTACGTGACGGCCAGCCTTTCCGGCGAGCTGGTGCATGTTTCCATCAGCAGTCAGCGCGACCGGATGAATGACCATCACCCTGGCGTCATCGACGTGCAAAGCACCGATACGCGCGTCAGCGGTCGGCTTGGCGAATGGATCACCCTGGGCGGCGTCAGCGAGGAAACCAGCTCCAGCGGCCGAGATGTGCTGCGTCGACACACGACTCAGGGGCGCGAGGACATGTCGCTGCGCCTGAAGGTCGAAGCGCTCGACTGAGCCCTCCGACCAAAGTCGAATGGCACTACATCCTTTGCAGTATGGCCAGCCTGCAAATCCCGCGAAATGCCTGAAACGCCCGCCTCATGGGCTGTTGTGCGTGACTGGCCAGTCGTCTACTGAATATGTAGTAGTTTAAAAAAACCACTACAAAACGTTTGACGAAGCATTTCCCCAGAGGCATGATGGCCTCGCTCCCGCTAGCCAGGGGTCCTGAAAAGGATCTCCAGATCGCCAACGAAGCACTTCGTAGCGATCCGTGTCCCAACAGCCCACAAGGCCGTACGACGAGGTTGCGACTGGAACGAAGTTGTCCTGAGGGACGGGGAAGCGTTAAGTAACAGACAGCTCGACACGCTAGCCGCAACGCCAAGGGTTTCCACGAACCCGAAGCCTTGAGACAGCCGACGACCTGCTCGCCTACATCCCCCTCTTCGCAGTACACCCTCGCCTTTCCAGCCGTTTTCTCGCCGTCAAGTGGTAGCCGCCCGCAGCCGTTGCATCCGTGCGCGTCTAGAGTGGGTAGTTGGTGCTCAAACAACACATTCTTTGAAGGATTGACCATGTCCGCATATCAAAACGACATCAAGGCTGTAGCCGCTCTGAAAGAGCAATTCGGTAACAGCTGGAGCGCTATCAACCCCGAGTCCGTCGCCCGTATGCGCGCTCAGAACCGCTTCAAGACCGGTCTGCAAATCGCTCAGTACACCGCCGACATCATGCGTAAGGACATGGAAGAGTACGACGCCGACTCCTCTGTCTACACCCAGTCGCTGGGCTGCTGGCACGGCTTCATCGGTCAGCAGAAACTGATCTCGATCAAGAAGCACCTGAAGACCACCAACAAGCGCTACCTCTACCTGTCCGGCTGGATGGTCGCTGCCCTGCGCTCCGACTTCGGCCCGCTGCCGGATCAGTCGATGCACGAGAAGACCGCCGTCTCCGACCTGATCGAAGAGCTGTACACCTTCCTGCGCCAGGCTGACAGCCGCGAGCTGGATCTTCTGTTCACCGCCCTGGACGCTGCTCGTGAAGCTGGCGACCATGCCAAGGCCGCTGAAATCCAGAGCCAGATCGACAACCACGAAACCCACATCGTGCCGATCATCGCAGACATCGACGCTGGTTTCGGTAACCCGGAAGCCACCTACCTGCTGGCCAAGCGCATGATCGAAGCCGGCGCCTGCTGCATCCAGATCGAGAACCAGGTTTCCGACGAGAAGCAGTGCGGCCACCAGGACGGTAAAGTAACCGTTCCTCACGCCGACTTCCTGGCCAAGATCGCAGCCGTTCGCTACGCCTTCCTCGAGCTGGGCATCGACAACGGCGTGATCGTTGCTCGTACCGACTCCCTGGGTGCCGGCCTGACCAAGCAGATCGCCGTAACCAACGAGCCGGGCGACCTGGGCGACCTGTACAACAGCTTCCTGGATTGCGAAGAAGTGTCCGCTGCCGACCTGGGCAACGGCGACGTCGTGATCAACCGTGGTGGCAAACTGCTGCGTCCGAAGCGCCTGCCTTCCAACCTGTTCCAGTTCCGCGCTGGCACCGGCGAAGACCGCTGCGTACTGGACTGCATCACCAGCCTGCAGAACGGCGCCGACCTGCTGTGGATCGAAACCGAGAAACCGCACGTTGGTCAGATCAAGGCCATGGTTGACCGCATCCGCGAAGTCATCCCGAACGCCAAGCTGGTCTACAACAACAGCCCGTCCTTCAACTGGACCCTGAACTTCCGCCAGCAGGTGTTCGATGCGTTCGTCGCCGAAGGCAAGGACGTTTCTGCCTACGACCGCGCCAAGCTGATGAGCGTCGAGTACGACGAAACCGAACTGGCTCAGGTTGCTGACGAGAAGATCCGCACCTTCCAACGCGATGGTTCGGCACACGCCGGCATCTTCCACCACCTGATCACCCTGCCGACCTACCACACCGCCGCGCTGTCCACCGACAACCTGGCCAAAGGTTACTTCGCCGACCAGGGCATGCTGGCCTACGTCAAAGGCGTACAGCGTCAGGAACTGCGTCAGGGCATCGCCTGCGTCAAGCACCAGAACATGGCTGGCTCCGACATCGGCGACAACCACAAAGAGTACTTCGCTGGCGAAGCTGCTCTGAAGGCAAGCGGTAAAGACAACACCATGAACCAGTTCCACTAAGAGCTGGTTCCCGCTGCGGACCACGCATCCGCAGCGACTTTTTGCCTAATCCGCCCCGGCTTGCCGGGGCTTTTTTTGCTTGCCGATCCTGGCGACCGCCGTGAAAAGACACTCATCCCTTCTATGCTGAAAGCACTCTCTGCCCTCTGCGGAAGCCTTTCATGCGTACAAAGCCACTGCTATTCGGTGCAGCACTTCTATTGAGCACACTCGCCCTGACCTGGCACTGGTCGCGTCCCGCCACAGAAAGTACCGAGCCTCCCGCCACGATCGAAGCGCCCACCCCTCACGCGGCAGATTCCGATGAACCCGATCCAATGGCAGCCAACAGCGAACAGCAGCAACTGCTGAATTCACCTCAGGCGCGTGACCTGGAGCAGCGTCTGGCGTTTCACAACCAATACCGCAGCTTCGTCCAGCAAGCTGGGCAGCCTGAGCACGCCACTCGACGAAGTGAAGCCGAGCGCCTGAGCAAACGTATCGATGCCCTGGAGGCACAAGGTGAACTGGCATTGAGCGAAGCGTTGCTGATGCAGTTGGGCCTGATCCGCGCGACCGAGAGCGATGAGGCAACACAGAAAATGCAGGCGCAGCGATTGATCGAACGCTACCAGCAGATCAGCGCCGAACGCGAAGCGCGACTGGCCGCGCAGCCCGATCCGAACTTTGAGAAGTACAAGGCCGAGGAAAAGCGCATCGTCGAGGAAGTGCTGGCCCTGCAGAGCATTCCCGATGGACTGAGCCGCGACGAATACCTGCGCCGGCGCCTGCAAGAGGCGCGCGAGCGTAGTTTTCAGTGACGCCGGATCGACTCACTCGACCCGGCGAGCACCCTCAGAGCGCTTGATCCAGCAGGTAATAGAGAAGGTTGAACGGCTTGTTGCGATCCGCGACATCACTGCTTTCCGAAGCATCCAACACCTGGCCACTACCTTCGAGCACGCTACTGACGAAATGATCCAACTGCAGGTTCTGCTCCTGGATATCGGCATTGGCGAACTCGATGATGCTGGTGCAGTGGCTTTCGTTGACGTTACGGAACTGCGGGAAATAGCCACCGACATTGTTCAGGCTGGCCAGCTGACTGCGCAGGCGCGTGGTATCGGTTGCCCAGCGCTGCTTGATCAATGCCTCCTTGGCAGCCTGATTCGGTGCGTTGACGATCTCTGGATAGAAGCGCTCGTAGGAATAGGAGGAATAGTTCAGATCCTGCCAGAAATGGGTGTGCCCCATCCGATCCCCTGGCAGGTTACTCGACAGCGCTGGATACAGGCTGCCCAGGTCATTGCGATTGAAGCCGGGCAACCGAGCCTGCAGGTACTGCAGCGGGCCTTGCGGCGAATCCAGCCCCCAGGCCTGACGGATGAACGCCTGCAACGGGTAGGACGGATACGCCTGGTTGTCCCCAGCCAACGCCGTGTAAACCGGACCGGAATCATTGATCAGGTAACCGCGCGGCGGGTCAATATCCTGCCGGATGTTCGCGTAGTTGGTCAGGCTACCCGCACCACCAGCGCTACAACCAGTGGTGAGCATCTGCGTTGGCCGCGGCAGGTTGTCCTTCAGCCAGCCGACCACCGCACGCATGTTGCGCAGGCCATTGTGGTGCCAGACCAAAGGCGACTGTTGCCCTTGAGGGTCTTCATACACCGCCACCTTGTCACCGGAATAGATGTCTCCCGTGCAGTAAGGCACGTAAACCATGTTCCAGTTCTGCGTTTTCACCCGCGTCCAGGGGTGCAGGCGCACGACGAAGGGGCTGACTAGACTGGCACCGGGGTTGAGCAGCGACATGTAGTCGTTAGGGATGCCATCTGGATTGCGCGCACCGCGAATACCACTCTGCCCGCTGCAACTGGCGTAATCCCAGCAGGCGCCGCCTCCCTCGAGGTAGATGATGGTGTTGCGCGTGTTCGGCACGCGATTGACGAAGAACTTGTAAGGCGAGCCATTACCGCAGACCGCACCGGTCTGCGGCGCCATTTGGATGGTCTGCCAACCGTAGTAATTTCCGGGGTTGAAGCCACTGTTGAACCCGGATGGATTGGCCAGAAGCGGGTAAGGCCCCGTGCGCTGTGCAGGCGTCACCGGGTTGTCGGCCTTCGGTGGCGAGAGCAGATTGCTCATGGTCTGCCAGAAGTTGTAGTCGCCCTGCTCCGCCTGCACAGGCAAAGACAGCAGCAAGATGAGAGTGACAGGCAAAGCGCGCTGCAATGGCACGGCGACAGGCATGGCAAAACCCTCCTATTGTTTTTGTGTAGAGGGTCGGCATACCCAGGCAGGGGCAACTGCGCAGACCCAATGAAGCATCGGGGACTGCTCGATCAGCGAAAGCACCAGAAGGCGGCGCTTCATGCACGCTAGTACAAGATCAGAAGGACAGCACAGGTTAAAAAATACCTTTTAGGGATATGCAAAACTCTTTTAAGCACATCCAGTTATTTAAAAAGTCATTCTCAAGTACAACTTTCCTGCTGCTTTAGTCCTGACCTTAAAAGCCAGCAGCGCTTCGCACGCCAACAAAGAGTTACAGAAGTACGACACTTTATTATGCCCGCGCGGCCCTCCGGTTTATGCACGCAAAATAATCGAAGCAACCCAGGCGCGCCGGGCGCTCTCGGGCGAATCAGTGCAGCCCACTATGCATGAGGCCTTAAGCCGAGCGACAGCGTTTAGCGCCAGGCTTATTGCGCAGCTAGTTGACCTCAAGTCAATAGAGAAAGCGCCCTAAATGCACAAGCAGACAGGTTATTTTTTTGCTCGGAAAAATTTACTTACACCGTCACAGGCGCATAGAATTGCGCCCATACTTTGCGGGGCACCCTACAGGGTCGCGCTCACTACTAAATTAAAAGCCGTTCCTTGACCTAAGGAGTACCGGCATGCCTGATGCGGTATCGACCATGTCTCACGACTGGGCCTTCGCTGTTTTCCTTCTCGGAGTCTGTGGACTCATTGCCTTCATGCTTGGCCTGTCCAGTCTTCTCGGCAGCAAGGCGTGGGGCCGTAGCAAGAACGAACCCTTCGAGTCCGGCATGCTCCCCACCGGCAGCGCGCGCCTGCGCCTGTCGGCCAAGTTCTATCTGGTCGCGATGCTCTTCGTGATCTTCGATGTCGAAGCCCTGTTTCTGTTCGCCTGGGCCGTATCCGTGCGTGAAAGCGCATGGGTCGGCCTGGTCGGTGCTACCGTTTTCATAACCATTCTGTTCGCGGGTCTTGTCTACGAGTCGGCGATAGGTGCGCTGGATTGGGCACCTGAGGGACGCCGCAAGCGGCAGGCGAAGCTGAAACAATGAGGCTTTGGCGATGCAATACAAACTTACTCGGGTCGACCCGAATGCTGCCAACGAGCAGTATCCGATCGGCCAGCGGGAGATTGTCTCCGACCCGCTGCTAGAGGATCAGGTTCACAAGAACATCTACATGGGCAAGCTGGAAGACGTGCTTAACGGCGCAGTCAACTGGGGGCGCAAGAATTCCCTGTGGCCATACAACTTTGGCCTTTCCTGCTGCTACGTGGAGATGACCACCGCGTTCACTGCCCCGCACGATATCGCCCGCTTTGGCGCGGAAGTCATTCGTGCGTCACCCCGTCAGGCTGACTTCATGGTCATTGCCGGCACCTGTTTCATCAAGATGGCGCCGATCATCCAGCGCCTCTATGAGCAGATGCTCGAGCCCAAATGGGTCATTTCCATGGGTTCGTGTGCCAACTCGGGTGGCATGTACGACATCTACTCGGTCGTCCAGGGGGTGGACAAGTTCCTTCCCGTCGACGTCTACATCCCTGGCTGCCCACCGCGCCCGGAGGCATTCCTGCAAGGCCTGATGCTGCTGCAGGAGTCCATCGGACAGGAGCGCCGCCCGCTTTCCTGGGTCGTTGGCGACCAAGGCATCTACCGTGCCGAAATGCCTTCGCAAAAGGAACAGCGCCGCGAACAGCGTATCGCCGTTACCAACCTGCGTAGCCCGGACGAAGTCTGAATCGCCTTTTCCTGCTGGCAAGGAAACCCGATTCATTCTCTACGTTGACCGAAAGCGACCGAGACCATGACTGCAGACACCGCTCTGTCTATTGCCCCGTACAAGGCCGACGACCAGGATGTCGTCAACGAACTTCAATCGCGCTTCCCTGAAGGCAGCTTCACCTCGCAGGCGACCCGCACCGGCATGCCGGTGATCTGGGTCGTCCGCGATCAGTTGATCGAGGTGTTGCGCTTCCTGCGCCAACTGCCGCGCCCCTACGTCATGCTCTACGACCTGCATGGCGTCGATGAGCGCCTGCGCACCCAGCGTCGCGGTCTGCCGAACGCTGACTTCACGGTGTTCTACCACCTGATGTCGCTCGAGCGTAATAGTGACGTGATGATCAAGGTGGCGCTGTCCGAAAGCGACCTCAACCTGCCTTCCGTCACCAGCATCTGGCCCAACGCCAACTGGTACGAGCGCGAAGTCTGGGACATGTATGGCGTGCATTTCTCCGGGCACCCGCACCTGACCCGTATCCTCATGCCGCCGACCTGGGAAGGTCACCCGCTACGCAAGGACTACCCGGCACGCGCCACCGAGTTCGATCCCTACAGCCTGACCCTGGCCAAGCAGCAGCTCGAGGAAGAAGCCGCGCGCTTCAACCCCGAAGACTGGGGCATGAAACGCGGCGGCGAGCACGAGGACTACATGTTCCTCAACCTCGGCCCCAACCACCCATCGGCGCACGGTGCGTTCCGTATCATCCTGCAGCTCGACGGTGAAGAGATCGTCGACTGCGTGCCGGAAATCGGCTACCACCACCGTGGTGCCGAGAAGATGGCCGAGCGTCAGAGCTGGCACAGCTTCATCCCCTACACCGACCGTATCGACTACCTCGGCGGAGTGATGAACAACCTGCCCTACGTCCTGTCGGTGGAGAAACTGGCTGGCATTCAGGTGCCGGCGCGCGTCGACTTCATCCGCGTGATGATGGCCGAGTTCTTCCGCATCACCAGTCACCTGCTGTTCCTGGGTACCTACATCCAGGACGTCGGCGCCATGACCCCGGTGTTCTTCACCTTCACCGACCGCCAGCGCGCCTACAAGGTGATCGAAGCCATCACGGGCTTCCGCCTGCACCCGGCCTGGTACCGAATCGGCGGCGTCGCCCACGACCTGCCGCGCGGCTGGGACAAGCTGGTCAAGGAATTCGTCGACTGGCTGCCCAAGCGTCTCGACGAGTACGAAAAGGCTGCGCTGAAGAACAGCATTCTCAAGGGCCGTACCATCGGCGTGGCGCAGTACAACACCAAGGAAGCGCTGGAATGGGGCGTCACCGGTGCCGGCCTGCGCGCCACCGGTTGCGACTTCGACCTGCGCAAGGCGCGCCCGTACTCCGGCTACGAGAACTTCGAGTTCGAAGTGCCACTGGCCGCCAACGGCGATGCCTATGACCGCTGCATGGTGCGTGTCGAGGAGATGCGCCAGAGCATCCGCATCATCGACCAGTGCCTGCGCAACATGCCGGAAGGCCCGTACAAGGCGGATCACCCGCTGACCACGCCGCCGCCGAAAGAGCGCACGCTGCAACACATCGAAACCCTGATCACCCACTTCCTGCAGGTTTCCTGGGGCCCGGTCATGCCGGCCAACGAAAGCTTCCAGATGATCGAGGCGACCAAGGGTATCAACAGTTATTACCTGACCAGCGACGGCAGCACCATGAGCTACCGCACGCGCATCCGTACGCCCAGCTACCCTCATCTGCAGCAGATTCCTTCGGTGATCCGCGGCAGCATGGTGGCTGACCTGATCGCCTACCTGGGCAGTATCGACTTCGTCATGGCCGACGTGGACCGCTGATTATGAGCACGCTTATCCAGACTGACCGTTTCGCCCTGAGCGAAACCGAGCGCTCGGCCATCGAGCACGAGATGCATCACTACGAAGACCCACGCGCGGCCAGCATCGAAGCGCTGAAGATCGTGCAGAAGGAACGCGGCTGGGTGCCGGACGGCGCCGCCGATGCCATTGGCGAAGTGCTCGGCATTCCTGCCAGCGACGTCGAGGGTGTGGCCACCTTCTACAGCCAGATATTTCGCCAGCCGGTGGGTCGCCACATCATTCGCGTCTGCGACAGCATGACCTGCTACGTCGGCGGCCACGAGTCGGTGGTCAGCGAAATGCAGAAGCAACTCGGCATCGGCCTCGGCCAGACCACTGGCGACAACCGTTTCACCCTGCTGCCGGTGTGCTGCCTGGGTAACTGCGACAAGGCGCCAGCCGTGATGATCGACGACGACACCTTCGGCGACGTTCAGCCTGACGGCGTCGCCAAGCTGCTGGAGGACTACCAATGAGAACCCTGACCTCCATTGGCCCGGCCAACCGCATTGCCCGCACGGAAGAAACCCACCCGCTGACCTGGCGCCTGCGCGATGACGCCCAGCCGGTGTGGCTCGAGGAATACCAGCAGAAGAACGGCTACGCCGCCGCACGCAAAGCCCTGGGCGAAATGGCCCAGGCCGACATCGTGCAGACGGTCAAGGACTCCGGCCTCAAGGGCCGTGGTGGCGCCGGCTTCCCCACCGGGGTGAAGTGGGGCCTGATGCCTGCCGACGAATCCATGAACATCCGCTACCTGCTGTGCAACGCGGACGAAATGGAGCCCAACACCTGGAAAGACCGCATGCTGATGGAACAGCTGCCCCACCTGCTGGTGGAAGGCATGCTGATCTCGGCGCGCGCGCTCAAGGCCTATCGCGGCTATATCTTCCTGCGTGGCGAATACGTCGACGCGGCACGTAACCTCAACCGCGCCATCGACGAAGCCAAGGCCGCCGGCCTGCTCGGCAAGAATATTCTCGGCAGCGGCTTCGATTTCGAACTGTTCGTGCACACCGGCGCCGGCCGCTACATCTGCGGTGAAGAAACCGCACTGATCAACTCGCTGGAAGGCCGTCGCGCCAACCCTCGCGCCAAGCCGCCCTTCCCCGCTGCCGTCGGCGTGTGGGGCAAGCCAACCTGCGTGAACAACGTCGAGACCCTGTGCAACGTGCCGGCCATCGTGTCCGGTGGCGTCGACTGGTACAAGAGTCTGGCGCGCCCCGGCAGTGAAGACCATGGCACCAAGCTGATGGGCTTCTCCGGCAAGGTGAAGAACCCCGGCCTGTGGGAACTGCCCTTCGGCGTGACTGCCCGCGAACTGTTCGAGGACTACGCCGGCGGCATGCGCGACGGCTACACACTCAAGTGCTGGCAGCCCGGCGGCGCTGGCACCGGCTTCCTGCTGCCAGAGCACCTCGAGGCGCAGATGTACGCCGGCGGCATCGCCAAGGTCGGCACGCGCATGGGCACCGGCCTGGCGCTGGCGGTGGACGACTCGATCAACATGGTCTCGCTCTTGCGCAACATGGAAGAGTTCTTCGCCCGTGAGTCCTGCGGCTGGTGCACCCCATGCCGCGATGGTCTGCCGTGGAGCGTGAAGATCCTCCGCGCCCTGGAACGCAAGCAAGGTTCAGCGGAAGACATCCAGACCCTGCTCGGTCTGGTCAACTTCCTCGGCCCAGGCAAGACCTTCTGCGCACACGCACCAGGCGCCGTAGAGCCGCTGGGCAGCGCGATCAAGTATTTCCGTGAAGAGTTCGAGGCCGGCGTCGCCGCCGAGGTGATCCCACCGAAGGTGGCAGCCCACGCCTTATGAGCCTGACGGCCGGACAAGTGGGCGCAATAGCGCCGTCCGGCCCGGGTCGTTGAGAAGAATTCCCTTAGCCCGTCCACCTTCGGGTGGGCAAACGAAGACTGAAGAAAATGGCCACTATCCACGTAGACGGCAAAGATTTCGAAGTCGATGGTGCGGACAACCTGCTGCAGGCCTGTCTGTCTCTCGGACTCGACATCCCCTACTTCTGCTGGCACCCGGCGCTTGGCAGCGTCGGCGCCTGCCGCCAGTGCGCAGTGAAGCAGTACAACGACGAGAACGACACGCGTGGCCGTATCGTCATGTCCTGCATGACGCCTGCCACCGACAACACCTGGATCAGCATCGACGATGAAGAATCCAAGGCGTTTCGCGCCAGTGTCGTCGAATGGCTGATGACCAACCACCCGCACGACTGTCCGGTGTGCGAGGAAGGCGGTCACTGCCACCTGCAGGACATGACCGTGATGACCGGGCACAACGCCCGGCGCTACCGCTTCACCAAACGCACCCACCAGAACCAGGAGCTCGGCCCGTTCATTTCCCACGAGATGAACCGCTGCATCGCCTGCTACCGCTGCGTGCGCTACTACAAGGATTACGCGGGCGGCACCGATCTCGGTGTCTACGGCGCGCATGACAACGTGTACTTCGGCCGCGTCGAGGATGGCGTGCTGGAGAGCGAATTCTCCGGCAACCTGGTCGAGGTCTGCCCGACCGGGGTATTCACCGACAAGACCCACTCCGAGCGCTACAACCGCAAGTGGGACATGCAGTTCGCCCCGAGCATCTGCCATGGGTGCTCCAGTGGCTGCAACATCAGCCCCGGTGAGCGCTACGGCGAGATCCGCCGCATCGAGAACCGCTTCAACGGCTCGGTCAACCAGTACTTCCTCTGCGACCGTGGCCGCTTCGGCTATGGCTATGTCAACCGCGAAGACCGTCCGCGTCAGCCATTGCTGGCCGGCCAGGCACTGAGCATCGACGCTGCACTGGACAAGGCCGCCGAGCTGCTCAAGGGCAAACGCGTCATCGGCATCGGTTCGCCACGGGCCAGCCTGGAGTCCAACTACGCTCTGCGTGAGCTGGTTGGTGCAGGCAACTATTACAGTGGCATCGCTGCAGGCGAACTGGAAAACATCCGCCTGATTCGCGACGTGCTGCAAAACGGCCCGCTGCCGACGCCAACCCTGCGCGACGTCGAACTGCACGACGCCATCTTCGTCCTCGGCGAAGACCTGACCCAGACCGCTGCTCGTCTGGCCTTGGCCCTGCGCCAGGCCGTCAAGGGCAAGGCCACCGAAATCGCCGCCGGCGCACGCATTCAGGACTGGCACATGGCCGCCGTGCAGAACGTCGCCCAGCACGCCCTGCACCCGCTGTTCATCGCCAGTGTGGGCGAGACCCGCCTCGACGACGTAGCCGCGGAAAGCGTGCATGCCGCACCGGCAGATCTGGCCCGTATCGGTTTCGCCGTGGCTCACGCCATCGACCCGAGCGCTCCGGCCGTCGAAGGCCTGGAGTCCGAAGCACGCGAGCTGGTGCAGCGCATCGCCGATGCCCTGATCAATGCCAAGCGTCCGCTGATCGTTTCCGGCGCCTCGCTGGGCGAGAAGGCGCTGATCGAAGCCGCTGCCAACATCGCCAGCGCGTTGAAGAATCGTGAGAAGAACGGCTCGCTGAGCCTGGTGGTGCCTGAAGCCAACAGCCTGGGCCTTGCCCTGCTCGGCGGCGAGTCCGTCGATGCTGCGCTGGAAGTTCTAAGCAGCGGCCAGGCCGATGCCGTGGTGGTGCTGGAGAACGACCTCTATCGCCGCGCCGATGCTACCAAGGTCGATGCTGCGCTGAACGCCGCTCAAGTGGTGATCCTCGCCGATCACCAGCGCACCGCCACCAGCGAGCGCGCTCATCTGTTGCTGCCCGTGGCGTCCTTCGCCGAAGGCGACGGCACCCTGGTCAGCCTGGAAGGCCGTGCCCAGCGCTTCTTCCAGGTCTATGAGCCCAGCTACTACGACAGCAACATCCTCATCCGTGAAGGCTGGCGCTGGCTGCACGCCTTGCACAGCACCCTGCAAGGCCAGGCCGTGGACTGGACGCAGTTGGATCAGGTCACCGCAGCCTGCGCGGCCAGCAACCCGCAGTTGGCCGGCATCAAGGATGCCGCGCCAAGCGCCTCGTTCCGTATCAAGGGCCTGAAGCTGGCACGCGAACCGCACCGCTACAGCGGCCGTACTGCCATGCGCGCCAATATCAGCGTGCACGAGCCACGTCAGCCGCAGGATCAGGACAGCGCCTTCGCCTTCTCCATGGAAGGTTACGCCGGCACTCAGGAAGACCGTCAGCAGATTCCATTCGCCTGGTCGCCAGGCTGGAACTCGCCGCAGGCCTGGAACAAGTTCCAGGACGAAGTCGGTGGCCATCTGCGCGCCGGTGACCCGGGCGTTCGCCTGATCGAAGCCAAGGGCGAAACACTGCCCTGGTTCGCCATCAACGCCCCGTTCAATCCGGCTCAGGGCACCTGGCAGGCTGTCGCGCTGCACCACCTGTTCGGCAGCGAAGAGAACAGCTCGCGCGCCGCACCGGTGCAAACGCGCATCCCACAGCCTTACGTGGCCCTGGCCAAGGATGAGGCCGATCGCCTCGGTGTCAATGACGGCGCCCTGCTCAGCCTGACCGTCGCCGGCCAGACCCTGCGCCTGCCGCTGCAGGTGCGTGAAGAGCTGGCGCTCGGCGTGGTTGGCCTGCCGGTCGGCTTGGCGGGTATTCCGGCGGTGTTCGCGGGCGCCAGCGTCACCAACCTGCAGGAGGCCGCGCAATGAGCTGGCTGACTCCCGAGGTGATGGAAACCCTGATCGCAGTGCTCAAGGCCATCGTGATCCTGCTGGTGGTGGTGATCTGCGGTGCGCTGCTGAGCTTCGTCGAACGCCGTCTGCTGGGCTGGTGGCAGGATCGCTACGGCCCGAACCGGGTCGGGCCGTTCGGCATGTTCCAGATCGCAGCGGACATGATCAAGATGTTCTTCAAGGAGGACTGGACGCCACCGTTCGCCGACAGGTTCATCTTCACCCTGGCGCCGATGATCGCCTTCGCTGCCATGTTGATGGCCTTCGCCATCATCCCCATCACCCCGACCTGGGGCGTTGCGGATCTGAACATCGGCATCCTGTTCTTCTTCGCCATGGCCGGTCTGTCGGTGTACGCCGTGCTGTTCGCTGGCTGGTCGAGCAATAACAAGTTCGCCCTGCTCGGCGCCCTGCGCGCATCGGCGCAGACGGTGTCCTACGAGGTGTTCCTGGCCCTGGCGCTGATGGGCGTGGTGGCGCAGGTCGGCTCGTTCAACATGCGCGATATCGTCGACTACCAGGCCGAAAACCTGTGGTTCATCATTCCGCAGTTCTTCGGTTTCTGTACCTTCTTCATCGCTGCCATCGCCGTGACCCACCGTCACCCGTTCGACCAGCCGGAAGCCGAGCAGGAGCTCGCCGACGGCTACCACATCGAATACGCCGGGATGAAATGGGGCATGTTCTTCGTCGGCGAATACGTCGCCATCGTCACCGTTTCGGCGTTGCTGGTAACGCTGTTCTTCGGCGGCTGGCACGGCCCGTTCGGCATCCTGCCGCAGATCCCATTCTTCTGGTTCGCGATCAAGACCTGCTTCTTCATCATGATCTTCATTCTGCTGCGCGCGTCGATCCCGCGCCCACGGTATGACCAGGTCATGGCGTTCAGCTGGAAGTTCTGTCTACCGCTGACCCTGATCAACCTGCTGGTAACCGGCACCCTGGTGCTGGTCGCGGCCCAGTAAGGAGAGATGACAATGTTCAAGTACATCTGGGGCATCCTGGTTGGCACCGCCACCCAGCTGCGCAGCTTGGCCATGGTGTTCAGCCATGGTTTTCGCAAGCGTGACACCCTGCAATACCCGGAAGAGCCCGTTTACCTGCCGCCGCGCTACCGTGGTCGCATCGTCCTCACCCGTGACCCCGACGGCGAAGAGCGCTGCGTCGCTTGCAACCTGTGCGCCGTGGCCTGCCCTGTCGGCTGCATCTCGCTGCAGAAGGCCGAGACCGATGACGGTCGCTGGTACCCGGAATTCTTCCGCATCAACTTCTCGCGCTGCATCTTCTGCGGCCTGTGCGAGGAGGCCTGTCCAACCACCGCGATCCAGCTCACCCCCGATTTCGAAATGGGCGAGTTCAAGCGTCAGGATCTGGTGTACGAGAAGGAAGACCTGCTGATCAGCGGCCCAGGCAAGAACCCGGACTACAACTTCTACCGCGTTGCCGGTATGGCCATCGCCGGTAAGCCGAAAGGCGCCGCGCAGAACGAGGCCGAGCCGATCAACGTGAAGAGCCTGCTGCCTTGAGGAGCTGCTGATGGAATTCGCTTTCTACTTCTGCGCCGGGGTAGCCGTTGCTGCAACGGTTGGCGTCGTCACCCACACCAACCCGGTGCACGCCCTGCTCTATCTGATCGTTTCGCTGCTGGCGGTATCGATGGTGTTCTTCAGCCTCGGCGCTCCCTTTGCCGGTGCACTGGAAATCATCGTCTACGCCGGCGCCATCATGGTGCTGTTCGTGTTCGTGGTGATGATGCTCAACCTCGGCCCGGCGGCGGTGACTCAGGAGCGCAAATGGCTGACGCCCGGCATCTGGTTCGGCCCGGCGATTCTCAGTGCGCTGCTGCTGGCGCAACTGTTGTACGCCCTGTTCATCCAGCCCAGCGGTGCAGCCATCGGCCACACCAGCGTCGAAGCCAAGGCCGTCGGCATCAGCCTGTTCGGCCCCTACCTGCTGGCCGTCGAATTGGCCGCGCTGCTGCTGCTCGCCGCCCTGGTAGCCGCCTTCCACCTGGGCCGCCACGACGCCAAGGAGCCAACCCTATGACCGGCATCCCCATGGAGCACGGCCTGGCACTGGCCGCTGCCCTGTTCAGCATCGGCCTGATCGGCCTGATGGTGCGCCGCAACATTCTCTTCGTATTGATGAGCCTGGAAGTGATGATGAACGCCGCCGCCCTCGCCTTCGTAGTGGCCGGAGCCCGCTGGGGCCAGCCTGACGGCCAGGTGATGTTCATCATGGTGATCACCCTGGCAGCCGCCGAGGCCAGTATCGGCCTGGCGATCCTGCTGCAGCTGTATCGCCGCTTCAATACCCTCGATATCGACGCTGCCAGCGAGATGCGCGGATGAATCTTCTAGCCCTGACTCTATTCTTCCCGCTGCTTGGCTGGTTCCTGCTGGCCTTCTCGCGCGGGCGACTCTCGGAAAACACCAGTGCTGTGATCGGCGTTGGCTCCATCGGCCTGGCCGCCGCCAGCGCGGCGGTGACCATTTTCCAGTTCCTTGGCAACCCGACAGCAGGCGGCTCTTACAGCCTGACCCTGTGGCAGTGGATGAACGTCGACGGCCTGGCGCCGAGCTTCACCCTGTACCTGGACGGCCTGGCCGTGACCATGCTCGGCGTGGTCACGGGCGTAGGCTTCCTGATCCACCTGTTCGCCAGTTGGTACATGCGGGGTGAGGAAGGCTATTCGCGCTTCTTCGCCTACACCAACCTGTTCATCTTCAGCATGTTGCTGCTGGTGCTCGGCGATAACCTGCTGGTGCTGTTCTTCGGCTGGGAAGGCGTGGGCCTGTGCTCGTACCTGCTGATCGGCTTCTATTACAAGCACGTGCCCAACGGTAACGCGGCGCTCAAGGCGTTCATCGTCACCCGCGTCGGCGATGTGTTCCTGATGATTGGCCTGTTCCTGCTGTTCCTCAACCTCGGCACGCTGAACATCCAGGAACTGATGGTGCTGGCGCCGCAGAAATACGTGGCCGGTGACACCTGGCTGTGGGTCGCCACGCTGATGCTGCTTGGCGGCGCGGTGGGCAAATCAGCCCAGTTGCCGCTGCAGACCTGGCTGGCCGACGCCATGGCCGGCCCGACGCCGGTGTCGGCGCTGATCCATGCAGCGACCATGGTCACCGCGGGCGTCTACCTGATCGCCCGTACCCATGGCCTGTTCCTGCTGACCCCGGAGATTCTCCATCTGGTCGGCGTCGTCGGCGGCGTGACCCTGGTACTGGCCGGCTTCGCCGCGCTGGTGCAGACCGATATCAAGCGCATCCTCGCCTACTCGACCATGAGCCAGATCGGCTACATGTTCCTGGCCCTGGGCGTCGGCGCCTGGGACGCGGCGATCTTCCACCTGATGACTCACGCCTTCTTCAAGGCCCTGCTGTTCCTCGCCTCCGGTGCGGTAATCCATGCCTGCCACCACGAGCAGAACATCTTCAGGATGGGTGGCCTGTGGAAGAAACTGCCCCTGGCTTACGCCAGCTTCATCGTCGGCGGTGCGGCTCTGGCTGCGCTGCCGCTGCTGACCGCCGGTTTCTACTCCAAGGACGAGATCCTCTGGGAAGCCTTCGCCAGTGGTAACAGCGGCCTGCTCTATGCCGGTCTGGCTGGCGCCTTCCTGACCTCAATCTACACCTTCCGCCTGATCTTCATCGCCTTCCACGGCGAACAGAAGACCGAAGCACACGCGGGTCATGGCATCGCCCACAACCTGCCGCTGATGGTGCTGATCGTGCTGTCGACCTTCATCGGCGCCTGGATCACTCCGCCACTCGCCGGCGTGCTGCCACAGAGCGTCGGCCATGCTGGTGGCGAGGCCAAGCACAGCCTGGAGATCGTCTCGGGCTGCATCGCCCTGGCCGGTATCCTCCTGGCGGCGCTGCTGTTCCTCGGCAAGCGCAGTTTCTCCACGGCGGTTGCGCAGAGCGCCCCGGGCCGCTTCCTGTCGGCCTGGTGGTTCGCCGCCTGGGGCTTCGACTGGCTCTACGACAAGCTGTTCGTGCAGCCCTACCTGCTGCTGTGCCGCCTGCTGCGCCGCGACCCGATCGACCGTGGTCTGCGTGTAGTGCCACTGCTGGCGCGTGGCGGCAACGCCCTGCTGTCGAGCAGCCAGACCGGCCAGACCCGCTGGTACGCCGTATCCATAGCGGCCGGCGCAGTGCTGGTACTCGCCGTCATCCTCTTTCTGAGCTAAGGAACGCAGCCTGTCATGATTCTGCCCTGGCTAATCCTGATTCCCTTCATCGGCGGCCTGCTCTGCTGGCAGCTTGAACGCTTCGGCAATGTGCTGCCGCGCTGGATCGCCCTGATCACCATGGGCCTGCTGTTCGGCCTGAGCCTGTGGCTGTGGCTGACCGGCGACTTCGGTCTGGCTCCAGCACCCGGCAGCGACCCGCGCTGGGCCCACGAATTCGTGGTGGACTGGATACCGCGTCTGGGTATCACCATCCACCTGGCGATGGACGGCCTGTCGATCCTCATGGTGGTGCTCACCGGCCTGCTCGGTGTGCTCTCGGTACTGTGCTCGTGGAACGAGATCCAGAACCGCGTCGGTTTCTTCCACCTCAACCTGATGTGGATTCTCGGCGGCGTGGTCGGCGTGTTCCTCGCGGTCGACCTGTTCCTGTTCTTCTTCTTCTGGGAAATGATGCTGGTGCCGATGTACTTCCTCATCGCGCTCTGGGGTCATAGCGGTAGCGACGGCAAGACCCGCATCACCGCCGCCACCAAGTTCTTCATCTTCACTCAGGCCAGCGGCCTGCTGATGCTGCTGTCGATCCTCGCCCTGGTGTTCGTGCACTTCAATCAGACCGGCCTGCTGACCTTCAACTATGCCGACCTGCTGAAGACCGAACTGGCGCCCGGCACCGAATACCTGCTGATGCTCGGCTTCTTCATCGCCTTCGCGGTGAAGTTCCCGGTGGTGCCGGTGCACTCCTGGCTACCGGACGCGCACGCCCAGGCCCCCACCGCCGGCTCGGTGGATCTGGCGGGTATCCTGCTGAAAACTGCGGCTTACGGCCTGATGCGCTTCGCCCTGCCGTTGTTCCCCAATGCCTCGGCCGAGTTCGCGCCGATCGCTCAGTGGCTCGGCGTGTTCGCCATCGTCTATGGTGCCCTGCTGTCGTTCGCACAGACCGACATCAAGCGCCTGGTGGCTTACTCCAGCGTCTCGCACATGGGGTTCGTGCTCATTGCGATCTACTCTGGCAGCCTGATCGCCCTGCAAGGCGCGGTGGTGCAGATGGTCGCCCACGGCCTGTCCGCCGCAGCGCTGTTCATCCTCTGCGGCCAGCTGTACGAGCGCATCCACACCCGTGACCTGCGCGAAATGGGCGGTATCTGGGCGCGCATGCCCTGGTTGCCGGCCGTCAGCCTGTTCTTCGCTGCCGCCGCCCTGGGGCTGCCGGGTACCGGCAACTTCGTCGGTGAGTTCCTGATTCTGCTCGGCAGCTTCCCGAGCGCGCCGTGGGTCGTAGTGCTGGCCGCCACCGGCCTGGTACTGGGCTCGGTGTATGCCCTGGCGATGATTCACCGCGCTTACTTCGGCCCGGTGAAGGTCGAAGCGGCGCTGCCAGGCCTCAAGGCGCGCGAGCTGAGCATGGTGCTCGGCCTTGGCGTGCTGCTGATTCTGCTCGGCGTTTATCCGCAACCGGTGCTGGACACCTCCGCTGCCAGCATGCACGGCGTGCAGCAGTGGATCGCGGGCGCCCTCAATCAACTCGCTTCGGCTCGGTAGCCTTATGGAACATCACGCTGTGGAATTCACGACCCAACACCTGATCGCCCTGCTGCCGCTGGTGGTCACCAGTGTGACCGTGCTGGTGGTGATGCTGGCCGTCGCCGCCAAACGCAATCACGCCCTGACGTTCATTCTCTCGGTCATCGGCCTGAACCTGGCTCTGCTGTCGCTGATCCCGGCCATGGGCGTGGCGCCAATCCAGGTCACCCCGCTTTTGCTGGTCGACAGCTTCGCCGGCTATTACATGGCCCTGGTGCTGGCCTCTACCCTGGCCTGCGTCACCCTGATTCATGCCTATCTGGGCGCTGAATCTGGCAAGGGCTATCCGGGCAACCGCGAGGAAATGTACCTGCTGATCCTGCTCTCGGCCGCTGGCGGCCTGGTGCTGGTCAGCGCACAGAACCTGGCCGGCCTGTTCATCGGCCTGGAACTGCTGTCGGTACCGACTTACGGCATGATCGGTTACGCCTTCTTCAACAAGCGCTCGCTGGAAGCCGGCATCAAGTACATGGTGCTGTCGGCCGCCGGTTCGGCGTTCCTGCTGTTCGGCATGGCCCTGCTCTATGCAGAGTCCGGCAGCCTGGCCTTTAGCGAAATCGGCGCGAGCCTGGCCAATGGCAACAGCCTGATCGTGGAAATCGGCATCGGCATGATGCTGATCGGCCTAGCCTTCAAGCTGTCGCTGGTCCCCTTCCACCTGTGGACGCCGGATGTCTACGAAGGAGCTCCTGCACCGGTGGCGGCGTTCCTCGCCACCGCCAGCAAGATCGCCGTGTTCGCCGTGCTGCTGCGGCTGTACCAGATCTCCCCGGCGACCGCTGGCGGCTGGCTGAACGAGCTGCTGACACTGCTCGCCGTGGCCTCGATCCTCTTCGGTAACCTGCTGGCGCTGCTGCAGAACAACCTCAAGCGTCTGCTCGGCTACTCCTCCATCGCCCACTTCGGTTACTTGCTGGTGGCGCTGGTCGCCAGCAAGGGCCTGGCCGTGGAAGCCATCGGCGTCTACCTCGCCACCTATGTACTGACCAGCCTCGGTGCGTTCGGCGTGATCACCCTGATGTCCACGCCGTACAGTGGCCGTGATGCTGACGCGCTGTACGAGTACCGCGGCCTGTTCTGGCGCCGTCCGTACCTGACCGCCGTGCTCACCGTGATGATGCTGTCGCTGGCCGGCATCCCGCTGACTGCCGGCTTTATCGGCAAGTTCTACGTGATCGCCGCGGGTGTCGAAGCGCAACTGTGGTGGCTGCTCGGTGCCATGGTGCTGGGTAGCGCCATTGGCGTGTTCTACTACCTGCGCGTGATGGTCACCCTGTTCATGCGCGAACCTAACCTGCATCGCCACGATGCACCATTCGACTGGGGCCAGCGTGCCGGCGGCATCATGCTGCTAGTGGTCGCCCTGCTCGCCTTCTTCCTCGGCGTCTACCCACAGCCGCTGCTGGAACTGGTGCAACAGGCCGGCCTCGTCGCCCTGGCGCAGTGAACGAAAAGCCCCGCAGATGCGGGGCTTTTTCATGGTCACTGAAAACTGTAGCCCGGATGTAGTCCCGGGAAATCGCTGCCTGGAAACACGCTCCCGGATTTCATCCGGGCTACGGGGTCAGCGCCGCGCGACCAGGAACAGACGCGGGAATGGCAACAGCACACGGCCATCGGCCTGTGCTGGATAAGCTTCACTGACGGCAGCCAGGTAGCGCTCGAGAAACGCAGCTTGCT
Source organism: Pseudomonas berkeleyensis (assembly GCF_014109765.1). NCBI lineage: Bacteria > Pseudomonadati > Pseudomonadota > Gammaproteobacteria > Pseudomonadales > Pseudomonadaceae > Pseudomonas > Pseudomonas berkeleyensis. The sequence goes on from NZ_CP059139.1 coordinate 2,947,034, forward strand.
GCTCGGCATCCAACGGTTGCAGGAACGGCCGCAGCGCCGTCGACTTGAACCACTCCACCACCGCTGCCGCATCATCGAGCACATGGAAATAGGTGGTGCGCCAGATATCCAGCTCACTGCAGTGCGGGCCCAAAATGTCGTAGTAGGCCTGCGCACTATGCCGCTGCGGATGACTTACCTCACCAACACGCGACGCCCATGGCCCGTCGGCCGCCACTTCGCGCGCCAGGCGATGGGCTGGCTCCTGCAGGTTGTCCGGCGTCTGGATCGCCAGCCAGCCTCCCGCAGCCAGTTGTGCGAGCAGGTGCGGATAGAGCCGGGCATGATCCGGCAGCCACTGCAGCGAGGCGTTGGCCAGAATCAGTTGCGGAGCCTCGCTGGCGCGCCAGTGTTGGATATCCGCCAGATCGAAGCGAATGTTCGGTAAACGCTCACGAGCCGCACGCACCATGTCTTCACTGTTGTCGAGGCCAAGCACGCGCGCCGTCGGCACATGCTCTTGCAGCACCTGCGTGGAGTTGCCTGGGCCACAGCCCAGATCCACGGCTAGGTCGATCCCGTGATTCGGCACTGAAGCAAGCAGGTCGTACACGGGTCGGGTGCGCTGACGCTCGAACAGACTGTATTGCTGAGCGGACCAACTCATCATCTGACTCCTCATGGCATCGGGGCTTGCAGAATAACAGGCTCTGCGCCGCCTCTAGCGAACGAACAACCGGCAAATTTCCGCTCCTGCTCAGCACATAAATGGCGGATATCCGCCATCCTCTGTGAGCCAGATCACAGCCTTTTTACCGCCGCGAGCAGGCTGGCGGAAACTCGCCACAATGGCATAACCCTTGCCACACAAGGCCCAGCTTTGCTCTGACGAACAGGTGCTGCCACGGCGTCTCTCGGCCTGATCCCACGACAAAGCCACCAACACGAGGCGGCCTCAAAGCCCCCACAACCGATAAGAAGAAAAGGTAGCAGTATGTTCAATTCGATCCGCGCCCTGGCCGTCTGCGCCCTGGCGTTAGCCTCTCTCAGCGCCACTGCGGTGCTGGCCGATGAACCTATCCTGATCAAGTTCTCCCACGTCGTCGCCGATAGCACGCCCAAGGGCCAGGGCGCCCTGCTGTTCAAGGAACTGGTCGAACAACGTCTGGCTGGCAAGGTTCGTGTCGAGGTCTACCCCAACTCCAGCCTTTACGGCGACGCCAACGAGCTGGAGGCGCTGCGCAACAACGACGTGCAATTGCTGGCACCGTCCCTGGCCAAGTTCGAGCAATACACCAAGCAGTTGCAGGTGTTCGATCTGCCTTTCCTGTTCGATGACCTCGAAGCAGTCAACCGCTTCCAAAAGCGCGCCAAGGGCCGCCAATTGCTGCGCTCGATGGAAGATCACAACATCGTCGGCCTGGCCTACTGGCACAACGGGATGAAGCAGCTCTCGGCAACCCGGGCGCTGAACCTGCCGGGCGATGCCAATGGTCTGAGCTTCCGTATCCAGCCGTCCGCTGTGCTGGAAGCGCAATTCGGCCAACTGGGCGCAAAAACGCAGAAACTGCCATTTTCCGAAGTCTTCAAAGCGCTGCAGAGCGGCCAGGTACAAGGCGCGGAAAACCCCTGGTCAAATATCTACAGCCAGAAACTGCACGAAGTGCAGCCCTTCATCAGCGAGACCAATCACGGCGTGCTCGACTACATGCTGGTGAGCAACTCACGCTTCTGGTACGGCATCCCGCATCAGGTACGCATGGAGCTCGAAAGCATCATCGACGAGGTCACCTATGCGGTTAACAAACAGGCCGAAGCCGCCAACCAGAGCGATCGCCAGCGCATCATCGATTCCGGTCGTAGCCAGGTGATCAGCCTCAGCGCCGAGGAACGTCAGGCCTGGCGTGATGCAATGCGCCCGGTGTGGCAGCAGTTCGAGCCGATAATCGGCAGCGACGTGATCAAGGCCGCGCAAACGGTCAATCGCAAGAAACGCGACTGACCGCACCCTCACCAGTGGGCAAGTGCTCAGCCGGTAGCGGATGGCCGAGCAGATAGCCCTGCAGTGAGTCGCAGCCCAGTTGGGTAAGAAACGCCTGCTGCTCGGGCGTTTCCACCCCTTCGGCGACGATACGCAGGTTCAACGCCTGCCCCAGCGCCACGATGGCGGAGACGATGGCGACGTCATCGCCGTCATGCTCCAGGTCACGTACGAAACCACGGTCGATCTTCAGCTCATTGGCTGGCAGGCGTTTGAGATAGAGCAGGCTCGAATAGCCGGTACCAAAATCGTCGATGGAGATATCCACGCCCATCTCGACCAGCCGCTCGAGAATCTCCTGACTGGCGCCCACATCGTGCATGGCGGTGCTTTCAGTGATCTCCAGGGTCAGGCAATTGGCCGGCAGCTCGTGGCGTGACAGGGTCTGCCGTACGTTCTCGACCAGCTCGCCGTGGCAGAACTGCAATGCCGAGAGGTTGACCGCGACGCGCCAATCCTCATGACCCTGCTCGTACCAGACGCGCATCTGTCGGCAGGCCTCGTCCAGTACCCATTCACCGATGGGAATGATCAGCCCGGTCTTCTCCGCCAGACCGATGAAGTGGATCGGCGCCAACAACCCCTGCTCTGGGTGCTGCCAGCGCAGCAGGGCCTCGGCGCCCAGCATGTGCCCGCTTTCGCTGGCGAATTTGGGTTGGTAATGCAGGCGAAACTCTCTGCGTTCCAGCGCCACACGCAGATCGTGCAACAACTGCAGTTGCTGCCGGGCGTTGGTGTTCATCGAACTCTCGAAGAAGCTGTAGCCGTTCTTGCCCAGGCTCTTGGCGTGGTACATCGCCGCATCGGCATTGATCAACAGCTCCTGCTGGTCGATGCCATCGCCGGGATACAGGGTGATACCGACGCTGGTCGACACCCGCAATTCATGCCCGTCTATGTCGAACGCCTGCCCCAGCAGGCCAACCACATGGCTGGCGACCTTGGCCGCATCGTCCGGATGGCGCAGCTCGGCCAGCAGCACGAACTCATCACCGCCGATCCGTGCCAGGCTGTCATGAGCCCGCAGATGGGCGCGCAAACGCTGAGCCACGGCTACCAGCAACAGGTCGCCGACGTGATGACCGAAGGCATCGTTGACGGGTTTGAAGCCGTCCAGATCCATGAACAGCAAGGCGAAGTAGCCGCCGTTGCGCTGCACCTTGAGAATACTCTGGCCAATCCGATCCTCCAGCAGCAGACGGTTGGGTAGCTTGGTCAGGCTATCGTGCAGAGCCAATTGAGTGAGTTCCTCATTGGCCTTGGCCAACGAACTGTTGAGCAGCTCCGTGCGCGCCTCAAGACGGGCGTCGAGAATCGACGTCAACAGGGCAATGGCCAACACGGCGAAGGTGGTGACGATTACCAAGCTGGCCAGCCAACGACTGTCCAGGCCGCTGAAGGCGGCGCCGCACAGGCTGCCCTCGGGAAAGCTCGCTGCAGCCATTCCGGTGTAGTGCATACCGACGATGGCGAAGCCCATGATCACCGCCGCGCCGGCTCGGGCCAGGCGCACATAAGGCGTATGGCGGCGCAAACGGAAGGCGATCAACAATGCCGCCCCCGATGCCGCGACCGCGATCAGCAGTGACAAGGCGAACAACAGCGGGTCGTAGTCGATACCTGGCTGCATGCGCATCGCCGCCATACCGATGTAGTGCATCGCGCCAATGCCCGCGCCCATGGCCAACGAGCCCAGCGCAATATGCCAAACAGGCAGTTCGGACTGGCTCACCAGCCACAGGGCGAAGCCCGAGGCGAGCATGGCGATGGCCAGCGACAGCAAGGTGATGGTCAGGTCGTAACCGAGGGGGATTGGCAGGCTGAAAGCAAGCATGCCGACGAAGTGCATCGACCAGATGCCGATGCCCATCGCCACAGCGCCACCACCGATCCACAGGACGCGCGCGGCGCCCTGGGCGCTGGCGATGCGCCCAGCCAGATCAAGCGCCGTATACGAGGCCAGAATGGCGACACAAAGCGAAAGCGCTACCAGGGATGAATCGTAACTACCAATCAGCATCGAAGGGCTCTGAGTAGAAAACGCACGACCGAAGGACGCTCTCCGCCCCACATCCCTGATGGCCAGTTGCGATTACTGAAAACGACGCAACGAATACTAACGGAAAAGTTAGCCTTGAGGTCAGGTAATGATGCGCTGACTAGCGAGTCTCTTTCTCACCCGTGGTAATCGCTGCCGGATCGTGCAATTGCTCCAACTGCCAGCCACCGCCAAGGGCCGCGATCAGTTGCACGCTGGCGGTCAGCCGGCTGCCGAGCAGGGTCAGGTTGGTGCGCTCATTGCTCAGCGCCGTGGCCTGCACGGTGACTACGCTGTTGTAGTCCACGGTGCCGGCGCGGTATTGGTTCTCGATCAGGCGCAGTGACTCGCGCGCCGCATCCAGCGCTTCCTGCTGGACACCACTCTCCTGCTCCAGCACGCGCAACTGCACCAGGTAGTCCTCGACCTCACGGAAGCTGTCCAGCACGGCCTGACGGTATTGCGCCACGGTCTGGTCGTAGGCGGCTTCGCTGCGCTCCAGCTCGGCACGGCGCGCACCGCCGTCGAACAGGGTCAGCGCCAGTTGCGGACCAAGCGACCAGAAGCGATTCGGCACTTCGATCCAATCGGCGAAGCTGCTGCCGCGGTAGCCGCCCGTGGCGGAAATGCTCAGATCAGGGAACCACGCGGCTTCGGCCACACCGATCTGCGCATTGGCGGCCATCACCCGACGCTCCGCTGCCGCGACGTCCGGGCGACGTTCGAGCAACTGCGACGGCAACGCCACAGGAACCGCCGGCAAGGTCGGCAGGCTTTCACGCGGAGCGATGGACAGTTCCGCCGGGCTGACGCCCACCAGCACGGCAATCGCATGTTCCAACTGCGCACGTTGCCACTGCAGATCGATGGCCTGCGCCTGGGTGCTCTTGAGCTGGGTAGTGGCCTGAGTCACGTCGGACTTGGGCACGATACCGGCCTTGTACTGGTTTTCGGTCAGCCGCAGGGAACGCTGGTAAGCCGCCACGGTGGCGTCGAGCAAACGCTTCTGCTCATCCAGAACACGCAGTTGCAGATAATTCTGCACCAGCTCGCTCTGCAGACTCAGGCGCGCGGCAGCGAGATCGGCTGCACTGGCGTCGAACTCGGCCCGGCTTGCCTCCAGACCCCGGCGCAGTTTGCCCCAAATATCCAGTTCCCAGGCCGCATTGAGGCTCAGGTCATAGCTCTTGGAGATGCGAGAGGCACTCGAACCACTGACGGCAACGCCATCGGAGGTTCTCAGCGTGCTATCGCCACCGCCCTGCCCGGCACGTGTCACTCCGGCGCTACCGGACAAGGTGGGATAGAAACTGGCCCGGGCGCTGCGCACCAAGGCACGCGCCTGACGATACTGGGCTTCGGCCGCAGCCAGGTTCTGGTTGGACACCTGCAGGCGCTCGGCCAATGCGTTCAACTCGGTGTCGCCATACAGCGCCCACCAGTTACCGCGCTCCAACGCGTCAGCCGGGGCCGCGGCCTTCCAGCCCTCGACCTGCTTGAACTGCGTAGGCGCCGCCAATTCGGGACGCTGATAGTCAGGCCCCAGGGCGCATCCGCCGAGGACGCCGACCAACAGCAGAGAGACGAGGGTTCGGGCAAAGGGAGCTCGATTCATAACGGGGTATCCAACGAAGCATCGGTACGCACGCCGCGCCAGCGATTGACGCGATGGCGCAGGCGGTCGAAGTAGAGATAGATCACCGGAGTGGTGTACAGGGTCAGCAACTGGCTGAGCACCAGGCCACCGACGATGGTAACGCCCAGCGGTTGGCGCATTTCCGAGCCTTCGGCGCTGCCCAGTACCAGCGGCAAGGCACCGAGAATGGCAGCCAGGGTGGTCATCAGGATCGGCCGGAAGCGCAGCAGACAGGCACGGCGGATCGACTCCTGCGGGCTCAGCTTTTCGCCACGCTCCAGTTGAAGGGCCAGATCGACCATCAGGATGGCGTTCTTCTTGACGATGCCGATCAGCAGGAACAGGCCCAGCAACGAGATCAGGCTGAACTCCATGCCCACCAGTTGCAGCGCCAGTAAAGCGCCGACGCCCGCCGATGGCAGGGTCGAGAGAATGGTCAGCGGGTGCACGTAGCTCTCATAGAGCACGCCAAGCACCAGATATACGACCACCAGCGCCAACAGGATCATCAGCGGCTGGTTGTCCTGCGCCTTCTGGAATGCTGCACCGGTGCCGCCCAGCGTGCCCTGCACCGCAGTGGGCAGGTTGAGTCGGGCGATGGCGGCGTCGATGGCGCGGGTGGCCTGATCCAGGCTCACACCTTCGGCCAGCGAAAAGCCGATGTTCTCCACGGCGAACTGGCCCTGGTGACTGACTCGGTCGTTCTCCAGGCTGCGCTCCCAGTGGGCGAAGGTCGACAACGGTACGCGCGCGCCCTCGTCGGTGATCAGCTGGATCTGGTTGAGCGCCTCAGGATGCTGGGCGTATTTGGGGTTGATCTCCATCACCACGCTGTACTGGTTCAGCGCCTCGTAGATGGTCGACACCTGGCGCTGGCTGAAGGCGTTGTTCAGCACCGCGGTGATCATATCCATGTCCACACCCAGGCGGCGCGCCGCCTCGCGGTCGACCACCAGACGAATCTGCTGCGCACCCTCGGTTTCCCGGGCGTCGATCCCGGTTAGCTCAGGCAGCGCACGCAGCGTATCGCGTACCTGCGGCAGCCAGGTGCGCAGCGCATCGAGGTCGTCGGACAGCAACATGTACTCGTTTTCCGAACTGCGGCCCTGGCGCCCGCCCATCTGCAGATCCTGATCCGGCATGAGGAACATGCGCCCGCCCGGCACCTTGGGCACGCTGGTACGCAGACGATTGATCACGTCCTGGGCGGAATCGCTGCGTTGGGCGATGGGTTTCAGGCGCACGATCATGAAGGCATTGTTGATGCCGCCGCTGCCGCCGATGAAACCGGCCACGCTTTCCACGGCCGGATCGGCCAGCACTGCGTTGCGGAAGATTTCCATCTTCGGCTGCATGACCTGAAACGACAGACCGTCATCACCACGGATGAAGCCGATCAATTGGCCGGTGTCCTGCTGCGGCATGAAGGTCTTGGGCACGCTGACGAACAGGTAGACGTTCAGGGCGATGGTGGCCAGGAAGCTCAGCAGCATCAGCAGCGAATGGCGCAGCGCCCAGTCCAGACTGCGACCGTAGAACGCCAGCACACGATTTTGCAGGCGGTCACCCCACTGCTGCAGGCGCCCGCGCGACTGCTCGTCCTCGGCTTTGAGCCAACGCGCGCAGAGCATCGGCGTCAGCGTCAGCGACACCAGCAGGGAAATGACCACAGCCACCGCCAGGGTCAGCGAGAACTCGCGGAACAGCCGCTCGATGATGCCGCCCATGAACAGGATAGAGACGAACACTGCCACCAGCGACAGGTTCATCGACAGCAACGTGAAGCCCACTTCGCGGGTGCCCTTGAACGCCGCCTGCATCGGTGTCTCGCCGTTCTGGATATGCCGGGAGATGTTCTCCAGCACCACGATGGCGTCGTCCACCACCAGGCCGGTAGCGATGATCAGCGCCATCAGCGACAGGTTGTTGAGCGAAAAACCCAGCAGGTACATGGCGGCGAAGCTTCCGATCAGCGATACCGGCACCGCCAGCGCCGGGATCAGCGCAGCGCGCCAGCGACCGAGGAAGGCCAGTACCACCAGGATCACCAGCCCCACCGCGATCAGCAGGGTTTGCTCGGCCTCATGCAAGGTGGCACGGATCACCGGCGAGCGATCCATGGCCACTTCCAGTTCGACGCTGGCCGGGATCACTTCGCGCAGCGCCGGCAACTCGGCGCGGATGTCGCTGATGGTCTGCAAGATATTCGCCCCGCTCTGCCGGTTGATCACCAGCAGCACCGACTCCTTGTCGTTGTAGAAACCGCTGTTGTAGCGGTCTTCAACGCCATCGGTGACGGTCGCCACGTCGCCCAAACGCACCGCAGCGCCATCCTGGTAGCGAATGATCATCGGGATGTAGTCGGCGGCCTTGGCCAACTGGTCGCTGGCCTGCACCTGCCAGCGGCGCTGATCGTCTTCTACCGCCCCCTTGGGCTTGAGGGCGTTACTGGCGGAGATGGCCTGGCGCACTTCGTCGAGGGCGATGCCGTACTGGTCGAGCAGGCGCGGCTCCAGCGCCACGCGCACGGCCGGCAATGAACTGCCGCCGACCTGCACCTCACCGACGCCGGTGACCTGCGACAGCTTCTGCGCCAGGATGGTCGACGCCACGTCGTAGAGCTGGCCCTTGTTCAGAGTGTCGCTGGTCAGCGAAATGACCATGATCGGCGCTTGCGACGGGTTGATCTTGCGGTAGCTGGGCATGGTGCGCATGCCGCTGGGCAACAGCTCGCGCGCGGCGTTGATCGCCGCCTGTACCTCACGGGCCGCGGTGTTGATGTCCTTGTTCAGGTCGAACTCGACCATGATCCGCGTGCTGCCCTGGCTGCTATTGCTGTTCATCTGGTTGACGCCAGCGATGCTGCCCAGCGAACGCTCCAAAGGCGTGGCCACGGTTGCCGCCATGATCTGCGGGCTAGCACCGGGCAGGTTGGCCTGCACGGTGATCACCGGGAAATCCATGTTCGGCAGCGGCGATACCGGCAACAGGCCGAAACTGACCCCGCCGAGCAGCATGATCGCCAGGCTCAGCAACAGAGTCGCCACCGGGCGACGGATGAAGGGGGCGGACAGGTTCATGCGTGATTGGCCCTGCCAAGGCTTCGCCAATCCTGTAGGAGTGGCTTCAGCCGCGAACAGGTCGGTGCAGGATATTCGCGGCTGAAGCCGCTCCTACGCTGGGAGCTCATACCGCCACCCCAGCCGCGCTACGCCCGCTGACACGGCGTGACAGACGGTCGAAGTACAGGTAGATCACCGGCGTGGTGAACAGTGTCAGCACCTGGCTGACCAGCAGGCCGCCAACCATCACCAGACCCAGTGGCTGGCGCAATTCCGCGCCAGAGCCCGAAGCCAGCATCAGCGGCACCGCACCGAACAGTGCGGCCAGGGTGGTCATCAGGATCGGTCGGAAGCGCAGCAACGCCGCCTGGTAGATCGCCGCCTCCGGTGCCATGCCCTGATGACGCTCGGCCTCCAGGGCGAAATCGATCATCATGATGGCGTTCTTCTTGACGATACCGATCAGCAGGATGATGCCGATGATCGCGATCAGGCCCAGGTCGTTGCCGGTCAAGAGCAGCGCCAGCAAGGCGCCGACGCCCGCCGACGGCAGCGTGGAGAGAATGGTGATCGGGTGGATGTAGCTCTCGTAGAGCACGCCGAGCACGATGTACATGGTGACGATGGCTGCCAGGATCAGCAGCAGCGTCGAGGACAGTGACGCGCGGAAGGCCTCGGCAGCGCCCTGGAACTGCGTGTCGATCGCACCGGGCAGACCGATGTCAGCCTCCACCTGCTCGATCACCGCCACCGCCTCGCCCAGCGATACGCCGGGCGCCAGGTTGAACGACAGGGTCACCGCCGGGAACTGGCCGATATGGTTGATTAGCAGGCTGGCCGGGCGCTCCTCGATGTGCGCCAGCGATGACAGCGGCACCTGACCGCCTTCAGCGGTAGCGACGTGAATCTGCCCCAGCGCGGCCATGCCGATACGCCCGCCGTCGCGGCTCTCCAGCACTACACGGTACTGGCTGGCCTGGGTGTAGATGGTGCTGATCTGACGCTGACCGAAGGCGTCGTACAGCGCGTCGTCGATGGTGCTGACTCTCACGCCCAGGCGCGATGCGGCGTCGCGGTCGATCTGCAGATACACCTGCAGGCCACGGTTCTGCAGGTCGCTGGCCACATCGGTCAGCTCTGGCTGCTCGCGCAGGGCCTCGACCAGGCGTGGCGTCCACTCTTCCAGCAAGGCGCTTTCCGGCGACTCCAGGGTGAACTGGAATTGCGTGCGGCTGATGCGGTCTTCGATGGTCAGATCCTGCACCGGCTGCATGTACAGCTCGATGCCGGGAATGCGTGCCAGCTCGGGACGCAGGCGGTCGATCACCTCGCTCGCCGTCACGTCGCGCTCGGCGTGCGGCTTGAGGTTGATCAGCAGGCGGCCGCTATTGAGCGTCGGGTTGTCGCCGTCCACGCCAATCGCAGACGACAGGCTGGCCACCGCCGGATCACGCAGGATCACATCGGCCAGGCGCTGCTGGCGCTCGCTCATGGCGCTGAAGGAAATCGACTGCGGCGCCTCGGAAATGCCCTGGATCACCCCGGTGTCCTGCACAGGGAAGAAGCCCTTGGGGACGGCCAGGTACAGCAGCACGGTCAGGCCCATGGTGGCGATGGCCACCAGCAGGGTCAGCGGCTGGTGACGCAATACCCACTGCAACCACACGCCATAGCGTTCGATCATACGGTCGATCACGCCACCGGCCGCGTGGTAGAAGCGCCCTTCCGACTCGGACTTTTCAGCCTTGAGCAGGCGCGCGCACATCATGGGCGTCAGCGTCAGCGATACCACCAGGGAAATCATGATCGCCACCGCCAGGGTGATGGCGAACTCACGGAACAATCGCCCCACCACATCGGCCATGAACAGCAGCGGGATCAGTACGGCGATCAGCGACAGGGTCAGCGACACCAGAGTGAAACCGATCTGCCGCGCGCCCTTGAGCGCAGCGTTGAACGGCGTTTCGCCCTCCTCCAGATGGCGGGCGATGTTCTCCAGCATGACGATGGCATCGTCCACCACGAAACCGGTGGCGATGGTCAGCGCCATCAGCGTCAGGTTGTTGATGGTGAAACCGGCCAGGTACATCACGGCGAAGGTGCCGATCAGCGACAGTGGCACCACCACCGAAGGAATGATGGTCGCCGACAGCTTGCGCAGGAACAGGAAGGTCACCAGCACCACCAGGGTGATGGCCAGCAGCAACTCGTGCTGCACGTCGCGCACGGCGGCGCGGATGGTCTGGGTGCGGTCGGTGAGCACCTTGACCTCGACGCTGGCCGGCAGGCTTTCGGTCAGGTGCGGTAGCAGGGCCTGGATGCGGTCGACCACGTCGATGACGTTGGCGCCGGGCTGACGCTGCACATTGACCAGCACCGCCTGGTTACGGTCGGCCCAGGCGGCCAGGCGCTCGTTCTCGGCGCCGTCGACGATGTCGGCGACATCCTTCAGGCGCAGCGCAGCGCCATTCTCGTAGCTGAGGATCAGCTCGCGGTATTCCTCGACCGAGCGCAACTGGTCGTTGGCGTCGAGCTGTGAGACGCGGGTTGGCCCATCGAAGTTGCCCTTGGGCTGGTTGACGTTGCTGGCGGTGATCAGGCTGCGCACGTCCGCCAGGCTCAGGCCATAGGCCGCCAGGGCCTCGGGATTGACGCGAATGCGCACGGCAGGCCGCTGGCCGCCAGCCAGAGTGACCAAGCCAACACCGCTGGTTTGCGCCAGTTTCTGCGCCAGGCGGGTATCGACCAGGTCGTTGACCTGCGGCAGCGGCAGGCTCTTGGAGCTGACCGCCAGAGTCAGCACCGGCGTGTCGGCCGGGTTGACCTTGTTGTACACCGGCGGCGCAGGCAGATCATTGGGCAGCAGGTTGCTTGCCGCGTTGATCGCTGCCTGCACTTCCTGCTCGGCCACCGCCAACGACACTTCCAGATTGAAGCGCAGGGTGATCACCGAGGCGCCGCCTGAACTGGTCGAGGACATTTGTTTGAGGCCGGCCATCTGCCCGAACTGGCGCTCCAGCGGCGCGGTGACCGCGCTGGTCATCACATCCGGGCTGGCGCCTGGATACAGGGTGAGCACGCGAATGGTCGGGTAATCCACCTCCGGCAACGCCGAGATCGGCAACAGGCGGTAGGCGATCAGGCCGCTGAGGAAGATCGCCACCATCAACAGCGTGGTGGCGACCGGCCGCAGGATGAACGGGCGGGAGATGTTCATGCGTCAGTCCGCGGACTGCCGGCGCGCTTGCTGCTGTCAGGCGCTGCGTTTGGCGTCGGCTGCTCAGCCTGGCTGGGGTCAATCACTTCGACCTCGGCGCCGTCGCGCAGGCGGTCGGAGCCTTCCAGCACCAGGCGTTCGCCCGGCTGCACGCCCTCCTCGACCAGCGTGTCTTCGCCGTTGCTGGCGGCAGCATTGACCAGGCGGATGCTGACCTTGTTCTCGCCATCGACCACATAGACGAAGGTGCCGCGATTACCGAACTGCAGCGACGATGACGGAATGATGGTAGCCGCCTCGCGGGTTTCCACGCGCAGGCGCACGTTGACGAACTGGTTGGGGAACAACATCTGCTCGGCATTCTCGAAACGCGCCTTGAGCTTGACCGTACCGGTGGTGGTGTCGATCTGGTTGTCGAGGCTTTCCAGCACGCCGTCAGCCAGTTTCAGGCGTTCGCCGCGATCCCAGGCTTCTACCTGCAGCGTCACGTCGTTGCGCACACGCTTGAGCACGGCGGGCAGGTCACCCTCGGGAATGGTGAAGATCACCGAAATCGGATCGGTCTGGGTGATCACCACCAGTGGCGTGGTATCACCGCTGCTGACCAGGTTACCGACGTCCAGCTGACGCAGGCCCAGGCGGCCGCTGATAGGTGCGCGAATCTGGGTGAAATCGAGGTTGAGCTTGGCGGTCGCGACATCCGCCTGATTGCTCTTGATACTGCCACGATACTGGTTGACCAGCGCACGCTGGGTGTCGAGCGTCTGCTTGGCGATGCTGTCTTCGGCGTACAGGCCTTCATAGCGGGAAAGATCCAGTTCGGCGTTCTTCAGTTGCGCCTGGTTCTCCTGCAGCGCGCCCTGCGCCTGCTGCAACGCCACTTCATAGGAACGCGGGTCGATCACTGCCAGCAGGTCACCGGCCTTGACCTGCTGGCCTTCAGTGAACAGCACCTTGACCAGCTCGCCATCGACCCGCGAGCGTACGTTGACGGTGTTGTAGGCCGTCACCGTACCCAGCGCTTTCAGTTCGATGGCGAAATCCGCCTGTCTGACTTCAGCCACCCGTACCGGCGTTGGCCCCATGTCGCCAAAGCGACCACGCCCGGTCTGTTGCGATTGCGGCGCACTCGGCCAGAACCACCACAGCAACAGGAACAGTACGGCGAGCAGGGTCAGGCCGATCAGCCATTGGCGGGAGGTCTTGGCAGAGGTCGCAGAGGCATTGGACATGGCGGAAAACGAGTCACTTCTTTAGGGAGTCGGAACGATAAGCACTGGCCGGTGGCAAGCAAAGTCTATTTACCGGCTTTTTACTCTCTTCTTACGTAACTAACTGTTTGGATCAGCGAACAATTTAGGGCAGGCAAGAGACTGTCACGGTGTACACGGCGTTCGCCGGGGCGCACAAATAAAAACGGCCTGCTAGGCAGGCCGTCTGTTTTTACTTGCCGCTTACTTGAGCACGGCCAGCGCTGCTGCGTAGTTCGGCTCGTCAGCGATTTCGCCGACCAGCTCGCTGTGCAGCACCTTGTCGTTCTCGTCCAGCACCACCACGGCACGGGCAGCCAGGCCGGTGAGCGGGCCGCTGGCGATGGCCACGCCGTAGTTCTTGAGGAAGTCGGCGCCACGCAGGGTCGACAGATTGACCACGTTTTCCAGACCTTCGGCGCCGCAGAAACGCGCCTGGGCGAACGGCAGGTCAGCGGAGATGCACAGCACCACGGTGTTTTCCAGCTGGCTGGCCTCGGCGTTGAACTTGCGCACGGAGGTGGCGCAGGTCGGGGTGTCGACGCTCGGGAAGATGTTCAGCACCTTGCGCTTGCCGGCCAGGCTGGCCAGGGTGACGTCGCTCAGGTTGCCAGCGACCAGGCTGAAAGCCGGAGCCTGTTGGCCTGCGCTCGGCAGTTGACCATCGACCTGCACCGGGTTGCCTTTGAGGGTGACTTGCGCCATGGGAGTTTCCTTATCGTTCAGGGAGTTGAAGGGCAAATATGTGACACGGGTTTCACCGAGATGAAGAGCCCATCGAATGGCAGGTCACGGCCCGACCATGCATCCAGCCTAGCGCAGAAGCGCGGCCGATACACCTGAGGCCGTGTAGGGATATAGCGCATGTTCAAAAGTCCCGGCGGTAGAACAGATCCAGCGAACTGGCCAGGCCACTGGCAGCTTCCAGATACAGGCGCCGGCTGAGCATGTAGCGCAGCGCGATGGTATTGGCCGGTTCGAACACCCCGACGCCATAACGCAGGCTCAGGCGTTCGGTGATGTTGCCGCTGGCCACGACACTGGTGGTCACGCCACTGCCTTCGGTATCGAGCTGAAAGTCCTGAATGCCCAGACTGTTGGCCAGGCTGGTGGTCAACGACGAACTGCCGGCCAGACCGAGCGCCAGTGCGGCCTGGCCGAGCATGTTGTTGTCACCGCTGCTCTGCCCCAGCGGACGGCCGAGCACCAGATAGGACAGCGCCTGTTCCTGGCTCATAGTCGGCTCAGCGAATACCGTGGTCGTGGGCTGCTCGGCGCTGCCGGAAAGGCGAATGCCTGCGACGACGTTGTCGACCCGGCGAATGGCTTCGACATCGAGGAACGGTTGGTCGATGGGGCCGGTGAACAACAAGCGCGCCCGGCGGATGGTCAGACGCTGGCCATAGGCGCGGTAGCGACCATTGACCAGATCCAGCTCACCGCGGGTATCGAGGTCATCGCCGATATGCATACGGCCGCGCAAATCCGCAGTCAGGCCAAACCCGCTGAACGCCAGTTTGTCCTGGCCGACTTCGACGTCGACATCCATGGCGATGCCCATGCCCTGCTCCGCCGCCGGCGCTTCACGTCCGACTACGCGCGCATCGTTGGACAGTTTTACCGTGGAAGGCGGCAACTCTCGCACGCTGATCAGCCCACGCGGCACAGCGACCTTGCCCTTGACCGCCAGGTGCTCGGCGCGCAATTGCAGTTGCAGATCCGGTTCCACCTCAAGCTCGGCATAGGGCTCGACCTTCACCGGCAGACGCTGCCCCTGCAGGCTCATATCCCCCACCAGCCCCTCGCTCCAGTTCAGCTCGCCCTTCAGGTTGCCACGTCCCTGCTCGCCGCTGCGCCAGTCACCCGACAGCTGTACCTGCTCACCGGCGATCAGCGCCTGTAATTGCAGCGCTTCCAGGCTGACCGGCAATTCGCTGCCGGACAGCTCGCCCCCCTCCAGGCGCAACTGGCCGTTGATCTGCGGCGCCAACAGGTGACCGGCGATATTGCCACTGCCCTGCAAGCGCCCTTCGAGCTTGTCGGCCATCGGCACGAACGGACGCAGCACGGCCAGATCGAAACCGCTCAGGCGAAACTCGCCATTGACCGGTTTGTTTTGCGGACGCGGATCGATCTGCGCCTGCAACGTCAGCTCACCCATGCCGGCGCTGACGAAACGCAGCTCACTGTCCACCCGTTGTGGTCGCAAGGTGCTGTCCAGACGCAGGCTGTCGTAGGGGAAATCGTGCCACTGCTCCTCGTCCGGCTGACGAATGCGCAAGGTACCTGCCCCGGCATCGAGCAGGATGCGTCCATTGGGGCCGCTGTCCGGCAGATCGAGCTTGAGCTGGCCGTCCAGGCGCCCTTGCCAGGCGAAATCATCAGGCAGCCAGGGTTGCAGGCTGGCCAGGGGGAAGTTTTCCAGGCGCCAGTCCAGAGACGGCTGAGGCATCAGACGCTGCTGCGCACCACACAAGCTGGCATCGCCGGATCGCCAGCAATGCGCGCCCAGATTCATCCGGCCACTGGCCAGGCGCTCCAGACTCGCCGCCTGCTGCAACTGCCAGTCCTGTCCGCCGCTCTGGATACGGCCACTGGCGATGCGTCCGCGCCAGTCGCCCTGCTCGCTGAGCGTGCCATCGACCGCCAACGCCAGTTGCAACAATGGCCCTTGCAGACTCAACTCCAGCGCCTGCCGGCGCAGGTCACCACTGCCATCGACCTGCAGACGGCCCAGGTAGGTGTCGCCCACACGGATACCGCGCAGATTCAGGCCGATTCGTGCCTGCTGGCGGGCATCGAGCGTCGCGTCGAGTTGCAACCTGCGCAGACTGGGATCACCGAACGCCAGGCGTTCGCCGCTGAGCGCCAGTTGCCCCTGCGGTGCCTGCAGTGTGCCGGCCAGCGAAAGCTGGCCCTGCATCTGCCCCTGCAAGCCAGGCCAGAGCTGCCCCAGGCGCGGTAGCGCCAGTTCCAGTTGGCCACGCAAGCGCTGATCGAGCGCGCCCTGGCCACTGATCCGGTTGTCGCCCAGGCGCACCAGCAGGCGCGCCAGTTGCCACTGCTCACCGGCGCCAGTGCCCTGCACTTGCAACTGCGCGGGTTGACCGCGCAGGCGCCCGTTCAGGTCGATGTCGACCTGCGCCTGTAACGCCCCGTCATCGAAACGGCCCGAGGTATTCAGCGGTCCCCCGAGGTTACCGGGCATCTCCGCCAGCCAGTATCCAGGGTCGAGCTCGCTAAGCTGCAACATGGCCTGCCAGTCGATGCCGTCGGCAAAACCCAGTTTGACCACGCCCTCGGCGCGCCCCTGGCCCGCGACCAGTTGCAGCTGCGGCAGACTCACCTGGCCCAGATCACCACTGACCGGGCTGCTCAGGCTGAAATCCCCCGCCGGCCCCTGCAACTGGGCGGCGAAATTGCCCAGGTAGTTGCCGTCGCTGTAGCTGACCTCCGCCTGCAGCTGATGCAAGGCCACGGGCGGCGGTGCCTCCAGTGGATAGAGGCGCTGCCAGGGAAAGGCCAGCCAGTCCAGTTTCGCATCGGCCTGAAACGCTTCGCTCCAGGCAAGTGCGCCGGTGAGCTGCAGATACTGCTGTTGCTCGGCCTCGATACGCAGCCATTCGATATCAGCGCCTTTGGAGTCCACCCGCCCGCTTAGCGTCAGCGGCATCGGGGCCTGTTCGGCTGGCAGACTGGCAGTGCCCTCGAGGCGATAGCCCGCGGCCAGATCGCCCTTGGCCTGCACTGTCAGGTCTTGCAGATCCAGCGTCTGTGGCAAGGCGCTGCTGGCCTGGAAACGCCGGCTGGTCAGACGCAGCTCGGCTGGCAGATGCTCGGCCAGCGCCTGCACCTGCCCTTCGAGGCGAGCATCGAGATAGCCACTGCTATCGGCCTCGAGCTTGAGGCTGCGCTGCAACTCCCCACCGACCTGCAGCACTACCTGCCAGGCCTTGCCGTCGACTTCCGGTAGTTGCAGGCGGCCACTCAGGGCCAGCGGCCAATCGCCCTGCGGCGTCAGCTGGCCGCTGACATCCAGGCTCAGGTCATCGCGCTGCAAGGCCAGGCGCTGCAGTTGCACGCCCTGCTCGTTCCAACTGGCGACCAGTTCGAGATCGCTTAGCTGCGTCTGGCCATCCAGGCGCAGTTCGCCCAGTTGAATATCGCCCAACTGCAGACGCAGCGGCAGTTTCAGGTTCGGCAGGCTCAACGGCTCTGCGCTGGACTCGCCACTTTCCGGCAGGGTCACGGCCACCTGCTGCAGATGCAGACGATCCAGGCACAGCGTCAGGCGTAACAGGCATGATGGTGACCAGGCCATGTCGGGTTGCTGCAGCTCTACCCGCATCTCGTCCTGCTGCCAGAGCAGCGTATCGGCCTGCCAGGCGCCACCGAGACGGCCATTGAAGTTGTCGACCTGCAAGCCAGGCACCTGCGCCAACAGCCATCGGCTGCCACCCTGGGTACCCAGCACCAGCCAGAGCACGGCGCCAAGCAGCAGCGCCAGGCTCAACAGGCCGATGGCCAACCCTTTCAGCAGGCGCCGCGTCATAGCTCCGGCCCCATGGAGAAGTGCAGGCGTACACCGCCGTCGTCGTCCAACGCATGGGCCAGATCCAGGCGCAGCGGGCCAACCGGTGAAACCCAGCGCACGCCGAAACCGACACCGGTTTTCAAGGTGGGGATATCCAGCGAATTGAATGCGTTGCCCTGGTCGATAAAGGTCGCCAGGCGCCATTTGTCAGTCAGGCTGTACTGGTATTCAGCGCTGGCGGCGAACAGATAACGACCACCGATCTTGTCACCACGGTTGTTCTCCGGCGACAGGCTCTGATAGTCGTAGCCGCGCACGCTCTGATCACCACCGGCGAAGAAGCGCAGAGAAGGCGGCACGGAGGAGAAACCGTTGGTCTCGGTGCCACCGAACTGCACCCGGCCGAGGACGCGATGGTTGCTGAAAAAGGTGGTCAGGCCCTTGAGCATGACGTTGCCGTGCAGCACGTTGGCATCGGACAACACGCCATCCACTGCTCCGGCCAGATCGAACTGCACCCGATAGCCTTCGTTCGGATCGAGGCGGTTATCGCTGCGCAGTAACGAATAGCTGACGCCCGGCATCAGCAAGGTGCTGAGCCCGGAGTCATCGCCCAGGCGATATTCCTCACGCTGCCATTTGACCGACAGTACCCGCTGCCAGCCACCAGCACGCTGGCTATGCCACTCCGGGCCAACGGTCAGCAGGCGGCTGAGGCTGTCCTTGCTGGCCAGTTCTTCGTACTGATAGCCGCCGGCCAGGCGCAACTTGTCGGTCAAAGGCGGATCACCGGGGATGTCGTACCACAGGCCGACGTTCTGCCGCGGCGCCGATAGCTCGGTTTCCACGCCGTAGCTGTGGCCCTGCGGGTTCCGCCAGTGGCGCGTCCAGTTGGCACGCAGGCGTGGCCCGACATCGGTGGAGAAACCAAGGCCCAGCCCCATCGTGCGCGGTTCGCGGGTCTGCAGCGCGACTGCAACGGGAATGCGCAACTGGTCAGCCTGGGTGGGAATGGCATCGACCCGCACCGACTCGAAATAGCCACTGGACTGCAAGGCCTGGTACAGCTCGGCGATCAGCTCGGAGTCATAGGGCGTATCGGCCTTGAACGGCACCATACGCCGCAACAAATCCTCATCGAAGGGGAAGTCGCCGCTGAAGGCGATATCGCCCAGGCTGTAGCGCGGCCCACTGACGAATACCAGGTCGATATCGGCCACGCCTGCAGTTGGGTCGATCTCCAGGCTCTGCTGGGAAAAACGCCCATCGAAGAAGCCGTAACGCGAGGCCTGGTTCTGGATCAATCGCTTGGCATCTTCGTAACGCCCATGATTGAGCACCGAGCCCGGTTGCAGGCGACTGGCATTGGGCACCCGAAAGGCCGACAGCTCACTGGCCGGGCCTTCGATGCGGATGTTCACATTGCGCAGACGCACGCGCTCGCCAGGTTCGACCTCGAGCACCAGGCGCGGTGTTTCACCTTCCTCGATGCGACTGCGGATACGCGCCTGGTAATACCCCAACGCCTGCGCGGCCTTGTCCGCCTCGCTTTCGGCAATGCGGCGCAGACGGCGTAGGGCCTGCGCATCACGGCCATCGAGGCTCCCGACGTAACCTTCGATATTGGCCTTAAGCGCCGAATTGCTCGGGGTGACTCGCACGTCCAGCTCGCCTGCGGCAAGGGCACCAGTACTGATCAGCAGCAGTGCAAGGCTGCGCTGCAAATGTCCATATACACTCATGGCCGGGGATGCTACCACGGAGCGAAGCGCGCGCTAGAAGCTTCGCGCCATGTGCAGACAGCCGGAGTTCAGAATCTGTTCACGATCTTGCGAGCTAGAGAGACGCAAGGCAAAAACAGACGAGAAAGCACAGTTTACGAGTTGTAAATGAGCATTTCCGAGTCTGTTTTTAACGCAGCAGCTCCGACGCGCAGCTGATCGTGAACAGATTCTCAGGCGCTGGCGCGCACCACAGGCTGTGGATTGGGGTGGAAAAACACGTGCTCCACCACCGGGCCGATGGCCAGCTCGCCGACCTCCTCGTAACCCTGGCGCCGGTAGAACTCCAGGTAGCGCGAGTTGCCGGTGTCCAGCACCACGCCTTGCGAGCCGGAATCCTCGGCGCACCAATCGTGCAGGGCCTCGAGCAACTGTTCGCCGCGATGCTGGCCCTGGAACTCGGGATGAATGCCCAGCAAGGGCAGCACGTGATAGGGGCCGGGCGGCAGGCAGGCGAGCACGGCATCGTGGTACTCGAGATAGCGCTTGGTGCAGCGAAAACCGGTGCTCAGCAGCATGCGCAGGCGCCAACTCCAGCTCTCGGTGATGTCCAGCCGGCGCTGCGGCGGCGCGATCAAGGCAGCGCCGATCAGGCGGTCATCGATCAGCAGACCGATGGCCGGCAGATCCTCGTCGAAATGCCGCTGCACCAGCTCCCGGATGGTCGCCCGTACGCGCTGGTCGAACCCGGCGCGCTCGGCCTCGAACAGGTAGGCGAAAGTCGGTTCATGACGGTAGGCGTGATAGAGCAGCGAGCGCACTTCGCGGGCATAACCACCGTCGAGCATACGAATTTCGGCAGGAGCGTTGTGGGGCATGGCGAACCTCTGTTGTTATCGTTTTCAGAATGTGCGCAGAGTCTGCTGCGCGTCGGCCATACAGCGTTACAGGCAACTTAGCACCCCTGCCTTCTGGCTGCCAGGCGCTGGTCGCCGGCGCGACGGATCGGCTAGCATCGCCTTTTCGTCCCAGAATCCGCCGCCCATGAAAATCGTCTCGTTCAATATCAATGGCCTGCGTGCCCGCCCTCACCAACTGCAAGCACTGATCGAAAAGCACCAGCCGGACGTGATCGGCCTGCAGGAAACCAAGGTGGCCGATGAGCAGTTTCCGGAAGCGGAAATCCGCCAGCTCGGTTATCACGTGCACTACCACGGTCAGAAAGGTCACTACGGCGTCGCCCTGCTCTCGCGCCAGGAACCGCTGAGCCTGCACAAGGGCTTTCCCGGCGATGCAGAAGACGCCCAGCGCCGCTTCATCTACGGCACCTTCGCCGACGCACACGGCAACCCGGTCACCGTGATGAATGGCTATTTCCCTCAAGGTGAAAGCCGTGACCACCCGGTGAAGTTCCCGGCCAAGCAACGCTTCTATGCCGACCTGCAACAACTGCTGGTGGAACGCTTCGACCCGCAGCAAGCTCTGGTGGTGATGGGTGACATCAACATCAGCCCCGAGGACTGCGACATCGGCATCGGCGAGCCCAACCGCCTGCGCTGGCTGAAAACCGGCAAATGCAGCTTCCTGCCGGAAGAGCGCGAATGGCTGGCGACCTTGAAGAACTGGGGCCTGGTCGATAGCTTCCGCCACCTGCACCCAGAGGTGAACGACCGTTTCAGCTGGTTCGATTACCGCAGCCGCGGTTTCGAGGACGAGCCCAAGCGCGGCCTGCGCATCGATGTGATCCTCGCCAGCCAGCCGCTGCAGGCACGTCTCAAGGATGCCGGCATCGACTATGACCTGCGTGGCATGGACAAGCCATCGGATCATGCCCCTATCTGGCTGGAACTGGCCTGAGAACCGGTTAAAAGTCTGCTGCGCGTCGGCCATGCTGCGTTGAAATCAAGCTGGAACGCCAGCCGCTCAAATGCTCATTTACAGCTCGTAAACTCGAATGTGAGCCCTTTGCGTTCTTCGCTTGATTCGCGGGACTACCACCGGTATTGCCAGGCTCTAGCTCGCGAGACTTTGAACAGGTTCTGAGCAGCCACGAGGCGCAACGCCTCGTCATATCCCTGCAACCTGACTGACTTAATCTGCGCGGCACTTTCCCTCACCCATCAGAAGGTGCCTGCCGCATGCCGCGCGCTTCGTCCGCTGTCGACCGCGACCTTTGGAGTCGCACCCTGTCCCTGCTGCTTCTGGGCTTCATCTGCTATGCCCTGCCCCTGTCGGTGCTCGCTGCCCTGCCCGCTTCACAGAACGGTCAACCGGTGTTGCGCATCCAGGGCTCCAACACCATCGGCGCCAAGCTTGGCCCGGAGCTGGTCAAAGGGCTGTTAGAAGCTCAGGGCCTGCATGACATCCAGATCCAGGACGGCAGCCGCGACAACGAACAACGCGTGCTGGCACGCCAGGCCGACGGTCGTCTGGTGATGATCGAGGTCGCGGCGCACGGCTCAGGTACGGGATTTACCTCGCTCAAGGAGGGCACTGCCGATCTCGCCGCCTCCTCGCGCCCGATCAAGGACGCCGAAGTCGCCAGCCTCAAGACTCTCGGCGACATGCGCAGCTCGCAGGCCGAACAGATCATCGCCATCGATGGCCTGGCAATCACCCTGCACCCCAGCAACCCCATCGCGGCACTGAGCGTGGCGCAGGTCGCCCAGCTGTTCTCCGGGGAGGTCAATGACTGGTCGGCACTCGGCGGCAAGCCCGGCGCGGTTCGCCTGTATGCGCGCGATGACAATTCCGGTACCTACGACACCTTCAAGGAACTGGTGCTGGCACCCGCGGGCCGCGCCCTGGCGGCAACAGCCCAGCGCTTCGAGTCCAGCACCCAGCTTTCCGATGCCGTCAGTAGCGACCCGAACGGCATCGGTTTCATCGGTCTGCCCTATGTTCGTCAGGCAAAAGCCGTGGCCATCGCCGCAGGCGATTCGCAGCCAATGCCTCCCAGCACCACACTGATCGCAACCGAGGATTACCCGCTGTCGCGGCGCCTGTTTCTGTACAACCAGCCGCAGCTGGACAACGCCTGGGCCCGCGCCCTGATCGACTTCGCCCACAGCCCGCGCGGCCAGGCTATCGTCGAGCGCAGCGGTTTCATCGCCCAGACCGTGCAAGCAGTGCAGGTCACCGCCGACGCGAAGATGCCAGCCGATTACCGCCAACTGGCCGAACAGGCGCAAAGATTGTCGGTTAACTTCCGCTTCCAGGAGGGCAGCGCGACGCTGGACAACAAGGCTCATCGCGATCTGGGTCGTGTACTGGACTACCTCCGGCAACATGACAAGCTGCAAGGCAAGGTGGTGCTGGTCGGGTTTGGCGATCCGAAGAGCGACCCACAACGCGCCGAGCTGCTGTCGAAACTACGCGCCATGGCCGTGCGCCGCGAGCTGGCCAAGCAAGGCGTATTGCCACGCGAGGTCACCGGCCTCGGTGACGAGCTGCCGGTCGCCGCCAATAGCGAAGACAACGGGCGCATTCGCAATCGCCGCGTCGAAGTCTGGGTTTACTGAACCTGCCGCTGTGGCGCGCCCTCACGTCGCTGGGGCTTGGCAGAATGACAAAGCGGCGTTAGCCTTTGCAGCGCGTGACGCCGGGCCCCTCTGGCGGTGAGTTTCTCACCGTGATGTCGGAGTCACTGAGTCGAATATCAACTCAGGCAGACATAAGGGAGGGCTCATGGACGCTCTACTTGCCTTTTTCACCACTTCGTACTTCGGTACACCCGGCTGGTTCTGGCTAGCCTTTCTGGTACTCATCCTCACCCTGCTGATCCTGGATCTTGGCGTCCTGCATCGCGATCAACACGAAATCGAGATGCGCGAAAGCCTGCTGCTTTACAGCGGTTATTTCAGCGTGGGCGTGGCCTTCGGCGGCTGGATCTGGTGGCAGCTCGGCGCCACCAAGGCCATGGAGTACTACACGGGATTTCTCGTCGAACAGTCGCTGTCGATGGACAACGTGTTCGTCATGGCGATGATCCTCGGTTACTTCAATATCCCGCGCAAATACCAGCACCGCGTGCTGTTCTGGGGCATCCTCGGGGTCATCGTCCTGCGCGCCATCATGATCGGTCTGGGAACGGCCCTGGTGCAGGAATTCGAGTGGATTCTGTACATCTTCGGCGCCTTCCTGCTGTTCAGCGGCATCAAGATGCTGCGCAGTGGCGATGAGGAATCGCACCCGGATCTGGCGCAGAACCCGATGATCCGCTTTGTGCGCCGGCATATCCGCGTCACCGACGACATGCACGAGGGCCGCTTTCTCGTACGCATCAAGGACAAGGTCAGCGGCAAGCCACTGCTCTATGCCACCCCGCTGCTGCTGGCGCTGGTGCTGATCGAGCTGGCCGACCTGGTATTCGCCGTCGACAGCGTGCCGGCGGTACTGGCCATCTCCCAGGATCCGTTCATCGTCTATACCTCGAACATCTTCGCCATTCTCGGTCTGCGCGCCCTGTACTTCGCCCTGGCGGCACTGATGCACCGCTTCATTTACCTGAAGTACGCTCTGGCGCTGGTACTGATGTACATCGGTGGCAAAATCTTCCTGCACGACCTGGTCAAGGTTCCGGCCCTGCTGTCGCTGGCCGTGACGATCGGCCTGCTCGCTGGCGGCGTGATCCTGTCGCTGATCAAGACCCGCGACCAGAAACCGGCCTAGCAGGGAGAGGCGATGCCCGACGTGCGCATAGAGCTCATCGAGCGACAAGGCCAGAAGCTTTGGCAAGTGCGCGTCGGGCGTCGTGCCCTGACCTTCCGCGAAGAGCAGGCCGCCCGCACCTTTGCCGCCCAGTTGCATGCGCGATTGAGCTGGCTGGCAGAAGGCAGGTAGCCGCAGGCAGCGCCGCATAACCGACTCAGGCGCAGCAAGCTCCACCTGGAAAAACCAAGGCCCGCATATGCGGGCCTTGGTTTTTCTGGCAGTAGCGATCAGCGGCTGGCTTTCATCACATCACGCGGCACGTACTTGCCGATCTCGTACTTGCCGATGGCTGCGCGGTGCACTTCGTCCGGGCCGTCGGCCAGACGCAGGGTACGCTGCATGGCGTACCAGTAGGCCAGCGGGAAGTCATTGGAGACCCCGGCACCACCGTGCATCTGGATTGCCCGGTCGATCACCTTGAGTGCGACGTTGGGTGCGACCACCTTGATCTGGGCGATTTCACTGGCGGCGATCTTGTTGCCCACGGTATCCATCATGTAGGCCGCATTGAGTGTCAGCAGGCGTGCCTGATTGATCTCCATGCGCGAGTCGGCGATATGGTCGATGTTGCCACCAAGGCGTGCCAGCGGCTTGCCAAAGGCTGTACGCGAAATCGCACGTTTGCACATCAGTTCCAAGGCACGCTCAGCCATGCCGATCGAGCGCATGCAGTGGTGAATGCGGCCTGGGCCGAGGCGCCCCTGAGCGATTTCGAAACCACGCCCCTCACCCAGCAACACGCTCTCGTACGGTACGCGTACGTTCTCGAACAGCACTTCGGCGTGGCCATGTGGCGCGTCGTCATAGCCGAATACCGGCAGCGGACGCAGCACGGTGACACCCGGTGCATCCATCGGCACCAGGATCATCGAATGCTGCTGGTGGCGCGGCGCATCCGGATTGGTCAGGCCCATGAAGATCATCACCTTGCAGCGCGGATCGCAGGCACCGGATGTCCACCATTTGCGGCCATTGATCACCCACTCATCACCTTCACGGCGAGCGTTGGCCTGCATGTTGGTGGCATCGGACGAGGCTACACCCGGCTCGGTCATGGCGAACGCAGAGCGGATCTCGCCGGACAGCAGCGGCTCCAGCCATTGCTGCTTCTGCGCCTCGTTGCCATAGCGCACCAGCACTTCCATGTTGCCGGTATCGGGCGCGGCGCAGTTGAACGGCTCCGGGCCGATCAAGGAGCGACCCATGATCTCGGCCAGCGGCGCGTATTCGGTATTGCTCAGGCCGGCACCATAGTCCGACTCGGGCAGGAACAGGTTCCACAGGCCTTCTGCCTTGGCCTTGTTCTTCAGCTCTTCCATGATTGCCGTCGGCTGCCAGCGATCACCTTCGGCTACCTGCTGCTCGAATACCGCTTCAGCCGGGTAGACGTGCGCTTCCATGAATGCCGTGACGCGTTCGCGCAGCTCTTGAACCTTGGGGGAATAAGCGAAATTCATCGGGCTACCTTCTGACGGGGCTGTGTATAACAAGAGGGTGTGAGGTTGTGGAAATGATGCTAGAACAGCGCTTAAGATTTATCGAACCTATTTTCAGCGTGTATGAACATTCATAACCGATATATGATCGACTGATATCGACGCCCCTGGAGCACTGCCGGCATGAACCTGACCAAGGTGGATCTCAACCTCTTCATCGTCTTCGACGCCATCTACACCGAGGCCAATCTGACCCGTGCCGGACAGATCGTCGGCATTACCCAGCCAGCCGTTTCCAACGCCCTCGCCCGCCTGCGCGAAACCTTCAACGACCCGCTGTTCGTGCGCACCGCCCAAGGCATGGTGCCAACGCCCATGGCGCAGAACATCATCGGTCCGGTGCGCAACGCCTTGCAGCTGCTGCGCGTGTCGGTACAGGAAAGCCGTACCTTCAACCCGCAGCAGGCGAACAAGACCTACCGCATCAGCATGACCGACCTCTCCGAGCAGATTCTTCTGCCGCCGCTTTTTCAGCGTCTGCGCCGCCAGGCCCCGAACGTGTGCATCGAGAGTTTTCTGGCCAAGCGTCGCGAAACCACCAAGGAACTGGCCGCTGGCCGCCTGGATTTCGCCGTCGATGCGCCGCTGAACACCGACCCGCAGGTTCGCCACGTCAAGTTGCTGGATGATCGCTACGTTTGCGCCATGCGCCCCGGCCACCCACTGGCCAAGGAAAAGATCAGCCTCGACGAATACCTGTCACTGACTCACATCCACATCTCTAGCCGTCGTAGCGGCCTCGGCTACGTCGACCTGGCGCTGGGCAAGATGGGCATTCAGCGCAAGATCGCCCTACGCTCGCAGCACTATCTGATGGCCAGCAGCGTGATGCTGCAGACCGATATGGTGATGACCGTGCCGGAGCGTTTTGCCCGTCGCCATAACCTGCACCATGTGACGCTGCCGGTCGGCGACGTGCCGGCACTGGAAACCCATCTGTACTGGCACGAGAGCACGGATCAAGACCCGGCCAACCGCTGGATGCGCGAACAGATGATCGAGCTGGCCCAACAGGTTGCCGCTCAGGAGAAGAAGGCCGAACAAGCGGCGTGAGTGAAAGGCTGTAAATGCAACAAGGCCCGCAAATGCGGGCCTTGTTGTTTTCGCGGAAGCGGGATCAGCGGGCAAGCTTACTATCGACCGACAGCTTGCCAGCACCTTCGAATACCAGGGCGATGCTGATGGCCAGCAGTGCCAGAGCGAATTCGTAGCCGTTGTTGCTCATGAAGAAACCATTGGCCAGGTGCACGGTGAAGATGGCCACCAGCATGGTCACTGCCAGCACCGCCGCAGCCGGGCGCACCAGCAGACCGATGATCAGCGCCACACCACCGAAGAACTCGGCGCTACCGGCCATCAGCGCCATCAGGTAGCCCGGCGCCAGGCCGATGCTTTCCATCCATTGGGCAACCCCTGCCAGACCATAACCACCGAACCAGCCGAACAGCTTCTGCGAGCCATGGGCGGCGAAGGTGATACCGGCGATGATGCGCAGTACGGTAATGCCGAAACCGGCTTGGCTAGCGGTAATGCTCTTGATCAGGTTGTTCATTTGCAAGGCTTCCTTTGGTGTGTGGGAGTTGATGGCGCACAGAATATCCAATTTATTCGATAAAAAAATAGCAAAAAACCGCTTATCAAAATCGAATTAATAGATAGTTAATTGGCCGTCAAGCGCTGGCCTTGCGGCTCCAATAGATAGCGCTCACGGTCATAAGCAAGGTAGTACTTATTAACCGCGTTCACATAGCTCACCACCCCCATGCCCATCTGCTCCATGGCCACACGCTCGACCTGGAAGAACCACTGGTTGGGGTTGAGGCCTCGCCGACGCGCCTCGGCGCGCAGACTCTGAACCCGTTGCGGGCCCAGGTTATAGCCCGCCAGCACGAAGGCCATGCGCTCGCGCTCGTTAAGCTGCGGGCTATTGAAGAAATTGCGGCGAATCATCGCCAGGTACTTGCTGCTGGCCTGAACGTTGCCGTCGACATTCTGGATATTGCTCACCCCCACGCTACGCGCGGCTGCCGGGGTAATCTGCATCAACCCCGTGGCACCGTTGGCGCCACGGGCCGTAGGGTTGAGCGTCGATTCCTTGAATGCCAACGCAGCCAGCAGCAGCCAGTCGAGATCCTGTTGCCGGGCGTGTTGCTGCAGTACCGAGCGCACCTTTTCCAGGCGCTGCCGCTCGGTACGCCCCAGTGGTGAATGAACCTTGTACAGGCGCCGGTAGACGCGCTGAAAGGCAGCGTCCTGATCGGCCGGACTCTGGTAGCCGCTGAAGAAGCGGTCGATGCTGGCCCGCAACATGGGTGCATCGGGACGCACGAACCACTTCATGTCGCCATCGCGCGCCAATACCAAGTGCTTGTCGACCCGCAGCTTGGGCATCACCTTGGCCCAGCGCTCCGCAATCGGCAGCTCTACCGCCGTACGCTCGAAGATGCCGGCCTGCACCATTTCCAGCACGTCCTCCACCGCCAGGGTCGGATCGACCCATTCGACGACGATGGGCGGCAACTTGCGGTCGGCCAGTTGCTGGTTGATCAGTCGCAGCGCTTCGCCAACAGCGCTGCCTGCCGGCAACGAGAGGCTGCGTCCGGCCAGTTGTTCGAGGCTGCGGTAATGCCTGTTGCCCTGCTTCGATACCAGCACCAGGGGAACATCGCTGCGAATCGCCGTACTGGCACTGACATCGTGCCCGGTGCGCACGTTGAGCAGTTCGCCTGGTGCGACCAGGTCGCCCTCGCCGCGCTGCAGGGCGCCGAGCAACTGATCCTTGGCCTTGGGAATGATCTTCAGCGTCAGGCT
This sequence comes from Pseudomonas berkeleyensis, assembly GCF_014109765.1. Classification (NCBI taxonomy): domain Bacteria; kingdom Pseudomonadati; phylum Pseudomonadota; class Gammaproteobacteria; order Pseudomonadales; family Pseudomonadaceae; genus Pseudomonas; species Pseudomonas berkeleyensis. Next base: position 2,975,532 of record NZ_CP059139.1, read on the forward strand.
ACGCCCGTCGCGGGAATTGCGATTGAGGTACTGCTCGAAGGCACGCAAGCGGTGGTATTCGACGCCGATGCTTTGCCCTTTGACCGAACCCGAGCTGTTGCGGCTTTGATTGACCAGCACGCGCAACTCTCCGCTGCTGCGAATGGCCGGCAAGTCCCGGGTACTGCGCGTCTGGCCTGTGACCTCTGGAGGGCCGGCCACGCGCGCGCTGACCGGCAGCGGCAGCATGGCCAACAGGCACAGAATCAGCAGCAATCGCGACATCGATTCTCCAGGAATGGCGGCAAGCCGCCGAAGCCTCGCGGGGTTCATAGCCTGCTCTTCGCCGATGCGCGACAGACGACAACTGGCTGCAAACCCGTCAAACACCTTCCCATGACGGGCACGGGGCGCGGAGAGTGGCACAGCCAAGCGCTGCAGCGCCACCCCATAGCCTTGCATCAACCTTAAAAACAGAGACCAACTTATTGTTTTAAATCGACTTTCTGACGAACGGATGGAAGCTGCTATTCTGCCCTTTCGCTCACAGCAGGTGGCACCATGCAACTCATCGATATCGCCGTCAATCTCACTCACCCCAGCCTCGCCTCGCAGGCCGAAGCCCTGCTCGAGCGCGCCTATGCCGCTGGTGTGTGTCAGATGGTGCTGACCGGCACCAGTCTGACCGAAAGCGAAGCCAGTCTCGCACTTTGCCGACAGCTGGATGCCAGCGGCGAGCGCCTGTTCAGCACCGCTGGGGTTCATCCGCACGATGCCAGCTCCTGGAACAACGCCAGCAGCGCAGCGCTCAAGGCATTGCTGGCCGAGCCGGCGGTGCGTGCCGTAGGCGAATGTGGTCTGGACTTCGACCGCGACTTCTCACCCCGCCCCGCCCAGGAAAAGGCCCTGGAGCAGCAATTGGCGCTGGCGGTCGAACTGAACATGCCAGTGTTCCTCCACGAGCGCTCTGCCAGCCAGCGCATGCTGGAGATTCTCCGTGACTGTCGCGATCAACTGCCGGCGGCCGTCGTGCATTGCTTTACCGGCGAACGCAGCGCCCTCTATGCCTACCTTGATCTCGACCTGCACATCGGCATCACCGGCTGGGTTTGCGATGAGCGCCGCGGCACGCACCTGCACCCGCTGCTCAAGGACATTCCCGGTGATCGCCTGATGCTGGAAACCGACGCGCCCTTCCTGTTGCCACGCAGCTTGCGCCCGAAACCCAAAAGTGGGCGCAACGAACCGGCCTTCCTGGGTGAAGTACTGCGCGAAGTCGCCTTGCACAGAGGTCAGTCCGAGCAAGCACTGGCTGCACAAACCACCGCCTGCGCACGAGCATTCTTCGATATGCCGGCCATACTAGATGAAGCAGTGCAAGAGTTTTGATTGACGTCAAGACTCTGACAAATAGCCGAGGCATACTGCTGGCAATTAGCCAACACCGACTGCAACGAGACGGATAACAACAGCATGGGCGCCTGGATCAGCGATCTTTCCCTCAAGTACAAATTCTGGGCGGTCAATGCCGTCGCACTGATCATCAGCCTGATGCTGGTGCTGTTCGCGCTGCACACCGAGCAACAGGCGCGCAGTGCCGATGCCAGGCAGGCTGCTGTCGAGCAGTCGCGCCTGCTCCAGCAATGGCCCCAGCAGGCTGCCTTGCCCAACGCGACGAATATCCAGGTGCTGCAAGGCAACGGCAGCTTGCCGGGCGCTCAGGGCTCGGCCGATGCCAGTGGTTGGCAGGTGCTGGCTCACGATGCCTGGTTCGGTGACAACCCGCTTATCGGTGCGCAGCGCGTCTCGCTCAGCGACGGGCGCAATCTGGCGATCCTCGCGCGTGCGCCCAGCCTGCTCGATCTCTTCGCCCAGCACGCCTTTTCCTATGCGCTCGCGGTCGCGATTCTGATGCTGTTGCTGCTGGCCGCCTCACAATTGCTGATCCGCTTTCTGCTCAGTCACCTCAACACACTCAAGGACGTGATGCTGCAGGCTGAGCGCAGTGGCGACCTGTCTTTGCGCGTGCCACTGGATAGCCGCGACGAAGTCGGCCAGATGGCCGCTGCCTTCAATGCCATGCAGGCCGGCTATCAACGTGTGGTCGGTACTGTCGGCCAGGTCGCGGCGGAGCTGAACAACGGCACCCGCAGCATGGCCGAGCGCATGGGTAGCGTGCGTCAGGGCATGCTCAGCCAGCAGAGCGAAACCGACCAGGCCGCCACCGCGATCAATGAAATGTCCACCACGGTGCAGCACATCGCCGAGCATGCCGGCAGCACCCGGGATCAGTCGCACAACGCCGATCAGCTGGCGCGCGCCGGGCAGCAAGTGGTCGAGCGCGTCGAGCAATCCATCGCCGCGCTGTCGCAAGGCGTACGGCAGAGCGCCGGCAGCATCGAACGCCTGGCCGAGGACAGTCAGCACATCAGCCGTGTGGTCGGTGTGATCCATGGCATCGCCGAACAGACCAACCTGCTCGCCCTCAACGCCGCCATCGAAGCGGCGCGAGCCGGTGAAATGGGCCGTGGCTTCGCCGTGGTCGCCGACGAGGTACGCAACCTGGCCAAGCGCGTGCAGGACTCCACCGACGAAATCACCCAGATGATCGGCAACCTGCAGGGCGGCACCCGTGACGCCGTGGAGTTCATGCGTGAGAGTTCGGAGAACGCCAACCACTGCGTACAACTGGCACAGGAGGCAGGCGAGTCGCTGGCGGCAATCACCGCGGCAGTGGCACTGATGCGTGACAGCAATACGCAGATCGCCGTGGCAGCCAACCAGCAGAGCCAAGTCGCCGAGGAGATGACCCGCTCGGTGGTCGGCATCCGCGACGTCACCGAGCAAACGGTCGGCCAGACCCTCGAGTCGGCGGCCACCAGCCAGCAGTTGGCCGAACTGGCCGCAGAATTGAGCAAGGCCATCCGCCAGTTACGCCTGTAACCACGGCCTCAGGCTATCTGCTTCATAGCCAGGAGCAATTCGTCACAGCCACATCGGCAGTCCTAGACTCCCTTCATCGAGTCGAGGATTGCCCCATGGACACTCATCCCAACCTGCCGCCCCTGCTGGCGGTGCTGCTGTTTCTGCTATCGCTGACCCTGCTGCTGATCGGCGCCTGGCACCTCGGCTTCGTGCCGCTGACACTCGGCCTCATCGGGCTGTACGCCGCCCTGGCGCTACGGCCTCATGGCCTCTCTCCGACGTGACAAACCGTGCAACCTTTCTGCAATGGACGCCGCACCAGCAAGCGTCTATTACTCGAACAACAGGTAACTTCCCCGCACTTTTTCTTCGCGAATGCATGGCCATGCCCATGATGCAAACGAAAACTGCAATTTGGCCGCTGGTCGGACGAATTGAAGGGAAAAGTCATGGCACGATAGAATCGCCAACATATTGACCAAGGATAGTCGTATGTCGCCACTGCGGCATTTTCTTGTCACAGCCCTGCTGACATTGCTTTGCCAGTTATCCGCCAATGCCGAAACAGCGCCCTACCCACTGGATCGCCCGGCATTGACAGTACACCTGGCGGATGGACAACGCCTGACATTCAGCCTCCAGCAATTGCAACGTCTGCCCCAAGGCAGCATTCAGTTGCGTGATGGTGAAGGCGTCATGCAGAACTGGGTAGGCGTCCCTCTTCACCAACTGCTTGCGCAGATTCCCGGTGCCGACAACGGCAAACCCTTGCACACCACGGCACTCAACCATTACTCGGTGCTGGTTCCCTACGAGGACATCCAGCGCTACCAGCCCCTGATCGCCTACCAACTCAACGGGCGCTTCATGTCGATTCGCGACTATGGCCCCCTGTATTTGATCTACCCCTTCGACGATCACCCCGAACTGCGCCAGCAGATGTTCTATAACCGTTCCATCTGGCAGCTCAGCGAGATTCATGTCGAGTGACTCCGATGCCCGATACGCCCGCCAAGTACCCTGCCATGCCAGCACGCCTGAAGATCGTCGCCCTGGCCGCATTGGTGATCGCCATGACCCTGACCGTGGCCGGCTCGTTGTGGCTGGTGCAGAAGCAGGCCAGGCAACTGGCCTTGCCGACGCTGCATAGCGAGTTATGGCAGGCCTACCAGATCCACATGGAGCTGGATCGACTGTTGCTGGCAGCTCAAGCGCTTCTGGACGGCAAACTTGCGAGTGACGACCTGGTCGTGCGGGTTCAGGTGCTGCGCAGCCTGACCCAGCCACTGGAAGGCCAGCACCTGTTCGACTTTCTCCCTGAATCACGCCCGGCCGCCGAAACCACCCTGAAGCGCGTCATCGCGCTCAGTCGCGACTGGGATCAACGCGCGCACTGGGGCGATACGCCGGGTGTCAGGCAGATCGCCGAGCAAGCCGTACAAGCGTTGCCCGCGCTGCAACGGCCGATGCACGAGGTGATGGTCGCGACCAACATCTCGCTGGCCAACGAGCTGGATGTCGAGCGCCAGCACCTGTATCAGTACTTCACCGGCCTGGGCTGGGCCTTGCTCGGCCTGCTGCTCGGCGGTTCGCTGCTGGTGCTGCGCCTGGTCGGCAACTACCGCGAAGCCCGCGAGCTTTCACACAACCTGAGCGAGCTCAATCAACACCTGGAACAGCGGGTAACGGAGCGCACCACCGAACTGGCCGAGGGCCAGGCGCTGCTGCGGCAGATTCTCGATGCCAGCCCCAGCGATGTGGCGCTCACCGACAGCAGCGGCAAGCAGGTCTACTTCGTCAACCAACGTTTGATGCAGCGGCTGAACCTGAGCTCACCCAATGACTTTTCGCTGAGCCGCCTGTTCAACAACGCCCGTGAGGCCCTGCATTTTCGTGAAGCCCTGCAAGCACGCCATCGCGTCGATGACTGGGAAGGCATGCTGGCCGGCGAAGAGCCCTATTGGGGCGTGGTTTCCGGGCGCCTGCTGGAATATCAAGGAGGCCCCGCACTGCTGATCTGGAGCTACGACATCAGCCTGCGCAAACGCATGGAGCAGGAGCTTCTGGTGCTGGCCACCACCGACGCACTGACCGGGCTGAACAATCGCCACGCATTCATGCAACGCGCCAACGAACTGCTGAAGACCGCTGAGCGCTACGATCAGAACTGCACCTTGCTAATGCTGGACATCGACTACTTCAAGCAGATCAACGACAACCACGGCCACCAGATGGGTGATCAGGTGCTGGCCAGCCTGGGGCAGTTGCTCACCAGGGAACTGCGCGAAGTCGATATCGTCGGCCGCCTCGGTGGCGAAGAGTTCGCCGCCCTGCTGGCGCAGACCGACCAGATCGACGCGCTGCAAGTAGCCGAACGTCTTCGCGCCAGCGTGGAAGCCATGCCGCTGTCTTGCGCCAACGGCCACCCACTGAGCCTGACGCTGAGCATCGGCCTGGCGAGCCGACATCCAGCCGAACCGCTGGAGGGTGTACTGGGACGCGCCGATATGGCGCTGTACAAGGCCAAGACATCTGGACGCAACCGCGTCTCCTGGGCCATGAACTGAGGCCTTGGCGTCTCGAACAAGACGCCAAGGGCGCTGAATCAGCCGAACACCGTCACGGTCTGCCGACTCAACGCGATCAACTCACCGGTCGGGCTCCACATCGCTGCCGCCACGTGGCCATAACCGTCCCGCGCATGCTCGATCTCCGCTCGGTACAGGCACCAGTCTTCGGTACTCAGCGCTTGCAGCGGCTGGACGAACTCGATGGTCCAGGTCAGCGAGCTGCCTGGTGCCGGGTTCTTGAGATGCGGCAACACCGCCGGCGGCCAGGCATCGACCAATGCCAGCAGGTACGCCTCGCTCAATGCTTGTGGTTCGGCCTCGCCTCGCAGACGTACCCAGCCCCCCATCTGGCGCGACTGATTGTTGGAGAAAGGCATGCCGCCTATGCCCCAACGCATGGCCAGGAAGCGGGTGAACTCCGGAGTGACGTTACGCACGTAGGGCAGTTCCTGGCACTGTTCGACCGCGGCGATCTGCGGAGCAGGCACTGCCTGCACCGCGATGGCAGACGCACGCGAAGCACCGAAACTCCCCTGCACCACGGTCACTACCTGGCCGTCCTGCACGGCACGCAAACACAACTGGCTGACCGCCTTGCCTTCACGCAGCACCTCGGCCTGAAAACTCACCGGCACCTCTGCCGCAACCGGGCCAACGAAGGTGATGGCCAGCGAGCGAACCGGACGCCCTTGCGGCACTTTGGCGCGCATCGCCTCGAACGCCAGTGCCGCTACCAGGCCGCCAAAACTGGCACGCCCCTGCCCCCATTCGGCAGGGATCACCACGGCCTCGGGATCGCGACGCACCGCGTCCAGCAACTCGGAAAAGATCATACGCACCTCATAGGTCATCAATGGCGACGATCTTAGGGGATGCAGGAGGCCGAACGATAGGCCGGCAATACGCTCGTTCGGTCATATTGCCGGCGAGAATGGCACCCTATCCCTGAAAGGGAAAATCACCATAGAGCGCCAGCAAAGCATCATCGGCGCGCTGCTCGGCAAGCTGCAGAGCCTGTTGCCAGATGGCTCGACAAGACTCCAGGGCCGGTAGCGACTCGCTTTGCGCAAGCCATTGCAGGCGGTCATGCCAGTCGCCCAACTGGCTCTGCGCACGCTTGAGTCTCAGTTGCACGGCTTTGCTCAAGCCGCTTTGCGCCGGGTAGGTTTCCGCGGCATAGCGAACGCGCTTGATCAGCAGGCGCAGGCGATGACGATCATGCGTCGGGTCGCGCAAGGCCTGCGCCAGCTTGTCTTGCTGACGCCGCAAACGACGCCGGATGCGCTTTTCCACCGATTTCAGCTGGCCTTGCCTGGCGGCCTCGCGCCAGCTCGCCGGCCAGGCATCGAGCAACAGCATCAGTTCGGCAAGCTCGCGACTGCTGGCAATCGCGGCATAACCTGCAGCACGCTGCCCGGCATCGACCATTGCCAATTGCGGCAAACCCAGTCGCTCCAGCTCGGCCACCAGCACCTCGCGATCACGCAGCGGGCCACTGAGACGCCCCAATACCGCTGCGCCCTGTTCCAGCGCATCCACTGCCGGGAGCCCGCGTAGTGGGCGCAGCAAGCTGCGTAGTTGGCGCAAGGCAATGCGCAGATCGTGCAACGCCTCGGTATCGGTACAACTGGTCAATCGTGCCTGACAGGCATACAGGCGCACCTGCAATGCCAATACACGATTGAGACAATGTTCGATGAAATCGCTCATGTTCGTTCCTCCCGAACGACGATGGGCCAAGCTAACAACACCGAGCCTATCGCATACACGTGACCATTGGTCGCTAGCGCGAAAAACGCCAGGGCAGCGCCCGACGCAAATCCCCCAGCGCCTGGAGCAGAGCCGCGCGCGAAGCCGGCTGGCCCGCATAGCGTTGCTGTTCGAAACAACGGGCGAACGCCTCGATCTGCACCGCCTGCGCCGGCAGCTCACGAGCGGCACGCAAAGCGAATGAGCGGGCGCCCTCTCCTGCCTGACGCTGTACCCCATGGCGCGCCAGCAAACGTTCGAACTTGCGGAAAACCTGGCGCTGCGGATCCGCTCGCTGCTGCCAGGGTTTGAGCAGCCAGAGCGCCAGAAGGCCAAGCAGCAATCCACCCGTGCCCACCAGAGCCAGCGCCAGGCGCTGCCAGTCGAGGCTACCGAACCAGTTCTGCAGCAGCTTCAATTGCTGTTCGCCCTGGTAGCCCAGTACCCAGCGCTGCCAGCCGTAATTGAGGTTCTCCCAGCTCAGACGCAATTGATTGAGCCAGGCCAACTCGCGGTAGCGCAGCGGCGAGAACGGCTGGTCGTCGAGAAAGCCGTCCTCCTCGGCCAGCGCCTCTTCCAGCCCTTGCTCGATACGTTGCGGTGCGACCTGAAACGTCGGGTCGATACTGCGCCAGCCCTGCCCCGGCTGCCAGTATTCGACCCAGGCATGGGCATCGAACTGACGAACCTGAATGTAGTTGCCACTGGGGTTCAGTTCGCCGCCCTGATAGCCCGCCACTACACGTGCCGGAATACCGGCTGCACGCAGGACGAAAGTCATCGCGCCGGCATAGTGCGCGCAGAAACCACGGCGGGTGTTGAACAGGAAGTCGTCGATGCTGTCACGCCCCAACGGTTGCGGGCGCAGGGTATAGACGTAAGGTTCACGATTGAAGTGCTGCAACAGCGCTGCTACCAGCGCGTCGGCCTGCGGATGCTGCGCCTTCAATTCAGCAGCCCAGGCGCGACTGCGCGGGTCACCCTGTGCAGGCAATTGCAGAGCACGCTGCAAGGCCGGCGCGGCGATATCCGCTTCACGCAGTGCCTGGGGCCAGGAACGCACCTGATAGAGCAAGGGCCGATCCACCGGGCGCCGTCGCTGCCAGCGGAAATCCGTCATCATCCGCACGTCGTTCTGCGCCATCTCGCCAACATCCAGTGCGAACAACCAGGGTTTACCGCTGGGCTGCATGATGATGCTGTAATCGAGCGCCTCACCGGCCTTGCTCCACTGCGGCGATGCCGGCAACTCGGCATAGCTGGACTGCGACCAACGGCGGCCATCGAAACGCTCCAACGTCAGGGCGCGCCAGTAGAGTTGCTCGCGCGGCGGCACAACGCCTTCGAAACTGGCACGGAACGCCAGCGCCGAGGATCGGCTGAGTTCAGCGATATCGGCCGGTGCCATGCTGTCCGATAAACCGGTCACACCCTTGTCACTGGGCACCGGCAACGACCACAGCGGCCCCATGCGCGGGAAGAACACGAACAGCAACAGCATCAGCGGCAGTGCCTGCAACAGCAGGCTGCTGGCCAGTCGCAAGGTCGGCCAGGGGCGCTCGGCGAAACCGCTGTGCTGCAGCCCCACCAGCGCGGCCAACAGCGCGGTAACCGGCAGCAAGCTGTAGAGCGCAGCAAGAATGCCGTCCTCGAACAGGTAGGCCGTGACCACGCAGAAGAAACCGAGAAAGATCAGCACCAACGCATCGCGTCGGCTGCGCATCTCCAGCAGCTTGAGGATGAAGGTGGCGATCAGCAGCACCACGGCCGCGTCCAACCCTACCAGCGTGCCACGCGACAACAGGATGCCAGCCAGCACCAGCACCATCAGCCCACCCTTGGCCCAGCCATTGGGGTAACGCGCACGCATGCGAAATATCTGCACACGCCACCCCGCGGCGACCAGCCAAAGGGCAATCGTCCACAGCGGCAAGTGCACCAGATGCGGCAGGATCACCAGAACCTGCGCCACCAGCAACCAGGTCAGGGCGATGCGCGGAATACCCGGCAGCGTGCTCATGCCCGCTCTCCGAACAGCGCCAGAGCACGTAGGCAGGCATCGCGATGGCCTTCGCCATAATCCGGCGCGATCACCTGCCCCGGCAGTTGCAGGCCGAATGCCTGCTGACGCTCGGAAAACTGCAGCACCCAATGGCAGAGCAGTGACAAACGCATTTCGCTGTCACCGCCCAGGCTGTCGAAATCCAACCACAGGTCGCGGCCGCTGAGCATGGCGAAGTCCTTCACCAGCAGGCCCTGACCGCGTGAGTAAGCCTTCCAGTCCAGGCGGCGTTTGGAATCGCCAGGCTGATAGTCGCGCAAGCCCTGGAAATCATCGGCGCCCTGACCACGGGCACACATGCCCTCTTCTTCCTCTTCATCACCAAGACCGGCCGACAGCGGCAGGTCGCCCTCCAGCGGACGTGGATAGACCAGGATCGCCTGATCCAGGTCGACCCAGCTCCAGGCCACCAGCAAGCCCAGGGGAAAACGGCTTTCCACCCGCAGGCGCTCAGGCCGCAGCCAGCCACGGCGCACGGCTGGCAGACCGAGATCCACCTCGGTCTGGCCCTCACGCGGCACATCGCGCACCAGCAGATCGCTCGGCGGCCACCCCAGCGCCACAGCCTGATGTTCACGTTCGCGGCTTTCCAGGCGTACGCGAAAACGCGCCTGCTCGCCGACGAACACGGCCCAGCCGCCGCCAGCCTTGAGCACCAGCCCGGCCAGATTTCGATAGGTGTGCAGGATGGTGACGACGAACACCGACATCAGCAGGAAGGTCAGCCCATAGGCCAGGCTGTTCTGGTAGTTGATCCCCACCAGCAGCATCAGCAACAACGCCACGGCGAAGGCCGCGCCCACCCGGCTGGGCAGGATGAAGATGCGCCGCTGGTTGAGGCGCACACTGGCCGCAGGCGGAATCCGCCTGGCCAACCAGCGGCGCCACAGTGGTTTCAGCGCTGCACGCATCAGAGCGCCGGCACTTCGCGCAACAACCACTGCACCAGGCTGCCACCACCGTGGCCGGTGGGGTCGGCACGCTCGCGCAGACGGTGCCCGACGACCGACGGCAGCACCGCCTGTACGTCCTCTGGAATCACGTAGTCGCGCTCGGCCAGCAACGCCCAGGCCCGCGCGGCAGCCAGCAGCGCCAGGCTGGCGCGCGGCGACAGGCCCCAGGCGAACTGCGGTTGACTGCGGGTCGCCTCGACCAAGCGCAGCACGTAATCGACCAACGCATCACTGGCGCGTACCTTGGGCACCTCGGCCTGCAGACGTGCCAGCTCGGCATGATCGAGAATCGGCTGCAAGCGCGGCAGCAGATCACGCCGCGCATCGCCGAGCAACAGCGCCCGCTCTGCGGCCTGTGCCGGATAGCCAAGCGACAAGCGCATGAGGAAGCGGTCGAGTTGAGATTCAGGCAGCGCGAAGGTGCCGCCACTGCTGACCGGGTTCTGCGTGGCAATGACGAAAAATGGCTCAGGCAGCGGCCGCGTCGCGCCCTCGATGGTCACCTGCCCCTCTTCCATGGCCTCGAGCAGCGCACTCTGGCTTTTCGGCGTAGCGCGGTTGATCTCATCGGCCAGCACCAGCTCGGCAAAGATCGGCCCCGGGTGAAAGACGAACTGCCCGCTGTCCTTGTCGAACACCGAAGTGCCGAGAATGTCGCCTGGCAACAGATCCGAGGTGAACTGGATACGCTGAAAGCTCAGACCCAGCACGCGGGCCAGGGCATGGCTGAGCGTGGTCTTGCCCATGCCGGGCAGGTCTTCGATCAGCAGGTGACCGCGCGCCAGCAGGCAGGTCAGCGCCAGGCGTACCTGTGCTTCTTTGCCCAGCACTACCTCATTGACCGCATCGAGACAGGCATCCAGTTTGCTTCGCATCGTTCGCTCCTTATGCAGAACGCCGATGCTACTGGGCCGCAGGTGTACGGCAAAGCGCCATGACATTTTTGCTCACGAAACTGTGAGAGCCCGTACAAAGTCTGCTACGCATCGGTCCTGCAGTATTGAAAACCGGCAGAGCAACCATCGATGTGGCATGGGTCTGGCTAGCCAGCCGCAGAACACCCTCCGAGCGGTTCGCTCACAGCCGGAAATGCCCGGCCAGCCCCTGCAGCTCGCGCCCCAACTCGGCCAACTGGATGCTCGAAGCAGCCGTCTCGTCCATCGCTGTGGCCGACTGGTCGGCGATGTCCCGGATCGAAGTCACGCTGCGGTTGATTTCCTCGGCCACTGCCGTCTGCTGCTCGGCCGCGGCAGCGATCTGCTGGTTCATCTCGAAAATCAGCGCCACCGCTTCGGCGATGGCTGCCAAAGCACCTTCGGTCTGGTTCGCATCGGTCACCGTCAGGCTCACCAGGCTGGCGCTTTCCTGCATGTCCGCCACCGCCCGGCGACTCCCTTCACGCAACGCGGCGATCAGCGACTCGATCTCGGCAGTGGATTGCTGGGTGCGCTTGGCCAGCGCTCGTACCTCATCAGCGACCACCGCAAAACCGCGCCCCTGCTCGCCAGCGCGCGCGGCTTCGATAGCCGCATTCAGCGCCAACAAATTGGTCTGCTCGGCGACGCTCTTGATCACGTCCAGCACCGCATCGATACGCTGCGTGTCCTGACTCAGGCGCTGGATACTCGCCGTGGTGGCGTCCATGGCGCTGGCCAGCTGTTCGATACGCTGCAAGGTCTGACGCACCACCTGGTTGCCATTGCCGACACGCTGATCGGCCTGCTCGGTCGAGGCAGCCGCAGCTTCGGCATTGCGCGCTACTTCATGCACGGTGGCGGTCATCTGGCTCATGGCAGTGGCGACCTGATCGGTCTCCAGCTTCTGCCCATTGACGCCCTGTCGAGTCTGCTCGGCGGTCGCCGAAAGCGATTGAGCCGAACTGGAAATCTGCGCGACACCGCCTTGCAGGCGACCGACCATCTCCCGCAGGTTCGCAGACATGCTCTGCATGGCTGCGAGCAGTTGGCCGATCTCGTCGCGGCGATCCTGCTCGATGCGCACGCTGAGGTCGCCGCCAGCGATGGCTTCGGCAAGGCCGATCACGCGCTTGAGCGGCCGCACGATGGCCAAACTGATGGTGACTGCCGCGCCCAGCCCGAACAGAAGAGCCAGCGCCGCAGCGAGTACGATCAGCCCACTGCTGGACTGCTGGTCGGCCTGCATGACCTGGCGCTGCGCCGCCAACGCCTGATCGACCTTATCGAGCAACTGCTCGACCTGCGCAACCAGCTGCAGATAGACCTGCTTCTGCTGTTGCAGTTGGGTGGCGTATTCCTTGAGGCGCTCGTTGAAGGAGTCGACATTGACCACCACCTCACCGAGTACGGCGGCGTATCCCGGATCGTCCAGCGCATCGCGCAACTGCGCAGCCAACGCCTGGGCTTCGCCAGCCTGGGCGATCTCGGCCTGTTCGCTTGCATCGCTGCGACGGCTGGCCTCCAGTCGCTGCCGAGCCTGATCCAGCGCCTGCAGCAGCAGTTGATGGATCTTGCCAACCTGGCCGGCCTGCACAACCGAGTCGCCGCCCTGTTCGCCCTGGGTACGTTTGAGCAGATCAACGCCATCTTCGGCCAACCCTTCCTGCAGCAGATCGAGGCTGTTGGCGGCACTGACCACCAGCCAGTCTGCGGCCTGCAGGGACAACTGCATGCTGTCGGTCAGTTCGACGTAACGGGCGAAGGCATTGCGGTAATCGCCCAGGGCAGGCTCGACCTGGGCCAGAATCGCCCCGGTATCACTGTCCAGATCGCCTTGTAACGCTGTGCTGGCCTGCACGATGGCATCAGCCTGTTCGGCCAGTCGCTGGGCGTGCTGGCTGTCGCCATTCAATGCGAACGCCTGCTCGCTGTGACGCATGCGCAGCACCTGCTCGCCCAGAGCGCTCATGCGCTGCTGCAATTCGGCACCCGTGCTCACTTCGCGCAGCGCCAACAAGCCGGTGCCAGCCACCAACGCGGTGAGACCAAGCACCAGTGCAAAGCCGAGCATCAGTTTGCTGGCCGTACTCAGACTGGCCAGCCGATTCGCCAATGAGCCACCCATGACATCCCCCTGCCTACTGCAGCCAGCCCCGGAATTCTGGAACATAGAAGCGCAGCCTTGCTGGCGACAAGCCAGCAAGTGCCAGGATGGCCGGAACAGTTAACTGGACGTCGTTTTCAGAACGGGTTCAGGGACGTTGCATCTGGAACAGATCACGCGTGCGGCAATAGGCGCTGCCGCCGAGGCGACCGACAAGGTCGAGCTTGAGTGGATCGAGACGGCCCTGCTCGTTGAGCACGGCGTCATTGATATGCGCCAGCAGAACCTCGGCAAAGATCAGGTGGCAATTGGGCTGCTGCGCTGGATAGGGCTGGATCTGCGCCACCCGACATTCGAAGGTCACTGGCGCACCAGCGACGCGGGGTACGTTCAGTCGCTCGCACGGCAGACTGGCAATGCCGCAGTGGGCGAACTCGCTGACCTCATGCGGCAGAATCGCGGCACTGGCGTTCATCGCCTCTGCCTGCGCATGGCTGACCAGTTGAATCGCCAGCTCGCCGGTGGCCTGGGCGTTACGCAAGGTGTCCTTGAGGCTGCCGTCATCACGGGTGTTGACGTTGACCAGCAGGGTCGGGGGATTGTCGCTGATCACCTGGAAGAAACTGAACGGCGCCAGATTGGCCACGCCCTCGGGCGAACGACTGGAAACCCAGGCAATAGGCCGCGGGGTGATGCTCGAGGCCAGCCAGCGGTAGGCGTCCAACGGGCTCAGGGTGGCGAAATCGAGTTGCATCAGCGCCCCGCTCGCGATTCACGGATGTAGAAGCGCGCACGCTCGGCCTTGCTGGTGCAACCGGCATAGGCTTCGAACTGCTGCTGGGTCTTGGCTGCTGTGAGCAGAGAAAGTGCTTTGGAATAGCTAACGGTACCGGCGAAGCCCTCGGCTTCGGCGATGCTCAGCTCCTTCCAGGCGGCATCCAGCTGATTGGCACAGGTATCACGGTAAACGGTCTTGCCGGCGCAGCCGGTCAGCACGACCGCCAGCAGCGGCAAACAGATCCAGTGTTTCATTTCGACCACACTCCTCGAACGGATATGACTACGGGTTGGCCCAGTCTATGACGCTCCGGCCGGACGAAAGTGCCCGGCTCCCGGCCGTTTCGCTTGCACGATCATACCCATGCCTGCTGCCGGCTGGCGAACCACTCCGTGCAATATCGTGCTCAGGGTGAAAAATCAGCTTCCCTGCATGGCGCCGCAAAGCAGCACCCGCCTGTCGGTGAACGAGCCAAGGCAGCCATCGACGAATTCTAGCAAAGGGTCTCTTGGCGCCGCCCCACCTCAGGGGTAAGGTCGATGCCTCTGTGAGGGATATCGTCAATGAGCAAGAAAGTAGCGCTGGTATTAGGCTCCGGGGGCGCACGTGGTTATGCGCACATCGGCGTGATCGAAGAGTTGCAGGAGCGGGGTTACGAAATCGGCTGTATCGCCGGTTGCTCCATGGGCGCCGTGGTCGGCGGCATCTTTGCCGCTGGCAAGCTGCGCGAATACCGCGAGTGGATAGAAAGCCTGGATTATCTGGACGTGCTGCGACTGCTCGACGTCAGCTTCCGCCTCGGCGCCATTCGCGGTGAGCGGGTGTTTGGCCGCATTCAAGAGATCGTCGGCGAGGTGGACATCGAGAACCTGGATATCCCCTTCACCGCTGTCGCCACCGACCTGACCAACCAGCAGGAAATCTGGTTCCAGGAGGGCTGCCTGCACCAGGCGATGCGCGCTTCGGCGGCAATCCCCAGCCTGTTCACACCAGTCATCCAGGGCAAACGCATGCTGGTCGACGGTGGCCTGCTCAATCCGCTGCCGATCGTGCCAGTGGTTTCCAGCCACTGCGACCTGATCGTCGCGGTCAACCTCAACGCCACCAACCAGAATCACTACCAATTGCCGGTGATCGAGCGCCCCGCGGCACTCAAGGGACGCATCGATCAGTTGATGAGCAGCCTCGGCTCACGTCTGCCGAGCTTTCGTCGCAAGAGCGAGGATGAAGCACTGCTGCTCGCCGAAGAGCAGCGCATCGCTGACGAAGTCAGCCCGGCCGCTGCACCAAACCGCAAACAGGATGGGGATGACGCAGCGCCGAAATCCGCCAGCGGCTCGCGGGTTGCAGAGTTCAGCGGTCCGGCCTCGCTGCTGGAATTGGTCAACCAGAGCTTCGAAGTCATGCAGACCTCGCTGGCGCAGTACAAGATCGCCGGCTATCCACCGGACATCCTGATCAACGTTCCCAAGCGCGCCTGCCGCTTCTTCGAGTTCTACAAGGCGCCGGAGCTGATCATGCTCGGCCGGCAGATCGCTCGCGACACCCTGGACAAATACGAAAGCGAGCGCGGCTAATCAGCCGCGCGGCTCCTCGCCAGGCAACGGCTTGTCCACCACCGTTTCGGCTGGCGGCGTCTTGTCCGCTACCCAGTCGCTGAGCAGGCTGTAGGCCACCGCCAGCAGAGTCGGGCCAAGGAACAGGCCCATGAAGCCGAAGGCGAGAATGCCGCCGAACACCCCCAGCAGCACCACCACCAGCGGCAGGTTGCCGCCACGGCTGATCAGATAGGGTTTGAGGATGTTGTCCACGCCGCTGATGACGAAGAAACCCCAGACGCCAAGGAAGATCGCCATGCCGATCTCCCCCTGCCAGACCAACCAGGCCACAGCCGGGCCCCAGATCAGCGGCGGAATCATGATGAAGCTGAAAGCGAAGGTCAGCAGGCCCAGCACCAGTGCGCCCGGCACGCCGGCGATGACGAAACCGATGTAGGCCAGCACGGCCTGCGCGGCGGCGGTACCGATGACCCCGTTGACCACCCGCTGCACGGTACCGGCGACCAGTTCCAGATAATGATCGGCACGCTCGCCGATCAGTCGCTCCAGCAGGCTGTGGACGAACACCGCCAGGCGCGGCCCATCACGGTAGAAGAAGAACACCAGCACCAGGCTCAGTGCCAGCTCGACCATACCGCCGCCGATCTTCGCACTGCGCGCCAACAGCCAATTGCCTACCTGGCCCAGATACGGACGCACGGTATCGAAGAATGCGGCGCCCTGCTGGTCGATGGTGCGCCACAGCTCAACCAGTCGTTCGCCTACCAGTGGTACACCGGCCAACCAATTGGGCGGCGGCGGTAAGCCTTCTACCTGCAGATCCTTGACCAGCGCGTTGGCATCCTTGATGTGATCGGCGAGGTTGAATCCCAGCCAGATCAACGGCACCGCCACCAGTACGACCCACACCCCGGTCAGAATACCCGCCGCCAGCGACAGCCGCCCATTGAGCAGTTGCGTCAACAGACGCATCAGCGGCCAGCTGGCGAATGCCAGCACACCTGCCCAGAACAGCGCCGACCAGAACGGCGCCAATACCCAGAGACTGGCCGCCAGCAAACCGAACAACAGGATCTGTACCAGCAGACGATCATTTGTGGCCATGAAGCGAAACTCCCTTCGACGAAACGACAAAGCGCCCATGATGGGCGCTCTGCAACAGGCGATTGCGGGCGATAGCTTAACGCAACAAACGTACGCTCAGTGCGCCATCCTCACCATCGCCCAGCTCCAGGCGAGCTTCGCGCACGCGCTGCTCGATCAGGGCCTCGCGCCAGGGCTCCGCTTGATCACCGGACAGCGCGACGCGCAAGGTACTGTCCAGATTCAGGCTGCGTGCCAGCACTTCCACCCAGGCGCTATCGGCCTTGGCGTCATCGGGTAGCTTCAGTTGCCCATCGGTACGCAACTGACGCAACAGCGTCGCAGGCGTCGGTAACAGCTCGCCCAGCGGCGCAGCGGCGTCCAGTTGCTCGACATGCAGATAGGCGCGGCGGTTGCCGCGGGTGATGCTGTAGAGCGCCAGCAGGCTTTCATGATTCGGCTCGGCCAGACGCAACAGCGCATAAGACTGCTGATCGTCGGAGCCATACAGTGTGGCATTGCCGAATACCGAGTTGGCCCACAGGCTGCTCGCACCGCACTCACGTCCTTGGCACCAGTAGAGCAGTTCGGCGCCCTGCTCCAGCAAGGCCTCGCGAGCATCTCCGAACACCTGGTCAGCGCTGTGGGTGCGTGGAAGTTCGTAGGTCACCGCAGTGTGCTGGCCCTGCACCAGAATCTCCCGCTCGTAACGCAGGCGACCGCTGATACGGCGAATCGACCCCTGCGGATAGATGCGCTCGACATCCGGTGCGTCCTTGAACGCAACGATGTGGCTTGCAGGAAAGCGAGGAAGAACCTCGAGGTCACGGCTGCCAGGAAGATCGGCCGCCAACACGGCACCGCTGCAGAACGTGGCAAACACCGCGGAAAATAGCTTCATATGTCCCTTCATCGAATGGCAATCCGTTGAAAGTAAGCGGCGGGTAAACGTGCGATGCAGCAAGTGGCGACTTTTTGCGGGTCGATCATGCGATCCTCCATGGCAGACCGCCACACCTTTCCCCACGACCACAGGCAAGTCAAGGCAAGCGCAGGAATGGATTGAAACAATCCGCTACACGTTGTGCGCCCGCCTCGTCATCCAGATGCAGATGGTGGCCGCCCGGCAAGCGGTGAATCTCGAACGGCAGATCCTGCAGCAACGCCTGTACTGCGGACTGGGCGCCCATCATGCCTTGCTCCGCCAGCACCAGGCTGACTGGGCATTGCAGCGCACGGACGAAGGCCTGGGCATGCGCCCAGCTCAGGCGCAGCGGCGACGGTAAGGTCAGACGACTATCGGTTCGCCAGGTGTAGCCACCCGGCACCGGCATCAGCCCACGCTGGGCCAGCAGCTCCGCAGCCTCGCGACTGACTGCACCAACCCCCTTCATGCGCGCTTCGACAGCACGCGCCATCTCGGCGTACACCGGCTTGCGCTTGTCATTCAGCGCCTGCCTGGCGCGCAGCGCCTCACCGAGCTTCTGTGGCGCCTGTTCGGCTTCACCGGTATAGGGCACCAGGCCATCGATCAACGCCAGACGCGCAATCCGCTCGGGCATGGCCGCCGCCAGCAGCACCGAGGTGATCGCCCCCATCGAGTGACCGAGGATGGAAAAGCGCTCCCAGCCAAACTGCTCGGCGACCTGCAGCACATCAAAGGCGTAGTCCCATAGCGCATAACCGGCCCCCGCCGAGCGGTGTTCGGAATGGCCATGACCGGCAAAGTCCAGGGCCACGATGCGCAGACCGTCGAGCTTCGGGGCCAGACGCGCGAAGCTGGCGGCATTGTCCAGCCAGCCGTGCAGGGCCAACACCGGCACCCCATCGTCCGGCCCATACAGGTGAGCCGCCAGTTCGATATGCGGCAAGCTCAGGCGAACTTCCTCGAAGCTGTTATTCATGCGCGCTCCTCATTCGAGTCATCCCAGCGGTTGAACAGTTGGCGCAGCAACGCAGCCGTATCCTGCGGGCGCTCCAGAGGAAACATGTGTCCGCCCGGTAGGTGGTGATATTCGGCCTGCGGCATGCGCCGCAACAGTCGAGCATGATGCGGCAGAACTACCCGGCTATGACGGCCACGCACCATGGCCAGCGGCACGGCCAATTGCTGAGGCCGACCTGGTGAGGTATGCGGCACGTTACGATAAATGCTGATTTCCGTGGCCGGATCGAACTTCAGGCGCAAGCCCTGCTCCGCCACCTGCAGGCCATGGCTGACATAGGCGTCGAGGCACTCGGGATCGAAACGGCGAAACAGACTCTTGCCGGCAAAATACTCCCGCGCCTCGACCGGATCGGCGAATGCCTCCCGACGCCCGAGAGTACGCCCGGCCGGCGTAATGCGATCAATGAATCCAAAGCGCTTGGCGGCACGTATCACCACGCGGTCGACCAGGGTCAGTACCGGCGAGTCGAGCATCACCACGCCGCGATACAACTCAGGTCGGCGCAGTACGGCGTGATAGTGCAGAACGCCCCCCAGCGAGTGACCAACACCCCATATTGGTTCAGCGCTCTGCTGCAGATGGTGGATCAGCTCATCCACCAGATTGTCCCAGTTCTCATTGACCGGGAATTTCGGATCATGGCCGTGCTGCTCCAGATAGCGCACCTGATAATCCGGGGCCAAGGCGGCGAACAGCTTGCCGTAAGTAGCAGACGGAAAACCGTTGGCGTGGGCGAAGAAGATCGGCTGCGACATGCGCAATTCCTGCTGATAGGTATTCGCCGATTCTCCAGTAGCACCGCCAGGCCGGCAATGACTGTAATGGCCATCGATGGCGACGCAATGGTCAGATATATCCAGTCGTTGAAAAGCCACCTGAGTTAGCAATAGGATAAGCGAGGCTGGCAGGCGCCGCCCCTCAGCGTAATCAGTGCTAATGTGCTATGCAGCCATGGCAGCGCCAGTCCACCAGCGCAAATTAGCAACACAGAAAAACAACAAGCGAGCCCCGCATGCTCCCAGCCCACAAGACAGTCAGCACGACCTTACTTAGAGGCTGTCATGCAAGCTTGGATGACGCGCTGTGCATGAGCGATGCAATAACCAATGACAAACAGTCGAAGCTGACTGTGCCGGCTTCACCACGTGCCCAGAGTTAGAACCCTGAAATGGCTGAAAAATTCTCCACTCTCATGCCCGATACAGTGATTGGCCAGGCCTCACCCGGCGTATCGGCCATGATGGGGGAGCACCTGGTCATGCTGAGCGTTGAACAGGGCGCCTACTTTGACCTGAACCCAACAGCAAAACTGATATGGGAATCGCTAGCTAGCCCTCGCACAATGCATGAGCTATGCATGATTATCCATGAAGAATACGAGGTCTCTGAACAAGACTGCAAAGATTCGGTAGAGCGTTTTGTTTTGGAATTACACAAAGAGAACATGGTTTCCTTGCAAGACCTCACCACCCAAGCAATCGAAACATCGCAAGCCTAAACCTTTCAAGCAACCTCAACAGCCGAGAAAATCATGCAAAAAACAGACACCAAGCAGCGCAAAAATGCCAACAGCCCAGTCTCTTCTGCCAAAAAAGCCTTTATTGCGCCAAAACTGGAAAAACTGGATACCGCACTAACCAAAAGTGGCGCGGGAACCTCTACCACCTCTGACCTCGCCACATATCAAAGCTAACCCAAAGCATTCTAACAATACCGTTTTTCACACACTGGCGGAAGGCTCGCTCTGATAGACAATATACTCCCACTACACAGCGCGCCTCTAAAATTCAAGAAAAGCAGCTAACACAATGGAAACTATTGAAAACGGAATTCACTCCTTGAAAAATACATCGGAAAAACTAGAATCTTAGAGGCACTCATAAGCGCCCGCCGTATATACCTGCGGCAAGTGCAGGAGCACGACCATATATTCCACATCTTACTCAGAGCAAGCGACCTCCAACACAGGAATCATCCAAGCCATTACAAACAGAAAATTTAGAGATGCTGAACGCCCTACATGATGCCCAACCAAAAATCAGCATTATTTGGCTTCACTCAGGCACCATTAAAAACGAGAACTATGGAAACTTCCTCCAGAGAGTATTGAAGCCATGTTCTTTGTGGCATAACGATTCTCTAGTCGATATTACGGAGCTATCCGTACATGCTCCAGAAGCTTTCGACTTTTCACTACACTGCGATCTGCTAGTCGTTATTCAGTGTGATATCCACTGGCTATGGAACGTTATTCAGCACAGAAAAAAATCCAACCGAGCCACGCTGTATGAGATCAATGATGATATTGCCTCACTTGGCGACTGGCTGCCTGCGACTCATCCACTGAACTCCCCGCTAGGCCGACAGCATCTACTGAATCTGGCTCATTGTTGCGATGCAGTTTTATTTTCATCTCAAGAACTCGCCAAATATTATCAAATATTACACCCCGTGCGACTGGTCTGCGATCCATGGGTTAGCCCCCTCCGCACCAATACCCTCAAGCAAGATGGATTCGTCATTGGCTGGGGAGGTTCGACCACTCACCTGGATGACTTGCTGTGGATTGCCCCAGCGCTAAGAAAATTTCTTGAATGCCACCCCGACACTCGATTTTCGATCATGGGTTGCAATAGTACGCTAAGCGAGTTCTTGAACGCATTACCATCTGAGCAAGTCATGCATACTCCTTTTGGGGATGAAACCGAATACTTCATTTTTTTACAATCGCTGCATGTGGGCATCGCGCCACTCAAAGACACTCGCTTCAACCGCTGCCGCAGCGACGGCAAATTCGTTCAATATTCCATCAATGGCTGCGCCAGCCTTCTCAGCAACATAGCCCCATTTCACGCTCATCACGAGCGAGCCATTCTCTTTGACTCACCAGAAACCCTCTATCAGGGGCTGGAACGACTTTATCAGGATCGTTCTGCACTAAGCAGACTGGCAGAAACAGCCCACCAATGGGCACGAGAACATCGAAGTCCGTTAGCCGTAAAGAATCATCTGAAATCGATATTTTCGATGTTCCTTCCGCAGACACCTCATGGCAAGCAGATGCTCTGGCCTGAAAAAGAACGAAATATATGGTGGGCAATTCACGAAGCCATGAGCGCGCAGGATTACGAGCAATCGATTCTGCTGTGCGATACGCTGCTGGATGAACACGCAGACCTGCCTCAAGTACGCTGGCTATTGATACAGAGCCTGCTTGCTGCAGGACAGAGAGAACAGGCATTCGACGCAACACAGGCGCCCACCCACAGCGCCATCTGGGCAGATGAGTTTTCTGCGCTGGCCCACTCGATTGCTCCGTCATCTGATACTCAGCGCAAAGCAAGCCTTTTGGAAAAATTACAACATCCCCTGAAAAAGATTCAGCTCAAAGGACTACCAGCAAAAGGTCTAGAACACCATTTTCGACTGACACTAGACTGGCTGCCTTACGATTACTTCTCCTTATTTGGTCTCATCCAGATATTAGAGAAACACAGCCCAGAAAGCAGAGAGCTGGATATGCTCAGATCACGTGCCAATCTCCTGGCACCAGAAAATTCATCGCAGGGTTGATCATGCCCAACTTATATTATTACCGAACATTCGGGCTTAACCTTACCGTCAATCGCCCCATTCACTTCCTAACCGAAACCAACGCAAGAAAACCTGACTGCCTGATCTTGTTGCATGGCAGCACTTCTCTTGCAAAGACACCTCCACAGACCAAGCAAACCACTTCCATCTCCTGTGAATGGATATCTGATAATGGGGAAACAGTCATTCGATTCCATGATCCTCTGAACCATGGAGAGGTCGAGTTCAAGCTGCAATCGAGTGGGAATCAGCTGGACGCTTGGTGGACCCCAGAGGTGGACGTGCATGATGTAATACGTGTATGCACCTCAATCATGATGGGCCGCATCTTGAACGCACTCGGGAAATTGGCTCTACATGCCAATGCAGTTCAAGTTGGCGGGTCATGTCTTTTGCTGGCTGCGCCATCGGGCGCGGGCAAGTCCAGCACCACAGCAGCACTTTTGAAAGCTGGAGCAACCTTGCTCAGCGACGATATCGTCAACATAGAAAACATCAACAATCAATTCATTGCCGCCCATGGTTTTGCTCAGTTACGACTATGGCCAGACACTGCATCCGAGCTGCTTCCTGATATGACTTCATTGGAGAGCGTCTATAAACGAACAGCACTGACGGGTGATAAGCGTTACTGGGATCTTGCGCAGCAACCTGATTCATTCAATCCGAAAGACTGCCCGATACAGGCTATTTACCTGCTGGGAGAACGCAGTAAAGATCGAATATCAGCACAGTCATTACCTGCCAACCTAGCTATAGGCTCACTATTGCAGCAACTGTACCTGGGGCAGCCTGCTCATCCAGAGCTATGGCAAAGCCCTTTCCAGGCGCTGGTCAAGCTGGTGCAACAAGTTCCTGTTTTTACCTTGCAACTCCTAGAGGGCTTACACAACCTACAAGGTGCTCATGATTTCCTGCTATCGCATCTCACAAGCATACCGAATGACCGGGTAAGCGGGCTCTGAATATGGCAATTCTCGTAGACTTTTCAGGAAATAAATTCACTCAGACCTCAGCAAACCAAAGCACACAATCACTACCCGAAAAAAACTGCATACTGGGCTGCCATGCCCGAATTGACAACCTATCCGAACTGAAAGCCAAACTTGGCTTGAATGACTCTTTCACCCACAGCATCACGACTCAGGCACTACTACTCCTGGCATTCGAGCATTGGAATGTCGACATGTTTCGACACATCAGAGGAGATTGGTGGATTGCCGTCTGGGATGCCCGCAAACAGTCCGTAATCCTGGCAATTGACCCAAGCAGTCCAACCACATTGTTCTACGCATGGACAACAACAGGGCAACTGGCATTTTCCGACTCACTCACTGAAATCCTGAATATTGAAGGTATTTCCCAAGAACTGCACGAAGCGCGGATATTGAGCTATCTTTTACAATGGATACGCTATAACGACTTCTTGCAAACCGAATACAAAGCCATTCGTCAGATTGGCTCAGCAACCTTCAATATATTCAAACCAGGCAAAGTACAGACAGAAACCTACTGGCAAGCCTCTCAATTTCAGATAAAGCAAGCCAACACATCCGAAGAGTACATCGAAGAATTCTTAAGACGCTACCGGCGGGCTATAGTCAGCAGATTAGCCCATACAGGCAATGCGGCCAGCATGCTCAGTGCCGGCCTGGACTCAGGCTCAGTCACCGCCTTGGCCGCTAGCGTCTTGATGAAAGAAAACCGCGAGCTATGCGCCTACACTCACGTACCAGTTCAAGAGGCTAAAAATCTATGCCTGCCAGGGAAACTGGTCAATGAATGGCCCGCCGCTCAACAACTGGCAACGATGCACCCCAATATAAAGCACATCGCGCTCGAGAGTGACCATCTCAATCCTATCAGTGCCATGATCTTCATGCTTCAAGCGACAGGCAGAATGCAGGCGGCCAATTCGAACGCAACCTGGATTCATCATTTATATCAGACTGTCAAACAGGACGGCTTCGACACACTATTGAGCGGTCAGGCAGGCAATATCACTGTTTCATGGAGCGGAGGTCAGAACAATTTCTGGGATTTATTGCGCAGGAAAGAATGGACTCAGGCCTCGCATTATATACGTCACAGCCAGCAAAACTGTCCTGGCAGACTGAAATTATTAGCACGCGACACGCTCCGCTATATCAACCCTGCCCGAGACTTCCCTACCCCCCGCCTTACTCCAGCGGCAACAGCTATAACGCACCCAGATCTATGCCTGCACTGGCAACGTAGATTCGAAACTGATTTTATATTGGATTCTGCCACAATCACCACACACCGACAGTTTCGTGACCATATGTTCCCCATGCTGACAACGTCTCACAGCTTTGGGCAATTAATCGCCAGAGCCTATGGCGTAACCCTGACTGACCCCACGAGCGATCAAAGCGTTTTCGAATGGTGCTTGCAAATCCCGGATGCAGAATTTACTAACGCCAAACAGAGTAGGCTATTAATGAGAAATGCCATGCAAGGCATCATCCCTGAATCGACACGCACCACAAACCTCAGAGGGCTGCAACCCGCAGACCTGGGGTACCGCTACAGTAAATATCGAGAATCTGTCGCCTATGTTCTGGACTTGATGCACAACTCAGCTACGGCAGCTCATTACCTCAACCTGAACGCAATTACTAAATATTGGCATGGCGCTCAGGCTTCAAAGATGCCCGATAGAAACCTGTTTGACTTTCATCGAGGTTTACAGGCTGGACTGTTCTTCCTAGTTCGGGAAGGGAAAATATCGAGCCACGATTTCTAGCATACGGATACCTTAATTCAAACCAGGAAACTGCATGGAGCGAACCATTATGTACGGGGCCGCCCCATTCAAGAAACCTAGAAAAGGCGACCTTTAGGACTCCTTGCGCCAATAAACCCCGCTCCAATCTATCCATTTCAGCGGAGCCTGAATGTTCCGTTCAAGTCGGAAATCATCAATCGCCAATCGACAGGCCTCAAACGCACCATAATCGTCAACGACCACAAAACCACCAGGAACCACTTTGTCATATAGGTTGGTCAAGACTTCCATAGTTGACTGATATAAGTCTGCATCGAGCCTGAGAAGAGAAAGCAGCCCACAGTCCAATCCTGGCAAGGTTTCACTAAACCACCCCTTGACCAAGCGTACATGATCACTCCATAGCTCATACCGCCTGAAGTGCTCTTCGACTCTTTCCTGACTGAATGCCAGCCACGGGTAATTGGACTCGGTAAAATCCAAACCTTCATCTTGAGGCAAAGTAGCCGGTGGCAACCCTTCAAAAGAATCTGCCGCCCATGTTTTGCGTTGTTCCTCACCAAAAGCTACTTGCAATGCCCGCAGAAAAATACTCGCCCCCCCCTGACAAACACCAGCCTCGAAAAAGTCACCCGGTATACCTTGTGCAAAAATTTGTCTCGCACAGTACTCCAGGTGATTCAACCGTCGTAGCCCTATTAGAGTGTGGGATAAGACCGTTACAAAGCCATGCCTTTTCTTTTCCAGAAGTTCGGCATATTTTTCTGCCTCAACATGCGAGATATCGCGCAAGTAGCGGCTACGGGTTAGTCGATCCCTGGCAACGCGGTCACTTTGAAGATAGTTCACCTGCAATTCGTGCTCGGGGTATATCCAGTTTACCAAAGCACGCTTCAGCAGGCAGAGGTAGCGTGAATGGAGCGACGACTCGTTTTGATCCGGGGCAAGTGCAACAATCCAGCCAGCCAATTCCAACTCATGCAGGAAAGGTAGAATGAACCGAGCGCATTCCCTTTCATCCACATCATATGTTTGGCATAGCTGCTCAACCATACCATCCAGTGTCTGCGGCTCATACAGCAACTGCAGTATTTCAAACGCCACCTGGTTCAGCTTGAATGAAGATAGATCGCCCACATGAGCCACTAATGCACCATCTTCTTCAAGCTGCGCCACAATTTTCTCAGGAGAGAAATACCAGTTCTTCGACATATCGACCAATAGAATTAA
This sequence comes from Pseudomonas berkeleyensis, assembly GCF_014109765.1. Lineage (NCBI taxonomy): Bacteria > Pseudomonadati > Pseudomonadota > Gammaproteobacteria > Pseudomonadales > Pseudomonadaceae > Pseudomonas > Pseudomonas berkeleyensis. The sequence goes on from NZ_CP059139.1 coordinate 3,001,733, forward strand.
TGGGAGCCTAAAAAAAAATACAGCTTCTTTAAAAATAGACGGAGCAAACTGGGACTGCGCCATAAAAGCTTTTATCAGAACTGCCTACTAAACTTTTTATCAACAAAAGCGACTCAGAATAAATCTTATTGATCTGCTGGTAAACGGTATTTTCTTAATATTTTTTATCTATCTCGCCTACGATTCATCAATGATTACTACAGCAACAGATGTCCAAAGATGCTCGCAGCGACTAGTAGGAATACCAACCCGCAAATCACATCGATGACCGGGGCGATCTGCAGCAGGCGCTGGCGCATCAACGGACGACTCAAGGTCAGGCCCAGCAGACTGAACCAAACCAGGCTCAGGCCGAACAGCAGCGCCGCACAAGCCATCTTGCCTGGCAGCGACATATCCGCCGGCACCAGGCTGCTGAGTAGCGCCAGGAAGAAGACCAGCGCCTTGGGGTTGCCCAGGTTGGTGAGCACACCGCGCAACCAAGGGCCGAATACCGAAGGCGCCAACTCGCCATCCAAGCGCCTACTCCCCACACAGCCGCTCCACCAAGCACATACAGCGCCGACACCCAGCCACCCCAGGTAAAGCGCGCCACCGACCTGCACCAGGTCGAACAACCATTCAGTACGGCTGAGCAACAACGCCACACCACTGAGCACCAGAGTGCCATGCAGAAGAATGCCGCAAGCCAGGCCCAACGCACTGAGCAAACCCGCTCGCCGCCCCTGATGCAAGGCAGTACGTACCACCAATGCGACATCGGGGCCAGGACTGATAAGGGCTACCGCGAACACGGCAGCCAGCGACAGCAAGACGGACGTCTCCTGCATGGTGATCTCCAAGGGATAGAAGGGGGAAAACGAAAGTGCGGACGAATCAGCCCTGGCGCAGGCGCGCCGGCGGTAAACCGTATGTGCGGCGGAACAAGCGCGAGAAATGCGCCTGATCGTAGAAGCCCAGACGCAGCGCGATCTCACTCAAGGGCTCACCCGCCAACACTAGCGGTAGCGCCCGCTGCAAGCGCAGCTGGGTAAGCCACTGATGCGGTGGCAAGCCCGTGTGCTGACGGAATCGGCGTAGCACCTGCCAGGGGCTCATCCCGCAGAAACTCGCGATATCTTCCAGCGACGGCGGGTCGTCCAGACGACTCTCCAACCAATCACGCAATTCTTGCCAGGTACGCCTATCGAAGACGCTCTCCGTATCACTGACGCGTAATGTCGAGCCCATCTCCAGCAAGCTCGCCAGCGCTTGCCAGAGAGCAGTCTCCTGAGCCAGTGCCGAGCCCCCCAGCATCGCAGCATGAAACTGATGCAGATGCTGCGACAACAGCGGGTGGCGCAGGCTGGAAGTGGTCAGCCGTGGCGCGCCCTGACGTCCATCACTCAGGGTACGACTGGCCTCGTCCAGCCAGTGTGGATCGAAGGCCATCACACGGATACGGTAACTTTCGCCATCCAGACAGGCGCCATCGTGTATGCCTTCGGGGGCCATCACCAGGACGTCTCCCGCCCCGACCTGGCGGCGCTCTCCACGATAGTCATAGCGGTGCCGCCCCTGAACCAGCAGACCGACGTGGTATTCCAGGTGAAAGTGCCGGGGAAAGGCAAAGCGGCGGTACTCGGCGTCGATCAGGCGTACGCCGGGCAAACTGCTTTGAATGTGAGTGATGTGATCCATGGCGCGTACTGTAGCGCCATGGATCAGGCAAATCTTGGATGAAATTGCAGATATCGGAGCCTTTGCAAAGGCTATCGAGACAGAGCAGCGACCACTCGAATCGAGCGAAGAACGTCTGGGCTGTAAATGAGTTTTTGGCCGGGCTGGTGTTCCAGCCTGATTTCAATGCAGCATGGCCGACGCGCAGCAGACGTTGAACAGGCTCTCAGAGCTTCGGCGGCTGCTCGCCCAACGGCACGATGGCCATGGTCAGTCGCGAGATGCAGCTGGCCTTGCCGTCGTCGCCACTGAGGCGAATATCCCAGACGTGAGTGGTACGCCCCAGATGAACCGGCCGCGCCACCGCATGCACACGCCCGCTACGCAGGCCGCGCAGATGGTTGGCATTGACCTCCAGACCGACACAGTAAAAACGGCTGCTGTCGATACACAGATAGCTGGCGGTCGAACCGAGGGTTTCCGCCAGCACCACCGAGGCACCACCATGCAGCAGGCCGTAAGGCTGATGAGTGCGCGAATCGATCACCATGCTGGCACTGAGCGATTCTTCGTCAAAGGATTCGAAGCGGATGTCCAACACCTCGCCAATGCTGTTTTTCAGCGTTGCGTTGAGTGCCTCGAGATCGGGTGTTCGTTGCCACAAGCCCATGGAAGCATTCCTTGTGCATTTGAAGAACAGGGCCAGTTGCCTGGCCCATTGATGATCAGTCGTGCCAAAGCACCGTTTCGCTGCGCTGCTGCCACTCGGCGAAACGCTCGCCATAGGTACCTTCGATCACCGCGCGCTTGATCTTCAGGGTCGGAGTCAGAAAGCCATTCTCCACCGCCCAGACCTCCTTGACCAAAACCAGACCTTGCAGCCGCTCATGTTGATCGAGGCGACCATTGACCTCGGCGAGCAATGCCTTGAGGCTGCTTTCAAGCTCGTCTCGGCTGTCGTTGGCGGCTTCCTGACGCCCCACATCGGACAGCACGCACAACGCGATGGGTTGCGGCAGGCCGTCACCAACCACGCAGACCTGTTCGATGCGCGAGTGCTCGCCGATGCGGTTCTCGATCGGTGCAGGCGCCACGTACTTGCCCTTGCTGGTCTTGAAGATTTCCTTGATCCGCCCGGTCAGCCGCAGATTGCCCTCGGCATCCTGCTCGCCCTTGTCACCGGTGCGCAGGAAACCATCATCGGTCAGCGCTTCGGCGGTCTTGGCCGGATCCTTGTAGTACCCCTGCATGGTCGCACCGCTGCGTACCTGAACTTCGCCGTCCTCGGCGATGCGCACCTCGACACCAGGGTTGTTCTGGCCGATCCAGCCCTGCTTGAACTTGCCCGGCAGGCAGACATGGGAATAACCGCAGTTCTCGGTCATGCCGTAGACCTCCTGGATCTCCATACCCAGACGGCGATACCAGTTGAGCAGCGCAATCGGCACCGGCGCCGCCCCGGACAGCGCATAACGGATGGCGTCCAGGCCGAGCCCGGCAAGCACCTTACGTCCGACGATGCGGCCGATGATCGGCAGTTTCAGCAAGCGATCGAGTTTCTGCGCCGGCATCTTGCTGTAAACACCCATCTGGAACTTGGTCCAGATACGCGGAACGCCAAACATCACGGTCGGCCGTGCGCGCTTGAGATCTTCAAGGAAGGTATCCAGGCTTTCGGCGAAAAAGATCGTCTGCCCCGCATAGATGGACGCCAGCTCGACGAACATGCGTTCAGCCACGTGACAAAGCGGCAGATAGGAAATCAGCCGATCGTCTTCACCCACTCCGAACAGTTTGATGGCGTTGCCAGCGGCGAAGCCGAAATTGGAGAAGTTGTGCATCACGCCCTTGGGCGTGCCAGTCGTACCGGAGGTGTAGATGATGGTCGCCAACTGGTTGGCGGCAGGCTTGGGGTCATCCTGAATCGGCGCACTGCGCTGCAGGTCGTCCCAGCTGTGATCGAAGGTGCCTTGCGGATGCAGCGGCAGGCTGACAGTCGGCATCCCCTGAGGTAACCCTGGCGCCATCGCGGCCCAGTCATCGAGCTTGCCGATGAAGGCCAGCTGCGCCTCGGAATGCTCCAGCACCTGGCGCATGGACTCAGCTGTGAGGTTGGGATAGAGCGGAACCGACACATGCCCAGCCATCCAGATCGCCAGATCGGTAATGATCCAGTGCGCGCAGTTCTTGGAAACGATGGCGATGCGACTGCCCTGCGGCAATTCGCGACTACGCAACCAGTTGGCGGTACGGCGAGCCTGCTCGCCCACATCGGCCCAGGTCAGTTCCAGCAGTTGCCCACCACCAAGGGGTTGCACCATGTAGCGTTTGTTCGGGTGCCTTGCTTCACGTTCGTAAAACAGCTCGAGCGGCAAACGGATTGCATCAGCCACAGGGCTTCCTCCTTTGTTGTTTTTGTAGGAATCAACCAAGCACTTGCTTGGTTGACTATTCCACGCAGACAAAGGAGGTGCAAGTTAAGAAATGTTTCCCGCTGTAGCGGAAGGGAAAAACACTCAGCGCGGATGGATCAGCGCCAGCAGTTCCATCAGCCCCGCCGCCGGTATGTCGCCCTCCAACTCGGCCAGGCTGGCGGTGCGCATCGGCAAGGGTTCCTGACGATGGCCATGCACCAGCAAACCACCCAAAGCCCCCACCAGCGGCTGGTGGGTGACCAGAAGCACCTCGGCGCTCTCACGCTCATCGAGATACTTGAGCACCTCGCGCGGGTCACTGTCCGGCGTCAGCCACGGCACGGTGGTCAATGGCCCATTGAAACCCAGCTCGCTGCGCACCAGCTCCGCCGTTTGCTGGGCACGCACGTAGGGGCTGACGAGAATGGCGGTCAACGGTCTTCCAGCCAGCTGCTTGGCGGCCTGCCGTACTTCCTGGCGGCCATGGGCGGTCAGCTCACGCGCCGCGTCAGTGGCCGCATGCGGCTCGGCCTGGCCGTGACGCAGCAACCACAACCTCACAGTTTGGGCTCCTCGTCACGCACCGGATGCGGCGCAGGCGGAATGCTGTGGGCGGTTTCGCCGTCCGGCGTACGTGGTGTCGGCCAGTCGGCGAACGGCCAGGGTTTTTCATCGGTATTAAAGGTACCGAAACGACCGATCTGCGCCAGATACTGGCTCAGGCTATCGCCAAAACCCATCAACCCGGCGTTGGGGGCGCCATAAAACAGGCGGTAGCCCAGTTGCAACAGCACCACAGCGCCCAGCACCAGCTCGGCCAGTTGCCAGACGACGAGGAAAATCACCATCCACAGAATGCGCAACACAATCGACTCGCGCTCCAGCTCCTGCTTTTCATCGCTCATGACTCGTTCTCCTTGATTGGCTGCCAGGCTCAGAAACCTGCAGTTGGGATGAAATCGACATCGGTCTTGGGTTCGCCGCGCATCAGCAGCTCGATGACCTGCGCCAGCGTACGCCCCTCGAACAGAATGGCATGCAGACCGGCGACCAGCGGCATGTACACCTCAAGTTCCTCGGCACGGGCCTTGAGCACCTTGAGCGTATTGACGCCTTCGGCGACTTCGCCGAGGCGCTGCACCGCCTCCTCCAGGCTGAGCCCCTCGCCCAGGGCGAAGCCAACTTGATAGTTGCGGCTTTTCGGTGACGAACAGGTGACGATCAGATCACCCACGCCGGCCAGGCCGAGGAAGGTCATCGGGTTGGCCCCGAGCTTGACCGCGAACCGGGTCATCTCGGCCAGGGCACGGGTGATCAGCATGCTCTTGGTGTTTTCGCCCATACCCAGCGCCGCGGCCATGCCGGACATGATGGCGTAGACGTTTTTCAAGGCCCCGCCCAGTTCGACGCCAAAGCGGTCAGCACTGGCGTAGACACGGAAGGTTCTGCCATGCAGCGCTTGCTGCACACGCAGGCACAGCTCTTCGTCCTCGCTGGCGATCACCGTGGCGGTCAGGGCGTGATCGGCGACTTCCTTGGCCAGATTCGGCCCGGAGAGCACGCCGATGCGCGCCTGCGGGGCGATCTCTTCGAGAATCTGGCTCATCAGCTTGAACGTCTTGGCTTCGATACCCTTGGTGGTGCTAATCAGCATCTTGCCCGCCAACTGCGCCGCCACCGGCTGCAAGGCATCACGCAGGGCGCTGGAGGGCAACGCCACCAACACCAGCTCGGCCTGCTGCAACGCCATGTGGATGTCGCTGGTCGGCTCGATCCCCGCATGCAGCTTGACGCCCTTCAGATAACGCGGGTTCTCGCCGCTCTGGCGCATCTGCTCGGCCTGCTCGGGATCACGCATCCACTGCAGGACGCGCTGGCCATTCTCCGCCAGCAGGTTAGCCAGGGCGGTGCCGAAGCTACCGCCGCCGAGTACGGCAATGGGTTGGAGCTGTGTCATAGGTCTTCCGAATGAGGCCATGCGTGATGGCGGTCTGCGGGCATTATACGGAGCCGAGAGTACCCGGCCAGGGCAAAAGTTCAGTGCTGACCGTCAGTTAAGGGAGCAAACGAGAATTACCGCAGAGTGCACGCGCCTGAAGCTGGCAAAGCGCGACGGGTCGGTTAACATGCCGGATCGACGTTAATTGCCAAGGACGATTCGTGCCCACAGGCAACCCCTTGCCCCCGCCCTGCTCCCCTCGCCAACAGGCAGCAGCGCCGCACCTGACCAGGGACGGTACAGCCATGGCCCAGCGCCGCGGCTGGAACATCCATACCCGCACCCAACTGATCAGCGTGGGCCCGGCCCTGCTGCTGACGCTGCTGCTCACCGGTTTTCTCACCTTCACCCGTCTGCAGGATCTGCGTCAGGAACAGGGACATACCGGCCAGCTGATCGCCAATCAACTGGCTCCAGCTACCGAGTACGGCGTACTCAACGGCAACCTGAGCACCCTGGAAAGCCTGCTGCGTGCGACTCTGAGCACGCCCGACGTACGCTTCGCCGAAGTGCGCGATCGCGACGACAACATCCTGGTCTACGTCGAGCGGCCCAAGGAGCAAGGCCACAGCTCACCGCAGGTCGAGGTGTTCGAGGCGCCGATCCGTCTGCAGGGCCCGCCCTACCCGACAAATACCCTGCCACCATTGGGCAAAGCGCTCGGCGACGGGTACCTCGGCCGCGTCGTGATCGGCATTTCCAACGACACCTTCAATACCCGCCAGCAGGAAATCCTGCTCAAGGCCGGGGTTCTTTCACTGTTCGCCCTGCTATTGACCTTTCTTCTCGCCAGGCGCCTGGCACGCCGTCTGGCGCAACCGCTCAGCGCCATGGGTCAGGCGCTGGAGCGCATCCAGAGCGGCGATTACCGCCCTTCGCTGGTCGAACGCGGTAACGACGAACTCACCGATCTGGCCCGGCATATCAACAACCTGGCCCGCACCCTCGAGCAAAGTGGCCGCGAGCAGCAACTGGCGATTGCCGAACTGATCCAGGCCCGCGAGGAGTCCGAACAGGCGAACCGGGCAAAATCCGACTTCCTGGCCATGATGAGTCACGAATTGCGCACCCCAATGAATGGCGTACTGGGCATGCTGCAATTGCTGGAAACTACCAGCCTCAACGACGAACAGACCGAATACGCCGCCCTGGCCACCGAATCCACCGAACACCTGCTCAAGGTGATCAACGACATCCTTGATTTCTCAAGGATCGAGCGAGGCGCGCTGGAACTCGAAGCCATCCCGTTCAACCTGTTGGAACTGCTGCAAAGCTCGGTGCAGGTTTTCCAGCACAGCGCCCATCAGCGTGGCCTGCAACTGCTGCTGGAAACGCAGACAGGCCTGGAGCAGCTGGAGGTGAGCGGCGACCCCACGCGCATCCGCCAGATTCTGGTCAACCTGATCGGCAACGCGCTGAAATTCACCGAAGAAGGCCACATTCGCGTGGAGACCCACTGGCAGCAACTGGATGACCAGGTGCTGTGGTTCACCTGCGCTGTTCACGACAGCGGCATTGGCATCGGCAGCGAGCGCCTGGAGCGCATGTTTGACGCCTTCCAGCAGGCCGACACCTCGATTTCACGACGCTATGGCGGCACCGGCCTCGGCCTGCCGATTGCCCGCACCCTGGCCGAGCGCATGGGCGGCACCCTGCGCGCGGAAAGCCAGCTGGGCGAAGGGTCGGTCTTCACTCTGGAGATTCCCCTGCCGTTCCGCGAGCATAGCGGGCAGATGCCAAGCAGCGAGAATCAGGCGCTGAGCAATGGTGACGGACAAGCCGTGCTGCTGGTCGAGGACAACCCGGTCAATCAGACGGTGATCGAAGCCATGCTGCGCAGCCTGGGTTATCAGGTGAGCCTGGTCGGCGACGGCCAGCAGGCGCTGCAGAGTTTCGCCGATCACGACTACGCGGCAATCCTCATGGATTGCCGCCTGCCGCTGATGGATGGCTACGAGGCGACGCGACAGATTCGCCAACAGGCCAAGGGCCGAAACGTGCCGATCATCGCCCTCACCGCCAATGCACTGCAGGGCGACCGCGAAGCCTGTCTGACTGCCGGTATGAACGATTACCTGGCAAAGCCCTTCAAACGTGCAGACCTGCAACGCATTCTGCAGCGCTGGCTACCAGCCCGACCATAGGCGAGTAGCGCCTGTAATGCTGCGGGGTTACAAGGAGAAACTGCGAGGGTCTGTTCCCGTTTCATTCGTGACCGCGCCGGAGCCTGTTTTGTCGCGAGGCAAGGCGCGAGATGCGAAGTTTGGTCGCCCAAATGAGCCATCGAGTAACGCCGCATCGCGACAAAACAGGCCCGGCCCTTCGGGTTGCGCGGGAAATGGCCCCCGCTGTTGTTGCAGGACTTGGCAAGGGGCGGCCATTACCGGCGTCCTGCGCCTAACCGGGGGCCATTTCTCGCAGCAACGCGGCTCGCGAATGAAACGGAAACAGACCCTAATGTGACAATGCACAGGCAGCGGAGTACAACTGTACTCACCGACTGTGACTTTCACCACAACGCAACAGTCTATGACTAGGCTGCCGGCAGACGCCCCAAAAGGGGGCCGGCCAGGACGATTCGCCCAGCCTTAGAAGCATGGGGACAATTGAGGAGCTCGCATGACAAAACAAAACGCCTATTCCCAGGAAGAACTGCTCGCCTGCAGCCGCGGCGAACTCTTCGGCCCGGGGAACGCGCAACTGCCCGCCCCAAATATGCTGATGATCGATCGCATCGTTCATATCAGCGAGACCGGCGGCAAGTACGGCAAGGGCGAAATCGTCGCTGAGCTCGATATCAATCCGGATCTGTGGTTCTTTGCGTGCCACTTCGAAGGCGACCCGGTCATGCCCGGCTGCCTCGGCCTCGATGCCATGTGGCAGCTGGTTGGCTTCTATCTGGGCTGGCAAGGCAACCCAGGCAAGGGCCGCGCCCTGGGCTCGGGCGAAGTGAAATTCTTCGGTCAGGTTCTGCCGACCGCCAAGAAAGTCACCTACAACATCCATATCAAGCGCACCATCAACCGCTCACTGATCCTCGGTATCGCCGATGGCACCGTAGCCGTCGATGGCCGCGAGATCTACAGTGCCGAAGGCCTGCGCGTTGGCCTGTTCACCTCTACCGACAGTTTCTGAAGGACTTGCACATGCGTCGTGTCGTGATTACCGGTCTGGGCATCGTTTCCTGCCTGGGCAATGACAAAGAAGCCGTTGCCGACAGCCTCCGCGCGGGCAAATCCGGCATCCGTTTCAACCCGTCCTATGCCGAAATGGGCCTGCGTAGCCATGTTTCCGGTTCGGTCAACCTGAACCTGGAAGAACTGATCGACCGCAAACTGTTCCGCTTCATGGGCGACGCTGCGGCCTACGCCTATCTGTCGATGGAACAGGCGATCAAGGATTCAGGCCTCAGCGAAGAGCAGATTTCTAACCCGCGTACCGGTCTGATCGCCGGTTCCGGTGGTGCTTCCACCGTCAACCAGATGGAAGCTATCGATACCCTGCGCGAGAAAGGCGTCAAGCGCATCGGCCCATACCGCGTGACCCGTACCATGGGCAGCACCGTATCGGCGTGCCTGGCGACTCCGTTCAAGATCAAGGGCGTCAACTTCTCCATCTCCTCGGCCTGCGCCACCAGCGCGCATTGCATCGGCCAGGCCATGGAGCAGATCCAGCTTGGCAAACAGGATGTAGTCTTCGCCGGTGGCGGTGAGGAAGAGCACTGGAGCCAGAGCTGCCTGTTCGACGCCATGGGCGCCCTCTCCACCCAGTACAACGAAACCCCGGAGAAAGCCTCCCGCGCTTACGACGCCAAGCGTGACGGTTTCGTCATCGCCGGCGGTGGCGGCATGGTCGTGGTCGAGGAGCTGGAACACGCTCTGGCTCGCGGCGCCAAGATCTACGCGGAAATCGTCGGTTACGGCGCAACCTCCGACGGTTACGACATGGTCGCCCCGAGCGGTGAAGGCGCGATCCGCTGCATGCAGCAGGCGCTGGCCACCGTCGACACCCCGATCGACTACCTGAACACCCACGGCACCTCCACCCCGGTCGGCGACGTCGCCGAAATCCGTGGCGTGCGTGAAGTGTTCGGCGACAAGGCGCCGGCCATCAGCTCGACCAAGAGCCTGTCCGGCCACAGCCTCGGCGCCGCCGGCGTGCAGGAAGCGATCTACTGCATGCTAATGATGGAAGGCAACTTCATCGCCGCTTCGGCCAATATCGACGAGCTCGACCCGGAAGTGGCCGACATGCCGATCCAGCTCGCCACCGTCGAGAACGCCAAGCTCGACACCGTGATGAGCAACAGCTTCGGCTTCGGTGGCACCAACGCCACCCTGGTGCTCAAGCGCTGGGCTGGCAAGTAACTGCTGCGGTAAAGAAAACGGCGCCTTCGGGCGCCGTTTTCGTTTCGTGGCCTGCCAAACACGTCAGACCTTGAAGCGCGCCACCAGGTTGTTCAAATCGACCGCCAGACGCGACAGCTCCTGACTGGCTGCACTGGTCTGATTGGCTCCCGCCGAGGTCTGCATCGACAGGTCACGGATATTGACCAGATTGCGATCCACCTCGCGCGCCACCTGCGCCTGCTCCTCGGAAGCACTGGCGATCACTAGGTTGCGCTCGTTGATCGAGGAAATCGCCTGGGCGATCTGCTCCAACGCAACGCCGGCCGCCTGAGCCACCTCCAACGTGGAACGGGCGCGACCATTGCTGTTTTGCATGGCGCTGACGGCGCGCTCCGTACCGCTCTGGATGCCGCCGATCATCTGCTCGATTTCCTGCGTCGACTGCTGGGTGCGGTGCGCCAGCGCCCTCACTTCGTCAGCCACCACGGCGAAGCCACGGCCAGCGTCGCCGGCTCGCGCAGCCTCGATAGCGGCATTGAGGGCCAGCAGGTTGGTCTGCTCGGCGATGGAGCGAATCACGTCTAGCACCTTGCTGATCTCGTGCACGCGCTCGGCAAGCTGCTCCACCTCTCCCGAGGTGGTGGTGACGTCAGCCGCCAGCTGGCCGATGGAATCGACGGTCTGGCGTACCTGCTCGCGTCCCTGCTGCGCGGTGACGTTGGATTCACGCGAGGCTTCGGAGGTGCTCACCGCATTGCGCGCAACCTCCTCCACCGCCGCCGTCATCTCGTTCACTGCGGTGGCCGCCTGCTCGATCTCGGTGTTCTGCTGGTGCAGACCGCGCGTCGAGTCTTCGGTGACGGCATGCAGCTCCTCGGAGGCCGAGGCCAGCTGATTGGACGAATCGGAAATGCTCTGGATCGTCGCACGCAGGCTTTGCTGCATGTTTTTCAGCGCGCCCAGCAGACGTGCCGGCTCATCATGACCTGCGACCTGGATGACCTGGGTCAGGTCGCCGGAAGCCACCCGCTCGGCCACGCGCACCGCCTCAGTCAGCGGTGCCACGATGCTTCGCGTCAGCAGCATGGCCAGCGCCACGGTGGCCAGAGCAGCGAACACGATCATCGCGATCACCCAGACACGCGCCGTGGCGAACACCTCGCCCGCATCACGCGCCGCATCGGTCGCCCCCTTGCGGTTGAGGTTGGCAAGATCGCGCAGCGCCCGCGTCATTTCGTCGGCATGCTGGTTGAGCGTGCCACGGGTCACGGTAATGGCATCATCGAAGTTGCCTTGCCGAACGAACGCGACGATCTTGCCCTGCTCCTGCAGATAGCCAGCTTCGGAACGGCGAAAGCCCTCATAGAGCGCACGCTCTTCGGGGCTGGAAATGAGTTTCTCGTAGGTCGAGTCAGCCGTGCTCAGCTGCGAGCGCAAGTCGTCAGCCAGTTGCAGGTTGCGCTTCAACTCATCCGGCTCGCGATTGAGCATCAGGCGCAGGGTCACGGCACGCAGGCGCAGGATGTCCTGGCTGACATCGGCCAGCGCGACGACGCTGGGCAGCCAGTCCTCATCGACGGCTACGGACTGCTTACGCATTTCCGTCATTTGGTAAAGTGAAAAGGCTCCGAGCAACAACACCAACAGAGCCACCAGGCCGAACCCCAAAGCAGCCCGTGGTGCGATAGAAAGATTACGCAGCGACATTTGTGCAACTCCCATTGCGCGCGGAAATCAGATCATCCCTCGCCATACCTGTCGAAGGATCTGATGAGATTAGGCTAATCTCTGGGAGCTTATCGGCGTAATTCCCTCACTCTTGACAAGGAAAAAAGAAAACCCTAGCGACGCAGCGCCTTGACCATCGCCTGGTCGACGTGGTGTCGCCATTCATCATCGCGCCATTGCTCCTCCCGGCGCGCCTGCCAGTCATCGATGCGCTGCACGTCTTCGCATTGGCGGAAACCATCCTCCCAGCCTTGGGCATATAGCGGTTCGGCCATGTAGCGTGGTACGTCCTTGTCGAACTGACCGAGCGGGCCAGCAGCCGAACGCCCACTGCTGCAACCGTCCTCGAAGCCGTCGACGAAGGTTGGCGGATAGTTGGCCGCCAACATCTGCTCGCGCAGGCTCTGACACCCCAGCAAGACCAGCAACGACAGGCCACAGATCAGCAAGCGCGCGACCTTCATGACTTCATACCCCCCTCGATTGCACCGAGCAGCCGATCCTTGAGCGCGCACAGCGCCCATGCGCTGGTGCTGCAGGCACCTGTGGCCAATGCTGAACGCAACGCCGGAATGTCAGCGTCGCGCAGGTAGCGCTCGGCGTCGCCCATACGCTCTTCGCCGCCAAAGCCGCCACCGCGCATTTCTGCCAACGCCTGCTCCTTGCTCCAGTTCTGGTAGATCACCCGGTACAGGGCAGCGATCAGCCCGGTACGGTTCTGCCCATGTTTGCAGTGAATAAGTACGGTGCCGCGCCCCTGCGCCTGGCGGATGCTGCGCAGCACCTCGATAACGTCGGTGTCATCGATACGATCAGTGCGTAACGGCAGGTGTACCTGATGAACGCGCGGATCACCCAACCATTGCTCGTCACCGCGCTGATAGAAGTTGATCACCGTGGCAATGCCAAGCGCCTGCAATTGCGGCCAGTCCCGCGCCGCAGGCAATGCGCTGCGATACAGATCCGGTGTCATGCGATACAGGTTGATGCGGGTATCCAGTGGCTGCGCCCAGTTGGCTGGGCGCACGCCATGCAGGGGCGCCGCCGATGTCGTCGCGCCCCACGCCATGCTCAAGGGCAGCGCCAACAGCGCACTGAAGAAAACCACGGCGGCCAACGCCAGGCGCAAGCCTTGCTGGAATCTGTTCATCGGCAGGTTTCTCCCCAGACCACCTGATTTCCTGCGCTTTGTGCGACAGGCGCTCGGTAAAGCAGCCAGCGATAGCTCAGTACACAGATCACCCAGTCGATCAGCAGCGTCCACAAGTTGTGCGAGAGAAAGTGCGCGCCCTGCAACATCCGCCCCAGGGAAAACAGCGAACCCAGCCCCAGCGCCACCACCAGCGCGATTCGCGCGGCACGCGGGCGGCGGTCGCGCAAGACGAAGAACAGTGCCAGCAGCGAGAATCCTGCCGAGGCATGCCCGCCTGGCCAGCATCGGCCCGGGTTGGCGGTGGGTGCGCGCTCGCTCAGCAGCGGGGTGAACTGCTCCTGCCCGCCAAACTCGCTCAGGCTCCAGGGGCAATGCATGCCGGTCAGGGTCTTCAGCGGCGTGACCACCGAAGTCGACAGGCCCAGCGCCAGTACCAGATAACCGAGCTGTCGACGCCAGGCACGCAGCCGTGTCGGCATCAGGCTGAGCAGAAAGCCAGCGATGGCCAGCACACCGAGCACGATAACCGCCTGCTTGGCACGGTCATGCAGGATGTCTTCGAGCCAGAAACTGCTACGGCCGATGAAGCCCAGCCCAGGTTCGTAGAACAGACGGGCCAGGGCAAAGTCCACGGGGCTGGGATCGACTACCAGCAACAACGCCATCAGCAGCAGCGGTATACCCAGCGCCAGGCGAAAATCGAAATAACGAGACGACATCTTCACTCCTTAGCGCTGGCTGAGCTGCTGGCCCGGCTGGCTCTCGGGTTGCCAGGCGATGAGCCGCTTGCCGAAGGCATGGCTCGCGCCCTGGTAGTAGACGATGTCGCGCCGCAACAGCGGATCGGCATCATTCACCCGCCACTCATGGCTCAGGCCCAGAGCATCGTCGTGGCGACGCATGCCCTGGCGCGGGCTGAGAATCGCCAGGTTCTGCCCATCGAACAGGCCCAGGTGCTGGTAGTTGCCGAGCAGTGCCCGCCCAGGAGCGTGGTCGGCGCGTAGCAGGTTGCGACCGAAGAAGGTGGACACGTAATCCAGGTTGAGCACCCCAAGCAGTGTCGGCGCTACGTCGATCTGGCTGGCCACGTCGGCGTACTCGGCAGGCTTGATGTGTTTCGGCGAGTAGACGAACAACGGGATGTGGTAGTTGGCCACGGGCAGGTCTTCCTGCCCGGCACTGCCTGCAGTGTGGTCGGCGACGAAGACGAACAGCGTGTTGTCGAACCAGGGCTTGCTGCGCGCCTGCGCCAGGAACTGGCCGATGGCGTAGTCGGTGTATTTCACCGCACCCTCACGGCCCTCGCCGGAGGCGATGTCGATACGCCCGTCCGGGTAGGTATAGGGCCGATGGTTGGAGGTGGTCATCAGTTGCAGGAAGAACGGCTTGCCGGCCGCATGGTCGCTATCAGCCACCTTCAGCGCCTGATGGTAGAGATCCTCGTCGGCCATGCCCCAGGCATTCTGGAAGCTCATCTCGGACTCATCGACGCTGCTCTGATCGACGATGCGATAACCATTGCCGCCGAAGAATGCGTTCATGTTGTCGAAGTATCCGCGCCCGCCGTAGACGAAGACGCTGTCGTAACCCTGCGCGCCCAACTGCTGGCCCAGGCTGGCATAGCCGGACTCGCGGCCGATACGCTTGACGATGGAGCGCCCCGGAGTCGGCGGTACCGACAGGGTCAGCGCCTCCAGACCGCGGTCGGTGCGCGTCCCCGTGGCGTAGAAGTTGGTGAACACCAGACTGTGCTTGCGCAACTCGTCCAGGTTCGGGGTCAACCCACGGGTATCGCCAAAACTGCCCAGGTATTTGGCGCTCAGGCTCTCGATGGTGACCAGCACCACGTTGAGCTTGCGTGCCTTGCCGGGGTTATTGATCACCCGGCGGATGTCCTGCGGGTCACTGCCGATGAAGCGCGCATTGGGCTCGGCCACTTCGGCGCGCAACTGCTCGGCTACCGCAGCATCGGGCAAGGTGGCGTAGAACTGCTGATAGTCCAGCTCGTTGTTACGAAACGCAGCGAAGAACTGGTACGGGCCATTGCTCGCCAGCTCACGCTGGTAGGTATTGCCACCCAGGCTACGCGGCGCGTCCTGCCCTACCAGGCCGCTGCACAGCCCGACCAGCAATGCCAGCATGACCAGTGCATAGACCGCACGCAGCCGTGGCAAACGCGGCGCCTGCAACGCCGCACGCAGCGGCCGGCGCAGTGCTACGGTCAAGCCGATGGCCAAGACCGCCAACAGCGCCAGCAGCGGATAGATCGGGTAGGACTCGAGAATGTTGTCGACGACCTCTTTGGAGTACACGAGGTAGTCCACGGCAATGAAGTTGAAGCGCACGCCGAACTCGTCCCAGAACAGCCATTCGGCCACCGCGGTGAAGAACATCGCGAACAGGCTGACGGCCGCCAGGGCGATCAACAGACGCTGATGCCAACGGCGCTGCCACAACCAGGCAGGACACAACAGCAGGTAAAGCGCCAGCGGCGCGGCGGCGTAGACCAGGAAGCTCAGGTCGTAGACCAGACCGACGCCATACAGACCCAGCAGGTTCGACAGGGTGACACCGGCATCGCTCAGATGCGCGATCAGCAGCACGCTACGAGTGAGGAAGAAAACCGCCAGCCAGGCCAGCAGAATGATCGACAGATAACGAAGTTGCGCGTAATGGAGCCGTGGCATCGTATGATCCTTGTAGGATGAACGAGCCGCAGTCTGCGAGGCGAGCTGTGAGCCTCTCGTCAAAGCCGTGTGAAAAAATCGTCAAACCCAGGAATAACCCGCGATGCGCATTCTGGTCATCGAAGACAACCGAGACATCCTCGCCAACGTGCTCGACTATCTGCAGCTCAAGGGCTTTTCCGTCGACTGCGCGCAGGACGGCCTGAGCGGCCTGCACCTGGCCAGCAGCGGCCACTACGACCTGATCGTGCTGGACATCATGTTGCCTGGCATCGACGGCTATCAGGTGTGCAAGCGCCTGCGCGAGGACGGTCGCAGCGAGGTGCCGATCCTCATGCTCACCGCGCGCGATGCGCTGGATGACCGCCTGCAGGGGCTCAATGCCGGTGCCGACGACTACCTGATCAAGCCTTTCGCCCTCTCCGAACTGGTGGCGCGCATCGAAGCGATCCTGCGCCGTAGCCGCGGCAGTCGCAAACGCCAGCTGCAGGTCGCCGATCTCAGCTACGACCTCGATACCCTGCACGTCAGTCGCGCCGGCCAGTTGCTCAAGCTCAACCCGTTAGGCCTCAAGCTGTTGGCCATCCTCATGCAGCGCAGCCCGGCGGTGGTACGCCGTGAAGCGCTGGAAGAGGCCCTGTGGGGCGACGATTGCCCGGACAGTGACAGCCTGCGCAGCCATGTTCATCAACTACGCCAGGTGCTCGACAAGCCCTTCCCGACGCCACTGCTGCACACCATCCACGGCGTCGGCTATCGCCTGGCGGAGAATCCCGATGCTGTCTAAGCAGCCCTTCGAGCGGCGCATCCTGATCGCCTTTGTGCTGATGACGGCGGTGGTCAGCGGCCTGTTCTCGCTGAGCATCGTCGGCGTGGTGCACTTCATCGAGGAACATCTGGTTTCCCAGGAGATGAACCGCGAGCTCGGTGAAACGCTGAACGAGGACATCCGCCAGGGGCGCCCGCCGCGCCTGGACTCCAGCACCCGCTTCTTCTCGTCGAATAATCCCGACTATGCCATCCCGCCCGAATACGACGGCCTGCGGGAAGGGTTCAACGAGGTCGTCAGCGGCAACGAGGCATATTACGTCTACGTACAGAAGATCAATGGAGAGACTTACCTGCTGGTGCAGGAGCAGCAGGAATTCGAAGCCCGCGAGAATGCGCTGTTCAATGTGGTGCTGGCGGGCTTTCTGCTGACGGTGATCGCCGCCTGGGGCCTGGGCTTGATGATGGCGCGCAAGGTCATGGCACCGATCAGCCGCCTGGCTCAGCAGGTGCGCCATCGCGACCAGTTGCATCCGCTGGCGCCGCCATTGGCACCGGATTACCCCGACGACGAGATCGGCCAGTTGGCCGCTGCCTTCGACAGCACGCTGGGCCAGGTGCGCCAGTCACTGGAACGCGAGCGTCTGTTCACCAGCGATGTCAGTCACGAACTGCGTACGCCGCTGATGGTCATCGCCACTTCCTGCGAGCTGCTTGCCGAGGCGCCCCTGGGCCCACGCGAGAAGGAACAGGTGGCACGCATCGCCCGCGCCAGCGAGGAAATGCGCGAACTGGTGCAGACATTCCTGCAGTTGGCGCGCGACAAGAGCAACGAAGCCGTGTTCGTCGGCGACCGTACCCTGGCCGCCGTCGCCCATGAGCAAGCCAGTCGCTGGGGGGGGCTGATGACAGAGAAAGGCCTGGACTTCCAACTGCTCGAGGAAGGCCAGGACAGCGGCCGCTACAACGCCACTTTCCTCGGTACGGTAATGGCCAACCTGTTGCGCAACGCCCTGCACTACACCGAGAACGGCAGCGTGCGCCTGATCCTCGAAGCGGGAGCGTTTCGTATCGAGGACAGCGGCGCCGGCATTCCTGCCGAACAGCACGAGCGCATCTTCCAGCCGTTCGTGCGTGGCTCGCAGGCCCGAGGCGAGGGGCTTGGGCTGGGGCTGTCGCTGGTCAAACGCATTTGCGCCAAACAGGGCTGGAGCGTCAGTTTGCAGAGCGAGCCCGGCCTTACCCGCTTCCGGGTCAGCCTGAACACTGGCGCTTGACGAAATTTTCACACCCCTTTGACGCGGCCTTGATGCCCTGCTCTTTAGGCTGACGAACGTATCCATCAAGGGACGTTCGTCATGCCCAAGCCTAGCCCCATCGAACTGGACTTTTCCCGCAAGTACGATTTCGAGCATTCGCAGCAATACCTGCACAAGCACCAGGATGGCCTGGCCCGGCGCCTGTCGCACTGGCGCGACGTACAAGTAGCGCGCCGTGCACTGCAAATGGCTGATGAGCCGAATCTGGTGCTCGACCTGCCCTGCGGCGCCGGGCGTTTCTGGCCGATGCTCTGCGAGCAGCCGAACCGGGTGATCTTCGCCGCCGACAACTCGGCCGACATGATCGCCACCGCCCGCGCGGCGCAAACGCCTGAAGTGGTGGCGCGGATCAACAGCTTCCGTACCTCGGCCTTCGATATCGACCTGGGCGCCAATGCGGTGGACTGCATCTTCTGTATCCGCCTGCTGCATCACATCGAATCGGCCGAACACCGCCTGGCCATCCTTCGCGAGTTTCATCGCGTCAGCCGCGATACGGTGATCGTCTCGCTCTGGGTCGACGGCAACTACAAAGCCTGGAAACGCCGCCGTCTGGAAGCCCGTAGGACGGCTCAGGGCCGCGCCGCGGAAAACCAGAACCGCTTCGTCGTCGCCCGCTCGACGGTGGAAGAGGAATTCCGTCGGGCCGGCTTCGTCATTCTCGGCCATCTGGACTTCCTGCCCGGTTATGCCATGTGGCGCACCTACGTCCTGCGCAAGGTGGCCTGACATGGGAATTCTTAGCGAACAGGCACTGGCCGCACTGCCTTCGACCGAATTCGACCGCTGGTGGCATAGCCAGGGTGAAGCGGTCGAGCCAGCCAACCAGCGGCGCGGTGGCGAAAGCGGGGTCAGCCGTCTGCAGCACTGGGACAGTAATCGCCCCCTGCTCTACTGCAAACGCCAGAACGGGCATCTCTACCGCTCGCTGCGTCACCCGTTGGGGCGACCGACCATCCTGCGCGAGCTGCAGGCCTACCGTGCCCTCGCCCGTCTCGGCATTCGTACACCGAACATCGTCTACTGCGCAGCGCGCAAGCAAAGCGGACAGTGGCAAGCACTGCTGGTCACCGAAGCCCTGCCAGGTTTCGTCAGTCTGGAGCAGTGGTACGAAGAGGCGCATGCAGCGAAGCTCAACCAGGCCATGCTGCAACGCCTGGCCGTCACCCTGGCGCGACTGCACCTGGGGGGATGGCAGCATGGCTGCTGTTACGCCAAGCATCTGTTCGTCAAAGTGCGTAGCGACGGTGATGTGGACATTGCCCTGCTGGATCTGGAGAAAAGCCGCCGGCATTGGCGTATTGCCAGCGCTTCGCGGCGTGATCTCGGCCAGTTGCAACGCCACGGCGGCAGCATGCCCGAAGCTGACATGCTCTACCTGCGCCAGGCTTACCAGCGTGCACTGAACGATCCATGGGGTGGGCTGCAATCATGAACGACAGCCCCGATCTGGACGCCCTGTCCTTCAAGGGCCGCCGAGGCCTGGCGCGCATCCTCGACGCCACCGGTTATTCGCTGGCCGGGCTACGCGCGGCCTACCAGGGTGAAGCCGCGTTCCGTCAGTTGCTGTGGTTGAACCTGGTGCTGCTGCCGCTGGCCTGCCTGGTCGATGTCGGCCGCGCCGAGCGCGCGCTGCTGATGCTGGTGCCGCTATTGGCGCTGGTGGTGGAATTGCTCAATTCCGCCATCGAGGCGGTGGTCGACCGTATCTCGCTGAACCTGCACCCGCTGTCCAAACAGGCCAAGGACATGGGCAGCGCGGCGCAGATGGTCGCGCTGCTGATGATCACCCTGACCTGGGCAATCATCCTGCTCTGATCAGCGCACCATGAAACGCTGTTCGGCCAGCTTGCGATCACCCTGATAGACGATGAAATGCCATTCACCGGGCACCACTTCGTGATGCTCGGTGAATTCGAAGGCCATCACGTCCTGCGGTGCACCGACCACCAGCTTCTGCTGCACTTCGAACTTGTCATGACGCTGACCATCCGGCGTCACAACGCCTGGCGTGAGGTACAACAACGTCAGTGGAATATCACCCTCACGCTTGCCGGCCAGGCTGTAACGCATGCCGAACTTGGTGCCGAGCTTGGCGGGAATCTGCTCGGTGCGCACGATGTCCTGATTGCTGCGGGTCAGTACCCGCTCGCCGGGCTGAAAATCCTGATACTGGCTGCGGAAGATGCCGTATTCCACCGGCCCGTCGACACGGACGTCAGCCTGGCTCAGACCTGCCCAGGCGAATAGACCGGCCATCATGGCCACTCGGGTGTAATGCATGGTGCGCTCCTCGTTGAGATGAGCGCGAGCCTATGACGCCCGAGTGACAGCCTGATGACAACCGCGCTAGCGATCCAGCTCGGCCTGCACCCGGCGCGGCAGCACGGAGAGGAAGTTGTCGCGCGCCACCTTGTGCGCCACGTCTTCGGGCAAGGCATCGAGGAACGGGTCGAAGCCCTTCATGTAATCCCCCAGGCTACCGAAGCGCCCGACCACGTCCGAGCCGAGCATGAAACGCTCCGGGTAACTGCTGACCAGATGCACCCATTTCGGATCAGGCTTACCGTCCGCGTCCAGCAGATAGGGGCGCAGCATGGTCCAGGACAGGTCGATGTAAAGATTCGGGTACTGGCCGAGCATGCGCTCGACCGTGTCCAGCAGAAAGTCGAGCTTCTCCTGATGACGGTGAATTTCGGCACTGGTGCCGGCATGCGCCCAGATGAAGCGCACATGCGGGTGGTTGCGCAGCGGCGCCTCGATTTCCTCTAGGAACAGCGGTTCACGCTCGCGCTTGGAGGTGATGTTCGAATGCAGCATCACCGGCAGGTCATACTCGGCGGCCAGGTGGAATACTCGCGCCAGCGCCTCGTTGTTGGCCCGCGGCGCACTGCCGTGAATCAGCGCGGTGAGATCATCATGCCGGGTGAAGACCTCGCCGATGCCCTGCCACAGGCCGGGGTCGAGTTCCAGCATACGGCGGATATGCGCGTCAGCATTCTTGTCGTTGGGGTTGAAGCCGGACAGAAACGGATGGAAACGTTTGCGTTGCTCGGCAGGCAGGCGCTTGTAGGCATCGGCGATGAACACGTCGGTGGCGCTGTACCAGTAGGCATTGGCGTCGTCACCGGCGTAGTAACGCGGGCGCTTGGGCTCGTCCTCGTCCCACTTCTTGGCCACCGGAATACCGGAGAACATCACATGATCGACGTTGTTTTCCGCCATTTTCTCCAGCAACTCATCCATGCCGGCGCTTTCCTGGAAAAAGTCGACATAGTGCAGGTGAGCATCGCTGTAGCGGTATTCGCGGGCCTGGGCGCTGCACGCGATCACGGCGCTGAGCGCAAGTATCCATGGCATCGTTCGAGATCTGGGCAAGGCGAGTCCTCCTGACGGTACGAGCAGCATAGACCGCCGACCCGCTGCGCAAGTTCGACGAGCGGTCATCCGCTCCCGCCAGCGTCACGCCCTCATATGGCGCGCACAGGCCACGCATGCACCAAACCAGCACATCGATAGCTGACTAACAGCCCAGGATCACCCGGGAAACGCCTGGCAATGATGGCACCTCGCTTGCAACGTCCGAGGCAGACCAGACAGGGGAATCACCATGTTGCAGTTGCTGCGCAAGCCAACCCGCAAGGCTCAGGATGAGGCCGCCTTGGACGCATTGTTCCAACAGCACGACCTCACGACTCGCCTCCCGGAGGACTACCAGTGGATGGTGCGCCTGAATGATTTCAGCGCCGGCCTCCAGCAACGTATTCGCGCCAGCCTCGGCGCCGCCGTCGGCATCGCCTCTCATGCGCCGCAACTGGCGCGTATCGCCGCAGACAACCAGCAGAGCGGAGAAACGCTGGCGCAATCCTCGGAGTTGATCGCCAGCGCCAGCGAGCAGGTCACCACCACGCTGGACGCCGAGCTGGTGCCGGGCGCTGGCGAAGTCGCACGCCTGTCCGCCGAAGTCTCCGCCACCTTGCGCCAATGCCAGGAAAGCGGCCAGGCCGTGCTGCGCCAGGTCGAAGTGATCGATGCCAGCGAGGCGCAATTGGCTCAGGTGATCCAGCAACTCGCCGGACAGCTCGATGAAGTGAGCAAGGTCATCGGCGTGATCGCCAGTATCTCCCAACAGACCAATCTGCTGGCGTTGAACGCCGCCATCGAAGCGGCCCGCGCCGGCGAACACGGTCGCGGCTTTGCCGTGGTCGCCGAAGAAGTACGGCGTCTGGCCGGCCACACCACCGATGCCACCGGCCAAGTCAGCGGCATCATCGAGCGTTTTCGCGAGGGCATGCAGCAGCTTGGCGATGCCGGTCAGCACATGAACCAGGCCGTGGCCGACGGCCGCACCGGCATCATTGCCGTCAGTGACGGGCTGAACAGCACGCGCCAGGCCATGGATCGTCTGGATGGCCAGGTCGGCCAGATTGCCGCTGGCACCGAGCAGATCGGCCAGGCGGTGCGCTCGATCAATGGTGATGTGCAGAACATCGCCCAGGTCGCCGGCGAACTGCTCGGCAAGGCCGGCCAGGTGCTGCACCACAGCAAGGCCGTGCGCGAAGACGGTGATCGCCTGCTCGCCGGACTCGGCGACTTCCGCCTGGAGATCCACGCTGCCGTACGCGCCAGCGTCGAGCAACTGGCCACTCGCCCCGAGCTGGCCAGCGACGTGACAACGGCCGAACGACTGCTTGCCGATACGCTGGCGCGCGACAGCCGTTTCGAGCTGTTCTACCTGGTCGACAGCCGCGGCGTGCAGGTTTCCGAGAACATCTTCGCCGCCGATGTCACGCACAGTGACGAGGCCAGCTGTCGTGGCCGCGACTGGAGCCAGCGTCCCTGGTTCCGCGCCGTGGCCGAGCAGATGGAGGGCCATATCACCCAGGTCTACCGATCCTCGGCAACCGATGATTTCTGCTTCACCGTGTCGGTGCCTATCGTCGACGGCCAAGGGCGTCTGCTGCGGGTTCTCGGTGCCGACGTGAGGTTGTCGGCACTGGTGTGATCGGGCCTTCCTGGGTGTGGGTCTGTTGGCGTTTCGCCGCTTGCGCCGAAACCTCAACAGCCCCTAGGCTGGCGGGCATTGCCGTCACGCCTACAAGGAAGCGTCATGATCCGTATTCATAACAGCAAGGGTCTGCAGCAGCAGATCGAAATCGGCTCGCACCAGCTCGTTGGCGATGTCTCGCCCGAGTTGGGTGGCGACGGAGCCGGCCCCGATCCTCACGACCTGTTCGACGCCTCGATCGGTACCTGCAAGGCCATGACCCTGTTGCTCTATGCACGTCAGCGCGGCCTGCCGCTGGAAGGCATCGACGTCAGCGTCGAGCGTGACGACAGCGAAGAGCGCGACGGCAATTACCACCTGATCATCGAGCTGTCGCTCCGAGGCCCGCTGGACGATGCACAGCGCCAGCAACTGCTGCGCATCGCCGACAAATGCCCGATTCACAAGCTGATGACCACCACCGATATTCAGATCGAGACCCGTCTGGCTGGAGCCTCGGCATGAGCGAACTGCAATTGATTCGTCCGCGCGCCGAGGACATCGCCGGCCAGCCCATCCTGCGCCCCCTACCCTCGGCACGCTTTCGTAGCATTGGGCCCTTCGTGTTCTTCGATCACATGCTGGAGAAGGCCTACCCGGCTGGCAGCGGCATGAACATCGCCCAGCATCCGCATATCGGCCTGTCCACCCTCACCTACCTGTTCGAAGGCCAGCTGCAACACAAGGACAGCCTGGGCTCGGATCAACTGGTCAGCCCGGGTGACGTCAGCTGGATGACTGCTGGGCGCGCGGTCGCCCATGTCGAGCGTACGCCGGCCGAACAGGTCGGACAGAACAAGCGAGCCCACGGCTTGCAGGTCTGGTTGGCACTGCCGGAGGCCGACGAGCAGTGCGAGCCGGCCTACAGCCACCATCCGGCTGCGTCGCTGCCACGCAGCGACGCCATGGGCGTACAGATCACCCTGATCGCAGGCAGCGGTTTCTGCCTCGAATCCCCGGTGCCGGTTCGTTCGCCGACCCTGTATGCGCAGCTGCGCCTGGCCGCCGGTGCCAGCCTGTTGATCCCGGCCGAATACAGCGAGCGCGCGCTGTACCTGATCGATGGCGAAGCGGAGCTCGATGGCGAGCCCCTACCCAAGCACACCATGGCTGTCATTCCAGAAGGTGAAACACCCGTGCTCAGCGCCTGCGGTGAATGCCACCTGGCCCTGATCGGCGGTGAGCCCATCGGCCCGCGGCGGATCAACTGGAACTTCGTCGCCACCACCGCGGAACTGATCGACCAGGCACGCCAGCGCTGGGCCGCGGGCGACTGGCCACAAGTACCAGGCGAAACCACGCGCATCGAACTGCCGCGCTGAAGCGCTCATGAAATCCAGGCGCCAGACGGCGCCTGTCAACGTCGCAAAGGACTGTCATCTTGCTCCTGCCTCGCTCTCTCGCCGCCCTGCTCTGCTTGCCCGCCTGCGCCCTCGCTGAGCTACCCAGTCTCGAACCGGAACCAGGACTGTACGCCCAGGTGCAACGGCAGGGTGAGCTCTACTTCCTGCGGCAACCAGACGGTAGTCGGATCGAGCTGAGCATTCCCGAGGGCAACGATGCAGAGGCACCGAGCTTCGAGGTCGGTGACTACGATTTCGATGGCCACCTCGATCTGGCCATCCGCGTACCAGTCGGAATGGTCAATTCCGCCTATCACCTCTATCTCTATCGCCCGGCTCTGCAACGCTTCGAGCGCCTGCACATGCCAGCCGAGTTGCTGGAGAACGCCAACTGCTCGGAGTTGTCGGAGCTGCAGCCCAACAAGGACGAACGCGCCCTGTACAGCCATTGCCGCAGCGGACCGCGCTGGTTCTACGACGCCTACCGTTTCGATGGGGCCGGAACACCCTGGCGGTACAAGACACTGCAGGTGCGCTACGACTACGATCCCGACGCGCCCGTGTTCTTTGCCATCTTCGAGAAAACATTCGACCGGCAAGGCCAAATCGTCGCCAGCCGCGCGCTCGACGACGATGATCAGCCGCAAACCTGGACGGTACCCAACGCACGCCTGTACCTATACCAACGTCCGGACGAGTCCAGTCGCAGCAAGGCCTACCTGATAGAGGGTGATGTCTGCGAGGTACTGGATCAGCAGGGTGACTGGCTGCAAATTCGTTACCTCTCACGCAAAGGCGCACTCGAGCGCTGGGTCTCGCTCGCCGAGGCATATGAACTCGGTCAACCCTGAACAATCGCGGCCCCGGCTACAGGCAAATACCTGTCGCCGATTTTTTGTTACGTCTGCGTGATCCAGAGCTTCGCTTGCCGGGTATAAGCTGCATGCGGATTTCTCAGGCCAACGGATGACCCATGGCAGATCGCGAGTTCGACTACGAAAGTACCCTGGAAGCCTGCGCACGCGGCGACGAACGAGCCTTCCAGGCGCTCTATCGGCAAGAAGCCGGGCAATTGCTCGGCCTGGCCATCAGCATGCTGGGGCGGCGCGATATTGCCGAGGACTGCCTGCACGATGCATTCGTGCGTATCTGGCAACACGCCGCACGCTTTCGACGCGAGCTGGGTAGCGGTCGCGCCTGGGTGCATAGCATCCTGCGCTACCGCGTGCTCAATGCCCTGCGCAGTGGCGGCCGGCATGCCGAGGTGGACGATGAGTTCTTCGAGCGCGTGCTGGACGACAGCCCACAGGCTGAAGCCAAGGCGCTGGAGCAAGCCGAGCAGCGCCTGCTGCGCAACTGCCTGCAGCGCCTGGAAAAGCCGCGCCGTCACCCGATTCTGCTGGCCTTCTACCGTGGCCTGACCCACGAGCAGATTGCCAGTCGCCTGAGCACACCGCTGGGCACCATCAAAGGCCGTATCCGCGCCGGCCTGCGCGCGCTGCAGGAGTGTCTGCAAGCATGATTCCGCACGATCCCGAAGAACGTCGCGCCCTGATTGGCGAATACCTGCTCGGCCTGCTCGACGAGCACGAAGCCGCCGAGGTTCGCCAACTGCTCGAAGACGATGAAAATGCCGCCCGCATGGCCCTGGAATGGGAGCGGCACTTTCTCGACCTGAGTGACCAGTTGCCGGCACAAGCCCCCTCCCCGGCGCTCTGGATGCGTATTCGGCAGAGCCTGGGCCTGCACGATGAACCCCGCACCAGCGCGCTGGCCAACTGGTGGAACAGCCTGCTGACCTGGCGCCTGAGCACCGCCGCACTGGCCCTTGCACTGCTGGTCGCCGTGCTGATGCCGATGCTGCGCAGCCCGGATATCACCGGCGAACGCTACACCGTGGTGCTGCAGGAACCGGGTGAAGCCGCCAAACCGGGTTGGGTCATCCAGGTCAGCAGCGATGGCACGCTCTCGCTCGACCCGCTGGTCGCCGATCAGGTGCCTGAAGGTCGCGCCTTGCAGTTCTGGACGCTGATCGATCCAGCCGACGGCCCACGCTCGCTGGGTCTGGTCGAAGCGGGCCAACCGCTGCGCCTGCCAGCTGAGCAAATCGGCGCGGTGCAAGCCGGCCAGTTGTTCGAGCTGACGCTCGAGCCAGCCGGTGGTTCGCCCTACAACCGTCCCAGCGGTCCAGTGCTGTATATCGGCCGTGCCGTTCTGGCCAGCGCCAACTGAACAGGTTGCCGGCCACACGGCCGGCGACCTTTCAAACAGCCTGCCCCTGCCGAAAAAATATTTTCATCCACCGACATCCAAGCCAGTTCCTCACGGGTATAGCTCACAGGTGTTTCGTCGAGGCACCTGCGAAGCCGGCCAGCCGGCTTCGTCTCGATGCTGAAACCTTTATGAGGAACAACCATGAAACGCATCACTACCCTCTGCACCGCCAGCCTGCTGACTCTGAGCGCAGGTGCCGCCAGCGCCACCGAACTGCTCGCCCTGGGCGCCGATGGCAAGCTGTTCAAGGTCGATGTCGCCAGCCTCAAGGTCACCGCCAGCATGGCCGTCAGTGGCGCCAGCGACCTGCGCGGCCTGGATGTGCGTCCGGCCAGCGGCCAGCTCTATGCCCTGAGCGGCACCGATCAGCTCTACACTCTGGATCCAGCCAGCGGTAAAGCGACTGCCGGCAGCAAGCTGCAGACCGCGTTGTCCGGCAGTGGCCAGGCCGTGGTCGATTTCAACCCGGTGGCCGATCGCCTGCGTCTGCTCGGCCCGGACGGCACCAGCCTGCGGGTGAATGTCGACACCGGCGAAGTGGCCGTCGACGGCAAGCTCGCCTATGCCGCCGATGGCCCCTATGCCGGCAAGCAACCCAAGGTAGTCGCCGGCGCCTACACCAACGCCTACGCCGGCACGCAGAGTACGGCGCTGTACAACATCGATCTGGCCAGCGGCAGCCTGATGCTGCAGAACCCGCCAAACGATGGCGTGCAGCAGGAAGTCGGCAAGGTAGCCGATGGCCTCAAGGCAGCTGCCATGGATATCGCCAGCGACGGCAAGGGAGGCAATACCGCCTACGTGCTGACCGGCAAGACCCTGCACCAGTTGGATCTGACCAGCGGCAAGCCCACCACCCTGGGTGACGTCGCCGACCTGCCGGACGGCATCATCGATATCGCCGTGCTGCCCGCGAAGTAAGATGAAAAAAGGCTGCGCCCAATGGGCGCAGCCTTTCGTTCAGCGCTCGATAAAACCTGGCATCACTGCTCGGCGAATACCTCGTCGAACAAATCGTTCATCGCCTTGAAAGCCCGTGCAGCAACTACCGGGTGGTACTCGTTGCGTCCCGGTACATTGGCCTTGGGATTGGTGAACGAGTGCACCGCACCGCCGTAGCTCACCAGTTGCCAGTCGGTCTTGGCCGCTTTCATTTCAGCGATGAAACCGTCGACCTGCTCCTGCGGCACGGCTGGGTCGTCCGCGCCATGCAGCACCAGGATCGGTGCCTTGATGTTCTTGGCATCCGCTGGGTTGGGCGTGTCCAGGTTGCCATGGAAGGAAACGAAGCCTTTCAGCGGCGCCCCCGAGCGGGCCAGTTCCAGCACCGTGCCACCGCCGAAGCAGAAGCCAATGGCGCCCAGCTTGCTGACATCCAGCGCCACTTCGCTGCTTTGCGCCTTGAGCACCTCGACCGCAGCCTGGGCACGCTTGCGCATCAGCGCGCGGTCAGCTCGCACTGCACCTGCCGCGGCACCGGCCTCTTCGGCATTACTGGGACGGATGGACTTGCCGTACATATCGGCGACGAATACCACGTACTTGTCCCCCGCCGCACGCGCGGCCTTGGCGACGGTGTCCTGGTTGACGCCCATCCAGCTGGGTACAGCCAGGAGACCGGGACGTGCCGTGGTCACCGAATCGTCATAGACCAGCACGCCTTCGAACGCTTCGCCATCGATTTCGTACGCAACCGTCTTGGTCACGACAGCCGCATCGGCAAGACCGGCGAATGCCGCGCACAACAGGGGAACCAGTGTCTTCTTCTGCATGGTGAGGCCTGCCCTTGGCAATGGTAGGCCCCTAACAATAGCCGCGTCGGCGGCAATGGCCAAATCCGCGACGCAGCGGATTTGCACAGGACATTTCAAGCAGCGGGCTGCTCGGCCCAGCGTTCCTTGATCTGCAGAATTTCCGGCAGACAGGCGATGAACAGTTCGACCAGGCTCGGATCGAAATGACGCCCACTCTGCTCACGCAGGAAATCGACCGCCGCTTCCACGGACCAGGCCTGTTTGTAAGGTCGTACACTGGTCAGCGCGTCGAACACATCGGCAATGGCGACGATACGGCCCTCAAGGGGAATCTCCTCGCCCTTCAGACCATTGGGGTAGCCGCTACCATCCCACTTCTCATGGTGTGACAGCGCGATTCGCTGCGCCATGCGCAGCAATCCGGAGCTGTGCTCACCGATGATCCGCGCACCAATCTCCACGTGCTGACGCATCACCTGCCACTCCGCCTCATCTAGCTTGCCCGGCTTGCGCAGCACGGCGTCAGGAATACCGATCTTGCCGACGTCATGCATGGGCGCCGCGTTGAGCAACTCCTCGGCGGCGTTCTCACTGAAGCCGGCGGCCAACGCCAACACCTTGGAGAAATGGCTCATACGGATGACATGCAGGCCGGTCTCGTTGTCCTTGTACTCGGCCGCCATGCCCAGACGCTGGACGATCTGCAGGCGGGTCTGCCTGAGCTCCTCGACCCCGACCAGGGACAGATGGGTACGCACCCTTGCACGCACGATGGGTGGGCTGACCGGCTTGGTTATGTAGTCCACCGCGCCGACATCAAAGCCACGCGCCTCGTCGTCGACATCACCAAGGGCAGTAACGAAGATCACCGGAATCGCCTTCAACAGCGGATTGGCCTTGAGCTGCTCGCATACCTCATAGCCGGTCATGCCCGGCATCATCACATCGAGCAGGATCAGATCCGGCAGCTCGCGTTCGGCCATTTCCAGGGCACGCGGCCCCTCCTTGGCGAACAACAGGCGATAGTCCTCCTGCAGGATATGCCGCAGCACTTGCAGGTTGGTGGGTTCGTCATCGACCAGCAACAGCAGCGGACGAGTGTCGGCAGCAGTGATCATGATGGAGTCGCTTCCTCGTCTTGCAGTTGCCGTAACAGTTGATCGAGCATCGTCAGCGCCTGATCGAAATCGAAGTCATCCAGTACCTGGCGAATATCGTTCAAGGCAGCATTGTAGACGCTGCCTCGCACCGCGTGCTCCATGGCAGCCAGAGCCTCATCGTCCAGGCTGCCGCGTTCCAGCGCATGCCGCAGTTGGCCCACCAGTTCACGCAACGTGCCTGGATCGACGGGCGTGGAATCTGTCGTAGACGACGCCTGAGGAACCTGCGGCACGACGTCCTTGACGGTTTGAAAGGCCTGCTCCAGTTCCACGAACAAGGCACGCAGTACATTCTCGTCCTGCGCCTCGAAGGCCTGCTCGAGCGCCTGCGCCAGTGTGGTCAGGTGTGTCAGAGCCAGGTTGCCAGCGGCGCCATACAAACGGTGCGCCTGGGCTCTGCCCTCACTCCAGTCGCGCGCCTCCAGCAGTTGGCTCAGGCGCGCCACCAGGGTCTGCTGTTCATCAACGAAGGCAGCGATCGCCTGCGCCATGCGCAACGGCCCACCCCACAGGTTGCTGCCACGCACCCAGTCGAACAAACCATCCTCGGCAAAGCGGGTGGCACTGACCACCGCACTGGGTACATCGGTCAAGCCAAGCAGGCGCGCGATTTCCCAAAGCAGCGCATTGAGATCCAGCGGTTTCGAGGCGAAGGCGTTCATCCCCGAATCCAGCGCTGCCTGACGATCCTGGTCGAGCACGCTGGCGGTCAAGGCAATGATCGGCGTTGGCTCCCGCGCCTCATGGGCCTCCAACTGACGAATCCGCCGCGAGGCTTCCAGGCCATCGACACCTGGCATCTGTACATCCATCAGAATCAGGTCGAAACGCTCCTCGGTGAAAGCCTGCAACGCACTTTCACCGTCGGCGACGCAGCGCACACGATGGCCGAAATGCTCCAGGCTCAACTGCAGCAGTTCGAGATTCTGCGGCACGTCATCAGCGGCCAGGATGCTCAACGACCCCAGCTCCGGCAGCACCGCGCGCTGTTGCGAGGCCAGGCGCTTACCGGCACGCAGCGGTAGCTCGACGCTGAAACAGCTGCCTTGCCCCTCGGTGCTTTCCACCCGTAAACGACCGCCCATCAACTCGACCAGTTGCCGCGCGATGGTGGTGCCGAGACCGGTACCGCCAAAGCGTCGACTCATCGAGGCGTCAGCCTGGGCGAAGGGCTCGAAGATCTTCTCCAATCGATCGGCGGCGATACCAATACCGGTGTCCTTCACCGCCAAGCGCATTGCCCCCGGCTCGCCCGTCACCCTCAGGCGAACCTCGCCACGTAGGGTGAACTTGACCGCATTACCGAGCAGATTGGTCAGCACCTGCTGCAAGCGCAGCGGGTCGCCACAGAAGAAGTCGGTAACGGTTGCCGGGTAATCCAGGTGCAGTTGCAGGCCTTTGCTTTCGGCGGCCAGGCGCTGACTGGCGATGACCTGCTCGCACAGTTCGCGCAGGGAGAAATCCAGCTGTTCCAGCTCGATGGCGCCGCGGTCGAGCTTGGCCGTGTCGAGGATGTCGTTGAGCAGCCCCAACAGCGAGCGTGACGAATGCTGAACCGTACTCAGGTGGCGACGCTGATCAACCGACAGCGAGGTTTCCAGCAGCAAGTCGGTGAAGCCGATGATGGCGTTCATCGGCGTACGGATTTCGTGGCTCATGTTGGCCAGGAAGCTGCTGCGCGCAGCAGCAGCGGCCTCGGCACGGTCACGGGCGGCACGCAGCTCCTGCTCCATCAGACGTCGTGGCGTCAGGTCGGTGGCCAGCTTGACCACCTTGAACGGCTTGCCGTCGGTGTCGAGGATCGGGTTATAAGTGGCCTGAATCCAGACCTCACGCCCATCCTTGCCCTTGCGGCGATATTCGCCCGCACGGAACTGGCCGGCACGCAGGTCGACCCACCCCTGACGGTAGGTATCGCTGGCGATCTGATCCGGGTAGCAGAACATCCCGTGGTGATGGCCAATCACTTCGTCGCGCTCATAGCCGAACAACGCCAGGGCATTGTCGTTGATGTCCAGAATGTTGCCATCGAGGTCGAATTCGATCAGCGCCATGGCCTTGCTGATCGCCGTCACCTTGCCTTCATATTCGGCGTTGCGTCGCTTGGTTTCGGTCTGATCGAGCAGAACGCCGTCGATCCAGCGCGGCACGCCTTGTTCATCGCACACCGCGCTACCGCTTTCCCAGATCCAGTGCTCCTTGCCCTCACGGTCGAACAGGCGGTACTCGACCGTATAGTTGCGCCCCTGCTCGATGGCCGCGATCACCTGATCGGCAGTGGGTTGATAGTCATCCGGGTGGTAGAGATCGGCTATAGAACAACGCTTGCTGATGAAATCGTCGGCACTCCAGCCCGTCAGGGTCTGCACGGCGTCACTGACGAACAGCATGGTCCAATCACGATCCAGCAGGCAGCGGAACGACACTCCCGGAATGTTGCTGATCAGCGAGCGGTATTGCTGTTCGCTGTTGCGCAGCGCCTTTTCCATGCGCTGCCTTTCGCTGATGTCGGCGACGAACACCACGAATAGTGGGCGGCTGCCGGCATGAGTGATGCCGACACTGATGCGGACGGGTTTCTCCTCACCACTTCTGGTAAGACAGACCAGTTCCTGCTCACCGCCCGGTATGGTCAGCCGTCCGGTTCTGAGGTAGTCGGACAGGAGCTGCTCCACCTGGCCGACGTAACGCGCCGGCATCAGCGAGCGCATGTGCATGCCCACCAGATCCTCGGGTTCCCAGCCGAACAGACGCGCGACCGCACGGTTGGCCGAACGTATGGTGCCGGCATGGTCGACGGTGACGATGGCATCCAGCGCGGTATCGAAGATCGAACGCAGGTGCTGCTCGCTGGCCTTTAGCTGATGACTCATGCGGCGATAGCGCAGCAACGTGTTGACCGCCACCACGAATACCGTAAGCGCCACAGTCAGCAGGGTGATGGCGACGGCAATATAGCCACTGTCGACCACCGCCATCGGCGTCTCAGATTCCGGCGTACCGACGAAGCGTGCCGCTGCCATGCCGGTGTAGTGCATACCGCTGATTGCCAGGCCCATCACCAGCGCACTGATCAACAAGGCCCAAAGCGTCGGCAGGCGCCCCTCCAGACCGAAGCGTACCCACAGCGCGACGATAGCCAGGGCGACGGCCACGACAATCGACAGGGCGAACATCCAGGGGTCATAACGCAGCAGCGGCGCCATTTGCATCGCCGCCATGCCGCTGTAGTGCATGGCACCAATGCCGGCGCCAACCAGCACACCGCCGACGCAAAGCTGCAGCAGGCTCAGATCACGTCGCGCCAACAGGTTCAGGGCGACCCAGGAGGCTGCCAAGCTCGGCAGCATGGACAGCAGCGTGATACCCAGGTCGAAACGCACCGCCGCGCACAACTCGAAAGCGAGCATACCGAGAAAGTGCATGGCCCAGATGCCACCGCCGAGCGCGAGCGAGCCGGTAAAGATGGTGATTTGCCGAGCGACGGGGTGGGAACTGTTGCGGGCCTCACCAGCCAGTTGCAACGCCATGCCGGCGGCGAATACGGCAATGGCCAGCGACAACAACACCAGCTCTGGATCGTAGTGGCTGAGCACGAGAACACTAGGATCCGCGCCCATGATGAAGAACAGCTCGAGAATCGACATACAACCCCAGGGTACCGGCAGAAAGCCAGCCAATTGCCAGCATCTGAAACGACGGGGTCACGCTTGTCAATTAGAGCAGATCAATAACACCCATAGAAAAGCCCGCCGAAGCGGGCTTTTCTAATAACTGACCACTCAGGCAGAAAGTTCTACCAGCAATTTGTTCAGACGCTGCACGTAAGCGGCAGGGTCTTTCAGGCTGTCGCCAGCAGCCAAAGCGGCCTGATCGAACAGGATGTGCGACAGGTCGGTGAAACGATCCTCGTCCGGCTCGGCATCCAGGCGCTCGATCAGCGGGTGCGCTGGGTTGAACTCGAAGATCGGCTTGGCATCCGGCACTTTCTGCCCGCTGGCTTCGAGGATCTGGCGCATCTGCAGACCGAGATCCTGCTCGCCGATGGCAAGAATCGCCGGCGAGTCGGTCAGACGATGAGACACGCGCACCTCGGCAACCTGCTCGCCCAGCGCCCCTTTGAGGCGCTCGATCAGCCCTTCCTTGGCCTTGGCCACCTCTTCCTGAGCCTTCTTGTCCTCTTCCGAGTCCAGCTCACCCAGGTTCAGGTCACCACGGGCCACGTCGACGAACTGCTTGCCGTCGAACTCGGTCAGGTAGCTCATCAGCCACTCGTCGATGCGATCGGTAAGCAGCAGCACTTCGATGCCTTTCTTGCGGAAGACTTCCAGGTGCGGGCTGTTCTTGATCTGTGCGTAGCTTTCGCCAGTGAGGAAGTAGATCTTGTCCTGACCTTCCTTGACGCGGCCCAGGTAGTCGGCCAGCGAAACCGATTGCTCCTCGCCTTCGCCGTTGGTGGAGGCGAAACGCAGCAGGCCGGCGATCTTCTCCTTGTTGGCGAAGTCTTCCGCCGGGCCTTCCTTGAGCACCTGACCGAAGGCTTTCCAGAAGGTCTTGTAGTCGTCCGGCTTGTCCTTGGCCAGCTTCTCCAGCATGTCCAGCACGCGCTTGGTCAGCGCCGACTTCATCGAATCGATGACCGGGCCGGACTGCAGGATTTCGCGGGAGACGTTCAGCGACAGGTCGTTGGAGTCGATCACACCCTTGATGAAGCGCAGGTACAGCGGCAGGAACTGATCGGCCTGATCCATGATGAACACGCGCTGCACGTAGAGCTTGAGACCCTTCGGCGCTTCGCGGTGGTACAGATCAAATGGCGCACGGCCCGGCACATACAGCAGCGAGGTGTATTCCAGCTTGCCTTCGACCTTGTTGTGGCTCCAGCTCAGCGGGTTCTCGAAGTCATGGCCGACGTGCTTGTAGAACTCCTGATACTCCTCGTCCTTGATCTCGGTACGCGGACGCGTCCACAGGGCGCTGGCACGGTTGACGGTTTCCCACTCGACTTCTGCAGGGGCGTCTTCGCCGTGATGTTCCTTGGGCAGCTCGATGGGCAGCGCGATGTGATCCGAGTACTTCTTGACGATGTTGCGCAGGCGCCAGCCGTCAGCGAACTCTTCTTCGCCGCTCTTCAGGTGCAGGACGATGCGCGTGCCGCGCTCGGCCTTGTCGATGGTGGCGACCTCGAACTCACCCTCGCCTTTCGACGCCCAATACACGCCTTCGCTGGCCGGGCTGCCGGCACGGCGGCTGAACACCTCGACCTGATCGGCGACGATGAACGCAGAATAGAAACCGACACCGAACTGACCGATCAGGTGCGAGTCCTTCTTCTGGTCGCCGGAGAGATTCTTCAGGAAGTCGGAAGTGCCGGATTTGGCGATGGTGCCCAGGTGTGCGATGACCTCCTCGCGGCTCATGCCGATACCGTTGTCTTCGAGGGTGACGGTCTTGGCCTCCTTGTCGAAGGACAGACGGATCTTCAGCGGATCGCCACCTTCTAGCAGTTCGGGCTTGGCCAGCGCCTCGAAACGCAGCTTGTCAGCAGCATCGGAAGCGTTGGAGATCAACTCGCGCAGGAAGATTTCCTTGTTCGAGTAGAGGGAATGGATCATCAGGTGAAGCAGTTGCTTCACCTCGGTCTGGAAGCCCAGGGTTTCTTTTTGAGTTTCCACACTCATGGTCTTCTAACTCCATCTGTAGGACAGGAACCGCTACGGCGGCGATGACCTGCAGATGGGGGCAACCTAATGGATTTCAAGGGCCTGGCATCACGACACGGATCTCATGTCAGCATGCGGTCGGGTGCTTTGAAGTAGGGTGCGCTGCGCGCACCGCGAAGACCGCGGTGCTTGCCTGGTGCGCACGGCACCCCCTACGAACAGCCTGATCTGTGGGGTAACACTAGGGTTCCAGCAACTCCAGACGACCAATCTCCTCCGGTTTGAAACTGAAACTGGCCTGGCCACCGCCACTTCCCATTTGCTGAGAGAGGCGAATGCTGCCGTCTGCGTCGAGACCGGCAAAACGCCCCTCCACCGTGCCGCCGCTGGCGCGGCTCAGGCGCATGCTGAGGTTGCGATACTGCTCAGGGTTACGTTGCAAACGGGCCAGGCTGAAACGCTGGCGCCGGTCGACCGGACGGCTCAGGCGCTCTTCCGCAGGAGCAGCCTCACTCGATTGCGTTGCCGTCACGGCAGGGAGTGCCGGAAAGCGATCGCCGTCCACGGCCCAGCCCTGCCCGGCGCGCTTGTGCAGGCGAATTGGCAGGCGTTCGCTGCGCCGGTCGATCTGCGCCTCGACCTGCACCTCCAGCGTGTCACCCTCGAAAGTGAACGGCGGCAGCTTCAGCTCGCTCACGTTGCGCGTGGCAAAACGCCGTTGCAGATAGTCCTGCAGCACATGGGCGATGGTGTCGCGAGAATCGAAGCGCACGTCGATCTGGCCATCGGTATAACGCAGCCGATCACGATATAGCTCTACCCGACCACTCAGGCTGGTCTTGAAGCGCGGCGGCAGCACCAGGTGGAAGTCACCGGCCAGCCGATTCGGCTCCTGCGGCTGCAAGTCAAGATGCAGGGTGTAACCACGGCTCAGGCGCCGCGCCTCGGGCAGATCCTGCTCCGGCAGCAACCAGCTCAGTTCCACCTCCGGCAGATTGCCGCTGTCCTGTGGCAAGACATCCACACGCACACGACCTTCCACCGGCTGCGGCAGACGAATGCTCAGTTCACGCAGGGCGAAGAAATCCAGACCTTCACGCAGGGTAAGCACACCGTCGATCAACTCCCCCTGCTGCGGCCGGAAAGGCTGACCATTGAGCTCACCGGCAAGCTCGATGGCCAGCTCGGCCGGCTCCTGTATGTCTGGCTTGAGCCAGTCGAGGCGAATGATCGCCGCCAGGCGCTCGGCGTCCTTGCTGGCCAGCAGGGTCAAACCGACCACCAGGGGAATCACCCCGAGGCCAATCAGCATCACGGCACTGCGCGCACGCACCCAGTGGCGAATGATGTAGATCAGCGTGATCGGCGGCAGC
Source organism: Pseudomonas berkeleyensis (assembly GCF_014109765.1). NCBI lineage: Bacteria > Pseudomonadati > Pseudomonadota > Gammaproteobacteria > Pseudomonadales > Pseudomonadaceae > Pseudomonas > Pseudomonas berkeleyensis. The sequence goes on from NZ_CP059139.1 coordinate 3,038,423, forward strand.
AGGCTACCCCAGCCCCACAGCAGGCTGGTGGCGAATGCCCGCGTCACCAACCAGACCAGGCCGGCCAGCATCAGCAACAGGCCACCAATTATCAGCAACGCATCCATCTACAGATTCCTTGTGGTCATTTCGCTGCGCTGCCAGCCTGCTCCGGGTACCGGGCAAGCCTCATGAGTGGCTCAGGGTTCATCGACCTTGAAATGAGCGCGGGCGGTGGCAGTCGGCTCGGTCTGGGTGGTTTGCCAGGCGGTGATCGCCACGTTGGCCACCCGCCGCCCCTGGCGCCAGACCTGGCACTGCGCATAGGTGTCACGATAATGGCCGGCGCGCAGGTAATCTATCGAGAAGTCGATGATTTTGGGCAAATGTGGAATGCCCATGAACATCAACAGATGCAGCATGGCGGCATGCTCCATGAAGCCGGCGATCACCCCGCCATGCAGCGCCGGCAATACCGGATTGCCGATGCAGTCGCGATTGGCCGGCAGACGAAAGACCATGTCATCGCCCAGGCGCAGGCACTCGATGCCGAGCAGCTTGGCGTAGGGAATCAGGTTGATCAGCGGGTCGTAGTCGTTCTGCTGGTGCGCACGCGCCACCAGTTGCTCCAGGTTCAGATCGCTCATGCCGCACCGCCTTGGGTCAGCTCACCCTTGCCCTTGACGGCCTTGCCCATGCGCATGAAGGCGCCGACCACGTGGGCGATGGGCTGCTCGGGATCGTCCTGGTAGGCATAGCCGCGGGTAAAGATGACGTTGGGCGTAACCCGATAGCACTCGGCGAAGCCGAATACGTCCTTGCCGGGTTCGGCTGGGTGCATGTAGTCGATACGCAGGTCGAGGGTCGGGCAGATCTCGAACTCTGGCAGCACGCAGACCGTGGAAATCCCGCAGGTGGTGTCCATCAGCGTAGTGATCGCACCGCCATGGATGACGCCGGTATCTGGATTGCCGACGATATGCGCCGCATAAGGCAAGCGCAGCGTCAGGCCCTTGTTGTCGGCCGCCTCCACGCTCATGCCCAGCACCTGACAATGACGCAGGGCGGCAAGAAACCGCTGCGCCCGCTCCTGAATCGACTGATCGCTCATCGCACATCTGCACCACGTGAAAAAGGTGCGCATCATAACGCCTTGCGCCAGCGCTCACACGCGCTGGGCTAGCGGCGACAGGCCGCTCAGGGAACTAAAACACAGGGGCCATGTTCGAAGGATTGTGCGCATGGGGTCTGCCCTGGCACCTAAAAACTCTCACACATGGAGTGATGACCGTGAACAAACCTCTGACTTATGCCCTGCTGCTTGCCACTGCCCTGGGTCTCGCCGCTTGCGAGAAAACCCCGGAAGACAAGATGGAGTCGGCCAAGGAGTCAGTCTCCGAAGCCATGGACAACCTGGGCGATGCCGCCAAAGAAACCGGCGATGCCATCGAACAGAAAACCGACGAAGTGATGGGCACCGAGCCTACCACCGGCGAAAAGATCGAAGATGCTGCTAGTGACGCCGCTGACGCCATCGAAAACGCAGGCGAAGAAGCCAAAGACAAGGTTGACGGCCAGTAAGCAAGCCGGCAGTGCCAGCCACTGCATAGGCCAGTAAACAAAAAACCCTCGGAGAGCGATCTCCGAGGGTTTTCTTTTTGAAGGCAGATAAGTCCGTGCGCTGCCTGATGCTCGATCAGGCGGCGCGCCAGGCCTATCAATCCTCGCGGTAGCGACGCAGCTTCAGGGCTTTGCCGGCAACGCGGGTGTCCTTGAGCTTGCCCAGCAGGCGATCCAGGCCGTCTTCCGGCAGTTCGACCAGGCTGAAGGTCTCACGGATCTGGATACGACCGATGGCTTCGCGAGCCAGACCACCTTCATTGAGAATGGCGCCCAGCAGGTTCTTCGCGGCGATGCCGTCGCGAGTACCCAGCGCGGTGCGGCAACGCACACGGCCTTCGGCCAGCGGTACCGGCGCACGACGCTCGCGGTATTCGCCGCGCTCGCCACCACGATCGCTACGCTCGCTGTCACGCTCACGACGTTCGCGCGGAGCGCCACCAACACCCGGCACCAGCGGCTGCTCGCGCTCGACGGTAGCCAGATCCAGCGCCTGGCCATTGGTAGCCTTCTTCAGCAGGGCCGCGGCCAGGGCGCGCGGGCTACAGCCGATATCGGCGGTCAGGCGGTCGAGCAGGTCACCATGGCTGGCTTCGGCATCAGCAACCAGCGGCGCCAGCGAAGAAGTCAGCTTCTTGATGCGCGCATCGAGCACTTGTTGGGCGTTCGGCAGCTTGACCTCACCGACCTTCTGCCCGGTGACACGCTCGATCACTTGCAGCATGCGGCGCTCACGCGGCGTTACCAGCAGCAGTGCGCGGCCATCACGACCAGCACGGCCGGTACGGCCGATACGGTGCACGTAGGACTCCGGGTCGTACGGCATGTCGACGTTGAATACGTGGGTAATGCGCGGTACGTCGATACCACGGGCGGCCACGTCGGTTGCCACGACGATGTCCAGACGACCGTCCTTGAGCGAGTCGATCACGCGCTCACGCTGGTTTTGGGCGATGTCGCCGTTCAGCGCAGCCGCCTTGTAGCCTTTGGCTTCCAGGGCGCTGGCCAGATCCAGGGTGGCCTGCTTGGTGCGCACGAAGGCGATCAGCGCGTCGAACTCTTCGACTTCCAGCAGGCGCAGTACGGCGTTGGTCTTCTGATCGGCATGGATCATCAGGTGCGCCTGCTCGATACGCGAGACGGTCTGGGTCTTGGCAGCGATCTTGATGTGCTGCGGCTCGCGCAGGTGCTTCTCGGCGATGGCGCGAATCGAGTGCGGCAGCGTCGCGGAGAACAGCACGCTCTGACGGCTTTCCGGCATGGCTTCGAAGATCACTTCGAGGTCATCCATGAAGCCCAGCTTGAGCATTTCGTCGGCTTCGTCGAGAACCAGGTGCTGAATGGTGGACAGCACTTTCTCGTCACGACGCAGGTGGTCGACCAGACGGCCAGGCGTGGCGACGATCACCTGGGCGCCCTGGCGAATGGCCTTGAGTTGCGGGCCCATCGGTGCGCCGCCATACACGGCGACCACATTCAGGCCAGGCATCTGCTTGGAGTAGGTTTCGAAAGCGGTAGCCACCTGCAGGGCCAGCTCGCGAGTCGGCGCCAGAATCAGCACCTGCGGCTCACGCTTGGCCGGGTCGATCTTCGACAGCAGCGGCAGTGCGAAGGCGGCGGTCTTACCGGTACCGGTCTGTGCCTGGCCGATCATGTCGTGGCCGGCGAGGATCACCGGAATGGCCTGCGACTGGATCGGGGACGGCTCTTCGTAACCAACGGCGGTCAGAGCGGCGAGAATATTGGGGTGAAGTCCGAGCGCGGCGAAGCCGCCGATTTCCTGGGTCATGGGTCTGCCTCAAGTGCATCCGCAAAGACCCATGTTCCAAAGCTGCGCATGCCGTGTAAGACCTTTTGGGTCACCCTGGCAGCCTGGTCGGCGGGGATTTGCGAAAACGTGATGAAAGTGAATCGTCAAGGATAGTCCGCTGGGGACTGGCTGCCGGGAGTTAATTTCCCGGGCGAGTTGCACTACCTGAACGTGGCCAGAGAATTGGCCGGCGCGCATCATACCGGAAATTCCTGACCAAGGTGCTGTTTTTTATCCCTACACGCCACCCAAAGAGGCTTTTCTAGAGCTTTTCGTAGTTTTTACGCCGGGCGGCGTATCAGGTAGCCGGGCGCAAGGCCGCGATCAGCGGCTGCAGCGAATAACCCAGACGTGGGGCCAGCTCGCCAGCACGGGCCTGCAGACGCCCGAGATCCATGCGTTGATCAAGCTCCGCCGGGATCAACAGCACCACGTTGCCCTCCTTCACCGGGCACTCCCAATAGTGCCGGTGGTAGAGCCCACGCAGCAGCGCCGCACCAAGCGGCTTGCCGTCATTGCCGGCCCACTGGTTGATGATCAGCCAACCGCCGGGATTGAGTTTTTCCCGACAGCGTTCGAGAAAGCGCCAGGCCAGATGACCGACACCGGGCCCCTGATCGGTGTAGAGATCGAGAAAGATCAGATCAGCGGTTTCTGCGCTGTCCAGCAACTCGACGGCGTCGCCGATACGAATGGTCAGCCGTGGGTCGTCATCCAGACCAAGAAACTCCATGGCCAGACGCGGTACGTCCGGACGCAGTTCGATGGCCTCGACATCTTCGAGCGGCAGGAACTTCAGGCAGGCCTGGGTCAGGTTGCCGGCGCCGAGACCGAGGAACAGTGCGGTTTCCGGCGCATCGTGGCACAGCGCGCCAAGCAGCATGGCACGGGTGTAGTCGTACTCGAGCCAGCTCGGATCGCCCTGAAACACGCAGCTCTGCTCGATGGCATCACCGAATTCGAGGAAACGGTAGGCGCCGATCTGCACCACGCGGATCACCCCGAAAGCATCGCGAACCTCGGCCAGCAGCACTTCGTCCAGCTTCTGCATCTCGTCGTCCGGCGGCAAACCTGGCATCGATCCGTCTCCAACAGTGACATCCCGCACCAGAAGTGGCGGGCTAAAGGCGCCGATTGTCATTGAAGCAGCCGCCCCCGGTCACGCAATAATTCCACCACTTGCGCTGCTACTCATAACAATAACGAGGATCGCCATGTACGCCATCATAGGTGCCGGCCCCATGGGCCTGTGCACGGCCCGGCAATTGAAGAAACAAGGGATCGACTTCGTCGGTTTCGAACTGCACAGCGATGTCGGCGGGTTGTGGGACATCGATAACCCGCACAGCACCATGTACCACTCGGCGCACCTGATCTCTTCCAAGGGCACCACCGAGTTCAGCGAATTTCCCATGCGCGCCGAAGTGGCGCCCTACCCGCACCACAGCGAGATGCGTCGCTATTTTCGCGACTACGCCAGGCAGTTTCGCCTCTACGATCACTATCAGTTCGATACCCGCGTGGTGCAGCTGCAGCGCCTGGATCAGGGCTGGAAACTGATCAGTGAACGCAATGGCGAGCAGCGCGAATGGCGTTTCGATGGTGTACTGATCGCCAATGGCACGCTGCATACGCCCAACCTGCCCCAGTTACCGGGCGACTTCAGCGGCGAGGTGCTGCACTCCAGCGCCTACAAGAACGCCGACCTGTTTGCCGGCAAGCGGGTGCTGGTGGTCGGCTGCGGCAACTCGGCCTGCGATATCGCCGTGGACGCCGCGCACCGCGCTGCGGCCGTGGATCTTTCGGTACGTCGCGGCTACCACTTCCTGCCCAAGTTCATTCTCGGCAAGCCGACCGACACCTTCGGCGGTGCGATCAAGCTGCCGCGTCGACTCAAACAACTGGTCGACGGCCTGCTGGTGCGCGCGCTGGTTGGCAAACCTTCGCAATACGGCCTGCCAGACCCGGACTATCGCCTGTACGAATCACACCCGGTGATGAACTCGCTGGTGCTGCACCACATTGGCCATGGTGATATCCGCCCCCGTGGTGATATCACCGCGGTGAACGGCCAGCGCGTGTCCTTCGCCAATGGCGAACAGGCGGATTACGACCTGATCCTGATGGCCACCGGCTACAAGCTCGACTACCCCTTCATCGCGCGCAGCGAGCTGAACTGGCCGGAAGGCGCTGGTGCGCCACAGCTGTACCTCAACGTCTTTCATCCTGAACACGACGACCTGTTCATGCTCGGCATGGTCGAGGCTTCCGGCCTGGGCTGGCAGGGCCGTGACGAGCAGGCCGAACTGGTGGCCCTGTATATCCGCCAGTTACAGGCTGGCAGCCCGGCGGCGCAGGCGTTGCGCCAAACTATTCGAGAACAGGCGGGCCAACGCCTGGACGGCGGTTACCAGTACCTGGAGCTGGAGCGCATGGCCTACTACGTGCACAAGGACAGCTACCGTAAACGCATTGCCAGCCATACCGCGGCGCTGCGCCGCGAGCTGGCTGAAGGTGGCGTACCAGCCACCCAGGAGGCCTGAACATGGAACCGATCAAGATTGCCTTCGACCCCAGCAGCCTGGTACTGATCAACCTCATCGTCGCCCTGATGATGTTCGGCGTTTCCCTGGATCTGTGCGCCGAGGATTTTCGCCGCATCGTGCGCTCGCCCAAGGCGCCGGTCATCGGCCTGTTAGCGCAGTTCCTGCTGCTACCGGCAATGACCTGCCTGGCCTGTTGGCTGCTGCGCATCCCGCCGGAGCTGGCACTGGGCATGATACTGGTCGCGGCCTGCCCTGGCGGCAGCTTCTCCAACATCATGACTTGGATGGCCCGCGGCAACGTGGCGATTTCGGTGAGCATGACCGCAGTGTCCAGCCTTGCTGCCAGCGTGCTGACACCGTTCAATTTTGCCCTCTACTCCTGGCTGAACCCCTATACCCGACCGCTGCTGACTGAAATCGATATCGACCCGCTGGGCCTGCTGCTGTTGGTGGTACTGGTGCTCGGCGTGCCGCTGGTCGTCGGCATGGCAATCGGCAGACGCTTCCCGCTGCTGGCCCTGCGTGTGGAAAAACCACTGCGCCTGTTCAGCCTGTGCGTGATGCTGGGGTTCGTCGCCCTGGCCTTCAGCCGTAACCTGGATCAGTTCGTCAGCCACTTCCACCTGTTCTTCTGGCTGGTGGTGGGGCACAACCTGCTGGCGTTGTTGATTGGCTACTTCAGTGCACGCCTGGCCGGCCTCAACGAAGCGGATCAACGTGCGGTGACTCTGGAAACCGGCATCCAGAATTCGGCACTGGGGCTAGTGATCATCTTCACCTTCTTTCCGCAGGCCGGCGGCATGCTGCTGATAGCCGCGTTCTGGGGCTGCTGGCATTTGGTATCGGGGCTGAGCCTGGCCTGGTTCTGGTCACGCCGCCCACCCGCGCCTGCACAGACACAGGCACCTGCCGCCCAGCCCGGAGAAGCCTGATGCGTGTCACCCTGATCACCGGGGCCGCCAGCGGCCTCGGCTGGCAACTGGCGCGCGCCTGTCATGCCCGTGGCGACGCACTGCTGCTCACCGATATCGATGCGCCCGGCCTGGCTCCACGCCTGGCCGAACTGGGCGATGCCCGTACCCATGGTCTCGCTGGCGATATCACCGATCCAGACCTGCACAGGCAGCTTGTCGAGGCCTGCCAGGCGCGCTTCGGCCGCCTCGACCTGCTGATCAACAACGCCGGCATCACCCATCGATCACCGACCGTAGCAACCACCCCGGCGGTCTTTCGCAAGGTCATGGCGGTGGATTACCACGCACCCCTGGAGCTGACCCTGGCAGCCCTGCCACTGCTGCGCGAGAGCCGCGGCCAGGTGGTCGCCGTCGGCTCCATGGCCGGCTGGATGCCGCTGCTCGGCCGCGCCGGTTATTGCGCGGCGAAAAGCGCACTGAGCCAGGCCTTCGAAGTGCTGCGGGCGGAAATCAGCCGTGACGGCATTGGTCTGCTGATGGTCTATCCGAGCTTTCTCGATACGCCTATCGACCGCAACGCACTGGGTGGCGACGGCCAACCCGCTGACCATGCACGCTCGACCATCGGCAAGATCCGTGGCGCCGACTGGATGGCGCACCTGATCCTCGATGCGCTCGATCGTCGTCGCGAACGACTGTTTCCGGATCGCGGCAGTTGGCTGGCCAGTCTGCTATGGCGCCTGGCACCCGGTCTGTATTACCGCAAGATGAGCCAGCGCTTCGCCGGGGAGATGAGCTGATGGCGCTGGCTCCCTATGCGCTCGGCGCCTTTATCCTGCTGGCCTACACCCTTGAGGCCATCACCGGTTTCGGCAGCGTGGTCATCGCCCTGTCGCTCGGTGCATTGCTGCTACCCATCGATCAGCTGTTGCCGATTCTGGTACCGCTGAACATCTGCATGACCGGCTATCTGGTGCACCGCCACTGGAGACTGATCGACCGTCGCCTGCTGCTCGGCACTCTGCTGCCCGGCATGGTCGTCGGCACCCTGCTCGGCTACTGGCTGCTGGCGTATCTGGACACCCAGATACTGAAGGTCGCTTTCGGCGCACTCATCGTCTGGTTTGCCGGCCGTGAACTGTGGCGCCTGCGCCAGAACCATGCGCTGACGGTACGCCCAACCTGGCTGACTCGCTGCATTACCCTGGCCGCAGGACTCAGTCATGGCCTGTTCGCCTCGGGCGGCCCGCTGCTGGTCTATGGCCTGGCCGGCACTCATCTGGACAAGGCACGGTTGCGCGCCACCCTGGTAACCGTCTGGTTCACCCTCAACAGCCTGCTCACTATCGCCTTTCTGCTCGACGGCCGTCTGCTGCCAGCGCTACCGCAGGTTCTCAGCTACGCCCCGCTCCTGCTGCTTGGCATATGGCTGGGCGAACGCCTGCACCGACGCGTCGACGAGCGTCATTTCCGCATTGCCATCTACATCCTGCTGCTGGTCACCGGCATCCTGCTGCTGGCGCCCTGGAGATTGCCATGAGCTACGACATCATCATCAACAACGGCCTGTACTTCGACGGCACCGGCGCCCCCGGCACGGTGCGCCATATCGGCATCAAGGACGGCAAGGTCGATACGCTCAGCCTCAGCCCGCTGGATGAGCGCGATTGCCCGCACGTGATCGATGCTGGCGGCAAATGGATCACCCCCGGTTTTCTGGAAATTCACTCGCACTACGACGCCGAAGTGATCGCCGCGCCGGCGCTGAAAGAATCGGTGCGCCACGGCGTCACCAGCGTGACCATCGGCTCCTGCTCGATCAGCATGGTGCTGGCCGATGCCGAGGACTGCTCTGACCTGTTCACCCGCGTCGAAGCGGTACCGCGCGAGTACGTGCTGCCGATCCTGCAGGAGAAGAAAACCTGGCGTGACGCTGCCGGTTATCGCGCCTTTTATGACCAACTGCCACTGGGGCCGAACGTCAACTCCTTTCTCGGTCATTCCGAACTACGCGTGGCGGTGATGGGCCTGGAGCGCGCCACCAGCCGAGTGACGCCGAGCGAAGCCGAACTCGCCCGCATGCAGCAGTTGCTCGAAGAAGCGCTGGATGCCGGCTGCATCGGCCTGTCGGTGATGACCACCCGGCTGGACAAGATGGATGGCGACCGTGCCTGGTCCAGCCCGCTGCCCTCCACCTTCGCCAGTTGGAAGGAGTTCTCCCGCCTGTTCGCCGTGCTCCGCCGTCGTGGCGCCGTGCTGCAGGGAGCGCCCAACGCGGTGACCAAGGTCAACGTGTTCGCCTTCCTCTGGCAGGCCCATGGCTGGTTCAGGAAACCGCTCAAGTGCACCATGCTCACCGCCCTGGATCTCAAATCGCAGCCACTGCTGCATCGTTTCACGCGCCTATCCGGCTGGCTGGCGAACAAGGTGTTGCGCGGTCATTTCCGCTGGCAGACCCTGCCGGCGCCCTTCACCCTGCGCCTGGAAGGGCTCAACGTGAACGCTTTCGAGGAATTCGGCGCTGGCGAGATCCTGCGCAACATCAAGGATCCGGACGAGCTCTACGCCAAGGTCAAGGAGCCCGAGTTCCGCGCCCTGTTCAAGAAACAGGTCAAGGCGGTGCTGACCAAGGGCCTTTGGCACCGTGACTTCTCCGATTGCTGGGTAACCGAATGCCCGGATGCCAGCCTGGTCGGCAAGAACTTCAAGCAACTGGGCCAGGCCCGAGGCCTGGACGCGGTGGATGCCTATTTCGAACTGGCCTGCCAATACCGCGAGGCGCTGAAATGGACGACCTGCTACGGCAACCAGCGCGAAGCGATCATGCGCAAACTGCTGGCAAGCCCCTGGACACACCCCGGCTTCGCCGACTCCGGCGCGCACCTGCGCTCCATCGCCCAGTACAACTTCCCGCTGCGCTTTCTCAAATACGTACGGGACGCCGACCTGGCCGGCGAGTCGTTCATGGAGCTAGGCCAGGCCGTACGCCGTTGCAGCGGCGAGCTGGCGGACTTCATCGGTGTCGATGCCGGCTACCTGCGAGTCGGGGATCGCGCCGATCTGGTGCTGATCGACCCCACCGGCCTCGACGACACGCTGGACGAACTGCATGAAGCACCGATGGAGGTACTCGGCTTGGTGCGAGTGGTCAAACGCAACGATGCGGCGGTCGAACTGACCTTGATCAATGGCCGTATCGCCTACCGCCGTGGCCTGGAATATCCGGAAGATCTGGGCAAGGTACAGGGTTACGGGCGCTTCCTGCCTGCTCGCGATGTTCTGCCGCGGCAAGCGCCGGTACGCGACTTCGATCCGGCTCCTGCCTCGTAACTCGAGGCACTGCGATACCCGTACGGGTCTCAGGGCTTATCGGTTACCATGCGCCTCCGCCTGATCAACCGTTAGAGACACCGCATGTCGCACGCCTGGAGCCCCGATAGCTGGAGGGTAAAACCCATCCAGCAGCAGCCCGAATACCCTGACGCCACCCACCTCAGTCGTGTCGAGCAGACGCTGGCAGGCTACCCGCCGCTGGTGTTCGCTGGCGAGGCGCGCGAGCTGCGCCGTCAGTTCGCCGAGGTCACTCAGGGTCGCGCTTTCCTGCTGCAAGGTGGCGACTGCGCGGAAAGCTTCGCCGAATTTTCCGCCGCGAAAATCCGCGACACCTTCAAGGTGCTGCTGCAGATGGCCATCGTCATGACCTTTGCCGCCGGTTGCCCGGTGGTGAAAGTCGGGCGCATGGCCGGGCAGTTCGCCAAGCCACGCTCCTCCGGCGAGGAAACCATCGACGGCGTCACCCTGCCCGCCTATCGCGGCGACATCGTCAACGGCATCGGTTTCGACCTCGCCAGCCGCGTGCCCGACCCCGAGCGCCTGATGCAGGCCTATCACCAGGCCACCGCCAGTCTCAACCTGCTGCGCGCCTTTGCCCAGGGCGGTTTCGCCGACCTGCATCAGGTGCATCAGTGGAACCTGGATTTCATTGCCAACTCGGCGCTGGCAGAAAAGTACCACCAGCTCGCCGGGCGCATCGACGAAACCCTGGCCTTCATGCGCGCCGTGGGCATGGACAGCGCGCCGCAACTGCGGGAAACCAGCTTCTTCACTGCCCACGAAGCGCTGTTGCTGAACTACGAAGAGGCCTTCGTACGTCGCGACAGCCTTACCGGCCGCTGGTACGACTGCTCCGCGCACATGCTGTGGATTGGCGACCGCACCCGCCAACTGGACGGCGCCCATGTCGAATTCATGCGCGGCATCGAGAACCCCATCGGCGTGAAGGTCGGCCCGAGCATGGATCCGGACGAGCTGATCCGCCTGATCGATGCGCTCAACCCGGACAACGATCCGGGCCGCCTGAACCTGATCGTGCGTATGGGCGCGGACAAGGTCGAAGCGCACTTCCCGCGCCTGCTGCGCAAGGTGCAGAGCGAAGGCCGCCAGGTGCTGTGGAGCTCCGACCCGATGCACGGCAACACCATCAAGGCCAGCAGCGGCTACAAGACCCGTGATTTCGCGCAGATTCTCAGCGAAGTTCGCCAGTTCTTCGCCGTGCACCAGGCCGAAGGCACCTATGCCGGCGGTATTCATATCGAGATGACCGGGCAGAACGTCACCGAGTGCATTGGTGGCTCGCGTCCGATCACCGAGGACGGCCTCTCCGACCGCTATCACACGCACTGCGACCCACGCATGAATGCCGACCAATCCCTGGAGCTGGCTTTCATGATCGCCGAGACGCTGAAGCAGGTACGCCGCTGACGATTCGCGCCCTGGCCACTGGCCAGGGCGCGAACAAGCTCGCACTTCTTTTGTGCGTTATCCGGCATAATGCCGGCCCATCGCGAGCCCACCCAAATGGGCGCCAAACGACGTTCCCCAGCCGGAAAGGACTCGCGGCCAACACCTCCAACAAGGACGATGATCCATGCAACTGCGCACCACCCTCTCCGCTTTCGCCCTCTCCAGCGCCGTTCTGCTGACCGGCTGCCAGAACATGTCCCCTGACGCCATGCTGCAATCCGGCCTGATGGCCGTACAGGCCGCAACCCTCAGCGACGCCGAAGTGAAGAGCATGTCCGACCAGGCCTGCGCCGAAATGGACGCCGCGGCCAACGTCGCCGGTCCGAGCAGCCCGTACACCAAGCGCCTGGACAAGATCGCCAACAACCTTGGCCATCAGATCAACGGCACACCGATCAACTACAAGGTCTACCAGGCCGACGAAGTCAACGCCTGGGCCATGGCCAACGGCTGCGTACGCGTCTACAGCGGCCTGATGGATCTGATGACCGACAACGAAGTGGAAGGCGTGCTCGGCCACGAGATCGGCCACGTCGCCCTCGGCCACACCAAGAAGGCCATGCAGACCGCCTACGCCACCGCCGCCGCTCGCAACGCCGCCGCAGCATCGGGCAACGGCACCGTCGCCGCGCTGTCCGCCTCGCAGCTCGGTGAACTGGGCGAGCAGCTGGTCAACGCACAGTTCTCGCAAAGCCAGGAAACCTCTGCCGACAACTTCTCCTTCGACCTGCTGACCCAGCGCAACATTCCGCGTGAAGGCCTGGTCACCGCGTTCGAGAAGCTGGCCAAGCTGGGCGGCGGCGAGAGCAGCATGTTCTCCTCGCACCCGGGCTCCACGGATCGCGCCAACAACATGCGCACCCGCCTGGCCGCCAAGTAAGCACGACGCTCAGGGGCTGCCCGGCAGCCCCTGTTTCATTGGAAAACTGCCATGCCAGCCCTGCGTAAACACCTGATACCGCTATTGCTGATCCTGCCGTGCAGCAGCTGGGCCGACTACGACCAACGGTACCAGGCCTGCCTGGACGCCAGCGGGATGATCAACAACGCCAGCGTCGCTGGCTGCGCCGAGGGCGTATCGGAAGCGGTGAAGAAGGAGATGAATCGCGTCTACCAGCAGCTTTTCCTCAAGCTGCAGGAAAGCGCTCCGGAAGATGCCCGGCAACTGGAAGAGGCGCAGAAAGCCTGGCTGATCTACCGCAACGGCCAATGCGACCTGCAGGGCAAACATGTCGGCTCACCGATGTACTACACCTGCCCGATGCAGTTGAACATCCAGCGCGTCGATGAACTGAAATTTCTGTTGGATAACGGCGGTTAGCCAAGCAGCCCACGCAGACTGACACCCGGCGCCAGCCACACCTCATCCAGACCCAGCCAGTGCGCTAGCGCGCGCAGCGAGTCACCCAGTGCCAGGCGCGCCTCTTCGCTTAGCACCGCCTCCTCCAGATGCACGGCATGCACTGCCAGGCGACCGGCCGCCCGCTCGCTGCGCAAATCCACCCGCGCCAGCAAACGCTCGTGATGCAGGAATGGCAGCACGTAGTAGCCGTACACGCGCTTGGCCTGCGGGGTGTAGATCTCCAGTCGATAGCGAAAACCGAACAGCCGCTCGGTGCGCTCGCGCTCCCAGATCAAGGAGTCGAAAGGCGACAGCAGCGCGCTGTGGCGCACGCGCCGAGGGATGCGCGCCTCGCCCCGACAATAGGCCAACTGCCGCCAGCCCTGCACCGCAACGGGCAACAACTCGCCCGCTTCCACCAGCTCAGCGATACGAAGTTTGCTGTCGGAGGCATCCAGGCGATAGTAGTCGCGCAGATCCCTCTCGGTCGCCACACCCAGCGCATCGGCCGAACGCAGCAACAGGCGGCGCTGCGCTTCGTCTTCCTCGAGATCGGCGTGATTCAGATAATCAGCAGGAATGACCCGCTCCGGCAGGTCGTACAGCCGCTCGAAGCCGCGCCGCCCGGCAACCGTCACCTCGCCTGCCGCGAACAGCCATTCCAGCGCCGTCTTTTCCGAGCTCCAGTCCCACCAGGGTCCGGCCTTTTCGGTACGAGTGGAAAGACTGCCAGCGCCCAACGCGCCACGCTCGCGCACGGTTTGTAATACGCGGTCTATCGCATCGCGTCGCTCCACACCGAACTTCGCCAGTTGGCTGTAGATGCCCTGCCCATCCGCAGCCCGGCGCATACGCCAACGCAGCAGCGGGTAAAGCTCAAGCGGCAACAGTGACGCCTCATGCCCCCAGTACTCGAACAAACGCCGGCGCCGCGCGCGGCCCCAGGCCAGCTCATCGAGGTGTTCAGCCTGGTAATGGCCAAGGCGGGAAAACGCTGGCAGATAGTGCGAACGCACCAACGCGTTGACCGAGTCGATCTGCAGCACGCCAAGTCGCTCGATCTGTACCTGCAACTGCTTGTGGGCGATCGCCCCGCGCGGCGTACGCCCGAAGCCCTGTGCTACCAGGGCCAGACGGCGCGCTTCAGCGAGAGAAAGAGAGAGTGTCATGGCGACTCAGCCTATCAGGGGCACCTCTAAAAACGTAGGCGAGGCAGTCAGCGCAAGGCAAAAACAGGCGAAGAAGCGCAGTTTACGGATTGTAAATGAGCATTCTGAGCCTGTTTTTAACGCAGCGATGACAACGCAGGTAGTTTTTAGAGGTGACCTTAGGCCGGTGCCGCGAACGCATGACGAAAGGTAAAGGCCTGCACCGTCGCGCCATGCTCACGCAGATGCTCCAGGCGTTCGGCCGCTTCGACCACGCCAGGTTGGTGCCCGGCCGGCACCCACCACAACACCTGATGCGCCTGCTCGACACGCTCGAACCATTCGCGGCGCCGCTTGAGCATCTCGGTGTGCGCGGACTTGTAAACGTAGTCGCTGAGCGACTGCACATCCTCCCAGACCGACATGTTGACCAGCACCTCGTCACCGAACGGGCGGATCGTCGTGGCATCGCCTGCTTCGTCCTGCAGGCGCCAGACATAACCTGGCGAACCTTCGGCCAGCGCATTGATGCGCTCCAGATTGGCGACGAAATCGGCCATCTCCGGCGACTCCAGCGGCGCTTTCATCCAGGCGATATTCAGTTGGGCCAAATGATAGGCGGACAATTTCCAGCCTCCTTGCAGGCGAATACTCAGGGTTGTTGCGGCAAGCCGCGCCAGTCAGCCAGACGCCGACGCAGCCAAGCCTCGCTGCTGACCAGGGTGATCCCGGACAGCACCAGCGCGGCACCAATGATGAAACTCAACGTCAGCGGCTCGTCCAGCACTAGCACGCCGAAGCTGACGCCAAACAGCGGCGTCATGAACGAGAACACCGCCATGTTCGAGGCCAGGTAGCGGCGCAATAGCCAGAACCAGGCCAGATAGCTGAAGAACGACACCACTACGCCCTGCAGCAGGATGCTGGCAATGGCCACCGGGCTCCAACGCAACTGGCCGAGGTCGACTACCGCCAAGGCGTAAGCAAGCAGCAGCACGAACGCCACAGTCAGTTGATAGAACAGTGTCAGCCCGGCCGGCGCTTCCGACAGGCGTGAGCCACGCACCACCACCGTGGTAGCGCCCCAGGCCATACCCGCACACAGACCCAGCGCATCGCCGAGCAGCATGCTGAGGTCAACCTCGGCCCAGTTGCCACCGACGCCAAATGCCATCACCACCCCGCCGAAACACAAGCCGATACCCAGCCATTGCAGGCGGCGCAGGCGCTCACTGGGCAACATGAAGTGCAGCCCAAGCGCCGAGAAGATCGGTGCGGTGTAGAGGAATACCGCCATATGCGAAGCCGTGGTGTAACGCAGGCCAAGGGCGATGAAGAAGAACTCCAGCGCGAACAACACGCCTGCCAGCAATCCGGCCAGCCATGTCGAGCTGACCCATTCACGCCATCCGCGCTGCCACAGCAGCAGCAAGCCAACCAGCACAGCGGCGATGCCGGAGCGCAAGGCCACCTGCAGCATGGGCGCAATATCGTCCGCGGCCAGCTTGATCGCCACCTGCTGACTGCCCCAGATGGCGCATAACAGCATCATCAGCTGGAACAGGAAAAAATCGGCGCCCTTGCGTACCGCGGTCATTCAACAACTCCAGTCATTGTCACTCACTTACTCAACGGATCATCCCAGAACGGCCGCTCGGCCTCTTGCAACACATCGGCACGGGACAGACCCAGATCCTTCAACGCCGCACCATCCAGTCGCGCCAATTGTCCACGCTCGCGTGCCAGCTGACGCCAGCGCCGCAGCATACGCCACACGCCAGCCAATGACGGCAGACGTTCGAAATGGATAGCCTGAACCAACGCATAACCTTTCTGACCTTTCATCTCGATGCCCTCCCTGTGGGGTTGGCATCAGTGTCATGTCGCGCTTAAGATCAATCCAACGAATGTTTCTTATGGAATCCATCTCGAGGATTGATGAATGGCCTTCCACCCCAGTATTGATACCGAATTGCTGCGCAGCTTCGTTGCCATTGCCGACACCGGTGGTTTCACCCGCGCCGCGGAAACAGTCAATCGCACCCAATCGGCCGTGAGCATGCAGATGAAACGGCTGGAGGAAGACGTGGTGCAACGCGCACTGTTCGAACGTGACGGCCGCCAGGTGCGACTGACGCCCGAAGGCCAGGTGCTGCTGGGTTATGCGCGGCGCATTCTCAAGCTGCACGGCGAAGTGCTCAATACCCTGCGCGAGCCACATATGGTCGGCGCCGTGCGTATCGGCACGCCGGATGACTACGTGATGCGCTTTCTACCGGAGATTCTCTCGCGCTTCGCCCAGGCCTATCCGCTGGTGCAGGTGGAGGTGCATTGCGAACCATCGGGCCAACTGCTGCTGCGCCAGGATCTGGATCTGACCATCGTCACCCGTCAGCCTGGCAAGGAGATCGGCCAACTGCTGCGCCAGGAACGCTTCGCCTGGGCCGTGGCTCAGGGCTTCTGCCCGCACGAGCAGAACCCCATGCCGCTGGCCATGTTCAACGCCGATTGTTTCTGCCGGGAATGGGCCTGCAACGCACTGGATGCGATGGGCCGCCCCTACCGTATCGCCTACACCAGCCCCAGCCTGTCGGCACTGTTCGCCGTGGTGCGCGCCGGCTTGGCCGTCACCGCACAGCTGCAAAGTCTGATCACCCCGGATCTGCGCATCCTCGGTGAAGCCGAAGGCCTGCCCCTGCTGCCACTGACCAGCATCGTGCTGCTGCGTAACGAGAGCAGCCAGTCCCCTGTCACCGAGTGCCTGGCCGATCATATCGTCGAAGGTTTTCGTCTATAGACCGCCGGATTCCAACCCCAGCAGCAACGCACAAACCAGCAGGAAACCGCAGAACAGACTGCGCAGCAGGCGCTCCGGCAGCGAATGCGCCAGACGCACCCCCCAACTGATACTGAGCAGGCCGCCAATAGCCAGCGGCACGCCCATCCACCAGTTGACGTGATCGTGCAGCGCGTAGGTAAACAACGTAATCCCGGTGCTGGGCAGCGCCAGAGAGAGTGACAGCCCCTGTGCCACCACCTGGGTGGTGCCGAACACACTGGTCAGCACCGGCGTCGCCACTACCGCGCCGCCGACGCCAAACAAGCCCCCCATCGCGCCGGACACCCCGCCCAGCGCCCCCAGCCAACCCCAGTGATGACGTAGCGTGCCGCTGGCCGGCGCCTGGGCCATCAACATGCGCAACAGGTTGTAGGTCACCAGCGCCAGCAGGAAACCAACGAAGGCCCAGCGCATGGTGCGCGAGTCCAGTTCCACCGCGTACAACGATGCCAGCCAGGCGCAGAAGAAGCTGCTCACGCCGAGCAGCAAAGCATGTCGGGGGTCGATACGATTGCGCTGATGGTAACGCCACAGCGCCAGCATCACGTTCGGCACCACCATGACCAGAGCGGTGCCCTGCGCCAATTGCTGATCCAGGCCGAACAACACACCCAGCACCGGAATGGCGATCAGCCCACCGCCAATCCCGAACAGCCCGCCCAGGGTTCCCAGGCTCAGACCGAGCAACAGATTCAGAAACAGATCGAACAGATTCATGGCACCTCCAGACAGTGGGCGCATGTTAATCAGTCGCGGCTAGCGCGGAAACGCACAGCAACGCACAATGGCTTTGCTGATTACGCATAAGCAGGTAACCATGAACCCCGATGCTCTGACCAACCAGTTGGAACTCTTCCTCGACGTGCTGGAAACCGGCAGTTTCTCCGCAGCTGCCAGGCGCCATCCACTCACACCCTCGGCGGTTGCGCGGCGCATCGACGCATTGGAACGCGCATTGGGGAGCGTACTGTTCAGCCGCAACACTCATGCCGTGCGCGTCACTCCGGCAGGCTTGGCGTTTGCCGAACGCGCCAGACGCATCCTCGCCGAACTGCATCTGGCACGTGCCGAGGCGGTATCGCTGAGCAGCGCACCGGAAGGACTAATCCGCATCGACGCGCCCTCGCCTTTCGGTCGACGCCATCTGGCACCGGCGATTGCCGAGTTTCTCGGCGCCAATCCGGGCCTGGACGTGCAATTGCGCCTGATCGACAGCTTCATCGACCTGCAAGGCGAGCACCTCGGTGAAGTGGATATCGTCGTACGCATCGGCCCGCTGCCGGACAGCCGCCTGGTCGCCACGCCGCTGGCGTCGATGACCCGCATCGTCTGCGCCAGCCCGGACTACCTGCGCCGCCGCGGCATCCCGCGCAGCCCGCTGGAGCTGGAACAGCACGACGGCCTCGACTGGGACAGCCTGGCACCGCCCTACGCCTGGCGCTTCGAAGTCGACGGCAAGCTGCAGCAGTGCAAACCCAAACGCCTGCGCCAGACCAGCAACAACGCCGAAACCCTGCTGTTCAGCGCCCTTGCCGGCCTCGGCGTGGCTCACCTGCCCACCTGGATGAGCAGCGAGCACTTGCAGCGTGGCGAGCTGATCCCGCTGTTCTGCGAACAGGGGCTGCCAGCCGCCGAGCCGGTTAGCATCTACGCCTTGCGTCTGGAGCGCGAAGCCAGCCCGCGCACGCGCCTGCTGCTGAGTTTCCTCAAGCAGCGCTTCGGCTTTCCGCCACCCTGGGATCAGGCACTACAGGCAAGCCTGGCCACCCAGCCATGACGGCTGAGTGCCCCGTGTATTGAGCACGGGCTTTCTCCATGGCTGACCCCACCGATCCGCATATCACGTAGGAGCGGCTTCAGCCGCGAGCTCGCCGTGGGAAAACTCCCTAGAGCCCCTGAGTCAGGCATAAAAAACCCGGCACCAAGGCCGGGTTTTTCGTGACGCTCAAGCTTAGGCTTGCGGCGCCTGGGTGCGGCCCTTGTAGGAACCGTCACGGGTGTCGATCTCGATCCAGTCGTCGATATCGACGAACTCGGCGACCTTGATCTCGGTACCGTTGCGCAGCTTGGCAGGCTTCATCACCTTACCGGAGGTATCACCACGAGCAGCGTTCTCGGTGTAGACAACCTGACGCACGATGGTGGTCGGCAGGTCAACGGAGATCACTTTGCCTTCGAAGAACACGGCTTCGCAGACGTCGCTCATGCCTTCTTCGATGAACGGCAGAACGCTTTCCAGATCTTCGGCACGCAGTTCGTAGGAGTTGTACTCCGGATCCATGAACACGTAGTCCTCACCGCTGATGTAGGACAGGTTCACTTCCTTGCGCTCGAGAATCACCGGCTCCATCTTGTCGTCGGCTTTGTAGACGGTCTCGGTCTTGGAGCCGTTGAGCAGATTCTTCAGCTTCATCTTGACGATGGCGCTGTTACGGCCGGACTTGGTGAACTCGGCCTTCTGGATCAGCCACGGCTGGCCATCGATCAGGGCCACGCTGTTGACTCTCATTTCTTGTGCAGTTTTCATGCGGATATCCGAAATATGCGGGAGGTACAGAAATCTAGGCCGCGTATGATAGCCAATTTCGGTAAAACTGTTCCAGCGCCGTGGCAAGATCTACCCGAGCGGCCTGCTGATCGCACCACTGCTCGGCATGCCGTTGCAGTACCGGCCAAGTGTCGAGAAGCGCGGGCCAGGCCGTTTCCATCCCTTCGCCTGCATTCCACGCCCGCCACAACCCGGCCTGCGCGGCAGCTGCTTCCGGCATCAAACCGACGTTATAAAGCGCCATAAAAGCATCGAGCTTGTCCCAATGCGCGCCCTCTTCCTGCGGATAGATATGCCAGAGCAGCGGCCGCCCCGCCCATTGCGCACGAATGAACGAGTCCTCGCCACGTACCGCATTGAGGTCACAGCACCACAGCAGGCGGTCATAATCATCCTGCGCAACGAAAGGCAGCACATGGATCTGCAGATTGCCGCGCCGACGGTTGTCACCAGGCGCCAGTTGCGTCTCACCAAGCCAGGCTTGCAAGTCCGCCAGAATCTTGCCCTGCGGCACCAACAATTGAGTTGGCTGCAAGTCAGCTGCCAGCGCATCGAGCCATTTCGCCAACCCCGGATTCTCGTAAGCGAACAAGGAAATCAGCCGCGCGCCTGCCTCACGCACAACGCCGAATGACTGCAGAAAAGCCTGCTGTGCCTGTTCGTCGCCCTGAAACGCATCACGTCGCGGCAACAGGTCAGCCTCACGCAGCAATCCGCCAGTACCCTCCACGAAACCAGGGAAAAAGAAGAATTTCTGTAACCCGCCCGACTGCGGCGATGGCAAGCCATGGCAGCCCGCGACCCAATCCTCGGCGCTGAGGTACTCCAGATTCAGCCAGAGGCGCCGGGTGCCACTGGCGGTCATCGCCGCGACATATGAAGACGGTAACTGGCAGGCGAAGGCCTCGATCACCACCTCGGCCGGCTCCACTATGGGGAACGGCTCCGCCCAGCGGCGGACTTCGACACCACGCCAGTGCTGGCACTCAGCATCACTACTGGCCGCTGGACACAAGCGCACGAAGGAAGCCAAATCATCGACCCACAGACGCACCGAATGACCCTGCTCGGCCGCCAGTTGCCGTGCAAGCCTCCAGGTCACGCCAATATCGCCGTAGTTGTCCACTACGCTGCAGAAGATGTCCCACCTGGCCACGCTACGCCCCTTCAAAAAATGATCGCCATTCTAACCGGCAGACAAGAAAAAGCCCGCCAGAGGCGGGCCAAGGGGAGCGCTGGAGCGAGCGCGGGGTAAAACGGTGAATCAGGCCAGCAGCGAATCGCCCTCACGGCGAACGGCACTGCTAAGCAGCCAGACGGCTTGGCAAGCCAGCGCGGCCTCACGGGAAGCGAAGGGGCCGGCTTTGGGCTGACCATCGACCATCAGCAGCCAGCACGCCATATGACCATCTGATCTGAGCTCAGCCGGTACGGCGCTACCAACTAGGGAAACCACATCGATACGGGACATCACGACCTCCAATCCAACTCAATCTGCGTTGAGGTCAACATTAGGCCGATGCCTCGTCAGACAGAAATCAGTGCTTTCGATAGTGACCATGGATATTGCCAATGGCCGATCCAGGGAACGAAGGAACGACAGGCAGACATATGGAAAGACAAGCCTGTAGCCAGGCAGGCTTATGAGAAATTAGAAAAGAAAAGCCAGAAAGCAAAAGGCCCAGAAAACTTGTTAGTTTTCTGGGCCTTAGGTATTGCGAAAGTGGCGGTGAAGAAGAGATTCGAACCCGTTCCGGTAGCGTCTCAATCCGTGCCAAACCCGCTCAATACGGGCTTTCCGCTCACCTCGCCTGCTCGATTCGTTGCTATTCGGCCCTATGATTTCGACACTTTTTCGACACACCTCTCGCTTTGCCATTGGCTCCTCTCATGGCTAGAGACTACCATCCAGCGCACGCAAACGAATCTGTTGCTCACTAAGGAAGGTCATAAATGCGCTATCTCGTTGCCGCTCTCTCCATTGCCGTCGCCTCTCAAGCTTTTGCAGATACCAAAACGCAGAAAATTG